>NZ_JAZIBG010000054.1:0-215710 GCF_036621135.1 Aquincola agrisoli
GGGCCTGGACAACGAGCTCTTCTACATGGACAAGACCATGATGGTCTTCGGCGATGCGAAGAAGGTCGTCGAGGAGATGGTGAAGGCCGTGGAGTAGTGCGCCGGCCGGCGGGTTGCATCGCTATCGAATCCCCTGATGCTGCGCGAAGAGGCGCTTTGTCAGAATCGCCCCTCGTTCTGGAGATTGCCCGCGATGGAGAAGACGTGGCTGAAGCAGTACCCCGCCGGAGTGCCTCCTGAGATCAAGAGCGACCTCTACCCCTCGCTGGTCGCGCTGCTCGAGGAGAGCTTCCGCAAGTACCGCGACCTTCCGGCCTATGTCTTCATGGGCCGCACCTACCGCTTCGGCCAGACCGACGACTGCTCCCGCGCCTTCGCGGCCTACCTGCAATCCCTGGGGCTGGAGCGCGGCGACCGCGTTGCCGTGATGATGCCCAACGTGCCGCAGTACCCGGTGGTCGTCGCGGGCATCCTGCGGGCGGGCTTTGTGCTCGTGAACGTCAACCCGCTGTACACGCCGCGCGAACTGGAGCACCAGCTCAAGGATGCCGGTGCCAAGGCGCTCGTGATCATCGAGAACTTCGCCCACGTGTTCCAGCAGGTGGCGCATGCGGTGCCGGTGCGCCATGTCGTCCTGGCGGCGATGGGCGACATGCTCGGCGTCGCCAAGGGGGCCATCGTCAACTACGTCGTGCGCCGGGTGAAGAAGCTGGTGCCGGCCTTCGAGCTGCCGGCGGCCGTGCGCTTCAACGACGCGCTGGCGATCGGGCGGCGCAAGCCCTACACCGCGCCTGCGCTCGGGCCGGACGACATCGCCGCGCTGCAGTACACGGGCGGCACGACGGGCGTGAGCAAGGGAGCGGTGCTGCTGCACCGCAATCTCGTCGCCAACGTGCTGCAGTGCGAGGCCTGGTACCAGCCGGCGCTGCGCAAGGTCGCGCCCGGCGAGCAGGTGGTCACCGTGTGCGCACTGCCGCTCTATCACATCTTCGGCTTCACGGCGAACATGATGCTGTCGATGCGCACCGGCGGCTGCAACATCCTCATTCCGAACCCGCGCGATCTGCCCGGGGTGCTCAAGGAGCTGAGCAAGCACCGGTTCCACAGTTTTCCCGCCGTCAACACGCTCTTCAACGCATTGGCCCGGCACCCGGATTTCGGCACGGTCGACTGGAGCCATCTGGTGATCTCGGTCGGCGGCGGCATGGCCGTGCAGAGCGCCACGGCCAAGCTCTGGCTCGAGAAGACCGGCTGCCCGATCGTCGAGGGCTACGGACTGTCGGAGACGTCGCCCACTGCGTCGTGCAACCCCGTCGACAGCACCCGGTTCAGCGGCACCATCGGGTTGCCGGTCCCGAGCACGGAGTTCATGCTGCTCGACGACGACGGCCGTGAGGTGCCCCCGGGCGCGGCGGGCGAGATCGCCATCCGTGGCCCGCAGGTCATGGCCGGCTATTGGCAGCGGCCCGACGAGACGGCCAAGGTCATGACGGCCGACGGCTTTTTCCGGACCGGCGACATCGGCGTGGTGGACGAGCGCGGTTATTTCAAGATCGTCGACCGCAAGAAGGACATGATCCTGGTCAGCGGCTTCAACGTGTACCCCAACGAGATCGAAGAGGTGCTCACGCAACTCGAGGGCGTGCTGGAGTGCGCCGCCGTCGGCGTGCCGGACGACAAGGCGGGCGAGGCAGTCAAGGTCGTCATCGTCAAGGGCAACCAGGCGCTGACCGAGCAGGACGTTCGTGCCTTTTGCGAGGCCAACCTGACCGGCTACAAGCGGCCCCGCCTCATCGAGTTCCGCACCGAGCTGCCGAAGACACCGATCGGCAAGGTGCTGCGCCGCGAGCTGCGCGACAAACGCATGGCCGAGCCGCCGGCCGTCGGCGCCGCGTGACGCGCATTGCCGTCGTCAGCGCGCTGCACGCGGAGTTGCGCGCGCTGTTGCCGCTGGTCGAAGACCGGCGTGTGGATGCCCGCGGCGGCCGCGACTTCCATCGCGGCCGGCTCGAAGGCCACGAGGTGCTGCTCGTGCTGAGCGGCATCGGCAAGGTGGCGGCGGCGGCGACCGCCGCCCTGGCGCTCGACGCCTTCAACGCACAGGCGCTGCTCTTCACCGGCGTCGCGGGAGGGCTCGCCGAAGGCGTGCAGGTCGGCGACGTGGTCGTTGGCCGTGAGCTGCTTCAGCACGACATGGACGCGTCGCCGCTGTTTCCCCGCTACGAGGTGCCGTTGACCGGCCGCTCGCGGTTCGCGGCGGACGCGGCGCTGTGCGCCTCGCTGGCCGCGGCCACCGACGTGGTGCTCGCGCAGCCGCATCCTGCATTGCAGCGCTTCGGCATCGAGGCGGTGCGGCGGCATGACGGGCTCGTGGTCAGCGGCGACCGGTTCGTCAGCACCGCGGCCGAGAGCGCGGCGCTGCGGGCCGCGCTGCCCGATGCGCTGGCCGTCGAGATGGAGGGCGCCGCGGTGGCGCAGGTGTGCGCCGATTTCGGCCGGCCGCTGGCGGTGCTGCGCACCGTGTCCGACCGGGCCGACGACAGCGCCCATGTCGACTTCGAGCGCTTCATCGCCGATGTGGCCGCGGAGTTCTCCCGCGACATCGTCCGTGCGGCGCTGGCGAGGCTGTAGCCGCGGCGAAGGCAAACTCCGGGGTTATGCCCCGAATCCACGTCGATGTCCCGCTGGCCGCAGGCCAGTCGCTGGCCCTGCCGCCCGGTGCGGCGCGCCATGTCCAGGTGCTGCGCCTGCAGCCCGGCGCCGAGCTCACGCTGTTCAACGGCCTGGGTGGCGAATGGACCGCGCGCATCGAGCGCATCGGCCGCAGCGATGTGCAGGTCGTCGCCGAGACGCATCACGCCGTGGAACGGGAGATCGGCCCTGCCGTCACGCTCGTGCTCGGCATGCCGGCCAACGACCGCATGGACACGTTGGTGGAGAAGGCCGTCGAGCTGGGCGCCTTTGCGATCCAGCCGCTGATGACCGAGCGTTCCGTGCTGCGGCTGGCCGGCGACCGGGCCGAGAAGAAGCGCGCGCATTGGCAGGCGATCGCGGTTGCCGCCTGCGAGCAGTGCGGCCGCAACCGGGTCCCGGCGGTGGCGCCGGTGGCCAGCCTGGCGGGCTGGTGGGCCTCGTCGCAGCCGGCAGCAGGTGAGGCGCGCTGGCTGCTCGGCTTTTGCAGCGATGCGCAGGCGGTGGCGCAGCGCCTGCGAGCCGGCAGCGTTCCGCCCCGGTTGATCCTGCTCAGCGGCCCCGAAGGGGGCCTCGCGCCGGCCGAGGTCGAGGCGGCACGGGCGGCCGGCTTCCTGCCCACCACGCTCGGTCCGGCGGTGCTGCGGGCCGACACCGCGCCGCTGGCGGCGTTGGCTGCGGTAGCGCTGCACCCGGGTGTGGCGCCGATGCTCGCCTCGTGAGCCTCTTCGTGCGGTAATGGCCAGCGGCCCGAGGGCGTGCTGGCGCCATGTCCGCACGCTTCCCACAATCCGCGCTCGTTTCCAATCTTGAGGAGAAGCACATGGGACTGCTGGACATCGCGATCGGCATGCTGGGCAACGGCGGTGGAGCGGACGGCGAGCGGGGGGGCCCGCTGGCAGGTGCAGGCGGCCAGGCCGACCTGCTGCGCATCGTGGCCCTGGTGTTGTCCCAGATGGGGCAGCAGGGCGGCCAGGGGCAGGGCGGCCTGGCCGGCCTGGTGGAACAGTTCACGCGGGGCGGCCTGGGGGACGTGGTGTCGTCCTGGGTCGGCACCGGCCAGAACCAGCCGGTGTCGGCGGATCAGCTCGGCCAGGTGTTCGGCGGCGACCTGCTGGGGCGCCTGACGCAGCAGACCGGGTTGTCGCAGGGTGACCTGCTGGGCCAGTTGGCGCAGGTGCTGCCGCAGGCAGTGGACAGCATGACGCCGCAGGGCCGGCTCCCGGCCGACGGGGGCCTCGGCGAGATCGGATCGATCCTGGAGCGGTTCAGCCGCTGAGCCGGCCGCGGCGCCCAGGACGGGCGCCGCTCAGCGCGCCGAGCCGGCCACCAGGTCGAACCGGAACAGCCGGCATTCGATCGGGCCGTTCCACATCGGCATGCGCCGGCTCTCCTTCAGCCGCATCAGCGAAGGCAGCTTCATGTCGGGGCTGAGCACCCACGCCGTCCAGCCGGGGTAGTGGCGCTTCCATTGCGAAGCCAGCTGGGCGAAGAAGTCGGCCGGCGTGCCGCCGCCTTCGAAGGCTTGCCCGCCCCGGCCGGCGCCTGCGCCCTCGGCGCGGCCGCCCTGGCCGCTGCCCTTGGCCTCGATGCGCTCGCCGTAGGGCGGATTCAGCATCAACACGCCGGCGGGCGCCGGGGCCGGCCGTTGCAGCGCATCGGCCGTCTTGAAGTCGATGGCGTGGCGCACGCCGGCGCGTTCGGCGTTGCGCGCGGCAAAGTCGGTCATGCGGAAGGACACATCGCCGGCGTGCACCATCACGGCCGGCGCATGGACGGCGGCCTGCGCCTCGCGCTGCATCTCCCGCCAGGCACCGAGGTGCGCCCGGAAGGGCAGCAGCCGCTCGAAGGCGAAGCGCCGCTGCGAGCCCGGCGCGATCCCGCAGGCGATCTGTGCCGCCTCGATCGCGATGGTGCCTGCCCCGCAGCACGGGTCGAACAGCGGCCCGTCCTCGGCACGGCCCTGCCAGCCCGCCGCGGCGAGCATGGCCGCCGCCAGCGTTTCCTTCAGGGGCGCTTCGCCCTTGGCTTCGCGCCAGCCACGCTTGAACAACGCCTCGCCGGAGGTGTCGACGTACAGGGTGGCGTGGGTGGGGGAAAGGTGCAACGCCAGCGGCAGGTCCGGGTGCCGCGTGTCGACGCTGGGCCGTTCGCCCGTGGCTTCGCGCAGCACGTCGCAGACGGCGTCCTTGATGCGCAGGTTCGCGAAATTCAGGCTGCGCAGCGGCGAACGCTGCGCGGTGCTGTCGACCCGCAGCGTCTGCCGCGGCGTGATCCAGTCCCCCCAGCGCACCTGGCGGCCGAGGTCGTACAGGTCGTGCTCGTCGCGGTAGGCGCCGTGGGCCAGCGGCCACAACACGCGCTGCGCCAGCCGGCTGCCGAGGTTCAGGCGCATCGCGGTGCGTTCGTCGCCGTGCACGGTCACGCCGCCGCGCGCGAGGTCGAGCCGAACGTCGCCCAGCAGCCGCCGGCACTCGTCGGCCAGCAGCTCCTCGACGCCGGCGGCACACGGCAGGAACAAGGCAGTGGAGGTCATCGGATTCACATCGCCTTGCGCAGGTTGGCGGGCGCGATCTTCAGCGCTTCGCGGTACTTGGCCACCGTGCGGCGCGCCACCTGGATGCCCTGCTCCTCCAGCATCTGGCTGAGCTGGCTGTCGGACAGCGGCTTGGCCGCGTCTTCCGCCGCGACGAGCTGCTTGATCAGCGCGCGCACCGCGGTGCTCGACGCATTGCCGCCGGCCTCGGTGTTCAGCGACGAGCCGAAGAAGTACTTCAACTCGAAGGTGCCGAACATCGTCGCCATGTACTTGGCCGTCGTCACCCGGGAGATGGTCGACTCGTGCAGGCCGAGCTCGTCGGCGATTTCGCGCAGCACCAGCGGCTTCATCGCGATCTCGCCGTGGGTGAAGAAGTTCTTCTGCCGCTCCACGATGGCGGTGGACACGCGCAGGATGGTGTCGAAGCGCTGCTGGATGTTCTTCATGAACCAGCGCGCTTCCTGCAGCCGCGCGCCAAGTGCGCCGTTGCCGTTGTGGCCCCGGTTGCCGCGGATCGCTTGTGCATACAAGTCGTTGATGCGCAGCTTGGGCATCACGTCGGGGTTGAGCACCACCTTCCAGCCGCGGCCCGACTTCTGCACGATCACGTCGGGCACGATGATGTTGGCCTCGGCGCGCGCAAAGGGGCGGCCGGGCTTGGGCTCGCACCGGCGGATCAAGTCCTGCGCGGCCTTCAGCAGCTCTTCGTCGGCGCCCGTCGCGGCGATCAGCTTCTTCAGGTCGCGGCGTGCCAGCAGTTCCAGATGCTGTCTGCACACGATGATGGCCACGGCCTGCGCTTCGCTGCGTGGCTGGGCCTTGAGCTGCAGCACCAGGCACTCGGGCAGGTCGCGCGCGCCCACGCCCAGCGGCTCCAGGCTCTGCAGCCACTTCAGCGCGCACTGCAGGCGTTCGAGCAGTTCCTCGCGCGCCTCGGGATCGGCATCGCCTGCCAGCTGCTCGGCGATGTCCTCCAGCGTGTCGGCCAGGTAGCCGTCCTCGTTCAGGGACTCGATCAGCACATGCAGCGCGGCGGCGTCGGCGGGCTCCAGCCGCATGCCCGCGAGCTGCGAGCGCAGGTGCTCCTGCAGCGAGATGCCGCCGCCGCCACGCTCCTGCGGCTCGAAATCGTCGTTGTCGTTGTTGCCGGTGCCCGACGAGGGCGTTTCGCGGATGCCGTCGAAGTCGTCGCGTTCGGTGCCGTTCTCCCAGTCCTCGCGCTCAGTGGTGCCGAATTCGGCGCCGTCCACCCCGGCGGCCTCGGCGCCTTCCGATTCGGTGCTGCCGCTGGACTCGGTACTCGCCGCGAAGTCGCCGTCGTCGCGTTCGGGCGAGCTCGCGGCGGGCCGTTCCATCGACTGCTCGAACGCCGGGACGTGCTCCTCCTCCGTCTCGAGGAAGGGGTTCTGCTCGAGCATCTGCTCGACTTCCTGGTGCAGCTCCAGCGTGGACAGCTGCAGCAGGCGGATGGACTGCTGCAGCTGCGGCGTCAGCGCCAGGTGCTGCGACAGTCGGATTTGCAACGAGGGTTTCATGACTTCAACCGGGTTGCATCAATCAATCACATGCGGAAGTGCTCGCCAAGGTAGACCTTGCGCACGTCCGTGTTGTCGACGATCTCGTGGGGCGTGCCTTCGGCCAGCACGCGGCCTTCGCTGATGATGTAGGCGCGGTCGCAGATGCCCAGCGTCTCGCGTACGTTGTGGTCGGTGATCAGCACGCCGATGCCACGGGCCTTGAGGAAACCGATGATTCGCTGGATCTCGATCACCGCGATCGGGTCGACCCCCGCGAACGGCTCGTCCAGCAGGATGAAGCGCGGTTGGGTGGCCAGCGCGCGCGCGATCTCCACGCGGCGCCTTTCGCCGCCCGACAGCGCCGGTGCCGGGCTGGCGCGCAGCTTCTCGATGCTCAGGTCGGCCAGCAGGCCGTCGAGCAGGCGGTTGATCTCCTTGCCGGGCAGCGGCTTGCCGTCGGGGCCCTGCTGCAGCTCGAGCACGGCCCGGATGTTCTCCTCGACCGTGAGCTTGCGAAAGATCGAGGCCTCCTGCGGCAGGTAGGACAGCCCCAGCCGAGAACGCTGGTGGATCGGCTTGTGCTGCACCTCGGCGCCGTCGATGCGGATCTCCCCGGCGTCGGCACGCACGAGGCCCACGACCATGTAGAAGGTGGTGGTCTTGCCGGCGCCGTTGGGTCCGAGCAGGCCGACGACCTCGCCGGCGCCCACGGCCAGGTGCACGTCCTTCACCACGGTGCGGGTGCCGTAGCGCTTCTGCAGCCGGGAGGCTTCGAGCCGGCTCGAAGCGGCCCGCGCCGCGTCGGTGGTGGACAGCGGTGCGGTCAACGCGGGGCCTCCGGCTCGGATGCCGCGGACTCGCGCGGCGTCAGGATCACGCGCACCCGGCCGTTCCCCGGGCCGCTGGCGCCGTCGGCCGGCGGGGTGGGGCTGGTGCTGCCGGCGACGCTGAAGACCTCGGTCGTGCTGTCGTAGGTGATGCGCTCGCCGGAGATCTCGTCGGCCGGCGTGCTGCCGCGCAGCCGCTTGACCGCGGCGCGGCCGAGGAAGCGCACGACATCGCCTCGGCCTTCGTACTCGATGCGGTCGGCAGTGCCCTGGATGTATTCGTCCAGGCCTTCGCGCTTCTGGCGGAAGCTGGCCTGCTGGCCGGCGCCGCCGATGGCAATCGCCGCGCGGAAGCCGTCGGCGCCTTCGCGGATCTCGGCGCGCTCGGCCCGGATGGTGATCGTGCCCTGGGTGATGACGACGTTGCCGTTGAACACCACGACCTGCTTCAGCATGTCGACGGTGCCCGGCTTGTCGGCGTCGATGGTGATCGGCTGGTTGCGGTCGGCCCGGGCGGCCCAGGCCGGCCCGGCGAGGAGACAGGCTGCCGCGACCAGCACGGCCATTCCCCTTCCCGCACAGCACGATCCGGATTTCAGCGACGGGAGGATGGAGAGGTGATTCATAAAGGCATGAAACTTGCATGGGCATTCTAGCCCCAGTTTCATGCCCCGGGCCTCCCACCGACTGTGGAGGCCTGCGCAAACCCCGCCGCCGATGGGCGGCGGCGTCGTGGTCAGGCCGGCTTGCGGGCGCGCTGGATCAGCGCATCAGCCACGGCCAGCGCCCGTTCGGGCGAACCGGCCATCGAGGGCGCCGTGTACCACCGGCCGGCCACGCCGATCGACGGTACACCGTCGATCTTGTAGGCCTCGGAAAGCTGCTTGCCCTGGCGGACCTTGGTGGCCACGCCGAACGACTTGAAGGCTTCGGCGAACTTCGCGCCGTCGACGCCGTTCTGCACCATGAAGTCGACGATGTCGGCCTCCTTGTCAAGCCGCTTGTGCTGCACGTGGATGGCGGCGAACACCTTGCGGTGCTGCGCCTCGACCTGGCCCAGCGCTTCGAGCGCATAGAAGACCTTGGCGTGCGTCTCGTGCATGGCGGCGAAGCTCACCGGCACGCGGCGGAAGGCGACGTCGGCCGGCAGCTTGCGCGCCCAGGCGTCGAGGGCGGGCTCGAACGCATTGCAATGCGGGCAGCCGTACCAGAAGAACTCGACCACCTCGATCTTGCCGTTGCTGCTCGTGGGCGCCGGCGACGACAGGCGCACGAAGTCCTTGCCCTCCACCGGCTGCGCACCCTGGGCCTGCGCTGCGGTGCCGATCAGCCCGAGCCCGAGGCCCAGGCCGGTGCCCGCGGCGCGGGCGGTGAAGTCACGACGGTTCATGCAAATCCTCTTGAGATCGGTTCAGACGCCGATGGACCGGCGCCCGTATCGAAAGTTTCGCTTGGCGGGCGTTTCAGCGCTCCACCCTCACCAGCGCCGCCTCGACGCCCGAGCCTTGCAGCCGCTGCTGCGCGGATTCAGCGTCGTCGCGGTGCTCGTAGGGCCCCAGGCGGACACGGTACACGGTACGGCCGGACTGCTCGCGCTCGGTGACGCGGGCCGCCAGGCCCTGCATGGCGAGCCTGGCGCGCTGTTGCTCGGCATCCTCCGGCCGGGCGAACGCACCCGCCTGCACGAAGTAGGTGAACGCGTCGGGGCCGGTTCTGGCGGACCGAGCAGCGGCCGGCGGTGCCGCCGGCGCGGCGTCCTGGCCCGACAGGATGGCCGCCGGATCGCGCGTCGATGCCGCGGCCGCGGGGGCCTCGGGCGTCGGCGCGGGCACCGCGGGCTGGGCCGGATAGACGGGCGTCTGCACCGTGCCGGAGGCGGCGCGCTGTGTCGGCCGGCCCGACAGCGGGGCGTTCGGATCCCAGTTCTTGTTCTTCTCCGCCTCGGCCGCGTCCTGGTCGGCGGAGCGCTGCGGCACCTTGTTGACGAAGGGGACCGGCACCTTGGTGACGTAGAGCGCCACGCCCAGCGCCAGCGCCAGGCCCAGCAGCAGGCCGACGATAAGGCCCATCACGAAGCCCCCACGTTGCGACTTCATGCGGATTCCTTCAGGGGCTCCTCGGCCCGGTTCATGCTCTCGGGGGCGCTCACGCCCAGCAGGGCCAGCGCGTTGCGCAGCACCTGGCGCGTGGCATCCAGCAGCGCCAGGCGGGCACGCGACAGTTCGGCGTCGTCGACCAGGAAGCGCTCGGCCGCGTAGTAGCTGTGGAAGGCGGCCGCCACATCGCGCAGGTAGAACGCCACGTCGTGCGGCGCCAGGCTGGCCGCGGCCCGCTGCAGCATGGCCGGGTAGTCGGCCAGCTTCAGCATCAGCGACAGTTCGGTCGGCGCAACAAGGCGCGACAGGTCGGCCTGCGCCAGTTCGCCGGCGCCCGCCTTGGCCAGCACCGAGCAGATGCGCGCATGCGCGTACTGCACGTAGAACACCGGGTTCTCGTCGTTCTGCTTCAGCGCGAGGTCGATGTCGAAGGTGAACTCGGTGTCGGCCTTGCGGCTGATCAGGAAGAAGCGCACCGCGTCGCGGCTGGTCCAGTCGATCAGGTCGCGCAGCGTCACGTAGCTGCCGGCGCGCTTGCTGATCTTCACTTCGGCGCCGTCGCGCACCACGCGCACCATCGTGTTCAGCACGTAGTCGGGGTAGCCGGGCGGGATGCCGGCGTTGGCCGCCTGCAGGCCGGCGCGCACCCGGGCGATCGTGCCGTGGTGGTCGGTGCCCTGGCAGTTGATGACCTTCTCGAAGCCGCGCTCCCACTTGGCGATGTGGTACGCCACGTCCGGCAGGAAGTACGTGAACGTGCCGTCGGACTTGCGCATCACGCGGTCCTTGTCGTCGCCGTAGTCCGTGCTCTTCAGCCACAGAGCGCCGTCCAGCTCGTAGGTCTTGCCGGCGGCGACGAGCCGCTCGACCGTCTGCGCGACGCGGCCGGAGGTGTAGAGGCTGCTTTCCAGGTAGTAGCTGTCGAACTGGACGCCGAAGGCCTGCAGGTCCAGGTCCTGCTCGTGGCGCAGGTACGCCACCGCGAACTGGCGGATGCCGTCGAGGTCGTCCGGGTCGCCGGAGGCGGTGAACTCGCGGTCGTCGGCCTTGACGGTCTTCTTCGCGAGGAAATCGGCGGCGATGTCGGCGATGTAGTCGCCGTTGTAGGCACTCTCGGGCCAGCCGGCGTCGCCGGGCTTCAGGCCCTGGATGCGCGCCTGCGTGGAGGCGGCCAGTGTGGCGATCTGCACGCCGGCGTCGTTGTAGTAGAACTCGCGGGTGACGTCGAAGCCCTGCGTCTCGAACAGGTGCGACAGGCTGTCGCCCAGCGCGCCCTGGCGGGCATGGCCGACGTGCAGGGGGCCGGTCGGGTTGGCCGAGACGAACTCCACCATCAGCTTGTGGCCATGGGCCGGCTGGCGGCCGAAGCCGTCGCCGGCGGCCCGCACCTCGGCGACGACGGCCTGCTTGGCGGCGTCCTTCAAGCGCAGGTTGATGAAGCCGGGGCCGGCGATCTCCAGCGCCGACACCCAGCGTTCGACGGCCGGCTGGCGCTTCAGCGCCTCGACGAGCGCCTGGGCCAGTTCACGGGGGTTCTTCTTCAGCCCGCGCGCGAGCTGCATCGCCGCGGTGACCGCGAGGTCGCCGTGCGAGGCCTGCTTGGGCGACTCGAATTCGAGGGCATCGGGGGAGGGGAGCGACGGGCCGGGTTCGGGGGCCAGTTCCGCGACCGCTGCGCGCAAGGCGGAGAGCAAGTCCTGCTTGGCTTGGATCATGGGCGGATTCTAAGTTGGGGTGCCCCCGCCTCGCGCCGCGCACGGCCGGCTCAAGCGGCGCCGCCCAATGGCCGAAGATAGACGGTGATGTCCGCCGCCGACCGTACGACTCCCCTGCCCGTCGCGCCGGCCGCCGCGGCGGATCCGTCGTTGCCGGCGGCCATCGGCAAGTACCGGGTGCTGCGCCGCCTCGGCGAAGGCGCGACCAGCGAGGTTTTCCTCGCGCGCGACGAGTTCCACCAGCGCGACGTCGCGCTCAAGCGCGTGCGCCTGCCGGAGCACGACGGCGGCATCGAGCCGCGCTACTTCGAGAAATTCTTCGCCGCGGAGGCGGCGCTCGTCGGCCGGCTCCAGCATCCGAACGTGGTGCAGATCTTCGATGCCGTCGAAGACCCGGCCGCGCCCTACCTGGTGATGGAGCACGTCCGCGGCTTCACGCTGCGGCGTTTCTGCCGGGCCGACCAGCTGCTGTCGCTGGAGCAGATCGTCGAGATCGGCTTCAAGTGCGCGATGGCGCTCGGCTACGTCTACCGGCAGGGGCTGATCCACCGCGACGTCAAGCCGGCCAACCTGCTGGCGGTGGTCGAGGGCGACCAGGTCATCGACGTGAAGGTGACGGACTTCGGCAGCGTGCTCAACCTGCGCTCCGACCGCACGCAGATCTTCCGCGTCGGCTCGCTCGCCTACATGTCGCCGGAGCAGCTCGACGGCAGCACGCTCGACTGCCGGGCCGACATCTACTCGCTCGGCGCGGTGCTCTACCACCTGATCGCCGGCCGCCCGCCGTTCGACGCCGACACGCAGCCGGCGCTCATGAACCAGATCTACACGCAGGAGCCGCCGCCGCTGACGGCGCTGCGCGACGGCGTGCCGCCCCGCCTCGACGCGCTGGTGCGCGGCGCGCTCGCCAAGACACCGGACGGCCGGCCGGCCGACTGGGAAGCCTTCGCGCAAGGCCTGTCGGCGCTGGTGGCCAACCGCGAGGTGCCACGCGGCAAGCTCCAGGGCGTACTCGATTCGGAACGCTTCACGCTGCTGCGGCAGCTGGAGTTCTTTGCCGGCTTCGGCGACGTCGAGCTGTGGGAAGTGGTGCACCGCGCGAAGTGGCAGCGCTTCAAGTATGGCCACGCGCTGTACAAGCGCGGCGAGGAAGGCAACACCTTCCACATCGTCGCGCAGGGCGGTGTCGACGTGTACCGCGATGGCGAGCGTGTCGCCTCGCTGGGGGCGGGCACGTCGGTGGGCGAAATGGCCTATTTGGCGCCGAACCCCGAGCTGCGCCTGCACAGTGCCGACGTGCTCGTCACCCTGCCGACCACCACGGTCTCCTTCACGCCCGAGACGCTGGAGCAGTTGTCCGTCGGCACCCGGCACCTGTTCGACAAGGCGTTCATCCGGGTCCTGGTGCGCCGCCTGCACGCCGCGCACGAGCGGCTGGCGCATCCCCGCCGAATTCTGTAGCCCGACGGCAGGCGGGTTGCGCTGGCGCCGGAGCGCCAATGCGGTGCACCATGGCGCTTGTACAGCCGTTGTAGGCGTGCCGGCGACGTGCCGGGGCCGCGCGGCCGTCGCGGCCATCCCACCCCGTTCGAGAAAAAGGAGAGTTCATGAAGCACCTGATGAGCGCCGTGGCGCTGAGCCTGGCCGCCCTGTCGACCGCCGCCGTGGCGGCCGACGAGAAGCCGGCCCCGGACGCCCCCGCCGGCATCTCGGCCGCCCAGGCGAAGCAGGGCGAGAAGCTCGGCGCCTGCAGCAAGGAGGCCTCCGCGAAGGGCCTGAAGGGTGAAGAGCGCAACAAGTACCTGTCGGCCTGCGCAAAAGGGGACGACAAGAAGGTCACCCAGGGCCAGAAGCTCGGCGCCTGCAGCAAGGAAGCCGCGGCCAAGGGCCTGAAGGGCGAGGAGCGCAACAAGTACCTGTCGGCCTGCGCCAAGGGCGCCTGACGGGCCGCCCGGTGCGCCGTCAGCCCCGGCCGTGCCAGTAGGCCGGGCTGCCGTAGGCCTGCTTGACGAAGTCGATCCACAGCCTCACCCGCAGCGGCAGGTGCTTGGCGTGCGGGAACACGGCGTAGATGCCGTTCGGCGGCGCGATGAAGTCGTCGAGCACCGTCATCAGTTCGCCGCGCGCCACTTCCGCCTCCACCTCCCAGGTGCTGCGCCAGGCGATGCCCAGGCCGGCGAGGCACCAGTCGTGCAGCACCTGGCCGTCGGTGCAGTCGAGCCGGCCGGCCGGACGCAGGTGGTGGGTGCGGCCTTCCATCGCAAACGCCCAGCCGCGCGACTGGCTGGCGTCCGAACTCAACGTCAGGCATTCGTGGCGTGCCAGGTCCGAGGGCTGCTTCGGCACGCCCGCGCGCTTCAGGTAGGCCGGCGTCGCGACGCACAGCCGCCGGTTGTCGGCCAGCCGCACGCTCACCAGGCTGGAGTCCGGCAGGTCGCCGACGCGGATCGCACAGTCGAAGCCCTCATGGACGATGTCGACCACCCGGTCGGCGAGGTTCAGCGAGACGTGCACGTCGGGGTGCTCGGCCAGGAAGCGTGGCACCAGCGGCGCCACGTGCCGGCGCCCGAAGCCCGCCGGCGCGGTGATGCGCAGCAGGCCGTTGGCCCGCGCGCCGCCGGCGCTGACGCCCGATTCGGCGTTCGCCAGGTCGGCCAGCAGGCGCTGGCAGTCTTCCAGGAAGGCGCTGCCCTCGTGCGTGAGCGAGATGCGCCGCGTGGTGCGCACCAGCAGCTTGACGCCCAGGCGCGCTTCCAGCGCGTCGATGCGGCGGCCGATCACCGCAGGCGCCACGCCTTCGAGCTGCGCCGCCGCGGTGAGGCTGCCCTTGGTCGCCACGGCGACGAAGGATTCGATCTGCTTGAGCCGGTCCATCGCTTGAAAATACCCGCAGTGAGGGTTTCAATCAAGCCGATCTCGCCATGAATCCGTGACGCTGGCCGATCCAATCGGCCCCGGCGCCTTAGACCACGCCCTGGGCCAGCATCGCGTCGGCCACCTTCACGAAGCCGGCGATGTTGGCACCGTCCACGTAGCTCACCGTGCGGTCGGCCCGCTCGCCGTAGTGCAGGCAGGCCTCGTGGATGCCCTGCATGATCTGCAGCAGGCGGGTGTCCACCTCCTCGCGCGGCCACGAGATGCGCGACGCGTTCTGGCTCATCTCCAGGCCCGACGTGGCCACGCCGCCGGCGTTGCTCGCCTTGCCGGGCGCGTACAGCACGCCCGCGGCCTCGAACACCTTCACCGCGGCCATCGTCGACGGCATGTTGGCGCCCTCGGCCACGCAGACCACGCCGTTCTTCACCAGGGTTTTCGCATCGTCCTCGTTGAGTTCGTTCTGCGTGGCGCTGGGCAGCGCGACGTCGACCGGCACGTGCCACGGCGTGGCGCCTGCGAGGAAGCGCGCGCCCACACGCTCGGCGTAGTCGCTGACGCGGCCGTAGAGGTGGTTCTTCACGTCCATCAGCGTCGCCAGCTTCTCGGGCGTGAAGCCGGCCTCGTCGAGCACCGTGCCGCTGGAGTCAGACACCGTCACCACCCTGGCGCCCAGGGCCATGGCCTTCTCGATCGTGTATTGCGCGACGTTGCCGGCGCCCGAGACAGAGACCGTCAGCCCGTCGAAGCTGCGCCCCTTGCGCTTGAGCATCTCCTGCGCGAAGTAGACGTTGCCGTAGCCGGTGGCTTCGGGGCGGATCAGCGAGCCGCCGAACGACAGGCCCTTGCCGGTGAACACGCAGTCGGCGCGGTTGGTCAGCTTCTTCACCATGCCGGCCAGGTAGCCGACCTCGCGGCCGCCCACGCCGATGTCGCCGGCCGGCACGTCGGTGTACGCGCCCACGTGGCGGAAGAGCTCGGTCGCGAACGCCTGGCAGAAGCGCATCACCTCGCCCTGGCTCTTGCCCTTCGGATCGAAGTCGGCGCCGCCCTTGCCGCCGCCCATCGGCAGCGTGGTGAGCGCGTTCTTGAAGGTCTGCTCGAACGCGAGGAACTTCAGGATCGACAGGTTCACCGAAGGATGGAAGCGCAGGCCGCCCTTGTACGGCCCGATGGCCAGGCTGTGCTGGATGCGGTAGCCGCGGTTGACCTGCACCTGGCCGTGGTCGTCGGTCCAGGCCACGCGGAACATGATCACGCGCTCGGGCTCGACCAGGCGTTCGAGCAGGGACTGCGTCTGGTACTTCGGATGCCTGGCGATGAAGGGCCAGAGGCTTTCCATGACCTCGGTGACGGCCTGCAGGAATTCCGGCTGGCCGGGGTTGCGGTGGGCGACATGTGAGAGAAAGCCGTCGGCGTCGGTATGGGTCATCGGTCTCGTCCAGGAAGTCCAAAGATGGTGCGCAACGCACCAGTGAACGCATTGTTATGCATTTATTTGGTGCTCTCATGCGCGGAATGCATTGAGTTGGGGCGCGACGTGCCGGCTTGGCCGTTCGAATAGCGTTGCGTCCGATCGCAATCCAAGGCCTTGCAGGCAGGATCACGACGGTTTGGAACATGAGTGGCCGGCAGGATTCATGCACTGGGCGTAAAGATCCTGCGCGGCGGAAGCGGCCAATCGCAACGCCGCACTGGCATAGAGTGCGCGACATCCCGTGCCCGCGATCGCGCCGGCACGCCCGCCCCACCGCCGCCGAGGACACACCATGACCGACCGCACCGCCGCTCATCGCCTGCAGGTTTCGACCGACCTCTACCGCTTCATCGAAGACAAGGTGCTGCCGGGCACCGGCGTCGACAGCGCCGCGTTCTGGCAGGGCTTCGATGCCATCGTCCACGACCTCGCGCCCAAGAATGCCGCCTTGCTGGCGGAACGCGACCGCCTGCAGGCCGAGCTCGACCGCTGGCATTCGAAGAACCCCGGCCCGATCGCCGACATGCCGGCGTACCGCGCCTTCCTCGAGTCGATCGGCTACCTGCAGCCGCAGCCGGCCAGCGTGCAGACGACCACGTCGAACGTCGATGCCGAGCTGGCCGTGCAGGCCGGCCCGCAGCTCGTCGTGCCCATCCTGAACGCGCGCTACGCGCTGAACGCCGCCAACGCCCGCTGGGGCTCGCTGTACGACGCGCTGTACGGCACCGACGCCATTCCCGAGACCGGCGGCGCCGATAAAGGCAAAGGCTACAACCCGGCCCGCGGCGCCAAGGTCATCGCCTTCGCACGCAAGTTCCTCGACGAATCGGCCCCGCTGGCCAGCGGCTCGCACGCGGACGCCACCGGCTACCGCGTCGAAGGCGGTCAGCTGGTCGTCGCGCTGAAGACCGGCGCCAGCGGCCTGGCCGACGCGGCCCAGTTCGTCGGCTACCAAGGCGACGCCGCCGCGCCCACCTCGGTGCTGCTGGCGCACAACGGCCTGCACATCGACATCCAGATCGACCGCAGCACCCCGATCGGCCAAACCGACGCCGCCGGCGTCAGCGACCTGGTGCTCGAAGCCGCGCTGTCGACCATCCTCGACCTGGAAGACTCCGTCGCCGTGGTCGACGCCGCCGACAAGGTGGTGGCCTACGGCAACTGGCTCGGCATCCAGCAGGGCACGCTGACCGAGGAAGTCGCCAAGGGCGGCACCACCTTCACCCGCCGTCTGAATCCCGACCGCGAGTACAAGGGCGCGGCGGGCGGCACCGTCACGCTGCACGGCCGCTCGCTGATGTTCGTGCGCAACGTCGGCCACCTGATGACCAACCCGGCCATCCTGTGGGACGGCGGCAAGGAGATCCCGGAAGGGATCATGGACGCGGTCATCACCACGACCATCGCGCTGCACGACCTGAAGCGCCGCGGCGGCACCGGCGTGCGCAACTCGCGCGCCGGCTCGGTCTACATCGTCAAGCCGAAGATGCACGGCCCGGCCGAAGTGGCCTTCGCCGCCGAGCTGTTCGACCGCGTCGAGCAGCTGCTTGGCCTGCCGGCCAACACGGTGAAGCTGGGCATCATGGACGAGGAGCGCCGCACCAGCGTGAACCTGAAGGCCTGCATCGCCGCCGCCTCGGCCCGCGTGGCCTTCATCAACACCGGCTTCCTCGACCGCACCGGCGACGAGATGCACACCTGCATGCGCGGCGGCGCGGTGATGCGCAAGGGCGACATGAAGTCGAGCGCCTGGATCCAGGCCTACGAGCGCAACAACGTGCTGGTCGGCCTCTCCTGCGGCCTGCGTGGCCGCGCGCAGATCGGCAAGGGCATGTGGGCCATGCCCGACCTGATGGCCGCGATGCTGGAGCAGAAGATCGCCCACCCGAAGGCCGGCGCCAACACTGCCTGGGTGCCGTCGCCGACCGCCGCCACGCTGCACGCGTTGCACTACCACCAGGTAAGCGTGAGCGCGGTGCAGCAGGAGCTCGAAAAGATCGACGCCAACGCGGAGCGCGACACGCTGCTGAACGGCCTGCTCCAGGTGCCCATCGTCGGCAAGCCGGCATGGTCCGCCGCGGAGATCCAGCAGGAGCTCGACAACAACGCGCAGGGCATCCTGGGCTACGTGGTGCGCTGGATCGACCAGGGCATCGGCTGCTCGAAGGTGCCCGACATCCACGACGTCGGCCTGATGGAAGACCGCGCGACGCTGCGCATCTCCAGCCAGCACATGGCCAACTGGCTGCTGCACGGCATCGTCACCGAGGCGCAGATCCACGAGACCTTCCAGCGCATGGCCAAGGTCGTCGACGGCCAGAACGCCGGCGATCCGCTGTACCAGCCGATGGCCGGCCACTTCGACACCTCCTACGCCTACCGCGCCGCGCTCGACCTCGTGCTGAAGGGCCTGGACCAGCCCAGCGGCTACACCGAGCCCCTGCTGCACGCGTGGCGCCTGAAAGTGAAGGCGAACGCCTGAATGGCGCACCCGGTGCCATGAAATACATGGCACCACCCGAGAGGGTTGCGCGGCCTGCTTGGGGCGGCCCGGCGCTGGCTGCGTAGGCTGCCCGGGCGAGCGGGCATGCCCTTTGCGGGATGATCGGCGCTTCGTTCCTCGCGCCGCGCCGGCGCCCGCAACCGTTTGATCTCCTCGTCCGCCGAAGCCCTGGCCGTGCGCCACGGGCCCAACTACCGCTGGTGGGTGCTCGTCGCCGTGATGGTGGGCACGATGGCGTCGATCATGTCGTCGACCATCGTCAACGTGGCGGTGCCCGACATGAGCGACGCCTTCACGCTCGGCCAGGAGCGTGCGCAGTGGATGTCCGCCGGCTTCATGGCGGCGATGACCGTCTCGATGCTGGTCACGCCCTGGCTGCTCGACCGCTTCGGCCTGCGCGGCACCTACGTCGGCGTCACGCTGCTGCTGATGCTCGGCGGCATCGGCGGCGGACTGGGCCGCAGCTACGAATGGGTGCTCGCGATGCGCGTGGCCGAAGGCCTGGCCGCCGGCATCATGCAGCCCATACCGGCCATCGTCGTCATGCGCATCTTCGGTCCGCACGAGCAGGGCAAGGCGATGGGCGTGTTCGGCATGGGCTCGGTGCTGGCGCCGGCCATCGGCCCCAGCATCGGCGGCGTGCTGGTCGAGCACTTCGGGTGGCGCTCGATCTTCTTCGTCGTGGTGCCGTTCTGCGTGGTCGCGCTGCTGCTGGCGCGCCGCTACCTGCCCAGCCGCGCCGCGCCGCATGAAGACGCGCTGCCCGCCCGGCTCGACGTCTGGAGCCTCGGGCTGATCGCGATGGCGATCGTCGCGCTGCTCAACGGCATGGTCGAGCTGCGCGAGGCCGAAGCCGGCGTGCCGCTGCTGGCCATCGTCCTGCTGGCGGCCGCCGCCGCCGGCATCGTCGCCTTCGTGCTGCTGCAGCGCCGCGCGGCACAGCCGCTGATGGCCCCGGCGCTCTTCGGCTACCGCGCCTTCGCGATGGGCGGCTGCGTCGCCTTCATCTACGGCATGGCGCTGTTCGGCTCCACCTACCTGGTGCCGGTGTTCATGCAGACCGCGCTGCGGCTGCCGCCCTCGCAGGCCGGCGCGGTGCTGTTCCCGGCGGGCATCGCGCTGGCCATCACCATCCCCTGGGGCGGCCGGCTGGCCGACCGTGTGCCGGTGCACCGGCTGGTGACGCTGGGCATCCTGCTGCTCGCAGCCTCGTTCGCGCTGATGCTGACCGTGAGCCTCGGCACCGCGCTGGCCGTCATCGCGCTGTGGGCGGTGGTGGGCCGCGTGGGGCTGGGCTTCGTGCTGCCCTCGCTCAACCTCGGCGCGGTGCGTGCGGTGGAGCCGGCGCTCATCGCGCAGGGCGCGAGCGTCATCAACTTCCTGCGCCAGCTCGGCGGCGCGGTGGGCGTGAGCCTCACCGGCATCGTGCTGGAGTGGCGGCTGCAGGCGCACGGCGCGGGGCTGGGCAGCGGCTCGACGGCGGGCCAACTTGCCGCCTTCCACGAGGCCTTCGCGATGCTGGCGCTGGTCACCGCCGTGGCGGCCGCGGCGGCGTGGCGCATGCGGGCTGCGCCGGGGGCGGGGAAGGCGCGCTCCTAGAATCCGGCGCCATGTCGAACGACGAAGACGCGTTCACTGCCGGAGGAGGTGCGATGCCACCCGAAATGTCCTCGCCCCCGCCCGGGGCCTCGCAGGCCGAAGCGCCGCCAAGATCCCCGCTGCCGCCTTCCTGCGACGTGCTGGTCGTCGGCGCCGGCCCGTCTGGCAGCGCCTGCGCCCAGTGGCTGGCGCGCGCGGGCGTCGACGTGGTGCTGATCGACCAGCACGACTTCCCTCGCGACAAGGTGTGCGGCGACGGCCTGATTCCCGATTCGCACGCGGCGCTGCAGCGGCTGGGCGTGTACGCCGAGGTCGCCGCGGTGGCGCAGCGGGTGTCTCACGTGGCGTGCATCGGGCCGCGCGGCGGCCGCGTCGACGTGCCGGGCTCGCTGTCGGTGCTGCCGCGCAGACAGCTCGACGACATCCTGTGCCGCGCCGCGGTGAACGCCGGCGCGCGGCGCTTCACGCCCGTGCGCTTCGAGGCACCGCTGCGCGACGGCGGCCGCGTCGTCGGCGCGCGGGTGCGACAGGGGGGCGACGCGGTGCACGACATCCGCTCGACCTGGCTGGTGCTGGCCACCGGCGCCGTGCCCAAGGCGCTGCTGGCGGCCGGAATGTGCGAGCGCCAGCAGCCCACCGGCGTCGCGCTGCGCGGCTACGTGAAGAACGACGCGATGGCCGGGCGCATCACCGCGATGGAGATCGTCTGGCACCAGCGCCTGCGTCCGGGCTACGGCTGGATCTTCCCGTGCCGCGACGGCGTCTTCAACATCGGGGTGGGCCTGGCACACAGCCACCGCAAGCTGCGCGACGGCCGCCGCGTGATGCAGGACGTGAACCTGCGCGAGGTGTTCGCGGCCTTCTGCGATGCCTATGCGCCGGCGCGCGAGCTGATGGCCGGCGGCACGCTGCAGGGCGAGCTGAAGGGCGCGCCGCTGCGCTGTTCGCTCGAAGGCGCGCGCTACTCGGAGCCCGGCCTGCTGGTGACCGGCGAGGCCGCCGGCAGTACCTACGCCTTCACCGGCGAGGGCATCGGCAAGGCGATGGAGACCGGCCTGCTGGCGGCCGAGGCGCTGGTGGCCGGGCGCCGGCAGCAGTCAGGCGATGCGGCGGTGCAGTCTGCCTACGACGCCAGCCTGCGCGCGCTGAAACCGCGCTTCGACCTGTACGAGCGCGCCAACCGCGTCAACGAACACCCCTGGCTGGCCGACCTGCTGATCTGGCGCGCACGCCGCAACCCGGCCATCGTGCGCCGCATGAGCGGCGTGCTCGACGAGACCCGCAACCCCGGCAGCCTGGTCACGCTGCGGGGGCTGACGAAGCTGTTTCTGCCGGTGCGCTGACCGCCGCCTCGACCGGGTCCACCGTCACCGGCGTCGGCTCCGGCGTGGCGTTGGTGGCCTCGCGCGTGGCGGACACCAGCCGATGCACGAAGTGAAGCTTGGCCACGGCCGGCCGCGACAGCACGAACGGGTAGTGGTCCTGCTGCCCCATCGCGCGCGACAGCTCGTTCATCGCCGCGCTCAGTTCCACCCAGGTGTTGACGAACTGCAGGAAGCGGTCGGCGCCCGGCGCGTCGGGCGCGTCCAGGTCGGCCATCGTGAAGGGCTCGATCTCGAGCTCGATGTTGTCGCCGCCGATGCCCATGCCACGCGCGGTGAGCATGGTGTCGACCATGTGTAGGTAGTGCGCCCAGGTCTCCGCCCAGTCCTCCCAGGGATGGGTGCTGGCATAGGCACTCACACAGCGCTGCGGCCACAACGGATCGGGTCCGTTTTCGTAGTGGCGCCGCAGCGCGGCGTCGTAGTCCTCCCGCTCGTCGCCGAAGCGCAGGCGGAAGGGCTCCAGCCACTCGGTGTCGCGCACCAGGCGGTCCCAGTAGTAATGGCCGATCTCGTGGCGGAAGTGGCCGAGCATGGTGCGGTAGGGCTCGTGCATCGAGGCGCGCACCTGCTCGCGCCGCGCGTCGTCGGCCTCCTCCGCGTTGAGCGTGATGAGTCCCTCGTCGTGGCCCGTCATCACCGGCGGTGCGCCCGCCGACGAACGCAGCAAGTCGAACATCACGCCGCGTTCGGGGTCCTCGCTGACGCGCGACTTGACCGGCAGGCCGAGCCGCAGCAATTGCGCGACCAGCCGCCGCTTGGCCACCTCGCTGCGGCGCCACAGCGCCGCGTTATCGGGCTGCGACAGGTCGGGAATCGTCCGGTTCAGGCGGCAGGCGATGCACAGCGTCGCCGGCTCGTCGGCCGCCAGCAGCCAGTTGCAGCCGGCGACGGTGTCGAAGTTGGTGCAGCGCCTGTAGCGCAGCGCCGCGTCGCCGAAGCCCTCGGCGGCTTGCCACACGGGGGCGCCGTCGCCACCCTCGGCCGCCACGATCGGCAGCACCAGCGCCCTCTGGGGGTCGTAGCCCAGCGCGGTGCCGCAAGCCACACACTGGCTGTTGCGGAAGAAGACGGCGCGTCCGCACTGGCAGCGGTAGCTGGCACGGATCGGCGTTTCGGGCGTGCCGGCGGGGGCGGATCGCCAGCCGGCGGAGAGGTCGTCGAAGAAGGGGGCCATCGCGGTCTCGGTGGGCAGGCGCCGGAGGTGGCGCCGCCTGCATCATGGTCCTGCGCGGGCCGGTCCGCCAGCGGTGTCGGCCGCTGCGCGCCGTCAGGCTATGCTTACAACGCCATGTGCCAACTGCTGGGCATGAACGCCCATACCCCGACCGACGTGATGTTCAGCTTCACCGGTCTCGCCACGCGTGCCGACGAGCACAAGGACGGCTTCGGCATCGCTTTCTTCGAGGACCGCGGCGTCCGGCTCTTCGTCGACCACCACAGCGCACGCCAATCGCCGGTGGCCGAGCTGGTGAAGGGCTACCCGATCAAGAGCCGCAACGTCATCGCCCACATCCGCAAGGCGACCCAGGGCCATGTGGCGCTGGAGAACACGCACCCGTTCATGCGCGAACTGTGGGGCCGGTATTGGGTCTTCGCCCACAACGGCGACCTGAAGGGCTTCGATCCCGTCCTGCATGCGGCCTTCCGGCCCGTCGGCGGCACCGACAGCGAACGTGCCTTCTGCTGGCTGATGCAGGAGCTGGCCAAGGCGCACGCCAGCGTCCCGACCGTCGAGGAGCTGACCCGCACGCTGCGCGAGCTGCTGCCCGTGCTGGCGCGGCACGGCACCTTCAACGGCCTGCTCAGCAACGGCCAGGCCCTCTGGGCCCATTGCAGCACGCACCTCCACTGGCTGCAGCGCCGGCCCCCATTCGGCGCCGCCCGGCTCGCCGACGAGGACCTCAGCGTCGACTTCGCCGCGCTCACCGGACCGGAGGACCGCGTCGCGCTGGTCGCGACGCAGCCGCTCACGCACGGCGAGCCCTGGACCGCGTTCGCCCCGGGCGAGCTGCGCGTGTTCGTCGACGGCGACCCCTGGCCCGTGGGCCGGTAGGCGTCCGACATGCTCGACGACGCCGCTGCCCCGCCGCCGCTGCCGACCCCGCGCTTCGACACCTTCTACCGCCACGAGGCGCTGACCGCGCTGCTGCGGGCCTATGCGGCGGCGCGTCCGGGGCTGATGCGGCTGAGCTCGATCGGGCGCAGCTTCGAGGGCCGCGACATCTGGCTGGCCACCCTCACCAACCGCGCGACCGGCGCCGACACCGACAAGCCCGCCTTCTGGCTCGACGGCAACATCCACGCCGGCGAGCTGACCGCCAGCACCGCGTGCCTGTACTACCTCCACCACCTGCTCGAGCGCTACGGCGCCGATCGGGCGGTGACGCAGCTGCTCGACACCCGCAGCGTCTACCTGTGCGCACGGCTCAACCCCGACGGGGCCGAGCTGGCGCTGGCCGACCGCCCCCGGCACATCCGCTCGTCGGTGCGGCGCTACCCGTACGACGAGGTGCCGGTCGACGGCCTGACGGTGGAGGACATCGACGGCGACGGCCGCATCCTCAGCATGCGGATGCCGGACCCGCACGGCCCCTGGAAGCAGCATCCTGCAGAGCCGCGGCTGCTGGTGGCGCGGGAGCCGGGCGAGTTCGGCGGCGCGTACTACCGGCTGCTGCCCGAAGGCACGCTGAAGAACTACGACGGGCTCCTCGCCAGCGTCAACCGCGACCCGGAAGGGCTGGACCTGAACCGCAACTTCCCGGGCCAGTGGCGGCAGGAGTTCGAGCAGAGCGGTGCCGGTCCGTACCCCACCAGCGAGCCCGAGGTGCGCGCGATGGTCGACTTCGTCGTCGCGCACCCGAACATCGGTGCCGCCGTCAGCTACCACACGCACAGCGGTGTCATCCTGCGCCCGCTGAGCACGGCCAGCGACGAGGAGATGATCCCCGAGGACCTGTGGCTGTACCGGCGCTTCTCGGCGATCGGCGAACAGCTGACCGGCTACCCCGCGGTGAGCATCCACCACGAGTTCAAATACCACCCGAAGCAGCACGTCAGCGGCACGCAGGACTGGCTGTACGAGCACCTCGGCGCGCTCTTTTGGACGGTCGAGCTGTGGGCGCCCAACCGCGAGGCCGGTATCACCGGCTACCCGTGGATCGACTGGTACCGGGAGCATCCGGTCGAGGACGACCTGAAGCTGCTGAAGTGGAGCGACGAACAGTGCGGCGGGCAGGCGCATGTCGACTGGCGGCCGTTCCTGCATCCGCAACTGGGGCCGGTCGAGATCGGCGGCTGGGACCGGCTGAACTTCTGGCGCAACCCGCCGCCGCACCTGCGCGAGCGCGAGGTGGCCCGCTTCCCCGCCTGGATGACGCAGATCGCGCTGAGCCTGCCGAAACTCGAGCTGCTGCGCACCGAGGTGCAGGCACTCGGCCCCGACACCTGGCGGGTGCGCTTCGCCGTGGCCAACACCGGCTGGTTGTCCAGCTACGTCAGCCAGCGTGCGCTGCAGCGCAAGACCGTGCGCGGCGTCATGTTCGAGATCCACCTGCCCGACGACCCGGCGGTGGCGCTGGTCGGCGGCAAGGCGCGTTTCGAGGGCCCGCAGCTGGAAGGCCATGCGCCCAAGGTCTCGCAGCAGGCCTTTTTGCCGCATCGCGAGCTGACGGCCGACCGTACAGTGGCCGAGTGGGTGGTGCGCGGCCCGGCGGGCACCCGCCTGGCGCTCACTGCGCGCGCCGAGCGGGCCGGCGGGGTGCGCACGGAAGTTACGCTGGATTGACCCGGCAGTGCGGCCGCGGGGCCGCTCGATGGAGCAGGACGATGACCGATCAAGACCTGGCGAGCCTGCGGACCGGCGGGGCGGCTTTGTTGCGCGCGCTCGACCGCGCGGTGGCGATCGCCGAGTTCGCCCCGGACGGCCGCCTGCTGCATGCCAACACCAACTACCTCGCGATCCTCGGGTACGAGGACCTGGCGGCGGTCCGCGGCCGTCCGCACAGCCTGTTCTGCCCGCCGGAGTACGCCGCCTCGGCCGACTACCAGGCCTTGTGGGCGCGGCTGCTGAAGGGCGAGGCGTTCTCGGGCTGCGCGGAGCGCCGCCGGGCCGACGGCAGACCGACCTGGCTGGAAGCCACCTACGCACCGGTGTGCGACGGCGACGGCCGCGTCGCGCGCATCGTGAAGATCGCCACCGACGTCAGCGCCCGGATCTGCGAGGAGGCACGTGCGCACGAGCACACCCGGCGGCTGTCGCTGGTGGCCGATGCGACCGACAACGCGGTGATCATCGGCGACGGGCAGTGGCGCATCCTCTACGTCAATGCCGGCTTCACGCGGATGTTCGGCTGGACGCTGGAAGAAGCGGCCGGCCGCGCGCCGATCGCGCTGCTCGCACCGCAGATGTCGGCCGCGTTCACCGAGGCGTTCCGTGCCGCGCTGCAGGCCGGCCAGCCGGTGCGGCGCGAGGAGATCGTTCAGGGGCGGGACGGCCAGCGCTACTGGGCGAGCGTGCTGACCAATCCGGTGATGGCCGCCGACGGCACCCTGCTCAACACCGTTTCCGTGCTGACCGACATCACCCGCGCCAAGATGCACGAGGTGCTGCAGCACCGCGTGCTGGAGGCGATGGCACGCGAGCAGCCGCTGGCCGACGTGCTTGACCTGGTGTGCCGCGAGGTCGAGCGCATCGCGCCCGAGATCTGCGCCTCAATCCTGGAGGTCGACGACGAGGGCCGGCTGCATCCGCTGGCGGCACCCAGCCTGCCGCCCGAGTACTCGAAGGCGCTGGACGGCGTGGCGATCGGCCCGGCGGTCGGCTCCTGCGGCACGGCGGCCTGGCGCGGCGAAGCCGTGGTGGTCACCGACATCGCGAGCGATCCGCTGTGGGCGCCCTACAAGGACCTCATCCTGCCGCTGGGCTACCGGGCCTGCTGGTCGACGCCGATCCACGGCGCCGACCGGCGCGTGTCGGGCACCTTCGCGTTCTACTACCGGGCGCCCGCCGAACCCGATCCCTTCCACCGGCAGCTGGTGGAGGCCTGCGTCCACCTGTGCGCGCTGGCGCTCGACCGCGAGCGCTCGCGCCTGCGCATCCGCAAACTGGCTTTCTACGACGCGCTCACCGGCCTGCCCAACCGCAGCCTGCTGCATGCCAAGGCCGACCAGGCCATCGCCGGCGCGATGCGCAACGGCACGCCGCTGGCCGTGCTGTTCATCGACCTGGACCGCTTCAAGCAGGTCAACGATTCGCTGGGCCACCCGGCCGGCGACGAGCTGCTGCGCCATGTGGCCCGCTGCCTGCAGGCCGAGGTGCGCGGCTCCGACATCGCCGGCCGGCTGTCGGGCGACGAGTTCGTGGTGGTGCTGCCGCAGTGCGATGCGACGCAGGCCACCGACGCGGTCGAGCGTCTGCAGGCGGGCCTGGCCACGGCGTGCGAGGTGGGCGGGGTGACGCTCAGGCCGTCGGCCAGCGTCGGCATCGCGATGTTCCCCGCCGACGGCCGCGACATGGAGACGCTGCTGCACCGCGCCGACATGGCGATGTACCAGGCGAAGAACGGGGGCCGCGGGCGCTTCAGCTTCTTCAGCAGCGAGATGAACGTGCTGGCGCAGGAGCGCCTGGCGTTGGAGACCGCGCTGCGGGACGCCTTGCGCGACGGCGGCCTGGCGCTGCACTACCAGCCGCAGATCGACCTGAAGACCGGCCGCATCTACGGCGTGGAGGCGCTGGCGCGCTGGCACCATGCGCGGCTCGGCCCGGTGCCGCCGGCGCGTTTCATCCCGCTGGCGGAGGAGTGCGGGCTGATCGGCGACCTCGGCCGCTGGGCCCTGGGCGAGGCCTGCCGGCAGCTGGCCGAGTGGCGCGCCGGCGGGCTGGCCGTGCCGGCGGTGTCGGTCAACCTGTCGCCGACCAGCTTCCACAACCTCGACCTGCCGCGGATGATCGCCGACACCTTGCGCACCCATTCGCTGGCGCCCCACGACCTGACGCTGGAGCTGACCGAAAGCGTGCTGCTGGACACCCACCCCAGCACGATGAAGACGATCGGCGAGGTGCACGCGCAGGGCGTTCGGCTGGCGATGGACGACTTCGGCACGGGCTACTCGAGCCTGAGCTACCTGCGCCGCCTGCCGGTGAGCGAGCTCAAGCTCGACCAGAGCTTCGTGCACGACCTGGAGCATGACGAGACCGCCCGCGCGCTGAGCCAGGCGGTGATCCGCATCGGCGAGAGCCTGCACCTGACGGTGGTGGCCGAAGGCGTGGAAACGACCCACCAGCACCACCTGCTGACCAGCCAGGGCTGCCAGGTGGCGCAGGGCTACCTCTTCGCGCGCCCGCTGCCGCCGGCCGAGCTGAAGGCGTGGCTGGACAGCGAGACGCGCCTGATGCCGCGGTGAGATGTCGAATTGTCGGGGCGGCGTTCGTCGTGTAGGTTGAGGGCCGTCCTCGAGCTACCGGGATCCGATCATGACCACGAACACCGTCCGGCTTCATCGTGTGCTGCGCGCACCGCCGGAGCGCATCTACCGCGCCTTCACCACCGCCGACGCCTTCGCCAAGTGGCTGCCGCCGTTCGGCTTCACCGCCGCCGTGCACCAGATCGATGCACAGGTGGGCGGCCGCTACCGCATGTCGTTCACCAACTTCACCAGCGGCCACAGCCATGCGTTCGGCGGCGAGTACCTGGAGCTGGCGCCCCACGAGCGCATTCGCTACACGGCCGTGTTCGACGACCCGAACCTGCCGGGCACGATGCAGACCACGGTCGTGCTGCGCGCCGTGTCGTGTGGTACCGACGTGAGCATCGAGCAGACCGGCATTCCTTCGGTCATCCCGGAGGAGGGTTGCTATCTGGGCTGGCAGGAATCGCTGGCGCAGCTGGCGAGGCTGGTCGAGCCCGAGATCCCCGGATAGCGCGGCGCGGGTGTCAGATGGCCGCGGCGGGGTCGATCGGCGCGTTGTGGTCGTCGAAGCGCGTCACGCGGCGCGGGCGCAGGTGCACCGCGCTGCCGGGCTTCAGGTGCAGGCGGTCGCGCAGCACGCTCCAGGCCTCGCGCGGCAGCTCCACGTCGACGTAGCTGCCGTCGTCGTTGCGCTTGAACTCCACCCGCGTTTGCGGCCCGACCGTCAGCGCCTGCGACAGCGTCACCGCCCAGGTGTGCTCGTCGCCGTGCTCGACGATGTCGAGTTCGTGCGGGCGCACGTAGCTCACCTCGCCCTGCGCGCCGCCGGGGCCGTGGCCCAGCCGGCCGTGGAACAGGTTCACGTCGCCCAGGAACTGCAGCACGAAGGGCGTGGCCGGGTGGTCGTAGACCTCGTCCGGCGTGCCTTCCTGCTCGATGCGGCCCTGGTTCATCACCACCACGCGGTCGGCCACTTCCATGGCTTCGTCCTGGTCGTGGGTGACGAAGACGCTGGTCACGTGCATCTCGTCGTGCAGGCGGCGCAGCCAGCGGCGCAGTTCCTTGCGCACCTTGGCGTCGAGCGCGCCGAAGGGCTCGTCGAGCAGCAGCACCTGCGGCTCCACCGCCAATGCGCGGGCCAGTGCGATCCGCTGGCGCTGGCCGCCGGAGAGCTGGTGCGGGTAGCGGTCGGCGATCCAGTCGAGCTGCACGAGCTTCAGCAGCGCGTTCACCTTGGAGCGGATCTCGGCCTCGCTCGGCCGCGTGGC
Organism: Aquincola agrisoli; assembly: GCF_036621135.1. Lineage (NCBI taxonomy): Bacteria > Pseudomonadati > Pseudomonadota > Betaproteobacteria > Burkholderiales > Sphaerotilaceae > Aquincola > Aquincola agrisoli. The sequence continues at coordinate 28,900 of NZ_JAZIBG010000054.1, forward strand.
CTTGGGCCGCACACGCAGCCCGAAGGCCACGTTCTCGAAGATCGACATGTGCGCGAACAGCGCGTAGTGCTGGAACACGAAGCCGACGTTGCGGTCGCGCACGTCGTCGAACGTGGCGTCCTTGCCGTGGAAGAGCACGGTGCCGGCATCGGGCCGCTCCAGCCCCGCGATGATGCGCAGCAGCGAGGTCTTGCCCGAGCCCGAGGGCCCCAGCAGCGCGACGAGTTCGCCGGACGGGATGTCGAGGTTCAGGTTGTCGCAGACGACCGTCTTGCCGAACGACTTGTTGAGGTTGCGTATCTCGATGCTCATGCTTCTGCGCCCGCCAATTGCTTCTCCGCCCGCACCTTGCGCTCGACGAGCAGCTTGAGCACCAGCGTCACCAGTGCCAGCCCGGCCAACAGCGAGGCCACCGCGAACGCGGCCGCGAACTGGTATTCGTTGTAGAGGATCTCGATGTGCAGCGGCATCGTGTTGGTCTGCCCGCGGATGTGGCCCGAAACCACCGAGACCGCGCCGAACTCGCCCATCGCCCGCGCGTTGCACAGGATCACGCCGTACAGCAGCGCCCACTTCACGTTGGGCAGCGTCACGCGCCAGAAGATCTGCCAGCCGTTGGCGCCCAGCACGCGGGCGGCCTCCTCCTGCTCCTGCCCCTGCGCCTGCATCAGCGGGATCAGCTCGCGCGCGACGAACGGGAAGGTCACGAATACTGTGGCCAGCACGATGCCGGGCAGCGCGAAGACGATCTTCAGGTCGTGGTCGCGCAGCCATTCGCCGAACCAGCCCTGCAGGCCGAACACCAGCATGTAGATCAGGCCGACGATCACCGGGCTCACCGAGAACGGCAGGTCGATCAGCGTGAGCAGCAGGTTCTTGCCGCGGAAGTCGAACTTGGCGATGGACCAGGCCGCCGCCACGCCGAACACCAGGTTCAGCGGCACCGACACCGCGGCCGCGATCAGCGTCAGCTTGATGGCCGACACCGCGTCGGGCTCGACGATCGCGGCCAGGTACACGTCGGCACCCTTCTTGAAGGCCTCGGCGAACACCGCCACCAGCGGGATGAAGAGGAAGAATGACAGGAAGGCCAGCGCCACCGCGATGAGCAGGCGCCGGACCCACGGAGGTTCGGCGGTGGCGGCCAGCGCGGTGCGCGGCGCGTGGTGTGCGCCCGGGCCGGCTGCCGGCGCGGCGAGGGTGGTGTGGGACATGGTCAGTTGCCGCCTTGGCGCTTGCGAGTCCAGGCCTGCAGCAGGTTGATGAGCAGCAGCAGCACGAAGGACATCACCAGCATCACCACCGCGATGGCGGTGGCACCGGCGTAGTCGTACTGCTCCAGTTTCGTGATGATGAGCAGCGGCGTGATCTCGGAGATCATCGGCATGTTGCCGGCGATGAAGATCACCGAGCCGTACTCGCCCAGCGCACGCGCGAACGCCAGCGCAAAGCCGGTCAGCAGCGCCGGGGTCAGGATCGGGAAGATCACGATTCGGAAGGTCTGCCAGCGCGTGGCCCCCAGCGTGGCCGCGGCTTCCTCCAGCTCCTTCTTGACGTCCTCCAGCACCGGTTGCAGCGTGCGCACGACGAAGGGCAGGCCGATGAACACCAGCGCAACGAACACCCCCAGCGGCGTGAACGACACCTTGATGCCGAAGGGCGCGAGGTACTGGCCGATCCAGCCGTTGGTGGCATAGAGCGCCGTCAGCGCGATGCCGGCCACCGCGGTCGGCAGGGCGAACGGCAGGTCGACCAGTGCATCCACCACCCGCTTGCCGGGGAATTCGTAGCGCACCAGCACCCAGGCGATCACCAGGCCGAACACGCCGTTGAGCGCGGCGGCCGCGAACGAGGCGCCGAACGTGAGCCGGTACGAGGCCACCACGCGCGGCGAGGCCACCGCCTCCCAGAACGCGGGCCAGGTCATCGTGAACGTCTTCAGGAAGGCGGACGACAGCGGGATCAGGACGATCAGGCTCAGGTACAGCAGCGTGAACCCGAGCGTGATGTCGAAGCCCGGCAGCACGCTGTGCCGCCTGAGCAGGGTGCGCGAGAAGATCACGACTTCTTGCCAGCGGCCAGGATCTGGTCGTAGATCGCGCCGTCGTCGAAGTGGTCCTTCTGGGCCTTGGTCCAGCCGCCGAAGTACTCGTCGATGGTGAATGTGGTGACCTGCGGGAAGTCCTTCGCGTACTTGGCCAGCAGGGCGGGCGAGCGGGGGCGCAGCTGGTGCTTCGCGGCGATGGCCTGGGCTTCCTCGGTGTACAGGAACTTCAGGTAGGCCTCGGCCTGCTTGCGCGTGCCCTTCTTGTCGACGACCTTGTCGATCACCGCCACCGGGTTCTCGGCCAGGATGGTGGACTTGGGATAGACCACGTCGAAGTTGTCGCCGAACTCGGCCTTGATCAGGTTCACTTCGCTTTCGAACGTGGCGAGCGCGTCGCCGATGTTGCGCTGCGCGAAGGTCGTGGTGGCCGCGCGGCCGCCGCCGTCGAACACCGGCACGTTGGCGAAGATCTTCTGCACCAGCTCGCGCGCCTGGGTGGCGTTGCCGCCGGCCTTCAGCACCGAGCCCCAGGCCGCCACGTAGGTGTAACGGCCGTTGCCGGTGACTTTCGGGTTCGGGATCACCACGCTGGTGCCGGGCTTGGCCAGGTCGGCCCAGTCCTTGATGCCCTTCGGGTTGCCCTTGCGCACCAGGATCACGGTGACCGAGGTGGTGGGCGAGGCGTTGTTGGGCAGGCGCTTGGCCCAGTCCTCGGGCAGCAGCTTGCCGCGCGTGGCCAGGATGTCGATGTCGCTCGACTGGTTCATGGTGATCACGTCGGCCTCCAGGCCTTCGAGCACCGAACGCGCCTGCTTGCTGGAGCCGCCGTGGCTCTGGTTGATCGTGACGTCTTCGCCCGTGCTCTGCTTCCATTGTTTCTGGAAGGCCGGGTTGATTTCCTTGTACAGCTCACGCGCGACGTCGTAGCTGACGTTCAGCAGCGTGGGGCCGGCCGCGAAGCTCAAACCCGCGCTGCTGGCCAGCGCCAGGGCCAGCAGGCTGCGGCGAAGGATCGACGGGGCACGGAAAGAAGAAGTGTTCATATCAAACCGATCTCAAATGCGAACTGCGAATGTAAGACGCGGGTTCCTCATCACAAACCACTGAATTCGCTTGTGCTTATGAGGAAAACAAATGAGCCGCCCGAAGGCGGCCGATTTTCCCGGCAAACGCAGTGCCCTACTTGCGGGTGTAGATCTGGTCGAAGGTGCCACCGTCGGCGAAGTGCGTCTTCTGCGCCTTGGCCCAGCCGCCGAAGACCTCGTCGATCGTGAAGAGCTGGATCTTCGGGAAGTTCTTCTCATACTTCGCTGCCACCTTGGGGTCGATCGGCCGGTAGAAGTTCTTCGCGGCGATCTCCTGGCCTTCCGGCGTGTAGAGGTACTCCAGGTACGCCTGCGCCACGGCGCGCGTGCCCTTCTTGTCGACCACCTTGTCGACGATCGTCACCGGCGGCTCGGCCAGGATGCTGCTGGGCGGGTAGACGATGTCGAACTTGTCGGCGCCGAACTCCTTCAGCGACAGGTGCGCCTCGTTCTCCCAGGCCAGCAGCACGTCGCCCAGGCCCCGCTCGGCGAAGGTAACGGTCGAGCCGCGGGCGCCGGAATCGAGCACCGGCACGTTGGCCAGCACCTTGCCGACGAACTCCCTGGCCTTCGCCTCGCTGCCGCCGGGCTGCTTCAGCGCCCAGCCCCAGGCGGCCAGGTAGCCCCAGCGCGCCCCGCCGGAGGTCTTGGGGTTCGGGGTGATCACCGACACGCCGGGCTTCACCAGGTCGCCCCAGTCCTTGATGCCTTTGGGGTTGCCCTTGCGCACCAGGAAGATGTAGGTCGAGGTGTAGGGCGCGCTGTTGTGCGGCAGGCGCTTTTGCCAGTCGGCGGGCAGCAGCTTGGCCTTCGCGCCGATCTCGTCGATGTCGTAGGCCAGTGCGAGCGTGACCACGTCGGCATCGATGCCGTCGATCACCGAGCGCGCCTGCTTGCCCGAGCCGCCGTGCGACTGCTTGATGGTGACGTTGTCGCCGGTCTTGGCCTTGTAGTACTTCGAGAACGCCGCGTTGTATTCGACGTACAGCTCCCGCGTCGGGTCGTACGAGACGTTCAGCAAGGTGACGTCCTTGGCGAACGCGCCGACGGCGGTGGCGAGCAGCGCGCCGACGAGCAGGGTCTTCTTCAGATTCATGGCGATCCCGAGCACGGAAGTGGATGACGTTGAACGGGATCGTAGAAACCCCCTGCTCTACAAGGAACGAATGCTTCGTTCCACCTTCATGCGAAAAACGAGGAAGCGGCGCGCTTGGGGCTCAGCCGCGGTCGGGCTGCGGCGTGAGCCGCAGGTAGGGCGTGACGGCGGTATAGCCCTTCGGAAACTTCTTCGCGATCACGTCCGGGTCTTGCAGCGAAGGCACGATCACCACGTCCTCGCCCTGCTTCCAGTTGCCCGGCGTGGCCACGCTGTGGTGGTCGGTGAGCTGCAGCGAGTCGATCACGCGCAGGATCTCGTCGAAGTTGCGGCCGGTGCTGGCGGGGTAGGTGATGACGAGCCGCACTTTCTTGGCCGGGTCGATCACGAACAGCGAGCGCACGGTGGCCGTGGTGCTGGCGTTGGGGTGGATCAGGTCGTACAGCTCGCTGACCTTGCGGTCGGCGTCCGCGATGATCGGGAAATTGACCACCGTGTTTTGCGTGCGGTTGATGTCCTGGATCCATTCGCCGTGCTTGTCGACCGGGTCGACCGACAGCGCGATGGCCTTCACGTTGCGCTTGGCGAACTCGTCCTTCAGCTTGGCCGTGAGGCCGAGTTCGGTGGTGCACACCGGCGTGAAATCGGCCGGGTGCGAGAACAGCACGCCCCAGCTGTCGCCGAGCCATTGGTGGAAGCGGATCGGGCCGTCGGAGGACTGTTGCTCGAAGTCGGGGGCGGTGTCGCCAAGGCGCAGGCTGGGCATGCGGGGCTCCTGATGGAATGGGGAAGGGGTCTGGCCGGTCAGATCGCGAACGACCACTCGGCGAGCGATGCGCGGCTGGCGCGCTGGCTGCGTTCCAGCCGCTGCGCCATCGCGGTGATCCAGCGCCGCGCGAACGGCAGCGGGCCGAAGCCGGCCTCGCTGTTGATGTGGCCGGCGTCGCCGAGGTTGACGGTGTGGCTGCCCCAGCGCTGTGCCCAGCGGCGCGCGTTGGAGGCGGTCATCCACGGGTCGGTGTCGCTGGTCACCATGGTGCTGTGGACCGGCAGCGCCTGCGCCGGCAGCAGGCCGGCCACGCCGAACTTGTCCGGGTCGGCCGGCGCCACCAGCAGGGCGGCAGAGATCGGCGAATCGGGCCGGAGCGCCAGGTGCCGGGCCACCGCGAGGCAGCCGAAGCTGTGCGCGGCGGCGATCCACGGGCCCGGGCCGGCCCGCTCCAGCGTGCTGCCGATGCGGGCGGCCCAGCGGTCCAGGTCGGGTGTGGACCAGTCGCGCTGCACCACGCGCACCGAGTGGCGGTGCAGCGACTGCAGCCAGCTCTGCCAGTGCGCGGGGCCGGAATCGTTCAGCCCCGGCACCACCAGCAGCCGCGCGGCCGTGCGCGGCTGCCTGGCGACGAATGCGGGCACCATGGTGTGCGTGCGCCCTACAGCGTGGCGATCGACACCTCGGTCGACTTGACCAGCGCGATCACGTCTTTGCCGGGCACGATGCCGAGTTCCTTGACCGAGCGCGTGGTGATGACCGAGGTGACGATCAGGCCGCCGGCTGTCTCGACGTCGACCTCGGAGACCACCGGCCCCTCGATCACTTCACGGACCTTGCCGCGGAACTGGTTGCGAACGTTGATGGCGTTGATGCTCATGGCGAAAAGGGCCTCTTGGGTTGACCGACACACGCGCCGCCCCCGGCAGCGCTTGCCCACAAGGTAGCCCGCGCGCCTTGTGCGCTCAACGAATGCTTTTGCACTTGGTCATGCGTGTGGCGGCTATGGCGTGCCGCGCCTGCGGGCCGCCCCCGCGCGGGCGACGGGATCAGCCGGCCAGGACGGCGCGCACGCGGCCCGGCAGGCCGTGCAGTTGCGCGTCGGTCTGCGGCGGGAAGTCGCCCGCGCGGGCGTTCTGCACCAGCCGCAGCAGCGTCTGCGCATGCGGCGTGACGGTGCCGAAGAACAGCACCGTGTCGCCCCGCGCGATCAGCAGCGTGGGGAAGTTCTCGACGTCGATCGGGCCGAGCACCTCGTCCTCGTCCTCGATGTCGACCCACACCCAGTCGGCCGCGCCGCCGTCGGCCGCGCGGCCCGCGTCGAACACGGCTTCGTACTCGCGGCAGGTGCCGCACCAGGCGGCGCAGAGGCAGGCGACCAGGAGGCGATCGGGGGCAGTCATGCCCTCAAGTGTGCCGCGGGCCGCCCGAGCCCGCAGGCGGACCCTATCTTTGAACGCCCCAGCGCCGCACCGTCAGCCGCTCCAGCGTGTTGAACACCAGGCTCTCCACCGTCAGCCCGATGAGGATCACCATCGCCAGGCCGGCGAACACGCGGTCGGTGTAGAGCTCGTTGCGGTTCTGGAAGATGTACCAGCCCAGGCCGCCTTCGCCCGACGAAGCGCCGAACACCAGCTCGGCCGCGATCAGCGTGCGCCACGCGAAGGCCCAGCCGATCTTCAGGCCCGACAGGATGGACGGCAGCGCCGAGGGCACCAGGATCAGCAGCACGTAGCGCAGTCCGCGCAGGCCATAGTTGCGGCCGGCCATGCGCAGCGTCTCGGGCACGCCCTGGAACCCGGCGTAGGTGTTCAGCGCCAGCGGCCACAGCACCGAGTGCACCAGCACGAAGACCAGGCTGCCGCGCCCGAGGCCGAACCACAGCAGCGCCAGCGGCAGCAGCGCGATGGCCGGCAGCGGGTTGAACATCGCCGTGAGCGTCGACAGCAGGTCGCGGCCCAGTTGCGTGGACACCGCCAGCGTGGTCAGCACGAACGCCGCCGCGATGCCCAGCAGGTAGCCCTGCAGCAGCACGCCGATGGAGATGCGCGCCTTGGTGAGCAGCTCGCCGCTGGCCAGGTCGTTGGCGAAGGCCTGCGCGGTCTGCGTGAACGTGGGCAGCAGCAGGTCGTTGTTCTGCCACCGTGCCGCCGCCTCCCACAGCAGCGCCAGCACCACCAGGATGACGCCCTTGCGCAGCGCGGTCTGCTGCCACAGTCGCTGCGCCCAGGGCAGGGCACGCTCGGCAGGCGCGGACCTGGCGTCGGGCAGCGTGTCGAGCGGGCGTTCGTATTCCGGCCGGACCGGCGGCACCAGTGCATTCATGATGGGAAGGAAGCGGCGCGGCGGTCAGGCCGCGAGGGGTTGTGCGTCGACGGGTCGTTCGTCGAAAAGCAGGCCGTGGATGCGCTGCGTGGTCGCCTGGAATTCGGCGCCGCCCAGGCTGTGCAGGCCGAACTGGTGGCTGTTGATCTCGGCGCGCACCTGGCCGGGGTGCGGCGACAGCAGCAGGATGCGGTTGCCCACCACCAGCGCTTCCTCGATGGAATGGGTGACGAACAGCAGCGTGAAGCGCACGTCGTCCCACAGCGCGAGCAGTTCTTCCTGCATGCGGCGGCGCGTCAGCGCGTCGAGCGCGGCGAAGGGCTCGTCCATCAGCAGCACCTTGGGCTGCATCGCCAGCGCGCGGGCGATGGCCACGCGCTGCTTCATGCCGCCCGACAGCGTGTGCGGGTAGGCGTCGGCGAACTTGGCCAGGCCCACCTTGGCCAGGCAGTCGAGCGCACGTTCCTCGGCCTCCTTGCGGCCGAGCTTGCGCGAAGCCAGCAGCGGGAACATCACGTTGGCCTTCACCGTCTTCCAGGGCGGGAGCTGGTCGAACTCCTGGAACACGACGATGCGGTCGGGCCCCGGCTGGTGCACCGCCTGGCCATCGAGGCGGATCTCGCCTTCGCGCGGCGGGATGAAGCCGCCCACGGCCTTCAGCAGCGTCGATTTGCCGCAGCCCGAAGGGCCCAGCAGCACGAAGCGGTCGGCCGCATGCACGTCGAAGCTCACGCGGTGCGCGGCGCGCACGACCCGTTCGCGCGTGGCGTATTCGAGGGTGACGTCGTCGACCTGCAGCAGCGGCTGCGGCGCGCTGGCCGCCACGGCGCGCAAGGAAGGACTGCTCATCTCAGTTGCCGCCGGCGACGTGGGCGTCGTCGAAGAAATAGTCCTTCGCCGAGGCCGGCTTGTTCTTGATGGCGCCCACGCGGTGCATGAACTCGGCCAGCGCGTAGGTGTTCTCGGGCGCCAGCTTGAACTGCACCTCGGGGTTCTTGATGATCGACAGCAGCAGCTTGCGGTCGACGTTCGAGCGGTTGGTGCGGATGAAGATGTCCGCTGCCTCTTCGGGGTTCTTGGTGATGAACGCGGCCGCCTCGGCCAGCGCGTCGGTGAAGGCCCGGTAGGTCTTCGGGTTCTCCTTGCGGTACTTCTCGGTGGCGTACAGCACCGTGGCCGAAGCCGGACCGCCCAGCACGTCGTAGCTCTTCAGCACGATGTGCGCGGCCGGGTTGCCGGCCAGCGACTGTTCCTGGAACGGCGGGTTGCCGAAGTGGCCGGTGATCTCGGTGCCGCCCTTGATGATGGCGGCCGTGGCCTCGGGGTGCGGCACCGCGACGCTGATCTTGTCGAGCTTGTTGTACTGCGCGTCGCCCCACAGCTTGGCCGAGGCCAGCTGCAGCACGCGCGACTGCACCGAGACGCCCACCGCCGGCACCGCGATCCGGTCCTTGTCGGTGAAGTCGGCGATGGTCTTGACGCTCGGGTTGTTGCTGACCAGGTAGTACGGGAAGTTGCCCAGCGAGGCCACGCCGCGCACGTTCTGCTTGCCGTAGGTGCGGTCCCACAGCGTCAGCAGCGGGCCGACGCCGGCGCCGGCGATGTCGATCGAGCCCGACAGCAGCGCGTCGTTGACCGCGGAGCCGCCGCTCAGCGTCACGAAGGAGACCTTCACGTCGACGCCCTGCGCCTTGCCGTGCTTCTCGATCAGCTTCTGGTCCTTGGCGACGTCGAGCAGCAGGTAGACGATGCCGAACTGCTCGGCGATGCGGATCTGCCCTTCGGCATGGGCCGCCGAGACGGCGCCGAACGACAGCGCCGCGGCAAGGGAGGAAGCCAGCAGCGGCTTGAAGAAGGTCTTGAGCGTCATGTCGGTATTCAGAAAGGCGCGGTGCCTTCGATCGTTGTGCGGTTCAGGCGGCGGCGCAGGTGGTCGGGGCAGCCGGCGGCCAGGTGGGTGACGGAACGGTTGTCCCAGAACACCATGTCGTGCGGCTCCCAGACGTGGCGGTACACCAGCTCGGGCAGCGTGGTCAGGTGGAACAGCTCGTCGAGCAGCGCGCGGCTTTCGTCCTCGGGCACGTCGACGATGCGGGTCGTGAAATGCTCGCTGACGAAGAGCGCCTTGCGGCCGTTTTCCGGGTGCGTGCGCACCACCGGGTGCACCACCGGCTTCACCTCGGCGACCTGCTCGGGCGTGAGGTTGGGGCGCCACGGGTTGCGGGCCTGCAGCTCGGCGTACTTGGCCAGGTAGTGGTGCTCGGCCTTCAGGCCGGCCACGGTCTTCTTCAGCTCGGCGGGCAGGCGGTCCCAGGCGAGGTGCTGGTTCGCGAACAGCGTGTCGCCGCCTTCGCCGGGCAGCTCCTGTGCGTGCAGCATCGAGCCGAGGCTGGGCAGCGCCTTGTAAGAGAGATCGGAGTGCCAGAAGTGGCCGGCATCGCCCAGGCCGATCGGCTGGCCGTTCTCCTTGATGTTCGAGACGACCAGGATCTCCGGGTGGCCGGGCAGCTGGAACTGCCGCAGCACATGGATCTGCAGCGGCCCGAAGCGGCGGCTGAACGCCACCTGCTCGCCGGGCGTGATGCGCAGGTCGCGGAACACCAGCACGTGGTGATCGAGGTGCGCCCGGTGGATGCGCGCGAAGTCGTCGTCCGCCAGCGGCCGCGACAGATCGAGGCCGAACACTTCCGCGCCCAGCGGGCCGGCCAGCGGGCGGATCTCGACGCGGCCGGCCGGCGCGGCGGGGCGGAGGGGCAGGGAGGCGAGCGAGGCTGACATGCATCGCACTCTAGGTGTTGCCAATCCAGCAGCGAACGAAGCATTGCGCATGCGCATCTGCGGCCGCTGCATATCGATCGCTGCCTCTCCATCGCCCTGCGAGCAAGGGCATGCGCGGCCGGCGCTTTGCCAGACGGACGCTCCGCGCTACCCTGCCGGCCCCGCCACCGGCCTTTGAAGCCTTTGTCCAGGAGGAGCGAGACATGAGCGAACCCCGCAAGCACAAATTCGAGACCCTGTCGGTCCACGCCGGCTACAAGCCCGACCCCGTGACCAAGTCGGTCGCAGTGCCGCTGTACCAGACGGTGGCCTACGCGTTCGACAACGCGCAGCACGGCGCCGACCTGTTCGACCTGAAGGTGGCGGGCAACATCTACACGCGGATCATGAATCCGACCACCGACGTGCTGGAGCAGCGCGTCGCGGCCCTGGAAGGCGGCATCGCCGCGCTGGCGCTGGCCTCGGGCCAGGCGGCGGTGACGTACTCGATCCTCACCATCGCCGAGGCGGGCGACAACATCGTCTCGTCGACCGCGCTCTACGGCGGCACCTACAACCTCTTCGCGCACACGCTGCCGCAGTACGGCATCAGCACGCGCTTCGCCGATCACCGCGACCCGGCCTCGTTCGAGCCGCTGATCGACAGCCGCACCAAGGCCATCTTCGTCGAGTCGCTCGGCAACCCGCAGGGCAACGTGACCGACATCGCCCGCATCGCCGAGGTGGCGCACCGCCACGGCGTGCCGCTGATCGTCGACAACACCGTGCCGTCGCCCTACCTGAGCCGCCCGATCGAGCACGGCGCCGACATCGTGGTGCACTCGCTCACCAAGTACCTGGGCGGCCACGGCACCAGCGTGGGCGGCGCGATTGTCGACTCCGGCAAGTTCCCGTGGGCGCAGCACAAGGCGCGCTTCAAGCGCCTGAACGAGCCCGACGTGAGCTACCACGGCGTGGTCTACACCGAGGCGCTGGGCCCGGCCGCCTACATCGGCCGCGCGCGCGTGGTGCCGTTGCGCAACATGGGCTCGGCCATCTCGCCGTTCAACTCGTTCCTGATCCTGCAGGGCATCGAGACGCTGGCGCTGCGCATGGACCGCGTGTGCGACAACGCGCTGGCGGTGGCGCAATACCTGAAGCAGCACCCGAAGGTGGCCTGGGTCAACTACGCGGGCCTGGAAGACCACCCGGACCATGCGCTGGCGAAGAAGTACTTCGGCGGCAAGGCCTCGGGCCTGCTGACCTTCGGCGTCAAGGGCACGTCGGGCGACAAGCGGGCCGACGGCGCGCGCTTCCTCGACGCGCTGCAGCTCTTCACGCGGCTGGTGAACATCGGCGACGCGAAGTCGTTGGCCACGCACCCGGCATCGACCACGCACCGGCAGCTGTCGCCCGAGGAGCTGGAGAAGTCCGGCGTCGGCGAGGACACCGTGCGCCTGTGCGTGGGCATCGAGCACATCGACGACCTGATCGCCGACCTGGAAAGCGCGCTGGCTGCGGTGTGACGCGGCAGTGGACTGCGGCCGGCTCACTTGCCAGGCCGGGCTTCACTTCTTCCAGCCGTACCAGAGGCACACCGCCGTGGGCAGGCCGAGCCCCAGCCAGGACACGGCGTCCCAGGCGCCGTCGCCCAGCAGCGCAGAGACGAGGCCCACGGCGCTGAGCACGCCGATGGTGACCGGCGCCCGCCAGACGGCGGGCTGCGCGGGCGGCGGCGGGGTGTGGCTGCGGCTCATGGCAGCTCCCCCACCGGCCCCGTCCCGACGACGCTGGCCGCCGCCGCCTTGCGCCGGCGCGCCACCCACAGGTAGAGCCCGCTGCCCAACACGACGATGGTGAGGACGTCGAGCACGGCCCACAGGATCTGCATCGGCCGGCCGCCGTAGTCGCCGAAGTGCAGCGGCTGCGAGACCAGCAGCGCCTTCAGGTACCACGGCAGCGTCGCGGTGTTGGTCACCTGCGAGGTGGTCGCATCGACCAGCACGGGCTTCAGCAGCTTGGCCGAGACGTGGTCGCCGCCGCGCAGGAACACCGTGTAGTGGTGCGGGCTCGAGAAGGAGGTGCCGGGGAAGGCGACGAACGCGACCTTCATCGACGGGTCCAGCGCCTTCGCGGCGGCCACCGCGTCCTGCAGCGACCCCAGTTCGGTCAGCGGAGGCTTGTCCTTGTACGGCGCCAGCATCTGGTTCACCTCGGTGAACTGCCAGTACTTGACCAGCAGGTCCGACCAGGCGTTGATGACGCCGGTGGCGCCCACCACGGTGAACCACACCAGCGTGACGATGCCCAGCAGGTTGTGCAGGTCGAGCCACTTCACGCGCGGGCTGCGGTCCCGGCGCACGTCGCCGAAACGCAGCTTGCGCATGAAGGGCGCGTACAGCACGGTGCCGGAGACGATCGCCACCAGCAGCAGCACGCCCATGAACCCCAGGAAGAGCATGCCCGGCAGGCCGGCGAAGAGGTCGACGTGCAGCGAGAACATGACGTACATGAAACCGCTGTCGAGCGGGGGCTCGCCCAGCGCCTGGCCGGTGCGCGCATCGACCGCGACCTGCTTCAGCCCCTCGTTGGAGTCCGGCTTCTCGCACAGGGTGACGTACCACACGCGGTCGTCATCCTCCTCCTGCGAGACGAACATGCCCTGCTTGCCCGGGTAGCGGGACGTCGCCAGCGCCATCACGTCGTCGAGGCCGGCGCGCGGCGAGGCAGCGGGCATATCCGGCGCTTCGATCTCGGTGCCCAGCAGGTGCCCGATCTCGTGGTGGAAGATCAGCGGCAGGCCCGTCAGGCACAGCAGCAGCATGAAGGCCGTGCAGATCAGGCTGGTCCAGGTGTGGACCGCCGACCAGGCACGAACGGCGCGGGTGCTGAGCATCGTCAGAAGTCGACGCTGGCGGAGACGACGACCGTGCGCGGGTTGCCCAGCACCAGGTAGTTGGCGCCCGGATAGCCGCCGACCGACTGCCAGTAGTCGCGGTTGGTCAGGTTGTTGACGTGGGCGCGCAGTGTGACGAAGCGCTCGGCGACCGCCAGGCCGTAGCGCGCGCCGACGTCCAGCGTGGTCCACGACCCCACCCTCAGCGTGTTGGCGGCGTTGGCGTACTGCTGGCCGGTGTGGTTGACGCGGCCCGTCAGCGCCAGCCCGGGAAGGCCCGGCACGTCCCACTCGACGCCGGTGTTGAACTGCCACCGGGGTGCGCCGACAGCGTCCTTGTCCTGCACGTCCGTGTCGAGGTACGTCAGGCCGCCGAGCACACGCAGCCCCCGGGCCGCTTCGCCGAAGAACGTGCCTTCGACGCCCCGGTTGCGCTGCTTGTAGGCGGACCCGACGTAGCGGTCGCCGACGATCCCCGCGATCGGCTTGCGGGCCTGGAACAGCGCGATGTTGCCGCCGAACCGGCCGTGGTCGAACTTGGCGCCGAGCTCACCCTGCTTGGTGACATAGGGCGCGAACACCTCGCCCTGGTTGGCGATGTCCTGCCCGGAGGCCGTGTCGCCCTTGACCAGGCCTTCGGCATAGGTGGCGTAGAGCGACAGCTGCTTCGACGCCTTGAACAGCAGGCCCGCCATCGGCGTGGTGCGGCTCTTGTCGTACTGTGCGGTCTGCAGGCCCGTGTTGTAGTCGTAGCCGTAGCTCTCGATGGTCTGGTGGCGCACGCCCAGGGTCAGACGCAGCCTGTCGTCGGCGAGCACCAGGGTGTCGGCCAGCGCGATGCTGCGCGTGCGCGTGCGGCCGACCACCCGGGGGGCGTGCAGGTCGCCACCGAAGAAACCCAGCGCCGGCGCAGGGCCCGGCACGGTGTCGTACAGGTCGTTGGCGCTGTCGGTCGTCGACATCGCGTAGTTGTTGTGCTCCTTCGAATAGAACAGGTTGGCGGAGGCCACCAGCTCATGGCGGACGCTGCCGGTGGTCAGCGAGGTGCGCACGCCGGCTTCGCCGGTGGCGACGTCGTCTTCGCGCTGGTTGGCGAAACGGGACACCAGGGTGCTGCCGGCCCGGTCCGCCACGTACACGCCGGCGAGATCGTTCCTTTCCTTGCCGTTGCGCATCCCGGCGGCAACCCAGGCCGTGGTTTGGTTGGCCAGGTCGAACTCGGCGCGCACGGTGCCGAACGTGTCCCGCTCGTCCGAGCGGGTCCAGCCCTGGCCGTGGTTGGCGTCGGCATCGGGGGTGCGCGGCACGAAGGCGGCCGCCGGGAAGCCGAACTTGTCGATGTCCACGCTGGGGCGGGCATCGCGCAGCTTGTGTTCCTGGTAGCCGATGTCGGCGGAGACGCGCACACGGCGGCTGCGCCAGTCGGCGCCGATGGCAAACAGGCTCAGCTCGCGCGATTCCCGGTCGATGGCGGTGTCGCCGTCGCGGCGCACCGCGGTCAGGCGCACACCGGTGCTCTTGTCCGGTCCGAAGCGGCGCGCGATGTCGGCGGCCAGATAGCCCTGCGGGCCGCTCTCCACGCCCAGCGTCACTTGCGTGACGGCTTCGTTCGGCGCCCGCTTGGGCATCACGTTGATCGAGCCGCCCAGGCCGCTGCCGCCGGGCGCGGCGCTGTTGACGAAGGCACTCACACCGCGCAGCACCTCGACGCGCTCGACCAGTTCCGCGGCCAGGTACTGTCGCGGCAGCAACCCGTAAAGGCCGTTGTAGGACATGTCGTCCGAATACACCGGGAAGCCGCGGATCACGTAGACCTGCTGGTAGTTGCCGAAGCCGCGGGCCAGGCGAACGGTGGGGTCGTTCTTCAGCACGTCGCCGATGCTCATGGCCTGCTGGTTCTGGATCAGCTCCTGCGTGTAGCTGGTCTGGCTGAACGGCGTGTCCATCATGTCCTGGTTGCCCAGGATGCCGACCCGCCCCCCGCGGGCCACTTGGCGGCCCGCGTAGGGTGCCTTCAGCCCCTCGGCCGAGGCGTCGGCGCTGGCGTGGATGACCACCTGCTGGACCGGCGCCTGAGAGGCGGGCGCCGGCTGCGCCAGGGCGGCGGGCGAGGCGGCGAGGGCGCCGAGCAGCAGCGCGGACAGCGGACGGGGGATGGACGAATGCACGGCAGCTCCGGAATCAGATGACCATCGGAATGGCATCAAGAATGATTCGCATTATGTTAACGGAGGTTGCCACCAAATCGTGGCGCCGCGTACAGCGCTCAATCTGCCGACGGCCCCGGGGTCTCGTCGGCGCACAGCCAGCTTTGGGCGTGCAGGTCGGCGACGTCGGCATTGGCACGGGCCAGGGCCATCCAGGTGGCGAACGCAACCGTCATCGGCCGGTGGGGCGCGACCCGCGCGACGTCCAGGCGGCCTGCATCCGCGATCAGCACACCGAACGCCTCGGGGATGTCTTCCGGGCCGCCGATGCCTGCCTTGAGCACATACCAGCACTGGCACGCCGTCGCGAGGTAGGCCGCCCCCTTGGCGGGCTGGCGCAGATCGGACAGGAGATCCGCGCGGCGGACCTTGATCTCGTGCACGACCGGCTCCGCGTAAGCCTCGACCGTCGTCTGCCGGATGGAAAACACGTCGGGCTGCGACATCACCCAGGCGCCTGCGACCTGGGCACGCAGGCTCAGCCGCTGCCATGTGAGGCGCCCTGCGCGCTGCATCGCGGTGGCCACCTGCGCCACCAGCTGCTCGTGCGCATCGCGGGCGCCCCGATGGGCCTGTACCGACGCGGCGATGGCCTGCACCCCGGCGTCGCTGACACGAACGGTCTCCCGGCCTTCGGCGTCGCGCATGCGCTCCAGCAAGCCTGCAGCGACCAGCTCGGCCTCCAGCACGTCGTGGCACGGCCAGCCGGCGGACCGCCAGATGTCACGCAGACGGCGCAGGTGAGGCTTGCCGATGTCGCATGTCGTCATCACACGACCTTACTGCCGCGCCGCTTGCGTGTCAGAGTGCCGCTCCTCCAAGGGCAGCTTGCGCAGCGCATTGCCTTTTTCAAGCGGGCCGCGGGATCATGCCCGACGTAAGGCGTTGCGCGTCGGTCAGTGGTGTCACTTTTTGCATCGAGGCGATCGGCGCATCCGAGGAGAGTGAGGGCCCCCTCATTGGGGGTGGATACTGTCATTTCATGCTGCTACAACCGACCTACCCACCTGCAACGCCAGGTGGGTCGCGCCCGTCACCCACGACGCAGCCCTTTGCGGCGCGCCACCTCTCGCTCTTGAAACGATCTGGAGTTTTGATCCGTTTTCTGGCGAATTGACATCACAGCCTTCGCCGCACTTGGTTTGCCGCTTCGTCGGCTTTTTTAATATTGCCGGAAGTATCGGTCCATATTGGGGGTATGTTTGTGATTCGCGTATTTAATCACTATATCCATCGCCGCATCCTGATGCAGGTGTTGTTCGACTTTGGATTGATCGTCACAGCGGTGATGGGCGCAGTGTTCTTCGGGCGGCAACACAGCCAGTTCCTGCTGTCGGCGACCGCCACGTTGAGTTTCTCCCTGGCGATTTGTATTTTCCTGATCAACATCGCATCGGGGTTTTATCGCCAAGCGCACAATCGGTCGTTCACGGAGACCCTGGCGCGGGCGGGGCTGGCCGCGCTGATCGCCCTGCCCCTGGCCTACGGGATCTTCTCGACGCTGCCTGAAAGTGTCGAGAACAGCAGCGCCCTGTCGCTGTCGGCCGTCATTGCCGTCGCTGCGGTGTTGCTGCACCGTGTGTATGCGGCGCACGCAGGCGTGAAGGCCGGTACCCGCACGCGGATCCTCGTGCTCGGTTCCGGGCCTGCAGCGAAGCTGGTGGGTGAAACGCTGCGCGCCTCGGACCCGACTGCGGAGATCGTGGGCTACTTTTCGGCGCCCAACGAACAGCAAGTGGCGGTCGCGCCGTCCCAGATCGTCGCCGGCCAGTCGCTCGCGCAAACTGCCCTCAAGGCGGGCGTGTCGGAGATCGTCGTCGCCGTCACCGAGCGCCGCGGTGGCAACATGCCCCTGCGCGACCTGCTGGATTGCAAGATCCAGGGCATCCGCGTGTCCGACATCTCCACCCATTTCGAAAAAACGCTGGGCAAGCTCCGGCTCGACTACGTCAACGCGGGCTGGCTCATCTTCGGCGACGGATTCGACCAGGGCTTCTTCCGGACTGCCGTCAAACGGCTCTTCGACATCGTCTCCGCCACGGTGTTGTTGCTGGTCTCCGCGCCCGTGATGCTCGTGACCATGGTCCTGATCAAGCTGGAAAGTCCGGGGCCGGTGTTCTACCGCCAGCAGCGTGTCGGGTTGAACGGCGTGCCGTTCGATGTGGTCAAGTTCCGCAGCATGCGCAACGATGCCGAGAAGGACGGCAAGCCGCGGTGGGCCACGGCGGCCGACGACCGCGTGACGAGCGTCGGTCGCGTCATCCGGAAGGTGCGCATCGACGAACTGCCTCAGCTGTTCAATGTGCTCAAAGGCGAAATGAGTATTGTCGGGCCTCGGCCGGAGCGCCCTTTCTTCGTCGACAAGCTGACCCAGGAAATTCCATACTACGCGGTGCGTCACAGCATCAAACCCGGTGTTACCGGTTGGGCGCAGGTCCGTTACCACTATGGCGCGACGGTGGAAGATTCCCAGGAGAAGCTGCAATACGATCTTTACTACGTCAAGAATCACACCCTTTTCCTGGATCTGCTCATCCTGTTCGAAACCGTGGCGGTGGTGCTGACGGGTAAAGGCGCACGATAGCTGCATGAATTTCGCAGGCAGGACGCTGCAGCTGCCGAACGTTCGGGTTCGGCAGCTGCTTGTTCTTTGGGGGCGCCCCTTTGGTTGATCTTGCGGTTTACGGCTGGGGTTTGGCTGCCACCGTGTACATGGCACTGGCAGTGAGCTTGCGGCGGCTGGGCAGGCCGTTTTCCAGCCACCCCGACATGCTGCGGTTGCTGATGTGGGCGGCCGTCGTGTCGAGCGTGTGGGCAGCCAGCGCGTTTGCCGCGCTCACGTGGGAAAGCGTTGCCGTGCAGCGATTGACGGGCGTGCTCGACACGCTGCGTTACGCGCTGATCCTGGTGTGCCTGATCAAGGTGCTGCAGCCGGCGCTGCCGGGCTTGTCGGGATTCAAGGGCCTGGGTGGCATGGCCGCGTTGCTGCTGGCGGCCAGTGCGGTGGCCCAGGCGCTCGAGGTGGTCGCCGAAGAGGCCCCCTTCGCACTCGGCCGTTTCCCCTATCTGGCGCAGCTGATGCTTCCCGTGTTCGGGATGATCCTGCTGGAACAGCTGTTTCGACGGACGCCCCGCGAGTTCTACTGGAACATCAAGCCCTTGTGCCTCGGACTGGGCTGCGTATTCCTCTTCGATATCTACATCTACTCCATTGCCCTGCTCTTCGGCGCACTCGACGAGGTCGGCTTGGCGGTACGCGGTGCAGTGCACGCGTTGGCCACGCCTTTGCTGTTCCTCGCCGCCCGCAGGCATGCGGACTGGCGCGCCAGCGCCCAGATGTCGCGTGCCGTTGTGCTGCACACGGCGACCCTGATGCTGGTGGGGGCCTACCTGCTGTTCATCGCGGCGGTCGGGTATTACGTCCAGTATTTCGGAGGCGATTGGGGGCAGGCGCTCAAACTGGCCGTGGTGTGTGTGGCTTTGCTGGTCCTGGCATTGCTGGTGTTGTCGGGTTCGTTGCGCGCGAAGTTGCGCGTCTTCGTCGCCAAGCACTTTTTCGCCTACCGCTACGATTACCGTGCGGAATGGCTGAGATTCACCGCTCGCCTGTCGGGTGATCAGGTATCGCAGGGCATGGGCGAACGGGTGATTCAGGGGTTGGCCGACATGCTGCAGTGCCCGGGAGGGGGCATCTGGGCCACCTCGCCGGGCGGGCGGGAGTACACCTTGACGGCGCGATGGAATACCCCGCCGATATCGGCGCGCGAGCCTGCCGATTCCGCGCTGTGCCGCTTCTTGTCCGATTCCGGTTGGATCATCGATCTGGACGAGTACCGCGCCCACGCCGCTCGCTACAAGAACCTCGAGATACCGCCGTGGCTGCTGGAGCGGCAGGACCTGTGGTTGATCGTGCCGCTGTTCGTTGGAACCGACGAGTTGCTCGGCTTCGTCGTGCTCAGGCGGCCGCCCAATCCGCTGGAAGTCACCTGGGAGGTGCGCGATTTACTGAAGACGGCGAGCCGCCAGGCTGCCAGTTTCCTCGCGCAGACCCGGGCAACGGAGGCCCTGCTGGAGGCGCAGAAATTCGACGCGTTCCACCGGATGTCGGCCTTCGTCGTCCACGATCTAAAGAACATCATCACGCAGCTGTCGCTGATGATGCAGAACGCCAAGCGCCTGAGAAACAACCCCGAGTTCCAGCAGGACATGCTGATGACGGTCGAAAGTTCGCTGGAGAAGATGGAGACGCTGCTTCAGCAACTGAGGGAAGGCGACAAGCCGCTTGGCGTCGTGTGTGGCGTCGACCTGACACCCATCGCCGAGCAGGCGTCCTCGATGGCGGCCGCCCGCGGCCGCCAGCTGCAACTCGCTGTGCAGGGCCCGGTGTGGGTGCGAGGCCAGGAAGACCGGCTCGCCCGCATCGTCGGGCATGTGGTGCAGAACGCGCTGGAAGCCACGCCGCCGGAGGGCCGCGTGGAACTGCGGCTGGAGCACGACCGTGAGCGCGCGCGCTTGGTGGTGGCCGACACCGGCCAGGGCATGAGCCCCGAGTTCGTGAACACGCGGCTCTTCAAACCCTTCAGCACCACCAAGGCGGCCGGCATGGGCATCGGCGCCTACGAGAGCTTCCAGTACGTGAAGGAACTCGGCGGGCACATCGAAGTGGACAGCGAAATCGGCCGCGGCACGACCATCACCATTTCGCTGCCCCTGCATGATGCGAAGATCGGGCCCGAAGCCGACCTGATGAGCGCCCCATGAACACAGCGAAGTCTCCCCAGCTGTTGATCGTCGAAGACGATCTGGCGCTGCAGAAGCAGATCAAGTGGTCGCTGGATCGTTTTGAGTCCGTCGCCGCGTCGGACCGCGAGAGCGCGCTGGTGCAGTTCCGCCGCTGCCTTCCGCCCGTCGTCACGATGGACCTGGGGCTGCCGCCCGACAAGGATTCGGTGTCCGAAGGTTTTGCGCTACTCGAGAAGCTGCTCGACATCGACCCCGACGTGAAGGTGGTGGTGCTGACGGGGCAGAACGACCGCGCCAACGCACTGCGTGCGATCGACCTCGGCGCCTACGATTTCCTCGCCAAGCCGTTCGATGTCGAGTTGCTGAACCTCACGGTCGAACGGGCGCTGCGCCTGCACGAACTGCAGGCCGAGAACACCCGCCTGCGCGACATGCGCACCGGCGAGGCAACGCAGGGCGTGATGACCCGCGATCCCGAGATGCTGCGCATCTGCCGCATGGTCGAGAAGGTCGCGCCCAGCAATGCCAGCGTGATGCTGCTGGGCGAAAGCGGTACCGGCAAGGAAGTGCTGGCGCAGGCGCTGCACCAGGCCTCGCGGCGCAGCGGCAAGTTCGTCGCGATCAACTGCGCGGCCATCCCCGAGAACCTGCTCGAGAGCGAACTCTTCGGTTACGAGAAGGGCGCCTTCACCGGCGCGGTCAAGACCACGCCGGGCCGCATCGAGACGGCGCACGGCGGCACGCTGATGTTCGACGAGATCGGCGACCTGCCTCACTCGCTGCAGGCCAAGCTGCTGCGGTTCCTGCAGGAGCGCACCATCGAGCGCATCGGCGCCCGGCAGTCGATCGCGGTCGACGTGCGGGTGGTCTGTGCGACGCACCAGGACCTGAAGGCCCTGATCGGCGAGAACCGCTTCCGCGAGGATCTCTACTACCGCCTGGCCGAGATCGTGGTGACGATCCCGCCGCTGCGCAGCCGCGTGGGCGACCCGGCGCTGCTGGCGCATGCCTTCCTGAAGCGCTTCGCCCAGGAGCAGCGCACCACGATGCGCTTCGCGGAAGACGCCGTCCGGGCCATCGAGGCCTACCCCTGGCCGGGCAACGTGCGGGAGCTGGTCAGCGTGGTCAAGCGCGCCACCATCATGGCCGACGGCGACCGCATCACCCGCGACGACATGGGCTTGCCCGACGTCGAGGTGCAGGCCGATGCCGCCGACCGCTCGCTCGACCTGCGGCTGGCACGCGAGGCCGCCGAGCGCGAGACCATCCTCACCGCGCTGGCACGTGCCAACGGCAACATCGTCAAGGCCTCGGAGCTGCTGGGGGTCAGCCGCCCGACGCTGTACGACCTGATGAACCGCCTGGCGATCCGGGTCGATCGCGGCTGAGCCGGTTTCACCGCTTAACCATCGCTCAATGTCCGCGGGCTAGCATGCCTGCATGACATCCCTCCTATTGCCTTCCCGCCGGCGTACCCTGCAGGGCCTGGGCGCGCTGGCCGCCGGCGCCGCAGGGGCCCTGCCCGCGATCGCGGCGCCTGCCGGCCCCTCGCCTGCCGTGTCACTGCCGGCCCTGGGCCTGCGCCAGCGCACGCTGGCCAACGGCCTGCAGGTCATCGCGCTGCCCGACCGCGGTACCGCCACCGTCAGCGTGCAGGTCTGGTACCGCGTGGGCGGCAGGGACGACCCGCCGGGCCGCTCGGGCTTTGCGCATCTGTTCGAGCACATGATGTTCAAGCGAACGCGGCACATGGCCAACGAGATGTTCGACCGCCTGACGGAGGACGTCGGCGGCCAGAACAACGCCTTCACGGCCGAGGACGTCACCGCCTACCAGAGCGAGGTGCCGTCCAACCATCTCGAGCGGCTGCTGTGGGCGGAGGCGGAGCGCATGTCGAACCTCGAGGTGGACCAGGCCAGCTTCGACAGCGAACGCGCGGTCGTCCAGGAGGAGTTGCGCCAGCGTGTGCTGGCCAGTCCGTACGGCCGCCTGTTCAACGCACTCCCCTCGGCCGCCTTCGAGGTCCATCCGTACCGCCGGCCGGTCGTCGGCAGCATCGAGGACCTCGACGCCGCCGGCCTCGACGACGTGCGCGCCTTCCACCGCACCTACTATCGGCCCGACAACGCGGTGCTGATCGTGGCCGGGGACCTCGATGCCGAGGCGTTCGACGCGGCGGTCGACCGCTATTTCGGCCGCCTGGCGCGGCCCGAGGCGCCCATCCCGCGCGTGACCGTCCAGGAGCCTCACCGCCTGCGCGACGCGCGCATCGCGCTGCAGGCCCCCAACGTGCCGCTGCCCGCCGTGGCGCTGGTCTGGCAGGGCCCGCCCGCCCGCTCCGACGACGCTGCGGCGCTCGACGTGGCCTCGGCCCTGCTGTCGGGCGGCGATTCGTCGCGGCTGAACCAGGCCCTCGTGTACCGGGCCCGCAGCGCGCAGGCCTCCGGCTTCCAGACCCGGCTGCACGCCGACGCCGGGATGTTGCTGGCCTACGCGATCGCGGTCGGCGGCAAGCCGGCGGGCGAGCAGCTGCCGGCGCTCGAGAAGGCGCTGATGCGCGAGATCGAATCCCTGGCGCGCGGGCCCATCGCCCCCGCCGAACTCGACAAGGTGCGCACGCAACTGCTCACCGCGGCCCTGCTGGAGCGGCAGACGCCGCAGGGCCGCGCCGCCGCCGCGGGTTGGGCGGTGGTGAACCACGGCGACGCGGCGCAGGCCGACCGTGAGCTGCAGCGCCTGCAGGCCGTCCGGGCGGCCGACGTGCAGCGAGTGCTGCGCCGCCACGTCCTAGAGGGCCGGCGCGTCACGCTCACCTACACCCGTGCCGACGGTGGCGCCCCGCCGCCCGCCGCGTCATCCACCCCCCAGGGAGGCCGGCCATGATCCGCCGCCGTGAACTGCTCGCCGGACTGCCGGCCGCCGCCTTGCTGGGAGCCCGCCCGGCGCAGGCGGCCGATCCCGCGCTCGACGCACCCCCGCCGCCCGGCCCGCCGCGCCCCGTGTCCATCCCGCCGCTGCACGAGGAGCGCCTGCCCAACGGCATGACGGTGGTTGTCGCACCGCGCCGGGGCCTGCCGCTGGTCAGCGCCACGCTGCTGGTGCGTGTCGGTGCCGAATCCGATCCGCCCGATGGCGCCGGCCTGGCCGAACTGGTCGCCGGGCTGCTGACCAAGGGCGCGGAGCGTGGCGGACGGCCCGTCGGCGCGCCGGAGATCGCCCGCCAGGCCGAGGCCCTGGGCGGCTCGCTCGACGCCGGCAGCGGCTGGCGCTCCAGCAGCGTCGGCATGACGGTGACCCCACCCCGCCTGGACGCCGCGCTCGCGCTGATGAGCGATGCATTGCGCAGCCCGCTGCTGCAGCCGCAGGAGCTCGAGCGGCTGCGGGTCCAGGCGGTCGACAACCTGCGCGTGGCCGAGAGCGACCCCGGCAGCATCGCCGACCGGGTGGCGCGGCGCCTCTACTGGGGCGGCGGCGCCTATGGCGCCGTGACCAGCGCCGCATCCCTTCAGCGCTTGACGCGGGACGAGGTCGTCGGTTTCCACCGCCAGGGCTACCGGCCCGGGCAGAGCCTGCTGGTGCTGGCAGGCGACATCACCCCCGAACAGGGCCAGGCCCTGGCCGAGCGCCACTTCGGCGGCTGGCGCCCGAACCGCATGAACCCTTTGCCGAGGCGCGACGGCGTCGGCGCGCCGCTGTCCCCGCGCAGCGTGCTGGTGGACCTGCCCGGCGCAGGCCAGAGCGCCGTCATCGTGCTGGCGCCCTTCACGTCGCTGTCGTCCGACGACCGGCCCGAACTGCGCGCGGCCCAGGTCGCCAACGCGGTGCTGGGCGGCGGCTACTCGGCGCGGCTCAACCAGGAGGTGCGCATCCGGCGCGGCCTCAGCTACGGCGCCGGCACCAGTGTGGAGATGCATCCCGAGGGCGGCGCCTGGCAGGCCAGTGCACAGACCGACCACCGCAACGCCGCCCAGGTGGCCGGCCTGCTGCGCGACGAAGTGCTGCGCCTGGGCCAGGCGCCGCCGTCCGCCGAGGAACTGGCGGCGCGGCAGGCCACGCTGGTGGGCAGCTTCTCGCGCCGGCTCGAGACCAACGGCGGCGTGGCTTCCCTCGTGGCCGGCCAATGGGCGCAGGGCCGGCCGCTGGCCGACCTGGCCAACTACGTGCCGGAGATCCTCGCCGTGACGCCGGCGCAGGTGCGCGACTTTGCTGTTCGGCGCTGGAAGGCGCAGGACCTGCGCACGGTCGTCGTGGGCGACGTGCGGGCCGCGCCGGAGGCCTTCGCGGCCCTGGCCGACGCGGATGCCACCGCCCTGCGCCTGCGGGCCGACGCGCTGGTGTTCGACGGCCCCGGGCTGCAGGCGCCGCCACGCTGAACCGGCCGGATCACGGCGCGGTGGCCTGCCGCACGGCGTGCTCCCAGCCGGCCATCAGGGCCTGCGCCCTGTCGCGCGGCAGCGTCGGCAGGAAGCGCCGCTGCACCTGCCATTGCGCGCTCAGCTCGTCCAGGCTGCCGTACACGCCGGTGGCCAGGCCGGCCAGGTAGGCCGCACCGAGCGCGGTGGTCTCGATGACCTGCGGCCGCACCACCGGCACGCCCAGCAGGTCGGCCTGGAACTGCATCAGCAGGTCGTTGACGCAGGCCCCGCCGTCCACGCGCAGTTCCGTCACCGGCGCGCCGCCCGCGGCCACCGCGTCGCGGCTCATCGCCTGCAGCAGCGCCGCGCTCTGGAACGCGATGCTTTCCAGCGCCGCGCGTGCGATGTGCGCCACCGTCGTGCCGCGGGTGATGCCGACGATGGCCCCCCGCGCGTCCGCCTGCCAGTACGGTGCCCCCAGGCCGGTGAAGGCCGGCACGAACACCACGCCCCCGGCATCCGGCACGCTCTCGGCCAGCGCCTGCACCTGGGCGCTGCTCTCGATGGCGCGCAGGCCGTCGCGCAGCCACTGCACCACCGCGCCGCCGATGAAGACGCTGCCCTCGAAGGCGAACTGCGGCGTCGTGTCCGGCTGTGCCGCCGCCGTGGTGATCAGCCCGTTGGACGAGGTCTCGAAGCGGGTGCCCATCGGCATCAGCATGAAGCAGCCGGTGCCGTAGGTGTTCTTCGCCAGCCCGGGCGCGAAGCAGGCCTGCCCGAACAGCGCGCTCTGCTGGTCGCCCGCGATGCCGGCGATGGGCACCGGCGCCCCAAGGAACTCGGCCTCCGCCGTGCCGAAGAGGTGGCTGGAAGGGTGCACCTGCGGCAGCACGGCGGCGGGCACCTTCAGCAGCCGCAGCAACTCCTCGTCCCAGGCATTGCGGCGGATGTCGAACAGCATGGAGCGCGACGCGTTGCTGACGTCGGTGGCGTGCACCTTCCCGCGGGTCAGCTGCCACAGCAGCCAGCTGTCGACCGTGCCGAAGGCGAGCTCGCCGCGTTCGGCCGCCTCGCGGGCGCCGCCCACGTTGTCGAGCAGCCAGCGCAGCTTGGTGGCGGAGAAATAGGCATCGATCACCAGCCCCGTGGCCTCTTGCACGCGCGGGCCCAGGCCCGCCTCCCGCAGCTCGGCGCACAGCGGCTCGGCCCGCCGGTCCTGCCACACGATGGCGTTGTGGATGGGCTCGCCGGTGCGCCGGTTCCACAGCAGCGTGGTCTCGCGCTGGTTGGTGATGCCGATCGCCGCCAGGTCGGCGGGGGCCAGCCGCGCAGCGGCCATCGCCTCGCGCGCGGTGGCGAGCTGCGAGCTCCATATCTCGCGGGGGTCGTGCTCGACCCAGCCAGGGTGGGGATAGATCTGGCGGAACTCGCGCTGCGCCATCGCGACGATGGTGCCGTGGCGATCGAACACGATGCTGCGCGAACTGGACGTGCCCTGGTCGAGCGCCAGCAGGTAGCGGGGGGTCATGGGGTGTCGTCTCCTGCGGCATGGGGGCCGTCGGCCACCACGCACTGCACGCCGGCCTCGGCCAGCAGGTGCACGAAGGGCGGCGGCGGCGGTTGGTCGGTGAACAGCCGGTCGACCTGTTCCAGCCGGCCCAGTTCCACCATCGCCGGGCGGTTGAACTTGCTGCGGTCGGCGGCGAGCCAGATCTCCCGGGAGTGTTCGAGGATCGCGCGCGCCACCTTCACCTCGCGGTAGTCGAAGTCGCGCAGCGTGCCGTCGTCCTCGATCGCCGAGATGCCGATCACGCCGATGTCGACCTTGAACTGGCGGATGAAGTCGACCGTCGCCTCGCCGACGATGCCGCGGTCGCGCGATCGCACCACGCCCCCGGCGACGATCACCTCGCAATCCGGGTTGCCGGAGAGGATCGCCGCGACGTTCAGGTTGTTGGTGATCACGCGCAGGCCGCGGCGCTGCAGCAGCGCATGGGCGATGGCCTCGGTGGTGGTGCCGATGTTGAGGATCAGCGAGCAGCCGTCGGGGATCGCCTGGGCGACCGCCTGCGCGATGCGGCGCTTGGCGTCGTCGTTGAGCTGCTGGCGCTGGCGGTAGGCGATGTTCTCGACCGTCGAGCTGGGCACCCGCGCGCCGCCGTGGAAGCGCGCGAGCAGGCCCGCGTCGGCGAGCAGCCGCACGTCGCGCCGCACGGTCTGCAGCGTGACGCCGAAGTGTTCGGCGAGCGTCTCGACCGACGCGGTGCCGAGCGCCTTGACGAGCGCCAGCATGCCCTCCTGCCGGGGGTTGGGATTCAACGGGGTGGCCACGGGCGCGAGGTTAGACCCCCGCCGCCGTGACCGGCGCCCACGCTTTGCCTACTTGCCAAGCTCGGCGTCACAGGTTAAAACGAAAAAAGATGCGCGATAACGCGCTCAAAACGAACATCAAACGAACGGCCGTCCCGTCCGGCCGGCAGGAGACACCGACACGTGAAGCCGCCGCCCCCCAGCGCCGAAGCCCTGTCGTGCGACGTGCTCGTCGTCGGCGGCGGCATCAACGGTGCCGGCATCGCCCGCGACCTGGCCGGCCGCGGCGCAAGCGTCGTGCTGTGCGAGCAGCACGATCTGGCGCAGCACACCTCGTCGTCGTCCACCAAACTGGTCCACGGCGGCCTGCGCTACCTCGAGTACTACGAGTTCTCGCTCGTGCGCAAGGCGCTGGCCGAGCGCGAGGTGCTCATCAAGAGCGCGCCGCACATCATGTGGCCGCTGCGCTTCGTGATGCCGCACGATCCGCGCGCCAACTTCCTGCGGCCGGTGTGGATGATCCGCGCGGGCCTGTTCCTGTACGACCACTTGGCCAAGCGCGAGGTGCTGCCCGGCTCGCGCACGGTCGACCTGCGCAGCCACGCCGCCGGCCGGCCGCTGAAGCCGGGCTTCACCAAGGGCTTCGTGTATTCCGACGGCTGGGTCGACGACGCGCGGCTCGTGGTGCTGAACGCGCTCGATGCCCGGGCCCACGGCGCGCAGGTCTTCACCCGCTGTGCCTGCACGCAGGCCGAGCGCGGCGTGAACGGCTGGCGCGCCACGCTGCGGCATGCCGACGGGCGCACCCAGGCCGTGCAGGCGCGCGCGCTGGTCAACGCCGCGGGCCCGTGGACGGCCCAGTTCCTGCGCCAGCAGGCCGGGCTGCAGGGCACCAAGAGCCTGCGGCTGGTCAAGGGTTCGCACATCGTCGTGCCGCGCATGTTCGAGCACGACCACGCCTACATCTTCCAGAACCCCGACAAGCGCATCATCTTCGCGATCCCCTACGAAGACGCGTTCACGCTGATCGGCACCACCGACGTCGAGCACCACGGCGCCATCGGCCAGGCGGCCATCGACGACGGCGAGGTGCGCTACCTCTGCGAGCAGGCCAGCCGCTACTTCGCCCGCGGCGTGCGGCCGGCCGACGTGGTGTGGACTTATTCCGGCGTGCGCCCGCTGCTCGACGACGAGTCGAGCGACGCGTCGGCCGTCACGCGCGACTACCTGCTCGACCTCGACCTGCACGCCGCGCCGCTGCTCAGCGTGTGGGGCGGCAAGATCACCACGTTCCGCAAGCTGGCCGAGGAGGCGGCCGACCTGCTGCAGGCGCCGCTCGGCCTGCGGCAGCCTGCGTGGACGGCCTCGGCGCTGATGCCCGGCGGCGACATCGCCGCATGGGCCGGCCCCGGCCACGAGCCGCCCGGCATGTCGGCGCCCGCCGCGGCCCGGCGCGCGCAGGCCGCGCGGCCGGTGGCGCAGCCCGACGCCATCCCTCGCTTCGACGCCACGCTGGCGCGAACCTACCCCTGGCTGCCCGCGCCGCTGCGCCGCCGCTGGGCCCGCAGCTACGGCACGCGGGTGGCGCTCATCGTGCCGCCGCAGGCCGACACGCTGGCCGCGCTGGGTCCCGAGGTCGCACCGCATCTGTTCGAGGTTGAGCTGCGCTACCTGCACGACGAGGAATGGGCCCGCAGCGCCGACGACGTGCTGTGGCGCCGCACCAAGCTCGGCCTGCATCTCGACGCCGCCGGCCGCCAGGCCGTGGCCGACTGGTGGGCCGTCCACCATCCCGCCGAAGCCGCGGCTGCATCCGCTGCGCAGCGTGTGTCCTCGCCTGCACCCGAGGTGCCGGCCGCCCCGTCCGCCTGAAGGCCCCGATGCAACTCCAACTCGAACGCGTCGGCCAGCAGGTGGGTGCCAGCACCCACCTCTATCCGCTCGACCTGACGCTGCAGCCGCGCGCCGTCACCGTGCTGCTCGGTGCCACGCAGGCCGGCAAGACCTCGCTGATGCGGCTGATGGCCGGGCTCGACACGCCCTCGCAGGGCCGCATCACCGTCGATGGCCGCGACGTCACCGGCGTGCCGGTGCGCGAGCGCAACGTCGCGATGGTCTACCAGCAGTTCATCAACTACCCGTCGATGACGGTGGCCGAGAACATCGCGTCGCCGCTCAAGCTGCAGGGCCGGCTCGACCGCGCCGCCATCGCGCAGCGCGTGCAGGCGCTGGCCGCGCGGCTGCACATCGAGCCCTTCCTGCAGCGGCTGCCGGCCGAGCTCTCGGGCGGCCAGCAGCAGCGCGTGGCGATGGCCCGCGCGCTGGCCAAGGGCGCACCGCTGCTGCTGCTCGACGAACCGCTGGTCAACCTCGACTACAAGCTGCGCGAAGAACTGCGGGAGGAGTTGGTCAGCCTCTTCGCGGGCGGCGATGCCACCGTGGTCTACGCCACCACCGAGCCCACCGAGGCGCTGCTGCTGGGCGGCCACACCGCGGTGATGGACGCCGGCGAGCTGCTGCAGTACGGCCCCACCGCGGAGGTGTTCCACCGCCCGTGCTCGATCCGCGTGGCGCGCGCCTTCAGCGACCCGCCGATGAACCTGCTGCCCGGCCAGGGCACGGCGGCCGGCGTGCAGCTCGCGGGCGGCCTGGTGCTGCCGTGGCCGGCCTCGTTGCCGCCTGCCGCCGCGGCCGCCGGCAGCGTCACGGTGGGCATCCGCGCTTCGGCGCTGCGCGTGCAGCCGCGTGCCGGCGACGTGGCGTTGCCCGGCCAGGTGGAGCTGGCCGAGATCTCCGGCTCCGACACCTTCGTCCATGCCGCCACCGCGGTCGGTGAGCTGGTGGCCCAGCTCACCGGCGTGCACGACCTGCCGCTCGGCAGCCGCGTGACCCTGCACCTCGACCCGTCGCAGGCCTATCTCTTCGACACGCGGGGCGACCTGGTCGCCGCCCCTGCGCGCCCCGATGCGCGCAAGGACTGAACCGCCATGGCCCGCATCGAGCTCGACCTCGCGCACTCGTACAAGCCCGACCCGCAGCAGGACGCGGACTACGCGCTGCTGCCGCTGAAGATGACGTTCGAGGACGGCGGCGCCTATGCGCTGCTCGGCCCCTCGGGTTGCGGCAAGACGACGATGCTCAACATCATCTCGGGCCTGGTGCAGCCGTCGCACGGCACGGTGCGCTTCGGTGACCGCGACGTCACGCGCGCCTCGCCGCAGGAGCGCAACATCGCGCAGGTGTTCCAGTTCCCGGTCATCTACGACACGATGACCGTGGGCGAGAACCTCGCCTTCCCGCTGAAGAACCGCGGCGTGGCGCCCGAGCGCATCCGCCAGCGCGTGGGCCGCATCGCCGAGATGTTGGAGCTGAGCGGCCAGCTCGACCAGCGCGCGGCAGGCCTGGCGGCCGATGCGAAGCAGAAGATCTCGCTGGGCCGCGGCCTGGTGCGCGAGGACGTGAGCGCCGTGCTCTTCGACGAGCCGCTCACCGTGATCGACCCGCACCTCAAGTGGCAGCTGCGGCGCAAGCTCAAGCAGATCCACCACGAGCTGAAGCTCACGCTGATCTACGTCACGCACGACCAGGTGGAGGCGCTCACCTTCGCCGACCAGGTGGTGGTGATGACACGCGGCCGCGCGGTGCAGGTGGGCAGCGCGTCGGAGCTGTTCGAGCGGCCGCGGCACACCTTCGTCGGCCATTTCATCGGCTCGCCCGGCATGAACTTCCTGCCTGCGCATTCCGACGGACGCACGCTGGCCGTGGCGGGCCGGCCCGTGGCGGCATCGGCCGGCTTGCCGGCGGCGTTGCAGGCGCCCGGCGCATTCACGCTCGGCGTGCGGCCCGAGTACGTGGCGCTCGCCGAAGCCGAGGCGCCCGGCGCCTTGCCAGCCACGGTGGAACGGGTGCAGGACATCGGCACCTACGTGCTGCTCACCGCCCGCATCGGCGACGCGTCGCTCAAGGCGCGCCTGTCGCCGCAGGCGGACGTTCCGGCCGTCGGCAGCACCGCCTGGCTGCAGGTGGTGGGCCCGCACACCTGCTTCTACAAAGACGAGGCGCTGGTATGAGCTCGACCCTGAAACCCGTCAACCAGAAGGCCTGGCTGCTGGTGCTGCCGGTGTTCATCTGCGTGGCGTTCAGCGCCATCCTGCCGCTGATGACGGTGGTGAACTACTCGGTGCAGGACATCATCAGCCCCGAGCGGCGGGTCTTCGTCGGCACCGAATGGTTCGCGAACGTGATGCGCGACGAGGAGCTGCACGGCGCGCTGCTGCGGCAGGTGGTGTTCTCGCTCGCGGTGCTGGTGGTGGAGATCCCGTTGGGCATCCTGCTCGCGCTGTCGATGCCGGCGCAGGGCTGGAAGGCCTCGGCCGTGCTGGTGCTGGTGGCCTTGTCGCTGTTGATCCCGTGGAACGTGGTGGGCACCATCTGGCAGATCTACGGCCGCGCCGACATCGGCCTGCTCGGCCACACGCTGGAGCAGCTCGGCTTCGACTACAGCTACACCGGCGACGCCACCGACGCCTGGCTCACCGTGCTGGTGATGGACGTGTGGCACTGGACGCCGCTGGTCGCGCTGCTTTGTTATGCCGGGCTGCGCAGCATCCCCGACGCCTACTACCAGGCCGCACGCATCGACGGCGCCAGCAAGCTCGCGGTGTTCCGCTACATCCAGCTGCCCAAGATGCGCGGCGTGCTGATGATCGCGGTGCTGCTGCGCTTCATGGACAGCTTCATGATCTACACCGAGCCCTTCGTGCTCACCGGCGGCGGGCCCGGCAACGCGACCACGTTCCTCAGCCAGTACCTCACGCAGAAGGCCGTGGGCCAGTTCGACCTCGGGCCGGCGGCGGCGTTCTCGCTGATCTACTTCCTCATCATCCTGCTGCTGTGCTTCATGCTCTACAACTGGATGCAGCGCGTGGGCACGGCCGACAAGGAAGGGGTGGGCCATGAATGAATTGTCCAAGAAGCGCGCCGTCTTCCTGGTCGTCTACCTGGTGTTCGCCATCCTGCCCATCTACTGGATGGTCATGATGTCGTTCAAGACCAACCAGGAGATCCTGTCCAGCTTCAGCCTCTGGCCGCAGCATTTCACCTGGGACAACTACCGCACCATCTTCACCGACCCGTCCTGGTACTCGGGCTACATCAACAGCCTGATCTACGTCGCCATCAACACGGTGATCTCCATCACCGTGGCGCTGCCCGCGGCCTATGCATTCAGCCGCTACAGCTTCCTCGGCGACAAGCACGTGTTCTTCTGGCTGCTCACCAACCGAATGACGCCGCCGGCCGTGTTCCTGCTGCCCTTCTTCCAGCTCTACACGACGGTCGGGCTGATGGACACGCACCTCGCGGTGGCGCTCGCGCACCTGGTGTTCAACGTGCCGCTGGCGGTGTGGATCCTCGAGGGCTTCATGAGCGGCGTCCCTCGCGAGATCGACGAGACGGCCTACATCGACGGCTACAGCTTCCCCCGCTTCTTCCTCACCATCTTCCTGCCGCTCATCAAGGCCGGCGTGGGCGTCGCGGCGTTCTTCTGCTTCATGTTCAGCTGGGTCGAGCTGCTGCTGGCCCGCACGCTGACCAGCGTCAACGCCAAGCCCATCGTCGCGACGATGACACGCACGGTGTCGGCCTCGGGGATGGACTGGGCGACCCTGGCGGCCGCGGGCGTGTTGACCATCGTGCCGGGCGCGATCGTCATCTGGTTCGTGCGGCACTACATCGCCAAGGGCTTCGCGATGGGGCGGGTATGACGGTCTGCCTATACAACTTGCGTGGAGTGGTGCTTCAGGATCAGGGGCGCGGGGTGGCTTGCTCCGCTCATGTCCCCCGGCATCGGCCTGCGGCCGCTGCCTCCTCCTTGACTTCGCTGCGCAAGCCACCCCGCACCCCTGATCCCGCGCGGCGGTGTCTCGTTATCGACCGAAGAGGCGCAGCGCCTCTTGCCAAGTGGCAGGGGTGGCCGACGCAGCGAAGTCAAGGAGGAGGGCCGGGCGCAGCCCGGACCGGGGGACATGAGCGGAGGCGGCCCCCCCTGGCGCTTGGCGCGTCACAGACAGCCTTGCCAACGTCCTCACAGGAGGCACCACATGTTTGACTGGATGGTCTGGACCACCCCGGTAGCGGTGTTTTTCACCTGCATCGTCCTGATGCTCGCCGGCATGACCGTGTGGGAGCTGAAGTCGCCCACCGTGCTGCGCAAGGGCTGGCTGCCGATGGCCACCACGCGCGGCGACCGCCTCTTCATCGGGCTGCTGACGGCGGCCTACATCAACCTGGCGTTCGTGGGCCTGGGCGCCCGGATGGCGGAGTGGTTCTCGCTGGAGCAGGAGCCCAGCGTGTGGATCAGCCTGGCGCTCTCGATGGCCGTGCTGGCCGTGATCATGAAGAAGGGGTAGGGCACCCCGCGACCCTGGTCATCCGGCCCGGAGCTTCCCCGGGGGCCGTGGTCACCGAACCGCAAAGACGGGGAAGCACATCGAGGAGACAGACATGAAGTTGCGTCACAGCGCACTCGCCCTGGCCGCGGTCCTCGCGGTGGCGGGCTCATCCGCCTGGGCCGGCGAGGCCGAGGCCAAGAAGTGGATCGACAGCGAGTTCCAGCCGTCCACGCTCAGCAAGGAGCAGCAGGCGGCCGAGATGAAGTGGTTCATCGACGCCGCCGCCAAGCTCAAGGCCAAGGGCGTGAACCAGATCTCCGTCGTGTCCGAGACCATCACCACGCACGAATACGAGTCGAAGACGCTGGCCAAGGCCTTCGCCGAGATCACCGGCATCACCGTCAAGCACGACCTGATCCAGGAAGGCGACGTGGTCGAGAAGCTGCAGACTTCGATGCAGTCGGGCAAGAGCATTTACGACGGCTGGATCAGTGACTCCGACCTGATCGGCACGCACTACCGCTACGGCAAGATCCTGAACCTGACCGACTACATGGCCGGCGCGGGCAAGGAGTTCACCAACCCGGGCCTCGACCTGAAGGACTTCATCGGCACCAAGTTCACGACGGCACCCGACGGCAAGCTCTACCAGCTGCCCGACCAGCAGTTCGCCAACCTGTACTGGTTCCGCGCCGACCTCTTCGCGCGCCCCGAGATCAAGGACAAGTTCAAGGCCAAGTACGGCTACGACCTGGGCGTGCCGCTGAACTGGAGCGCCTACGAGGACATCGCCGAGTTCTTCACCAACGACGTGAAGACGGTGGACGGCAAGCCGATCTACGGCCACATGGACTACGGCAAGAAGGACCCGTCGCTGGGCTGGCGCTTCACCGACGCCTGGCTGTCCATGGCCGGCACGGCCGACATCGGCGCGCCCAACGGCCTGCCGATCGACGAGTGGGGCATCCGCGTGGCCGACGACAAGTGCACGCCGGTCGGTGCGGCGGTGGAGCGCGGCGGCGCCACCAATTCGCCGGCCGCCGTCTACGCGCTGACCAAGTACGTCGACTGGATGAAGAAGTACGCGCCCAAGGAGGCCACCGGCATGACCTTCGGCGAAGCCGGCCCGGTGCCGGCCCAGGGCCAGATCGCGCAGCAGATCTTCTGGTACACGGCCTTCACCGCCGACATGACCAAGCCCGGCCTGCCGGTGGTCAATGCCGACGGCACGCCCAAGTGGCGCATGGCGCCGGGCCCCAACGGACCGTACTGGAAGCAGGGCATGCAGAACGGCTACCAGGACGTCGGCTCGTGGACCTTCTTCCAGGGCCACGATGCCAACAAGACGGCCGCGGCCTGGCTGTACGCCCAGTTCGTCACCGCCAAGAGCGTGAGCCTGAAGAAGACCGTCGTCGGCCTGACGCCCATCCGCGAGAGCGACATCCAGAGCAAGGCCATGACCGACATGGCGCCCAAGCTGGGCGGGCTGGTCGAGTTCTACCGCAGCCCGGCGCGCGTGGCCTGGAGCCCGACCGGCACCAACGTGCCCGACTACCCCAAGCTGGCGCAGCTCTGGTGGAAGAACGTGGCCCAGGCCGTCACCGGCGAGAAGACGCCGCAGGCCGCGATGGACACGCTGGCCAAGGAGATGGACGACGTGATGGCGCGGCTGGAACGCGCGGGCATGGCCAAGTGCGCACCCAAGCTGAACAAGCGCGAAGACCCGAAGAAGTGGCTGTCGGACAAGCAGGCGCCGTGGGCCAAGCTGGCCAACGAGAAGCCCAAGGGCGAGACCATCGCCTACGACACGCTGCTCAATGCCTGGAAGGCGGGCAAGGCGAGGTGATGGGGCACCCGGTGCCACGGGTACGTGGCCCCACCCGCCGAGCGGGTCGCGGGCCTGCTTGGGGCGGCCCGGCGCTGGCCCGCGGGGAGGGGCACCCGGTGCCACGGGTACGTGGCGCCACCCGCCGAGCGGGTCGCGGGCCTGCTTGGGGCGGCCCGGCGCTGGCCCGCGGGGAGGGGCACCCGGTGCCGCGGGTGGGTGGCACGGCCGCGTCGGTTCCCAACGCCAAGCGGGCCCCTTGAAGGGGCCCGCACGGGTCGGTGGAAGGCGCGGAACGCGCGTCAGTGCCGCTTGAGGGCATCCTTCACTTGTTCCTTGGCGTCGCCGTAGGTGGCCTGCGTCTTGCCGGCCACCTGGTCGCCGCGGCCTTCGGCCTTCAGCTTCTCGCTGCCGACCACCTTGCCGGCAGCTTCCTTGACATGGCCCTTCGCTTCTTCGGCGCGGCCCTTCACTTGGTCCTTGTTCATTGCTGAGTCCTTTCGGGTTTGGCGGCGGCACCGGGACCGCCGTCCGCTGGTCTGTTCAGCGGTGAAGTGACTGTGCCGTGCCGGCCGCTGCGGGCCCGTCGGTGCGCGGCTCGGACGCATGTAGGCAGTCGCCGCATGCCATCATCGGCGCATGCAAGGCGTGCCCGAGCAGTTCCTCCATCCGGCCGACGCGGCCGAGTTCCGCCGCCCGGCGCACCGGCAGGGCGTCGAGCTGTACCGCGCGCACATCGTCCGCCACGCGTTCGAACCGCATACGCACGAAGCCTTCGGGCTGGGCGCCATCGCCAGCGGCGTCGAGCGCTTCCGATACCGCGGCACCGAGCACCTCGCGCCGGCCGACTCGCTGGTGCTGATGAACCCCGACGAGTTGCACACCGGCCGCGCCGAGACGGCGGGCGGATGGCGCTACCGCATGCTCTACCTGGATGCGCCGCTGCTGGCGGAGCTGGCCGGCGAGCCCGGGTGGTGGTTTGACGCCGCGGTGCTGCACGATCCCCTGCTGGCGCGCCGCCTCGGCGGCACGTTGGCCGCGTTGTGGCAGGTGTCCGATCCCCTGGCGTTCGACGGCCTGCTGCTCGACCTGGTGCAGGCGTTGCGGCCGCATGCGCGCATCGGCCGGCCGGCCCGGCCCGAGGGCGAGGCACGGTTCGACCGGGTGATCGATTACCTGCACGCCCACCTCGCGCAGCCGCTGACGCTCGACATGCTGGCCGGGGTGGCCGGGCTGAGCCCCTTCCATTTCCTGCGCCGCTTCAAGTCGGCCCACGGCGCCACGCCGCACCAGATGCTGATGGCGCTGCGCCTCTTCGATGCCAAGCGGCGCCTGGCCGCCGGTGAGCGGGCGGCCGACGTGGCCGCCGCCGTCGGGCTGGCCGACCAGGCCCACCTGACCCGCGCCTTCGCCAGCCGCTACGGCGTGACGCCGGCGCGTTATGCGCGGCAGGTGGCGTAGCCGCCCCGGAGCAATCCTGTTCAAGACGGCTGCCGCCGGCTGGCGCACACTCGCGCCGCCATGCTCGTCGGAACCCTCTTCGCCCTTGCGGCCGGCCTCATGTGGGGCTTGGTCTTCGTCGCACCCTCCCTGCTGCCGGACTACCCCGCGGCGATGCTCGCCTTCGGCCGCTACCTGGCCTTCGGGTTGATCGCGCTGCCGCTGGTGTGGCTGGACCGCGCACGGATGGCGCAGTTCACCCGGGCGGACTGGATCGAGGCGGCCAAGCTCTCGCTGGTGGGCAACGTGCTGTACTACATCTGCCTGGCCGCGGCGATCCAGCGCGCCGGCGGGCCCTTGCCCACCATGATCATCGGCACGCTGCCGGTGGTGATCGCGATCTGCTCCAACCTGCGCGACGCCCGGCGTGACGGGCGGCTGCCCTGGCTCAGGCTGCTGCCGTCGCTGGCGCTCATCGCGGCCGGCATCGGTTGCGTCAACCAGGTCGAGATCGCGCACCTGCGGGCCGATCCGCAGGCCGACCTCGGCCGCTACGCGACCGGGGCGCTGCTGGCGGTGGCGGCGGTCGCCTGCTGGACCTGGTATCCGCTGCGCAATGCCGACTGGCTGCGCGCGCATGCCGACCGCAGCCCGCGCAGCTGGGCCACCGCGCAGGGGGTGGCCACGCTGCCGATGGCGGTCGTGGGCTTCGCCGGCGTGTGGATATGGAACGCGGCCACCGCCCAGCCGCTGGCCATGCCCTTCGGGCCGACGCCGGGCCTGTTCGTCGGGTTGATGGTGGCGATCGGCCTCTTCGCCTCCTGGCTCGGCACGATGTGCTGGAACGAGGCGAGCCAGCGGCTACCGACGACGCTGGTCGGCCAGCTGATCGTGTTCGAGACGCTGTCCGCGCTGGCCTACGCCTTCCTGCTGCGCGGCCAGTGGCCGGCGCCGGCCACGCTGCTGGGCGTGGCGCTGCTCGTGGCCGGCGTGGCCTGGGCGCTGCGGGTGCGCCCCGAGCCGGCGCAGGCCGCGCAGGCCCACGCCACCTGAACGCGAGGCCGCTCAGGCGGGGTGCAGGAACACGGTGAGCACGCCCGTGTAGCCGTAGAGGTGGCGGTGCCCGATCTCGCCGCCTGCGAAGAAGCCGACGAGCGGCACGTCGCCCAGCGCGTGCTGCACGATCTGCAGTTCGGCCGAGGGCGCGCCGAAGTGCGGCCCGCCGCGGCCGGCGCAGCTGATGTAGATCGCGCCGGCCACGCGCTGCAGCGGGTCGGCGGGGGGCTGCGGCCCGCCGGCGACGGCGGGCAGCAACTCGGGCTCCAGCTCCTCGCGGATCTCGGCGCAAATGCGCACCAGGTCGCGCCGTGCGGCCGCCGTGTCGCGCGCGCAGAACGCCAGCTGCATGCCAGGCTCGACGAGGTCTGCCACGGCGATGCCCCGCGCGCCGGGGTCGAGCCCGATCAGGTGGCGCACCCGCGTGTCGGTGCCGAACTGGCCGGCGCGCGTCAGCAGGTCGCTGCGGCCGTCGGACAGGCCCACCAGCGTGGCGCGCAGGCGCGGCAGCGCCGCGCGGGGGTCGTCGAGCCCGATGCCGAGGTCTTCGAGCAGGCAGTCCAGCGCCGGCCGGCCGTCGAGCTCGGTCACCACGTTGCGCTGCGCGGCGGTGACACGCCGCACCGGGCCCACGGGCTGGCAGCCCTGGGTGACGCGCGACAGCAGCGGCACGTCGCGGGTGAAGCCGACGCCCGACAGGCCGCCGCGGCAGACCGCGTCGGCGATGTGCATTGCGCCGCTGCGTCCGGCCGCCAGGCCGCCGAAGAGGTAGCCGGAGGCCGTGCGCTCGCTCAGCTCGGCGATCAGCTCGGACAGGTCGTGCGTGGACGGGTCGGCGTGCACCAGGGCGGTGTAGGGCTCGACAGCGCCCAGCGGTTGGGCACCCGAAAACACCTGGAACCGCTCCGTCGGCAGCGGCGCCAGCATCAACGCGAGCGCGGGCTCGTCGATGTACTCGACGCCGCTGGCCGCCACGCCCACGCCCACCGAGCCTGTCCAGTGCAGGCCGGGCCAGCGCTGGCGCAGCTCGTCCAGCAGCGCCTCGGCGTGCGGTGCGTAGTGGTCGCTGAAGTACACGAAGCCCAGCGTGAAGGGCGGTGCGTCGGCGTGCAGCGCGCGCTGGGCGTCGATCTGCGCTGCCGCCAGGGCGAGCGCCATGCGCCAGTCCGGATGGGTGGCGTGGGCGTGGATGAACGGCGTCATGCCGGCAGTGTGCACCGGCCGCGGGGTGCGCGGTCGGCCGGGCCTCAGCGCGGTGCCGCGCGCTTGCGCGGCGCCGCCTTGCGGGCGGCAGGCGATTTGCGCGCCGGTGCCGCCTTGGCGGCGGGTGCGGCCGCCGCTGGAGGGCGCGCGGCAGGCGCGGCGGCGGACGCCGGGTGGATCTTGGCCATCTGGGCGACCTGGGCCGAGCCGTCCTTGAGGGCCGTGGCGGCCAGTTCGGTGAACTGCTTGGTCAGCGCGCCCCACCACTGCATCGGATCGACCACGCCGGCGGGCGCGGGCGCTGCCTCGGCCGCCGGCGCTTCGCCGGGCGGCTCCGTCGGCGCCGCAGCCGCGGGCGGCTCGGCGGCCTCGGGCACCTTGATCTTCATCGCCTCGTGCAGGTCCTGCACCTGCACGTTCATCGTCTTCAGCGTC
This sequence comes from Aquincola agrisoli, assembly GCF_036621135.1. Classification (NCBI taxonomy): domain Bacteria; kingdom Pseudomonadati; phylum Pseudomonadota; class Betaproteobacteria; order Burkholderiales; family Sphaerotilaceae; genus Aquincola; species Aquincola agrisoli. Next base: position 67,841 of record NZ_JAZIBG010000054.1, read on the forward strand.
GAGAGCGTCATGCGCTGCACTTCCAGGGCCTGGATGGTCGCGGCGAGCATGCGGGCGTTCTGCTCGAGCCAGAACTGCACGGTGCGCAATTCCTCGATGCGCTTGTTCAGCTCCTCGGGATCGAGCGTCGGCGCGACCCACTGGCCGATGGACGGCAGCGCCGAGCCGGCGTTTTTCACCAGGTCCTGCAGGAAATCGAAGCCCGGCACGAGTGCGCTGAACGGGGATGCGGTATCGGCCATGTCGGTGTCCTGGGAGTTCGATGCGCGCCGATTGTGCCCACCGGCCGGGGCATCGTGCACGCGGGTATCACCGCGGCAGCGGCACGCGCTCGACGGTGTAGCCGCGTGCCGCCAGCAGCCGCGGCAGGCCCTGCGGCCCCGTCATGTGCAGGGCACCGACGGCCACGAAGAGGCGTCGGCCCTCGCGGTGCAGCGCGTCGATGCGGTCGGCCAGGCCGGGGTTGCGCGCGTCGTTGAGCCGCTGCAGCTGCCGGCGGTCTTCGTCGCTCTCGACACATTCGCACCACTGCTCGTAGTGCTCGAGCTGGCCGAGGTCGCCGCGTTCCCAGGCCTCGGCCAGTTGCCGGATCACCGGCGGCGCGCGCTGCTGCTCCAGCTGCTCGACCATCTGCCGCACCAGGCGCAGCGCCTCCTCGGGGTCGTCCGGCACCAGGGCCTGGAGCTGCAGCTCGGGGGTTTCCAGCGACACCACCTTGCGCTGCACCGCCCGCATGAAGCCGGCCAGCGCCAGCTCCTGGGCGAAGGCCGGGTCCAGCCCGTCGCGCCGTCCGGCCAGCATCGACAGCGTCAGCGCCTGCATCACCGGATGCAGGCCTTCCAGCTGCCGCATCGGCACGCAGGCCGCCTCGGCCAGCCGCGCGAGCCGCTCGCGCAACGCGGCCGGCACAGGCGGCGCGGCGTCCGCGGGCACCGTGAGGGTTTCGGCCATGCGGCGTGCCGTGGCGGGGTCGGTGAAGTCCAGCTCGAGGGCCAGCGTGTCGCTGGCGAGCAGGGCCTCGCGCACCTGCGGCCCGGGCACGCTCCACGCCAGCCGGCCGAGGTGGAGGGTGCCGTAGAGGTAGGAGCGGTGCCCGCCGTGTTCGATGCGCCACAACAGCCCGCGGTTGCGCGCGGCGGCGATCTCGGCCTGCAGCTGCGCCTCGGTCGGCGCGGCCGCGGCGGGCGGGCACGCCGCCCGCGGCGCGGCGGGTGCGGCCGGCTGCGCCAGTGCGCTGCCCAGGCCGCAAGCCAGCAGCAGGGCTGCCCGGCGCAGCAGCGACGCGGCGCGGAGGGCGAGGGCCGCGGCGCGCGGCAAGGCGGAAGGGGGCATGGCGGGAACGTGGGCGATCGGAGGGAGGGCGTGCGGCCGGGCGGCGGTCAGTGGGGGGCCGGTTCGAGCCGCAGCACGCCGCCGCGCTGGCTGAAGTGCATTCTCGACAGGATGTCCATGCCGAGCAGCGGGGCCTCGAGGGCCGGCAGCACCGCCACGCGCAGCTGCGTGGCGGTCACGCCGCCCTGCAGCACCACGTCGGCGCGTGCCAGGCCGCCGCGCACCGTGCCGCCCGCCGTCGACGAGGTGATGCTGCCCTGCACGACCAGCCCGGCCCGTTCGGCGAGCGCCTGCGGCAGCGCGGTGCTCGTGGCGCCCGTGTCCACGAGGAACTCCACCGCCACGCCGTTGACATGGCCGGGCCAGTGGAAGTGCCCGTCCGGCGAGCGGCGCAGCTCGATCACGCCGCCGTCGGCGCTGAAGCGGGCGCGCTGCTGCTGCGCCTGCCACCACTGCACGCCCAGGAACACCGCCACGCCGACCACCAGCCACGCGGTGATCACCTTGAAGGTGCGGGACAGTTCGGTCATGCCGAGACCGGAGCGACGTCCTGGTCGATCGCGCCGAACACGCTCTGGCCGTCCGCGCCCTTCATCTCGATGCGCACGGTGTCGCCGAAGCGCATGAAGGGGGTTTTCGGCTCGCCGTGCTCGATCGTCTCGATGGCGCGCTTCTCCGCGATGCAGGCGTAGCCGCGCGACCAGTCCTTGTTGCTGACGGTGCCGCTGCCGACGATGCTGCCGGCGCGCACGTTGCGCGTCTTCGCGATGTGGGCGATCAGCTGGCCGAAGTGGAAGGTCATCTCCGGGCCAGCCTCGGTGAGGCCGACGGTGCGGCCATTCCAGGCCGTCGACAGCGTGAGGTGCACACGTCCCTCGCGCCAGGCGCCGCCGAGCTCGTCGGGGGTCGCGGCCACCGGGCTGAAGGCCGTCGCCGGCTTGCTCTGGAAGAAGCCGAAGCCCTTGGCCAGTTCGGCCGGGATCAGGTGGCGCAGGCTCCAGTCGTTGGCCAGCATCAGCAGGCGCACGCCTTCGAGGGCTTGTCCGGGCGTGGCGCCCATCGGCACGTCGCCGGTCACGACCGCCAGCTCGGCCTCGAAATCGATGCCCGATTCCTCACTCGCGAAGCGCGCGTCGTCGCAGGGGCCGAGGAAGTCGTCGCTGCCGCCCTGGTACATCAGCGGGTCGGTGTAGAAACTTTCCGGCACCTGCGCGTTGCGAGCGCGACGCACGAGCTCGACGTGGTTGATGTAGGCTGACCCGTCCGCCCATTGGTAGGCGCGCGGCAGCGGCGCCATGCATTGCGCCGGCTCGAAGGCGAACGCATGCCGGGCCCGGCCGCCGTTGAGCGTCTGGTAAAGGTCTTCGAGCTGGGGGCTGAGGTAGTTCCAGTCGTCCAGCACCTGTTGGAGCCGGGTGGCGATGCCGGTCGCAAAATGGGCCGTGCTCAGGTCGCGCGACACGACGACGAGTTGTCCGTCGCGCGAACCATCCTTGTACGTAGCGAGTTTCATGAAAGCGATTGTGAGGGCTCCCTCCATCCTTCCCGCGCCGCGCGGACCCTGGCGCCGCCGGCTGGTGCTGTGCGGTGTGGCCACCGCCACCGTGCTGGCGCATGGCTGGGGCCTGAGCACCGTCGGGCGGGCCGCGCCGCCGCCGGAGCGGGCCACGGCCTTGACGGTGCGCAGCGTCCCGGCGCCGGTGGCCCTGCAGCAGCCTGCCGTGGAAGCCGCCGCGCCGGCCGCCGAGGCCCAGGCGCTGGCCATGGCAGCGGCGCCGCCCGCCGGGCCGGCGCGGCACGCAGGTGCCATGCCGGTCGACCGCAGTGCACGGCCGGCGCCCGCAGCCGATGTGCATCCGCAGCCGCGAGGGGGTTCTTCGGAGTCGTCCCCCGAGGCCATGGCGCCGCCGCCGGCTGTGCCGGAGGCTGCGGCCGAGCTGCCGGCGCAGGCGCCGGAACAGGAACCCGTGCAGGTGGCCGCGGTGACCGCGGGCGATACCGCCGAACCGTCCGAAGCCATCGACGTGCCCGTGTACCCAACGCGCCTGCCGGCAGCGTTCACCGCGCACTACACGCTGCACCGGGGCCTGCTCAGTGGCACGGGGTCGCTGCGCTGGGCCCCCGCGGGGGACGGCTCGCACTACGAGGCCCGGCTCGAAGGCAGCGTGGCCGGCTTCAACGTGCTCGACTGGACCAGCACGGGCGCGCTCGACCGCGCCGGCGTGGCGCCCGAACGCTTCCTCATCCGCCGCCGGGGCCGCGATGCGCAGGCCGCCAACTTCCAGCGCGGACCGGGCAAGATCACCTATTCGGGCCCTTCCGTGCAGTACGACTTGCCGGCCGGCGCCCAGGATCGCCTGAGCTGGATGCTGCAAATCGGCGGCGTGCTCAATGCATCGCCGCAACGCTTCGGCGTGGGCTCGCGCCTGTCGTTCTTCGTGTCGGGCGCCCGCGGCGATGCCGACCTGTGGCACTTCGCGGTCCTCGGGCTCGAGAAGGTCGAGCTCGCCCACGGGCGCGAGACGCTCGCGCTCAAGCTGCTGCGCGAGCCGCGCAAGCTGCGCGACACGCGTGTCGAGGTGTGGCTCGATCCGGCGCAGGACCACCGGCCCGTGCGCGCCCGCCTGTCGACCGAGGGCAATGGGGATGCCCTCGAGCTGCGACTGGCCGATTGACTCCCCCTGATCGAAGCCTTTTTCGTCCCGCGGGGAACCCGGCGGGCCGGGAGGTCATCCCATGGCTTGAATATTGCGTTGACGAACCCACCTGGCGTGCAAGGAGAGAACTCCATGTTGATGCTCTACAACTCGGACAGTTTCGCGGTGGTGCAGTTCGATCTGCCTTCGCAGCCGTCCGACCTGAACGCCGGTGACCTGTCTTCCAGCGACGAAACCTCTGCCGCCGATCAGCCGGCGCCGTTGACCCGCGGCGGCTACGAGATCGTCGACAAGTTCGCCCGCAAGGAAATCTTCCTGGAGGGCGCGATGGCCGAAAGCTTCAAGGAAGGCGTCGAGGCGTTGATCCAGACCAGCCCGTCGGAAGACGAGCTCGACGACTACATCGCGCGCTTCACCCAGCTGGCCCAGCACCCCGTCGTGCTGCATTGATTCGCCCGGCCGGGCAAGGCCTTGTCCTCGACAGGGCTTGCCCGGGCACGCAGGCTGCGCCAAGATCAGGCGCCGATTGCCGCCGCGTGCTGTGAAACCGACCATCGACGCTCCGCTGTACCTGTCGCCCGACCTGCGCGATGCGCCGGTCATGGACCGCATGTGTTCGCGCTTCGTGCTCGCGCTGACGATGCGCAATGCCGGGCGCTTCAACCTGCGGCGCGACTGGAACAGCCTGTTGTCGCTGGCGGGCCGCCACCTGGCATGGCCGCAGCCGGTGCTGACGCGGCTGCGGGCCTTTCTCGGCAGGCGCTGCCAGGGGAACGAGCACTGGCAGGGCCACGAGGCGCTGGGCGACGCGGCCTTCCTGCAGCGCCACGGCCATTGGCGCGGCCCGTACGAGGAAGGCACGCTCTTCTTCTACATCGACGAGTACATCAAGGACGCACCCAAGGACCTGCTCACCGTGCTCACCGCCACCGCGCAGTGGCTGGAGCGCAGCCTCAAGAAGGAGTCGACGCTCGTCGAGAAGAACATCGACGCACTGGCCGGCCTGCTGCAGCTCAACGCCGCCGAGCGCGCGCTGCTGCTGTACGGCACGCTCGCGCGCTACCAGCGCGACCTGCGGGGGCTGCTCGTCGAGTTCAAGGTGTCGAGCGCGCAGGAGGCCTACGCGGCGATCGCCGACGTGGCGGGCGTCGACGAGCGTGACGTGGCCGAGGCGCTGCGCGCAGGCTCCCGGCTCGAGCGCATCGGCATGGTCGAGAACCTGATCTCGGAGCACAACATCACGGACCTCGCCGACCTGATGAAGGTCAGCGATCAGCTGCCCCCGGTGCTGATGCGCGAGTACCCGGGCCCCAACGACCTGATGGCGGTGTTCACCCGCCCCGCCAGCACCAGCGAGCTGCAGCCGGGCGACTTCCAGTTCGTCGGCGACGACCTGGACGTGCTGACGGACCTGCTGCGCAACGCGGTGGAGCGCAAGGCGCAGGGGGTCAACGTGCTGCTCTACGGCCCGCCGGGCACCGGCAAGACCGAGCTGGCCAAGGTCGCGGCGCAGGCGGCCCGGCTGACGCTCTACGAGGTCGAGTACGCCGACCGCGACGGCAATTCGCTTTCCGGCCGCGACCGCTACCGCTCGCTGCAGATCAGCCAGGTCTTCCTCAAGACCAGTCCCAGCGTGGCGCTGCTGTTCGACGAGGTGGAGGATGTCTTCCCGCCGCTGTCGACCGACACCGCGCAGCTGATGGCGCGGCTGGACAGCGGCGATGCGCCTTCGGGCAGCGTCAGCGGCAAGGCCTGGGTCAACCAGATCCTCGAGACCAACCCGGTGCCGGTGATCTGGGTCACCAACCGCATCGAGCAGATCGATCCGGCGTTCCGGCGCCGCTTCCAATACCACCTCGAACTCAAGTCGCCGCCGCCGGGCGCGCGCGAGGCGCTGGTCGCACGGGCGCTCGCCGGCGTGCCGGTGCGCGAAGGCTTCGCATCGCGGCTGGCCGAGCGGCGGGGCCTCACGCCGGCGCAGGTGCGCACGGCCGTGCGCTTCGCCAGGCTGGCGCAGCCGCAGGACGCCGAGGGCGCGGCGATCGAGGCGTTGATCGAGCGGCAGCTCGGCAATGCCGACAAGGCCCTGGGGCACAGCGGCCAGCGCGGCGCGCGGCAGGTGGTCACGCGCTACGACCTGTCGCTGCTGAACGTGGAGAGCCGGTTCGAGCTGCCGCGTGTCGTCGAGGCGCTGGGCCGGCGCGGCCACGGCACGCTGTGCTTCCATGGCGCACCCGGCACGGGCAAGACGGCGCTGGCCGAGCACATCGCCCAGTCGCTGCAGCGGCCGCTGATGGTGCGCCAGGCCAGCGATCTCGTCAGCAAGTTCGTCGGCGAGACCGAGCAGAACATGTCGCGCATGTTCGACGAGGCCGCCGCGGAAGGCGCAGTGCTGCTGCTCGACGAGGCGGACAGCTTCCTGCGCAGCCGCCAGCGCGCCGAGCGCACCTACGAAGTGACCGAGGTCAACGAGATGCTCCAGTGCATGGAGCGCTTCGCCGGCATCTTCGTCTGCACCACCAACCTGTTCGACGAACTGGACGAGGCCGCGCTGCGGCGCTTCACGTTCAAGATCCGCTTCAACCCGCTGACGCTGGCGCAGCGCCTGCGCATGTTCGCGGCGGAAGCGCTGGCCGGCGGCGATGCGACGCCGGAGCAGCGCCAGCGCCTGGCGCAGCTCGACCAGCTGACGCCGGGTGACTTCGCCGCGGTGCAGCGGCAGGCCGACGTGCTGGGCGACGTGTTCGATCCCGACGGTTTCCTGTCGCAGCTCGAGGGCGAACACCGGGCCAAGCCGGCCGTGCGGCAGCGCCGCAGCATGGGCTTCCTGACGTAGGGGGCTTTGGGCGGCCGGCTCAAGCCGAGGTGCGCGCCGACCGATATCGCGTTCACGAAGGTGGCAAAAAGCCACCCCAAGAAAGCTGGACGTCGATGGACCTGCCCGACCTCGTGCAGCGTTACGACCCGTGGGTCGTCGCGCTGTCCTACCTCATTGCCTCGCTGGCGTCGTTCGTCGCGCTCGATCTCGCCAAGCGCGTTCGGACCGACGACCGCCTGATGGCGATGAGCTGGTGGATCGGCGGGTCCGTGGCGATGGGCTCCGGCATCTGGTCGATGCACTTCGTCGGCATGCTCGCACTGGAGCTGCCGATCGAGGTCGGGTACGGCTATCTGCTGACGACGCTGTCGTGGGTGGCGGGCGTGGGCGCCTCGGCGATCGCGCTGGGTGTCGCGACGCGCCCCAAGCTGACCCTGCCGGCCTTGGCCGGCGGCTCGCTGGCCATCGGTGGCGGCATCTGCGCGATGCACTACACCGGCATGGCCGCGCTGGACATGGCGCCCGGCATCCGGTGGGACTGGGAGCTGGTGGGCGCTTCGGCGGGCATCGCGATCGGCGCTTCCGCCGTCGCGCTGGTGATCTTGTTCTGGCTGCGGCGCCTGACGGCCCAGGCCGCCATCCTGTGGCAGATCGTCGCGGCCCTGGTGATGGGCCTGGCGATCGCCGGCATGCACTACACGGGCATGGCGGCGGCCGCGTTCCCGGCCGGCTCCGTCTGCCTCAGCACGACCGAGCTGCGCGGCGACAGCCTGGGGATGATCGTCTCCGTGGCGGCGGTGACGCTGCTGACGCTGACGCTCTTTACCTCAGTGCTCGATGCGCGGCTGCAGAGCAAGGCGCAGATGCTGGCGCAGTCGCTCCAGGCCGCCAACAACGAGCTCCACGAGCTGGCGTTCCGCGATGCGCTGACCGGGCTGCCGAACCGCCTGCTGTTCGACGACCGCGTGGCGCAGGCCGTCGAGCGGGCGGGCCGCGACGGCTCGCGGCTGGCGGTGCTGTTCGTCGACCTCGACGGCTTCAAGCCGATCAACGATTCCTTCGGCCACGGCTATGGCGACCTCGTGCTGAAGGAAGTGGCGCGGCGGCTTGCCGACCAGGCGCGCGCGAGCGACACGGTGGCGCGCGTGGGCGGCGACGAGTTCGTGCTGCTGCTGGAAGGCGTGGCCAACGAGGCGGCGATCGCGCAGATCGCGCAGCGCATCATCGATGCGCTGTCGATGCCGGTGACCGCCCAGGACCGCGACGTGAACCTCTCGTGCTCGATCGGCATCGCGGTGCACAAGAGCGGCAGCGCGCCCAACGACAAGCTGATGGCCAATGCCGACGCCGCCATGTACGCCGCGAAGCGGGCCGGCGGCGCCAGCTACGCCTTCTTCGAGCCCCACATGGACGCCGACGTGCGCGAGCAGGTCGACCTGCACCGCGACCTGCGGCTGGCGCTGGAGCGCGGCGAGCTGGAGCTGCACTACCAGCCCAAGGTTTCGGGCGACGGCAGCACCATCACCGGCGCGGAGGCGCTGGCGCGGTGGCGCCACCCGCAGCGCGGCATCGTGAGCCCGGGCGTCTTCATCCCCGTGGCCGAACGCTTCGGCCTCATCGGCGCGCTGGGCGACTGGGTCGTCAACGAGGCCTGCCGCCAGGTGCGCCAATGGCTCGACGAGGGCCTGCGCGTGCGTGTCGCGGTCAACCTGTCGGTCTTCCAGCTGCGGCAGGACGACCTGGTCGAGCGTGTGCTGAAGGCCATCGAGGTCCACCGCATCGAGCCCGCGCTGCTCACCTTCGAGATCACCGAGTCGGTGGCGATGGAGGACGCGGAGAGCACGCTGATCACCTTCGAGCGCCTCGCGGCGATCGGCGTGCAGATGTCGATCGACGACTTCGGCACCGGCTACTCCAGCCTCTCCTACCTGCGCCGGTTGCAGGCCCGGCAGCTGAAGATCGACCGCGCCTTCGTGCGCGACCTCGAGACCAGCGCCGATGCCCGGGCAGTGGTGCAGGCCGTCGTGCAGCTCGCGCACGCGCTGGGGCTCAACGTCGTCGCCGAGGGCGTCGAGACGGTGGGCCAGCGCGACGTGCTGAACGCGCTGGGCTGCGACGAACTGCAGGGCTTCCTCTTCGCCAAGCCGATGCTGCCGGCGTCGGTGGCGCTATGGGCCGCCGGCGTCAACCGCCCGACCGCCCTGGTGTTCGGAGATTCCGCCTACGTCGAGATGGATCAGCCGCCTTCCTAGAATGCCGGGATGAGCACGCCCCAGCCCTACACCCGAGCCGCCGACCTGCCGCGCCTGCTGCGCGAGCGCATCGTCATCATCGACGGCGCGATGGGCACGATGATCCAGCGCTACAAGCTGACCGAGGCGGACTTCCGCGGCGAGCGCCTGAAGGACCACCCCAAGGACCTCAAGGGCAACAACGACCTGCTGGTGCTGACCCGGCCCGACGTGATCCGCGAGATCCACGACCAGTACCTCGCCGCCGGCGCCGACCTGATCGAGACCAACACCTTCGGCGCCACCACGGTCGCGCAGGAGGACTACGACCTCGCCGGGCTCGCCTACGAGATGAACGTGGCCGCCGCGCGCATCGCCCGCGCGGCCTGCGATGCGGCCAGCACGCCCGACAAGCCCCGCTACGTGGCCGGCGCGCTCGGCCCCACGCCGCGCACCGCCAGCATCAGCCCCGATGTCAACGACCCGGCGGCGCGCAACATCAGCTTCGAGGCGCTGCGTGCGGCCTACTACGAGCAGGCCAAGGGCCTGCTCGAGGGCGGCGCCGACGTGTTCCTGGTCGAGACCATCTTCGACACGCTCAACGCCAAGGCCGCGATCTTCGCGCTCGACGAGCTGATGGAGGACACCGGCGAGCGGCTGCCGGTCATCATCTCCGGCACGGTCACCGATGCGTCGGGCCGCATCCTGTCGGGCCAGACGGTCACCGCGTTCTGGCATTCGGTGCGGCATGCCAAGCCCATCGCGGTCGGCCTGAACTGCGCGCTGGGCGCGGCGCTGATGCGGCCTTACATCGAGGAGCTGGGCAAGGCCGCGGCCGACACCTTCATCTCGTGTTATCCCAATGCCGGGCTGCCCAACCCGATGAGCGACACCGGTTTCGACGAGACGCCGGAGGTCACGGGGGGGCTGATGGAGGAGTTCGCGAAGAGCGGCTTCCTGAACATCGTCGGGGGGTGCTGCGGCACCACGCCCGACCACATCGCCGCGATCGCGCGGCGGGTGTCGGCCTACCGCCCGCGCAGCCCGCGCGATCCGCTCTTCAGCGGCCTGGTCGAAGCCCCCTGAGGGCCGGGCGCCGCCGCCGGCCGCCGCTCAGGCGTCGCCCACGGCCAGGCGCAGGCCCAGCACGGCGCCGTTGGCGGGCGACGTGCCCACGCGCGCCGCCGCCACCCCCCGGCCCGCCAGATGGCGCGCGACAGCGTCGTGCCGGCGCTTCGCCAGCGCCGCGTCCGATGCCGCCGGCACCGAGACGCTGACGACGAGCAGCTCGTTGCGGCGCAGGCTTTCGGCGACGCGGTCGAGCACCGCGGCCAGCGGCGGCTTGACGCCGGCCTGCCCGGCATCGAAGGCGAAGGCCGCGGGCACGTCGACACGCAGCGTGCCGTCGCGTGCCATGACGATCTGTACCGGCGTACCACTGAACCACTGCTGCAGCCATTGCTGCTCGGCCATCAGCGCGGCGGGCGCGGCTGCGCGGCGGTCGGCCTCGGAGCCCGGGGCACGGGACGCCTGCGGCGGGCCGCTGGCACAGCCGGCGATCATCAGCGCGGCAAGCGCTGCGCCGGCCGCACCGGTGCGGCGGCGAAACGAGGAAGAGGGGATCATTCCGGGATTGCAGCCTGGTTGGGGGCCCCCGGCCAGCCCCGGGGTGTAAGCCTTGTTGCGGACGGTAGGCCGCTTCATGCCGGCGTCATCACCAGCCGCACCGGCGAGCCCGGCAGGCCATCGAGCTCGGTGATCCGGGTGGGCAGGATGCTGGGGCTGAAGAAGTGCTCGCGCACCCGGGTGCTGCGCTCGCGTGCGAGCGACGAGACGCCGCCCGCCTCGGCCGGCGCCTCGATGCGCAATTGCACGCGGGGCTGGCGCTCGAGGCTGCTTCGCACGCGCGTCAGCACCGCGGCCAGCGGCGGCTTGACGGCGGAGGCGCCCGGGTCGAAGCAGAACTCCGCAGGGACTTCGACGAGCAGGCTGCCGTCGCCCTGGGACGCGATGACCACCGGCGTGCCTTCGAACCACTGTTGCAGCCACCGCTGTTCCACCACCAGCGGCGGCTCAGGCATCAGGGGCGGCGGGACGCTCGGCGCGGGCGGTGTCTCGGCCGACGGCGGCACCGGCATCGGCGTGGCCGCGGGGGGCGGCTCGGGCGGCGGCGGTGGGGGCGGCAGCAGCTCCGGGGGGGGGGCCGGGGGTGGGGCCTGAAGCGGCGGCGGCGCAGGCCGCGTGGGCTGGTCCAGCGGCACGCGGCTGGCGCAGCCGGCCAGCAGCGCTCCGGCCAACAGGGCCACCGTGGCCACGGTTGATCGATTCCACCAGGGCATCACGTCTTCTCCAGGTTGCAGGTTGTGTCGTCGGGCGATTGTGCAGGCGGCCGCGGACGGCCGCCGCTAAAATCGTGCCCTGCCCGAGGAGCGTTGCGATGGCCTCACCAGCCGCCAGGCTCGGGCGCCGGCTCCGCCGAAGGGGCCGTCCGGCAACCACGCTCCCCCGGCGCGGACGACGTTGCGGGTGGGCCGCAGCCGACTCGCCGCACCGGACACCACCATCGCACGCCATGTCCGAAGCCCTCTCCGCCGCCCCAGCCTTGCCTGCCGTTCCTCCGCCGCTGCGCCTGTCGGGGCTGGAGCCCGTCGCCATCGGCGCCGGCACGCTGTTCGTCAACATCGGCGAGCGCACCAACGTCACCGGCTCCAAGGCTTTCGCAAGGATGATCCTGAACGGCCAGTTCGAGCAGGCGCTGGCCGTCGCGCGCCAGCAGGTGGAAAACGGCGCGCAGGTGATCGACGTCAACATGGACGAGGCGATGCTCGACTCCAAGGCGGCGATGGTGCGCTTTCTGAACCTCATCGCCAGCGAGCCCGACATCGCGCGCGTGCCCATCATGGTCGACTCGTCGAAGTGGTCGGTGATCGAGGCCGGGCTGCAGTGCATCCAGGGCAAGGGCATCGTCAACTCGATCTCGCTGAAGGAGGGGGTGGACGAATTCAAGCGCCAGGCCACGCTGGTCAAGCGCTACGGCGCCGCGGCCGTGGTGATGGCCTTCGACGAGAAGGGCCAGGCCGACACCTACGCCCGCAAGATCGAGATCTGCGAGCGCGCCTACCGCATGCTGGTCGACGAAGTGGGCTTCCCGCCCGAGGACATCATCTTCGACCCCAACATCTTCGCGATCGCCACCGGCATCGAGGAGCACGACAACTACGCGGTCGACTTCATCAACGCCACGCGCTGGATCAAGCAGAACCTGCCGGGCGCCAAGGTGTCGGGCGGCGTCAGCAACGTGAGCTTCAGCTTCCGCGGCAACGACCCGGTGCGCGAGGCGATCCACACCGTGTTCCTGTACCACGCCATCCAGGCGGGCATGGACATGGGCATCGTCAACGCCGGCATGGTGGGCGTGTACGACGACCTGGATCCGGTGCTGCGCGAGCGCGTGGAAGACGTGGTGCTCAACCGACGGCCTGACGCCGGCGAGCGCCTGGTCGAGATCGCCGAGAGCGCCAAGGGCGCCGCCAAGGACGACAGCGCCCGCCTCGCGTGGCGCGCGCTGCCGGTGGCCGAGCGCCTGTCGCACGCGCTGGTGCACGGCATCACCGAGTTCATCACCGAGGACACCGAGGAGGTGTGGCAGCAGATCCGCGCCGACGGCGGCCGCCCGCTGCACGTGATCGAAGGGCCGCTGATGGCCGGCATGAACGTGGTGGGCGACCTGTTCGGCGCCGGCAAGATGTTCCTGCCGCAGGTGGTGAAGAGCGCGCGTGTGATGAAGCAGGCCGTGGCCCACCTGCTGCCCTACATCGAGGAAGAGAAGCGCCTGCTCGTCGAGGCCGGCGGCGATGCCAAGCCCAAGGGCAAGATCGTCATCGCCACCGTGAAGGGTGACGTGCACGACATCGGCAAGAACATCGTCACCGTCGTGCTCCAGTGCAACAACTACGAAGTGGTGAACATGGGCGTGATGGTGCCCTGCCAGGAGATCCTCGCCAAGGCGCGCGAGGAGGGCGCCGACATCATCGGCCTGTCCGGCCTCATCACGCCGAGCCTGGAGGAGATGCAGTACGTCGCGGCCGAGATGCAGCGCGACGACTGGTTCCGCGCGAAGCGGGTGCCGCTGCTGATCGGCGGCGCCACCACGAGCCGCGTGCACACCGCGGTGAAGATCGCGCCGCACTACGAAGGGCCGGTGGTCTACGTGCCCGATGCCTCGCGCAGCGTGGGCGTGTGCACCGAACTGCTGTCCGACGAGCGCGCCGCGCGCTTCATCGACGAGGTGACGGCCGACTACGCCAAGGTGCGCGAGCAGCACGCCAACAAGAAAGCGACGCCGCTCGTCACGCTGGCCGAGGCGCGCGCCAACAAGACGCCGATCGACTGGAGCTCGTTCGAGCCGGTGAAGCCCAAGGTGCTGGGCCGGCGCGTGTTCCGCAACTACGACTTGGCCGAACTGGCGCAGTGCATCGACTGGACGCCGTTCTTCCAGACCTGGGACCTGGCCGGGCGCTTCCCCGAGATCCTGCGCGACGAGGTCGTTGGCGACTCCGCCACCCGGGTGTTCAGCGACGGCAAGCGCATGCTGCAGCGGCTCATCGAAGGTCGCTGGCTGCAGTGCCATGGGGTCATCGGCCTGTACCCGGCCAACACGGTAGGTGACGACGACATCGAGATCTACGCCGGCGAATCGCGCACCGAGGTGCTGATGACCTGGCGCGGCCTGCGCATGCAGAGCGTGCGGCCAGTGGTCGACGGCGTGAAACGTCCCAACCGCTGCCTGGCCGACTTCGTCGCGCCCAAGGGCACGAAGGCCGACTACGTGGGCCTGTTCGCGGTGAGCGCGCAGGGCGTCGAGAAGAAGGAGAAGCAGTTCCTCGACGACCACGACGACTACTCGGCCATCATGCTGAAGGCGCTGGCGGACCGCTTCGCCGAGGCCTTCGCCGAGCGCCTGCACCAGCGCGTGCGCACCGACTTCTGGGGCTACGCGGCCGGCGAGGCCTTGAGCAATGAGGAGCTGATCGCCGAGAAGTACCGCGGCATCCGCCCGGCCCCGGGCTACCCGGCCTGCCCCGACCACCTGCCCAAGCGCGACATGTTCCGCGTGCTGGATGCCGGGGACGTGGGCATGGGGCTCACGGAAAGCCTCGCGATGACGCCGGCGGCGAGCGTGAGCGGCTTCTACCTGGCGCACCCCGAGGCCGTCTACTTCAACGTCGGCAAGATCGGCGACGACCAGCTGGCCGACTGGCAGGCACGCAATGCGCTGGACGAGGCGCAGGCACGGCGTGCGCTCGCGCCGCTGCTGGGGTAATGCCCCGCTTGCTTGCGGGGTGTCGTTACAGCGGGTGACGACTGATGCATTGTCCGGAACAACCAAATGCGTCCACGCGCGTTCAATGCTGTGAAACCCTGGTCATCAAGGAGTAAGAACATGCCGAACGACATCCTGCCCACCCCGGCGAACCCGGGCTCGCCGCTGCGCCGCTCGCAGGACCACCGCGTGGTGGGCCTGGTCGCGGGTGCGGTGCTGGTGGCCGCCGTGGCCGGGGGCGCGGGTTGGGCCTTGCGGGGCGGGGCCGAGCCGTCCGCGTCGGCTGACACGCCGCCGGCGGCGGTGGCCGCGTTGGCGCCGGTGCAGGGCGCGCAGGCGCAGCCGGGGCATGTGCAAGTCCCGGCGACGAAGCCCGCGCCCGTGCGGTCACAACAGGCACCAGCCGCAGACGCCCCGCCGCCGGTGGCCGCCGCAGCACCGAGCCCGCGCGAGCCGCTGCGCACGCAACGGGTCGCCATCTGCCAGCAGTGCGGCGTCATCGAGGGCGTGCGCAGCGTCGAGCGCAAGGGCGACGCCAACGGCGTCGGCGCCGTGGCCGGCGGTGTCCTGGGCGCCGTGGTGGGCAACCAGATCGGCGGCGGCAACGGCCGCAAGGCGATGACTGTGCTGGGCGCGGTGGGCGGCGGCCTGGCCGGCCACGAGGTCGAGAAGCGCGTGCGCAGCGAGACCTGGTACGAGGTGCGCGTGCGGATGGACGACGGCACCCTGCGCACCGTCACGCAGCGGACCCAGCCCACGCCCGGCGCGCGGGTGACTGTCGAGAACGGCGTGCTGCGCAGCGCCCCCGCGAGCGACCAGGGCGCCTGACCCCGGCCGCGCCGGCCGGGCGCGGACCCCTGCGCTGTTGCAGGTGCTGCGCTTGCCGGTTTGCTCGAGCGATCGGCCGCCCTTGGGCGGCACGTGCGCAGGCCGATAGATCCCTGATGAAAGCAGGCCAACGGGGCTTGCACAGGGGTCGTTGTGAACAATGGATCGGATGCGGGCGTTCGCCCGGGGCGACCCATACGCGCTGGGCGGTGGGTGCATTGGTTGGGCGTCGGCCTGCTGGCGGCGGCGATGGCCGGCTGCGGCGGTGGCGGTGGCGGAGGCGAGGATGCGGCCGCGCCTGCCGGTGGCGGCACGCTCATTCCACCCGTCGCGGGGGGCGGGACGGATGTCGGCACGGGCGGCCTGCCCGAGGCCGAACCCGGCGCCGGAAGCGGCGTCGTCACGACGCCGCCGCCGGTGGTGGAGCCCGTGGCCTCCCCGGTGCCCACGCGTGCCGAGGCTGCGCGCTTTCTCACGCAGGCCACTTTTGGTGCGACCCCGGCCGAGATCGACCGGGTGGTGGCGATGGGCTACGAAGCCTGGCTCGACGACCAGTTCAACCGCCAGGCGGTGTCGCACCGCGCATCCTGGGATGCGGCCCATGCCGCCCTGCAGGCCGTGGACGCGACCAAGGTTGCCCACCAGCGCGACGTGCTGGATTCCTTCTACCGCCAGGCGGTGACCGGCGACGCGCAGTTGCGCATGCGCGTGGCGTTCGCGCTGTCGCAGATCTTCGTCGTCTCGATGGTGAGCGACGGCGTGGGCGACAAGCCGCAGTCGGCGGCGGGTTACCTCGACATGCTGACCGCCAACGCGTTCGGCCGCTACCGCCAGCTGCTCGAGGGCGTGGCGCTGCATCCGGCGATGGGCATCTACCTCTCGCACCTGCGCAACCAGAAGGAGGACGTCGCCCGAGGCCGCGTGCCTGACGAGAACTTCGCCCGCGAGGTGATGCAGCTCTTCTCGCTCGGGCTGTACCAGCTCCATCCCGACGGCAGCCGCCGCACCGACGGCAGCGGCGCACCGCTGCTCGCCTACACCCGCGAAGACATCGAGGGCCTCGCCAAGGTGTTCACCGGCTGGAGCTGGGCGGGTGCCGACACCAGCAGCAACCGCTTCTGGGCGGCCAGCGGCGCGACCGATCCGGACCGCTACTGGAAGCCGATGCAGGGCTATCCGCAATTCCACTCCCAGTCCGAGAAGCGTTTCCTGGGCACCGTCGTGGCGGCGCAAGGCACCGCCCAGCCGGCGGCCAGCCTGAAGGCGGCGCTCGACACCTTGGCGGCCCACCCGAACGTCGGCCCCTTCATCGGCCGGCAGATGATCCAGCGGCTGGTGACCAGCCACCCCAGTCCGGCCTACGTGGCGCGCGTGGCGCAGGCGTTCAGCCAGGGCGGGGGCGACCTGAAGGCCCTGGTCCGGGCCGTGCTGCTCGATCCGGAGGCCCGGGGCGCCGAGGCGTCGCGCGACCCGGCCTTCGGCAAGCTGCGCGAGCCGGTGCTGCGGTTGACGGCCGTGCTGCGTGCCTTCGGTGCGCGCTCAGACACCGGCCTCTGGCTCGTCGGCAGCACCGACGATCCCGCGTCCTCGCTGGGCCAGACGCCGCTGCGCGCCTCGTCGGTCTTCAACTTCTACCGGCCGGGCTATGTGGCGCCGGGCGCGCAGTCGGGCGCCGCGGGGCTCACGGTGCCGGAACTTCAGATCACCCACGAATCGTCGGTGGCCGGCTATGCCAACTACATGCGCACCGGCGTGCAGTCCGGGTTCGGCATGAACGGGATCGACTGGAAGGCCGCACGCCGCGACGTGCAACTCGATTTCAGCGCCGAGGACGCGCTGGCCGACCGGCCCGAGCAGCTGATCGACCAGGTGACCACGCGGCTGCTGGGCACGCCGGCGTCCGGCGCGCTGCGCGGCGAACTGCTGACGGCCGTGCAGTCGGTGTCGCTGCCCGCGGCGCGTGCCGACGGCAGCAACGCCACGCAGGTCGCCAATGCGCGCCGCAATCGCACGCTGATCGCAGTGTTCCTCGTGCTGGTGTCCCCCGAATTCCTGGTGCAGAAGTGATGAGCAAACCCTTCGACGGCGCGCGACGCGCCTTCCTCCAACGTGCCGCCGCCCTGTCCTCCCTGGGGGCCGCCGCCACGCCGCTGGCGCTGAACCTGGCCGCGCTCGGCACCGCCAGCGCACAGTCGGCCGGCGACTACAAGGCGCTGGTGTGCATCTTCCTCAGCGGCGGCAACGACAGCTTCAACATGGTGCTGCCGACGGACACCGCCTCGTGGTCGGCCTACACCTCGGTGCGCAACCAGGCGCCCGACCCGATCGCGCTGCGCGCGCCGGGCGTGGCGGCATCGGCCAGCGCGGCCGTGGGCTCGCCGGACCGCCTCGGCGGCGTGCTGCCGATCGAGCCGGCCGACCCTCAGGGCCGCAGCTTCGCGCTGCACCCGCTGATGGGCGGCGCCCGCGACCTGTTCGCCGCCGGCCGGCTGGGCGTGCTGGCCAACGTCGGGCCGCTCGTGCGGCCGATGACCAAGGCCGACTACGGCAACCTGGCCTTCCCGCGGCCGGCGAGCCTCTTCTCGCACAACGACCAGCAGTCCACCTGGCAGACGCTGTCGCCCGAAGGCAGCACGGCCGGCTGGGGCGGGCGCATGGGCGACCTGCTGGTGTCCGGCAACGGCAACGCGACCTTCACGTCGATCTCTGCGGCCGGCAACGCGGTGTGGCTGGCGGGGCGCAGCGTGCTGCAGTACCAGGTGTCGACCAGCGGTGCGATGCGCATCGGCGGCCAGGGCGCGACCACCCTGTTCGGCTCGGCGGTGGCGATGGAGCGCATGCGCAGCGTGATGCGCACCGCGCGCAGCGCCGATCTGCTGGCGCTCGACCAGGCCGCGATCACCGGCCGGTCAATCGATGCCGAGCAGCTGGTGTCGGCATCGCTGCCGCGGGCGGACCAGGCGCCCTACGACGTGGCGGGCGCCACGGCCAGCGCCAGCCATTCGCTGCTGCAGTACGACACGGTGGGCGGCACGCGCGCGCTGAACCCGCTCGCGCAGCAGCTGCAGATCGTCGCGCGCATGATCGGCGCGCGCACGGCGCTCGGTGCGCGGCGGCAGGTGTTCTTCGTCAACCTGGGCGGCTTCGACACCCATGACGCCCAGAACCGGCTGCACGCCGACCTGATGGCGCGCCTGTCGCACGCGCTGGCGTACTTCGACGGCGTGCTCGGCGCGATGGGCCTGCGCGAGAGCGTGACGGCCTTCACCGCGTCGGATTTCGGCCGCACCTTCACCAGCAACGGCGACGGCACCGACCACGGCTGGGGCGCCCACCACCTGGTGATGGGCGGCGCGGTGCGTGGGCGCAACGTCTACGGCAGCTTCCCGCAGTTCGGCCTGCCGGACGGCAAGGGCGGCTTCACGAGTCCGGACCAGCTCGCCAACGGCGCGCTGCTGCCCCAGGTGTCGGTCGAGCAGCTCGGCGCGACGCTGGGGCGCTGGTTCGGCCTGTCCGACGGCCAGCTGCTCGACGTCTTCCCGAACCTCGCCCACTTCGACGCCTCGCGGC
The DNA here is from genome assembly GCF_036621135.1 of Aquincola agrisoli. Taxonomy (NCBI): domain Bacteria; kingdom Pseudomonadati; phylum Pseudomonadota; class Betaproteobacteria; order Burkholderiales; family Sphaerotilaceae; genus Aquincola; species Aquincola agrisoli. The sequence continues at coordinate 86,600 of NZ_JAZIBG010000054.1, forward strand.
GCAACCTGGGCTTCCTGGGCTGAGCGGCCTCAGCGCACCAGCGGCGTGGTGCGGTATTGCAGCGCCTCGGCCACGTGCGGCACGCCGATCGCCGCCGCGCCCTCCATGTCGGCCAGCGTGCGCGCCACCCGCAGCGTGCGGTGCAGCCCGCGCCCGGACCAGCCCAGGCGCTCGGCCGCGCGCTGCAGCAGCGTGCCGGCCGCGGCATCGGGCACGCAGTGCAGCGGCACGTCGGCGGCCTCCAGCTCGGCATTGACGCGCCCTTGCCGCGCCTGCTGCCGTGCGCGCGCCGCGGCCACCCGCGCCGCCACGTCGCGGCTCGATTCGCCGGGCGGCGCCTGCATCAGCTCGGCGGGCGGCACGTTCGGCACGTCCACCTGCAGGTCGATGCGGTCGAGCAGCGGCCCCGACAACCGCCCCTGGTAACGCAGCACCATGTCGGGCGTGCAGCGGCAGCTGCGTCCGGCGGCGGGCGGTGAGCCCAGGTAGCCGCAGGGGCAGGGGTTCATCGCGGCGACGAGCTGGAAGCGCGCCGGGTAGGTCGCCTGCCGCGCGGCGCGGGACAGCGTCACCCGCCCGGTCTCCAGCGGCTCGCGCAGCGCCTCCAGTGCGCTGCGCGGGAATTCAGGCAGTTCGTCGAGGAAGAGCACGCCCCCGTGCGCGAGCGAGATCTCGCCCGGCCGGGGCGGCGATCCGCCGCCCACCAGCGCGGCGGCACTGGCGGAGTGGTGCGGGGCGCGCACCGGCCGGACGCGCCACTGCGCGAGGTCGAAGCCCTTGCTCGCGAGGCTGGCGATGGCCGCGCTGGCCAGCGCCTCGTCCTCTCCCATCGGCGGCAGCAGGCCGGGCAGGCGCTGCGCCAGCATCGACTTGCCGGTGCCGGGCGCGCCGACCATCAACAGGCTGTGGCCTCCGGCCGCGGCGATCTCGAGCACCCGCTTGACGGCAGCCTGGCCGCGCACGTCGCGCAGGTCGGGGCCGTCCGCGCTGGCCAGGAGGACGGGCGGTGCCGTGCGCGGCAAGGGCTCGGCACCGTCGCCCGGCTGCAGCGCGGCGACCACGTCGAGCAGGTGGCGGGCGCCGCAGACCACCACGTCGTCGACCAACGCGGCCTGCGCGGCGCTTTCGGCCGGCAACACGAGGCTGCGGCCGCTGCCCGCGCGCCGCACGGCAAAGGCCAGCGCCAGCGCGCCACGGATCGGGCGCAGCTCACCGGCCAGCGACAGCTCTCCGGCGAACTCGTGGCGTTCCAGCCGGCCGGCGTCGATCTGCTCGTTGGCGGCGAGGATGCCGAGCGCGATCGGCAGGTCGAACCGGCCCGACTCCTTCGGCAGGTCGGCGGGCGCAAGGTTGACGGTGATGCGCTTGTTGTGCGGGAACCCCAGCCCGCTGTGCGCCAGCGCCGCGCGCACCCGCTCGCGCGCTTCCTTCACTTCCGTGTCGGCCAGCCCGACCAGCGTGAAGCTGGGCAGTCCGTTGGCCAGGTGCACTTCCACGCGCACGGCCGGGGCGTCGAGCCCGTCGAGCGCGCGGCTCGCAATCACCGCCAGCGTCATGACGGTTCTCCTTCAAGGATGGTGTCGATGAGGTGTCCGGACTGCGACAAAGCATTGTCGGCACGCCGATGGACCCACTCGAGGCCCACCGATGGCACCATCCAGGTGCATCGATCGAGATTTCACCGCCATGGTGCAGTCTTCCGCCCTTGTCGGTGCGGCGGACGGTGCGGTGCCCCGCGCTGGGGCGGGGTTGTCGATCGCGTTCGTTGGCACAAAAGCTGCAAAAAGTATCCCGTCATGCATCGCCGGTCTGCGGCGACTTGTTCTGCGCGACCGGCGCCTTCGTCGGCGTCAAGCACACCTTTTGATAACGGGAGAAAGCAACCATGAAGATGGTGACCGCCATCGTCAAGCCGTTCAAGCTCGACGAAGTGCGTGAGGCCCTGAGCGGCATCGGCGTTCAGGGCATCACGGTGACCGAGGTCAAGGGCTTCGGCCGCCAGAAGGGCCACACCGAGCTTTACCGCGGCGCGGAGTACGTCGTCGACTTCCTGCCCAAGGTGAAGATCGAGGCGGCCGTCGACGACGCGATCGTCGACCGCGTGATCGAGGCCATCGAGGCTTCGGCCCGCACCGGAAAGATCGGCGACGGGAAGATCTTCGTTTCGCCGCTCGAGCAGGTGGTGCGCATCCGGACCGGCGAGACCGGCAAGGACGCCCTCTGACGCCCAACAAGAGAAAGACCCATGAAAAAACTGATTGTTTCGTTGGCCCTGGGCTTGTCGCTCCTGGGCATCGGAGGGATGGCCGTGGCGCAGCAGCCCGCCTCGGACCCCGTGGCCACGGAGGCGGCCGCATCCGAGCCGGCGGCTGCACCGGCTGACGCCGCGCCCGCCCCGGCGGAGGCCGCCTCGGCCGCCGAAGCCCCGGCGCCCACCCTCAGCACCGGCGACACCGCCTGGATGCTGACGTCCACCTTGCTCGTGATCCTGATGACGATCCCGGGCCTCGCTCTGTTCTACGGCGGCCTCGCCCGCTCGAAGAACATGCTGTCCGTGCTGATCCAGGTGTTCGTGATCTTCTCGCTGATCACCGTGCTGTGGGCCATCTACGGCTACAGCCTGGCATTCGCCGGCGGCGGCTCGTTCATCGGCACCTTCGACAAGCTGTTCCTGAAGGGCATCACGCCGGAGACGCTGTCGGGCACCATCCCCGAGTACGTCTTCGTCGCGTTCCAGTCCACCTTCGCGGCCATCACCTGCGCGCTGATCGTCGGCTCCTACGCCGAACGCATCAAGTTCTCCGCGGTGCTGCTGTTCACGGTGATCTGGTTCACCTTCAGCTACCTGCCGATCGCGCACATGGTGTGGGCGGCCGACGGCTGGCTGTTCAAGGACGGCGCGCTCGACTTCGCGGGCGGCACGGTGGTCCACATCAACGCCGGTATCGCCGGCCTGGTGGGCGCCTACGTGATCGGCAAGCGCATCGGCTTCGGCAAGGAGGCGTTCACGCCGCACTCGCTGACGCTGACGATGGTCGGCGCCTCGCTGCTGTGGGTGGGCTGGTTCGGCTTCAACGCCGGCTCGGCGCTGAGTGCCAACGGCGCCGCCGGCCTGGCCTTCATCAACACCATCCTCGCCACCGGCGCGGCCACCCTGTCCTGGAGCGCGGGCGAAGCGCTGCACAAGGGCAAGGCCTCGATGCTGGGTGCGGCGTCGGGCGCGGTCGGCGGCCTGGTCGCCATCACCCCGGCGGCCGGCTTCGTCGGCCCGATGGGCTCCATCCTGCTCGGCCTGATCGCCGGCGTGGTGTGCCTGTGGGGCGTGGGCGGCCTGAAGCGCATGCTGGGCGCGGACGACTCGTTCGACGTGTTCGGCGTCCATGGCGTGGGCGGCATCGTCGGCGCGCTGCTGACGGCGGTCTTCGCCGCCCCGGGCATGGGCGGCGTCAAGGACGACGCGTACTCCATCGGTGCGCAACTCGTCATCCAGTTCAAGGGCGTCGGCGTCACGATCATCTGGTCGGCCATCGTGGCGTTCATCGCCTACAAGATCGCGGACCTGGTGGTCGGCCTGCGCCCCTCGGAAGAAGACGAACGCGAGGGCCTCGACATCACCTCGCACGGCGAAACGGCGTACAGCAAGTAAGCGCCTGCAGCCAAGTACAGATCGACAGAGCGATTGGGCCGCCTTCGGGCGGCCCCTTTTTTTGTGCGGCGGCGTTTCATCCTCTTGGCGAATGCCGGTGCCGGCCCCAGTTGATGCACTCCTAGAATGGGTCCATCCCTCCCTTGACGGGCGCTCAGCATGGTTCCGCACCTCATCACCGCCCTCACCGGGCCGATCAACGAACTCGAACAGCGCATCCTCGAATCGATGCCGGCGATCGAGCGCTGGTTCCGGCTCGAGTGGATGGAGCACACGCCGCCGTTCTACAGCTCCGTCGACCTGCGCAACGCCGGCTTCAAGCTGGCGCCGGTCGACACCAACCTGTTCCCCGGCGGCTGGAACAACCTGACCAACGAGATGCTGCCGCTGGCGGTGCAGGCGGCCATGGCGGCGATCGAGAAGATCTGCCCCGAGGCCAAGAACCTGCTGCTGGTGCCGGAGGCGCACACCCGCAACACCTTCTACCTGGCCAACGTCCAGCGGCTCAAGCAGATCTTCCACCAGGCCGGGCTGAATGTGCGGCTGGGCACGCTCGACGAGAGCATCACCGAGCCGGTGACGATGGCGCTGCCCGACGGCAGCGAGCTGGTGGTCGAGCCGCTGCAGCGCCACCGGGGCCGGCTGGGGTTGAAGGACTTCGACCCGTGCACCGTGTTGCTCAACAACGACCTCTCCGCCGGGCTGCCGTCGGTGCTGGAAGGGCTGCACGAGCAGTACCTGCTGCCCCCGCTGCATGCCGGCTGGGCGGTCCGCCGCAAGTCCAACCACTTCCAGAGCTACGAGGAAGTGGCCAAGAAGTTCTCCAAGCTGCTCGGCATGGACCCATGGCTGATCAACCCGATGTTCGCGCAGTGCGGGCAGGTCGACTTCAGCGAGGGCGAGGGCCTGGAATGCGTGCAGACGCAGGCCGATGCGCTGCTCACGAAGGTGCGCCGCAAGTACAAGGAGTACGGCATCAACGAGAAGCCGTTCGTCGTGGTCAAGGCCGACAACGGCACCTACGGCATGGGCATCATGATGGTCCGCGACGCCAAGGAACTGGCCGACCCGAGCCGCCGCACGCGCAACAAGATGAGCGTGGTCAAGGACGGCCAGCAGGTCAGCCAGGTGATCATCCAGGAAGGCGTGCCCACCTACGAGCGCATGAACGACGCGGTGGCGGAGCCGGTGGTCTACATGATCGACCGCTACGTCGTCGGCGGCTTCTACCGCGTGCATGCCGAGCGGGGGACGGACGAGAACCTCAACGCGCCCGGCGCGTCCTTCGTGCCGCTGGCCTTCGCCGAATCGAACCAGCTGCCGCGGCCGGGCGCCAAGCCGGGCGCCAGCGCGCCGAACCGCTTCTACATGTACGGCGTGATCGGCCGCCTCGCGATGCTGGCCGCCAGCTACGAGCTGGAAGCGACCGACCCGGACGCCGAAGTCTACGAATGAGGCGCCGTGCCGCGCACGCCGCCGCGCCGCCGCGCCGCGCGCACAATAGCCTGCTTTCGATGACCGACCCCCGCCGGTGGGGTGCCGCTTCGTGGGTTCTTCCAACGCCAACCGTTCACCGGCCGCCCTGGCCGCCCTGACACTCGCCGCGCTCGGCATCGTCTACGGCGACATCGGCACCAGCCCGCTGTATGCCCTGAAGGAAGTCTTCCGCCACGGCCATGTGCCGGTGACGCACGACAACGTGCTGGGCGTCCTGTCGCTGATCTTCTGGACCATGACCACCGTGGTCTCGGTCAAGTACGTGCTGCTGATCCTGCGCGCCGACAACAACGGCGAAGGCGGGCTGATCGCGATGCTCGCGCTGGCCACCACGGCGGTGAGGGAGCGGCCTGCGCTGCGCCACACGCTGATGCTGGTGGGCATGTTCGGCACCGCGGTGTTCTACGGCGACGGCGTCATCACGCCAGCGATCTCGGTGCTCTCGGCGGTCGAGGGCCTGGAGGTCGCGGCGCCGGCGCTGCATCCGGTGATCGTGCCGGTCACCCTGGTGCTGATCACCGCGCTCTTTGCCGTGCAGCGCTTCGGCACCGGGGGCATAGGCAGGTTCTTCGGGCCCATCATGCTGCTGTGGTTCGTCGTGCTCGTGGCACTGGGCCTGCCCAGGGTCGTGGAAGACCCCCACGTCCTGCTGGCGCTGAATCCTCTGTACGCGATGTCGTTCATCCACGACAACCCGTTGACCGCCTTCATCGCGCTGGGGGCGGTGGTGCTGTGCATCACCGGCGGCGAGGCCCTCTACGCCGACCTCGGCCACTTCGGCAAGCAGCCGATCCGCATCGCCTGGTACGCCGGCGTGATGCCGGCCCTGGTGGTGAACTACTTCGGCCAGGGTGCGCTGCTGCTGCAGGACCCCGCCGCGGCGGCCAACCCCTTCTTCCTGCTCGCGCCGAAGTGGGCCGCGCTGCCGCTGGTGCTGCTGGCCACCTGCGCCACCGTCATCGCCTCGCAGGCGCTGATCACCGCGGCCTTCTCGGTGACGCGCCAGGCCATCCAGATGGGCCTGCTGCCGCGCATGCACATCAAGCACACCTCGGTGCGCGACACCGGGCAGATCTACGTCCCCTTCGTCAACTGGAGCCTGTACGTGCTGATCGTGCTGGCCGTCGGCCTGTTCGGCACTTCGTCGAAGCTGGCCAACGCCTACGGCATCGCGGTCACGCTGGACATGACGATCACCACGGTGATGACCTTCTTCGTGATCCGCTACGGCTGGCGCTACCCGCTGCCGCTGTGCATCCTGGCCACCGGCTTCTTCTTCCTGGTCGACGTGGTGTTCTTCGCGTCCAACATGCTGAAGCTGCTGGCCGGCGGCTGGTTCCCGATCGTCATCGGCCTGGGCATGTTCACGTTGATGACCACGTGGATGCGCGGCCGCCAGCTCGTGGCCGAGCGGCTGCGCGACGAGGCGATCGACCTGAAGAGTTTCCTCGACGCGGTCTTCATCAGCCCGCCCACGCGCGTGCCCGGCACGGCGGTGTTCCTCAGCGCCGATCCCACCATCGTGCCCAACGCGCTGATGCACAACCTGAAGCACAACAAGGTGCTGCACGAGTACAACCTGTTCGTCTCGGTGCAGACCCACGAGGTGCCGTGGATCGGCTTCGGCAAGCGCGTGGAACTCACGCCGCTGGGCCGCGACTGCTGGTCGGTGCTGGTGCACTTCGGCTTCAAAAACGACCCCGACGTGCCCGAGGCGCTGAAGCTGCTGGCCGGCCGCGGCGTGCCGCTCGACGACATGGAGACCAGCTATTTCCTCAGCCGCGACATCATCGTGCCCAGCCTGGGCCAGGGCATGGTGCTGTGGCGGGAGAAGCTCTTCGCCAACCTGCACCGCAATGCCGGGGCGGCAGCCGACTTCCTGCACCTGCCGGCCAATCGCATCGTCGAGCTGGGCTCCAAGGTAGAGATATAAGACCCCCCCTACGCGCTTCGCGCGCCCCCCGAGGGGGCCACACCAGTGGACCGGCGGAGCCGGGTCCACGGTGTCTGCTGGCGCAAGACAAGGAGACAGGGTGCGTTTTCTGAGAGATCTTTCGCTGTCGGCGGCGGTGGCGGGCTTCGTGGCGGTGCTGGTGGGCTTCACCAGCTCGGTGGTCATCGTGTTCCAGGCCGCGGCGAGCCTGGGCGCCACGCCGGCGCAGCTCGCCTCGTGGATGTGGGCGCTGGGGCTGGGCATGGGCCTCACCAGCGCGGGGCTGTCGCTGTGGTACCGGGTGCCGGTGCTCACGGCCTGGTCGACCCCCGGGGCGGCGCTGCTGGTCACGGCCGGCGTCGGGCTGCCGATGAGCGAGGCGATCGGGGCCTTCATCGCCTGCGCGCTGCTGATCACGCTGGCCGGCGTCACCGGCTGGTTCCGCCGGGTGATGGACCGCATCCCGCAGGCGCTGGCCGCCGCGCTGCTCGCCGGTGTGCTGGCGCGCTTCGCGTTCGATGCGTTCCTGTCGCTGCGCACCGAGTTCTCGCTCGTGTTCGCGATGCTGCTCGCCTACCTGGCGGGCCGGCGCCTGTGGCCGCGCTACGCGGTGCCCGGCGTGCTTGCGACGGGCCTCGTGCTCGCCGGCCTGCGCGGCCAGCTGCACCTGGGCGGCGTGTCGTGGACGCTGGCCGCGCCGGTCTTCACGATGCCCACCTTCTCGGTACATGCGCTGATCGGCGTGGCGCTGCCGCTCTTCGTCGTCACGATGGCATCGCAGAACCTGCCCGGCGTGGCGGCGCAGCGTGCGGCGGGCTACGACACGCCGGTGTCGCCGGTGATCGCCACCACCGGCATCGCGACACTGCTGCTCGCGCCCTTCGGCGGCTATGCGCTCAACCTGGCGGCCATCACCGCGGCCATCTGCATGGGCCGCGAGGCGCACGAAGACCCGGCGCGCCGCTACACCGCGGCCGTGATGGCCGGCGTGTTCTACATCGCCATCGGCCTGCTCGGCGGCGCGGTGGTCGGGCTGATCGCCGCGTTCCCGAAGGAGATGGTGCTGGCCGTGGCCGGCTTCGCGCTGCTGGGCACCATCGGCGGCGGGCTCTCCACCGCGATGAAGGACGACAAGAGCCGCGAGGCGGCGCTGATCACCTTCCTGGTGACGGCCAGCGGGGTCAGCCTGTGGGGCGTGGCCTCGGCGTTCTGGGGCGTGGTCGCCGGCGCGCTGGCGCTGGCTGTGCAACACTGGCGCCCCCTTCGTTGACAGGCTCGTTTTTTGCGGCCGCCAGCCCCATGGAACTGCTCTTCGTCGCCGACCCGCTCGAGGTCTTCAAGACCTACAAGGACACCACCTTCGCGATGATGCGCGAGGCTGCCGCGCGCGGCCATGTGCTGTGGGCCTGCGAGCAGCGCCAGCTGGCCTGGCAGCGCGGCGCGCGCGTGACGGCGCGGGGCGCACGCCGGGTGTCGCTCACCGGTGATGCGGACGACTGGTTCACCGTCGAGGCAACGCGCGACCTGGTGCTGGCCGACGCCAGCGCCGTGCTGATGCGCAAGGACCCGCCCTTCGACAGCGAGTACTTCTACGCCACGCACCTGCTCGAACAAGCCGAGCGCGAAGGCGCGCGTGTGCTCAACAGCCCGCGTGCGCTGCGCGACCACCCCGAGAAGCTGGCGATCCTCGAGTTCCCGCAGTTCATCGGCCCCACGCTGGTGACGCGCGATGCAGCCGCGATCCGCGACTTCCACGCCGAGCACCAGGACATCATCCTGAAGCCGCTCGACGGCATGGGCGGCATGGGCATCTTCCGCGTCGGCCCCGACGGGCTGAACCTCGGCAGCATCACCGAGACGCTCAACCAGCACGGCCGCACCACGGTGATGGTGCAGAAGTACCTGCCCGAGATCGTGCAGGGCGACAAGCGCATCATCCTGATCGACGGCGAACCCATCCCGCACACCCTTGCCCGCATCCCGCAGGGCAGCGAGATCCGCGGCAACATGGCCGTGGGCGGCAAGGGCGTGGCCCAGCCGCTGTCCGATACCGACCGCGACATCGCCCGCGCCATCGGCGCCGTGCTGGCGCCGCGGGGCCTGCTCTTCATCGGCCTGGACGTGATCGGCGACTGCGTGACGGAGATCAACGTCACCAGCCCGACCGGCTTCCAGGAAATCACGCAGCAGACCGGCTACGCCGTGGCCCAGCGCTTCACCGATGCGCTCGAAGCCGCGGTGGCCAGGCCGCGCGGCTGATCGCCGAACCTCTTTTTTCTCTTCCTCGAAGCATCGCCCATGAAGACCAAAGCCGCCGTGGCCTGGAAGGCCGGATCCCCGCTCACCATCGAAGAGGTGACGCTCGACGGCCCGCGCGCCGGCGAAGTGCTGGTCGAGGTCAAGGCCACCGGCATCTGCCACACCGACTACTACACGCTGTCGGGCGCCGACCCCGAAGGCCTGTTCCCTGCGATCCTCGGCCACGAAGGCGCGGGCGTCGTGGTCGACGTGGGCCCCGGCGTGACCTCGCTGCGCAAGGACGACCACGTCATCCCGCTCTACACGCCCGAATGCCGCCAGTGCAAGTTCTGCCTGTCGCGCAAGACCAACCTGTGCCAGCAGATACGCGGCACGCAGGGCAGGGGCCTGATGCCGGACGCGACCAGCCGCTTCTCGATCGACGGCCAGCCCATCCTGCACTACATGGGCACCAGCACCTTCAGCAACTACATCGTGGTGCCCGAGATCGCGCTGGCCAAGGTGCGCGCCGACGCGCCCTTCGACAAGATCTGCTACATCGGCTGCGGCGTCACCACTGGCCTCGGCGCGGTGCTGTTCACCGCCAAGGTGGAAGCGGGCGCCAACGTGGTGGTGTTCGGCCTCGGCGGCATCGGCCTCAACGTGATCCAGGGCGCGAAGATGGTGGGTGCCGACAAGATCATCGGCGTCGACCTGAACCCCGAGCGCGAGGCCATGGCCCGCAAGTTCGGCATGACGCACTTCATCAACCCGAAAGACACCGAGAACGTCGTCGACGCGATCGTGCAGATCACCGACGGCGGCGCCGACTACAGCTTCGAATGCGTCGGCAACACCAAGCTGATGCGCCAGGCGCTGGAGTGCACGCACAAGGGCTGGGGCCGCAGCATCATCATCGGCGTGGCGGAAGCCGGTGCCGAGATCAGCACGCGGCCGTTTCAGCTCGTCACCGGCCGCAAGTGGGAAGGCTCGGCCTTCGGCGGCGCCCGTGGCCGCACCGACGTGCCGAAAATCGTCGACTGGTACATGGACGGCAAGATCAACATCGACGACCTGATCACGCACCACCTGACGCTGGAGCAGATCAACGAAGGCTTCGACCTGATGAAGCGCGGCGAGTCCATCCGTTCCGTCGTCGTCTATTGACCATGGCCGCCCCCGAACTCCTCAGCGCGCATGGCTGCTTCGGCGGCGAGCAGCGCTTCTACCGGCATGACTCCAGCGCTATCGGCCTGCCGATGCGCTTCGGCGTCTACCTGCCGCCGCAGGCCGCGCAGGGCAGGGTGCCGGTGCTGACCTACCTGGCCGGCCTCACCTGCAATGAAGAGACCTTCGCGATCAAGGCCGGCGCGCAGCGCTTCGCGGCCGAGCACGGCATCGCGCTGCTGATGCCCGACACCAGCCCGCGCGGCGCCAACGTGCCCGGCGAGGCCGACGCCTGGGACTTCGGCGTGGGGGCCGGTTTCTACCTCGATGCCACCGAGGCGCCATGGGCCACGCACTGGCGCATGGAAAGCTACATCGTCGACGAGCTGCTGCCGCTGGCCGCGGTGGAACTGGGGCTCGACGGCCAGCGCGCCGGCATCTTCGGCCACTCGATGGGCGGCCATGGCGCGCTGACGCTGGCGCTGCGGCATCCGGGGCGCTTCCTTTCGGTGTCGGCCTTCGCACCCATCGCCGCGCCCACGCGCTGCCCCTGGGGCCACAAGGCTTTCAGCGGCTACCTGGGCGCCGACCGCAGCACGTGGGAGGCCCACGACGCCAGCGCGCTGATGTCGAAGCTGGCAGCGGCACCGTTCCCCGAAGGCATCCTGGTCGACCAGGGCCTGGCCGACAAATTCCTGGCCGAGCAGCTCTACCCCGAAGCCTTCGAGCTGGCCTGCAAGGCCGCCAACCAGCCGCTGACGCTGCGCCGCCATGCGGGCTACGACCACGGCTACTACTTCATCAGCACCTTCATCGCCGACCACGTGGCGCATCACGCCGCGGTGCTGAAGCGCGCCTGACGGGGCGCGGGCCGTGGCCTTCACGCTCGCCGCGCCGGTCGCGAGCGAACTGCTGATCAAGAAGAGCCGCTTCATCGGCTGCGTCGAGCCCATGCGCGATCGGCCCGGCGCGCTGCTGCGCGTGGCCGCGCTGCGTGTGCAGCACCCCGGCGCCGCCCACGTGTGCTGGGCCTTGCTGGCGGGCGGTGATTCGGCCGCCAACGACGATGGCGAGCCCGGCGGCACGGCCGGCCGCCCGATGCTCGACGTGCTGCGCCACCAGGAACTGGAAGGCGTGCTCGCCACCGTGGTGCGCTACTTCGGCGGTGTGAAGCTCGGCGCCGGCGGGCTGGTGCGCGCCTACACCGACGCCGTCGCGCAGGCGCTGCTGACGGCGCAGCGCGTGCCGCTGCAGCGGCTGGCGGCGCTGCAGTGCCAGGTGCCCTACGCGTTCGAAGGCCTGCTGCGCCGCGAGCTCGACGCCGCCGGTGCCACGCTGGGCGAGGTGGCGCACGGCATGGACGTGACGCTCGCCTTCACGCTGCCCGAGCCGGCGGCGCAGGCGCTGCGCGCGCGCATCGACGACCTGACGCAGGGCCGCGCCGTGTGGCCCTCGGTGGTCACGGGCTGAGCGTTCCGCAGCCGGCCACGGTGGCACGGCGTGTTGCCCGGGTAACCGGCCGGGTACGGCGAGCGGGGCGCCGGCAGCGGACAATCACCGGTTTGTCGCCGCGGCCTGCGCGCGGCGCATGTTCCCCGTTCCAAGGATCTCCCCGACGTGTTCAAGAACCTGATCGTCTATCGCATCGCGCCCGAATGGACGCCCGACGCGGCCCAGCTCGAGGACGCACTCGACAAGGCACGCTTCGTCGAATGCGGTGCCACGCAGCCGGTGTCGGCCGGCTGGGTGGAGCCGCGCGGCACCGCCCACGCGGCGCTGCTGGAAGTGGTCGACGGCCATTGGCTGGCCAAGCTGATGGTCGAGCAGAAGGTGGTGCCCGGCGCGGTGGTCAAGCGCCGCATCGACGAAATGGCCGCCCAGATCGAGCAGCAGACCGGCCGCAAGCCCGGCAAGAAGCAGAAGAAGGAGCTGAAGGAAGACGCGCTGCACGAGCTGCTGCCGATGGCCTTCACCAAGCGCAGCGCGGTCAACGTGTGGATCGACCCGCAGCAGCGCCTGCTGATCGTCGACAGCGGCAGCGTCGCCCGTGCCGACGACGTGGTGACGCAGCTCGTCAAGGCCTGCGAGGGCCTGGGCGTGATGCTGCTGCAGACCGCCGAGACGCCGGCCGCGGTGATGTCGTCCTGGCTGGCCGGCGGCGAGCCGCCCGCGGCGTTCAGTGTCGACCGCGAATGCGAGCTGAAGTCGCCCGACGAGATGAAGTCGGTGGTGCGCTACGCCCGCCACGCGCTCGACATCGACGAGGTGCGCCAGCACATCGCCAACGGCAAGCAGCCGACGCGGCTGGCGCTGACCTGGCAGGGCCGCGTGTCGTTCGTGCTGAGCGACACGATGCAGATCCGCAAGATCGCCTTCCTCGACGGCGTGTTCGAAGGCCTGCCCAAGGCCGAGAAGGACGAAGCCTTCGAGGCCGATGCCGCCATCGCCACCGGCGAGCTGCGCCAGCTCATCCCCGACCTGATCGAGGCGCTTGGCGGCGAGCACGCCATGGCGGCCTGAACGATCCCACCTTCCGTACCGCGAGAACGCCATGGCCCTGCTGTCCCTCACCAACGCCCACCTGGCCTTCGGCCACGTGCCCCTGCTCGACGGTGCGGGCTTCTCGCTGGAAGCCGGTGAGCGCGTCGCGCTGATCGGCCGCAACGGCGCGGGCAAATCCTCGCTGCTGAAAGTGCTGGCGGGGCTGGAGAAGCTCGACGACGGCCTGCTGCAGGCGCAGCAGAACGTGCGCCGCTTCTACGTGCCGCAGGAGCCCGACTTCCCGCCCGGGGCCAGCGTGTTCGACGTGGTCGCCGAAGGCGTGGCCGAAGCCAAGGCGCTGCGGGCGCGCTACGAGGCGCACGAGCCGGGCGACGACCTCGACGCGATCCAGACGCGCATCGAGGCGCTCGACGGCTGGAACTGGGAGCGCCGCGTCGACGAGACGCTGCAGCGCCTGCACCTCGATCCGCAGGCCATCGTCGGATCCCTCTCGGGCGGCACGAAGAAGCGCGTGGCGCTGGCGCAGGCGCTGGCCGCGCACCCCGACGTGCTGCTGCTCGACGAGCCCACCAACCACCTGGACCTCGACGCCATCGTCTGGTTGCAGACGCTGCTCAACGAATGGAGCGGGTCGCTGCTGCTCATCTCCCACGACCGTGCCTTCATCGACGCGGTGGCCACGCGCATCGTCGAGCTCGACCGCGGCGTGCTGCGCAGCTACCCCGGCCGCTTCAGCGCCTACGAGGCGACGAAGGCGCGCGAGCTGGAGGACGAGGCGCTGGCCAACGCGCGCGCCGACAAGCTGCTGGCGCAGGAGGAGGTGTGGGTGCGCAAGGGCGTGGAGGCGCGCCGCACCCGCAGCGTGGGCCGCGTGCAGCGGCTGCAGGCGCTGCGCGCCCAGCGTGCCCAGCGGCGCGAGTCGCTCGGCCAGGTGCGGCTGGAGCTGGACTCGGGCGCGCCCAGCGGCAAGATCGTCGCGGAGCTGCGCGACGTGTCGATGCGCTTCGGGGAGCGCACGCTGATCGACCGCTTCAGCACCACGATCCTGCGCGGCGACAAGGTCGCGCTGGTCGGCCCCAACGGCAGCGGCAAGACCACGCTGCTCAAGCTCATCCTCGGCGAACTGCAGCCCACCTCGGGCAGCGTGCGGCGAGGCAGCAACCTGCAGGTGGCCTACTTCGACCAGATGCGCGCCGGGCTCAACCTCGACGCCACGCTGGCCGACACCATCAGCCCCGGCAGCGAGTGGGTCGAGATCGGCGGCCAGCGCAAGCACGTGATGAGCTACCTGAGCGACTTCCTGTTCTCGCCGGCGCGCGCCAACAGCCCGGTGCGCACGCTGTCGGGCGGCGAGCGCAACCGGGTGATGCTGGCCCGGCTCTTCGCGCTGCCGGCCAACGTGCTGGTGCTCGACGAGCCCACCAACGATCTCGACATCGACACGCTGGAACTGCTGGAGGAGCTGCTGCAGTCGTACAGCGGCACGGTGTTCCTGGTGAGCCACGACCGGCGCTTCGTCGACAACGTGGTGACGAGCACGATCGCCTGGGAGGGCGACGTGTCCGCCGGCGGCCGCCCCGGCCTGTGGCGCGAGTATGAGGGCGGCATCGAGGACTGGCTGCTGCAGCGCGACCGCTCGCGCGCCGTGGTGCAGGCCGCCCCGGCCCCAGCGCCGGCGGCGGCGCCCGCCGCGGCCGCCAAGGCCGCCGCACCGCAGCGCAAGCTGGGCTACAAGGAGCAACGCGAGCTCGACGCGCTGCCCGGGCGCATCGAGGCGCTGGAGGCCGAGCAGAAGGCGCTGGCCGAGCAGCTCGCCGATCCGGCGATCTATGCCGAAGGCCCTCAGCGCGCCGCAGCGCTGCAGGCGCGTTATGCCCAGATCGACGACGAACTGCTGGCCGCGCTGGAGCGTTGGGAGGCGCTGGGCGCGCGCTGAGCGCTGGCCAAGGCATCATGGCGGCCATGAGCAGCCCTGACCTTCTTTTCGACCTGTCGATCCCGCTGGCAGGCACCTTCGGCCTGCGCGGCGAGGCGATCGGCGACGACCGCGCCGTCGTGCGGCTTCCGTATGCGCCCGCCCATGCCAACAGCCGGGGCGAGGTGCATGGCGGCGCGCTGGCCGTCCTGTTCGACTGCTGCCTCGCGGCGGCGGTGCGCTCGCACGCACCGGCGCAGTTTGGCGTGGTGACCATCGACCTGAGCGTGCACTACGTGGCCGCGTCCGACGGGGACGTGGTGTGTACCGCCGTCTGCGAGCGGCGGGGCCGTTCGATCAGCTTCGCCCGAGGAGAGGCGCGCAACGCCGCGGGCGACCTGCTGGCGCTGGCCACCGGCACCTTCAAGCTCTTCGAGCGGGCGCCGCGGGCCTGACGGGGCGCGGGTTCAGCGGCCGCCGGCGGCCGCGGGGTGCGTGCGGCTGACGATCAGGCCGGCCTGCAGGTACAGCGCGTTGAGCAGGCGCGACGCACGCACGCGGTCGAAGCCCGGAAACTCCGACAGGTCGCGCAGGTTGAGCGACTGGCGCTGCAGCCGCGTCACCGCCGCGAGCAGCGTGCCGCTCAGCCCGAGCGTGTGCAGGGCGGTGCCGGGCGAGATCCGGTAGGCGGCCTGGCCTGCGATCTCGGGCAGCAGCTCGTCGCGCGCGCCCCGCATCGCCAGATCCCAGGTGAGCTGCGGCAGCGAGTGGTAGAGGTGCAGGTCGCCGACCAGCGAAGCCTGCGAATCGCCCGGCGGCCGCATCACCGCGGGTTCCACGTGCATGACGAACAGGTCGGCCAGGCGGCCGCTCATCAGCTCCTCGAGCGGCACGGGGCAGTGGGCCAGCTGCTGGGCGGGGAACACCGTCAGCGGGATGACCCGTTCGCCGTTCTGCAGGTGCACCGCCAGCGCATGCCCATGGCGCAGGCTGGCGGCCAGCACCACCAGCACGTCGGCCGCATGCCCGCTCTGCTCCACCCGCTGCAGGTCCATCATCAGCGACGGGCTCAGCGATGCCAGGAATCCGGGCGCACCCTCGCCACGCTCGGTGAGCACCAGCTCATCGAGGTAACGCTGGAAGTCGCTGACCCGCATCAGGTCAGGGGTGCCGAAAGGCAGGGTGGATTCGAAGTTCACGATGGGGGCGCGCTGCCGGACGGCAGCGGCGCCAATGGTACGCGCAGCAACAGACCGTGAAAGTGGTTACAACGCCGCGCGCACCTTCTGCAGCGTATCCCAGAGCCGGCCGTCCTGCGAGGTGGCGAAATTGACGCGCATCAGCGTCGTCGGGCGCGGCACCGCATGGAACAGGGTGCCAGGGGCGAGCAGCCACCCCTGGTCGAGCATGGCCTCGCTGAGCCGCTCGGTGTCGACGCCCGCGTCGACCCAGCCGAACAGGCCCTGCGGCGGCGCGACGAAATGGAAGCCCGCCTCCTGCGCCAGCCGCTGCGTGCGCAGGCGCGCCGTTTCGAGCCGGTGGCCGATGCGCTCGGCATGGCGGCGCAGCGTGCCCTGCTCCAGCGTCACCGCAAGGGCCCGCTCGGGCGCCGTCGGCGTGCTGAGCATGCCCAGCAGCTTGGTGTCGATCAGGCGTTCGGCCAGCGCGGGCGCGGCGGCGATGCAGCCGACCCGCCAGTTCGGCGTGATGATCTTCGAGAAGCCGGTGAGGTAGACGCTGCGCTGCAGGTTGTCCAGCGCCGACAGGCGCGGGGCGTGCGGCGGGGCGAGGTAGGCGTAGGTGTCGTCCTCGACGATGGTGAAGTCGAAGGTCTCGGCCAGCTTGAGCACCTGGTGCGCCGCGGCCAGCGACAGCAGGGCGCCGGTCGGGTTGTGCAGCACGGACACCGTGATGTACAGGCGGGGCCGGTGGGCCTCGGCCAGCGCGCGCATCACGTCGAGGTCGGGGCCCTGCGCGCCGCGCGGCACCGTCAGCACGCGCAGGCCCAGGCGCGCGAGCCGGGCGAATTCGATCGGCCAGCCGGGCTCGTCCACCAGCACCGCGTCGCCCGGCTGCGTGAGCGTGCGCGAGACGATGTCCAGCGCGTGGGTGGCGCCCATGGTCGTCAGCAGGTGCGCGGGCGTCGCCCCGATGCCGATGTCGGCCAGCCGCTGCACGAAGGCCGTGCGGAAGCGCGGATCGCCCGCCGGATCGCCGTAGCGCAGGGCGCTGTCGTCGCCGGCCATCGCGCGGCGCATGGCGCCGTGCAGCAGCGGCAGGTCGAGCCAGTCGGGCGGCAGCGTGCCCATGCCCGGGCCGGGCCGGCCCACGCCATGGAACATGCCGCGGATCATCGCGGGCGCGTCGGTCGGGCGGATGCGCGGCGCGTCCGGCCGTCCCGCCCCGGCAGCCGCGGAGGTCGACGGCCGCGGCCGTGGGCCGGTGCGCGGCCCGCGCACGAAGAAGCCCCGCTGCGGGCGGGCTTCGACCAGCCCCTGGGCGGCCAGCTGGTCGTAGGCGGCGACGACGGTGCTGGGGCTGACGGCGTGGCGCCGCGCGCATTCGCGCACCGAGGGCAGGCGTGCGCCCGGGGCGAGCAGCTGCTGCTCGATGCGCTCGCCATAACGCGCCGCCAGCTGGGCGGCCAGCGTGGCGTCGCCGTCGCGCAGCAGGGTCGCAGGCACCAGGGGCGTGGAGGGCGGGGTCATGCTGTGCTGGTGTTGGGGGCAATACAGAATCTGAAATCGTCTGGCGAAGTGTACTGGTTCTGTGTTGGTGATGCGCCCTAGACTGCGTTCCCCTTGTCAGGAGAAGCCGCCATGCGAACCGCGCTGCCCTTGTGTCCCCCGACGTCCCCCGTGCTGCCTGCAGCCGCGGCCGCCGCGGCGCAGGCAGCGGCCCGTGCGGCGCGGCGGGGTTGGTGGCTCGGCCTGGCCGGGGTGCTGATGTTCGCGCTGAGCATTCCGATGACCCGGCTGGCGGGCGGCGGCGCGGCCGATCCGCAGCTGCCGCCGGACTTCGTCGCCATCGGGCGGGCCGCGCTGGCCGGCTTGCTGTCGGTGGCGTACCTCGCCGCGACGCGTGCGCCGCGGCCGCGGGGGGCGCAGTGGCCCTTGCTGGCGGTGAGCGCCGCGGGTGTCGTGTTCGGCTTCCCGTGGTTCTCGGGCTGGGCGGTGCGCCACGTCGAGGCGGTCCATGCGGCGGTGATCACCGGCTTCCTGCCGCTGGCGACGGCGGCGGTGGGTGCGCTGTGGCTGCGCCAGCGGCCGGCGCCGGCGTTCTGGTGGTGCACGCTGCTGGGCTGCGCGCTGGTCGTCGCCTTCGCGGCGGTGCAGGGCGGCGGGCGCCTGCAGCCGGCGGACGGCCTGCTGCTGGCGGCCGTCGGCAGCGCCGCGGTCGGCTACGTCGGCGGGGCGCGGCTGGCGGCGCAGGGCATGCGGGGCGAGCACGTGATCTGCTGGATGCTGGTGATGTGCCTGCCGATCACGCTGCCGTGGGTGGCGGCCATCGGGCTGCGGCACGGGGATGCGCTCGCCGCGGCGCGGCCGGCGGCCTGGGGCGGGTTCGCCTACGTCTCGCTCGTCTCGATGTGGCTCGGCTTCTTCGCCTGGTACCGCGGGCTGGCGATGGGCGGTACCCTGCGCGTGAGCCAGGTGCAGTTGGTGCAGCCGTTCGCGTCGATGGTGGCGGCGGTGCCGCTGCTGGGCGAGCGGCTCGATGCGGTGACGATCGTCTTCGCGCTCGCGGTGATCGGCACCGTCCTGGTGGGCAAGCGCATGCCGGTGGGAGGCCCGCGATGAGGACCCTGGGGCTGCTTGGCGGCATGAGCTGGGAATCCACCGCCGTGTACTACCGCCTGCTGAACCAGGGCGTCGCGCGCCGGTGCGGCGGGTTGCACAGCGCCCCGCTGCGGATCGCGAGCGTCGACTTTGCCCCGGTGGCGCAGTGGCAGTCGCAGGGCCAGTGGGCCGCCGCGGCGCAGCACCTCGGGGCGCTCGGGGCCGGCTTGTGGCAGGCCGGTGCGCAGGGCCTGGTGCTCGCGACCAACACCATGCACAAGGTGGCGGACGACATCGAAGCCCGTGCCGGCCTGCCCCTGCTGCACATCGCCGACGCCACCGGCGCGGCGATCCGCGCGGCGGGGCTGCGCTGCGTCGGCCTGCTGGGCACGCGCTTCACGATGGAAGATCCGTCCATCGTGATCGATCGGCTGCGCGAGCGCAGCGGCGTGGAGGTGCTGGTGCCGGCCGCCGCCGACCGGGCCCGCGTGCATGCGACGATCTACGACGAACTGTGCCGGGGAGTGGTCGGCGAGCCGGCACGTGCCGCCTTCCTCGGGGTGATCGACCGCCTGGCCGCCCGCGGCGCGCAGGGCGTGATCCTCGGTTGCACCGAGATCATGCTGCTGCTCGATCCGGCGCAACATGCCTTTCCCCTGTTCGACAGCACCACGCTGCACGCCCGTGCGGCGGTGGACTGGATGCTCCAAGACAACGACCCTGCCAACCCGCGAGACCTCTCATGACCTGGACCCTGGCCCGCCGCGCCGAGCGGCTGAACCCGTCGATCATTCGTGAAATCCTCAAGGTGACCGAGCGCCCGGGCATCGTGTCGCTGGCCGGCGGCCTGCCCGCCGCCGACAGCTTCCCGGTCGAGGCGATGCGCGAGGCGTCGGCGCGGGTGCTGGCCGAGGCGCCCCGCGAGGCGCTGCAGTACGCCGCCAGCGAGGGCTTCGGCCCGCTGCGCGAGTGGGTGGCGGCGCAGCTGTCGGCGCAGGGCATGAAGGCCGACGCCGACCGCGTGCTGATCACCACCGGCTCGCAGCAGGGCCTGGACCTGGTCGGCAAGGTGCTGATCGACGCGGGCAGCCGCGTCGCGGTGGAATCGCCCACGTACCTCGGCGCGCTGCAGGCGTTTGCGCCGTACGAGCCGGCGTTCGTCGCGGTCGAGTGCGACGACGAAGGCCCGGTGCCCGCCGCGCTGGGCGAGGCGCGGGGCGCGCGCTTCCTGTACATGCTGCCCAACTTCCAGAACCCGAGCGGCCGCTGCGTCGGCGCGGCGCGGCGCGACGCGTTGATGGGCGAATGCGTGCGGCTGGGCCTGCCGGTGCTGGAGGACAACCCCTACGGCGACCTGTGGTTCGACACCCCGCCGGCCCGCCCGCTGGCAGCCCACGCCCCCGACGAGGTGATCTACATGGGGTCGTTCTCGAAGGTGCTGGCGCCGGGGCTGCGGCTGGGCTACGTCGTCGCCCCCGCGCCCTTGTTCCCCAAGCTGCTGCAGGCCAAGCAGGCCGCCGACCTGCACACGCCCGGTTTCAACCAGCGCGTGGTGTACGAGGTCATCAAGGACGGCTTCCTCGACCGCCACGTGCCCACCATCCGCGCGCGCTACCGCCTGCAGCGCGATGCGATGCGCGCGGCGCTGGAGCGGCACATGCCCGCCGGCTGCCGCTGGCAGGTGCCGGAGGGCGGCATGTTCTTCTGGGTCGAGCTGCCGGAAGGCGTCGACGCGCTCGCGCTGCTGCCCAAGGCGGTGGAGGCCGGCGTGGCCTACGTGCCCGGCGCGGCGTTCTACAGCGCCAAGCCGCGACTGAACACGCTGCGGCTGAGCTTCGTCACGGTGTCGCCCGAGCGCATCGAGCAAGGCATCGCCACGCTCGGCCGGCTGTTCGGCGCCGCCGCCGGGAGCCCGGCATGAGCGCGCCGGGCCGCTCCCCAGCGCGCGTCCCGGAGCACGCGGTGCGGAGGGCAGTCCAGTGAGTACCGCCCGTCGCTTCACGCAATTGGACGTCTTCACCGCGCAGGCGCTGCGCGGCAATCCGCTGGCGGTGGTGCACGACGCGCAGGGCCTGTCGGACGATGAGATGGCCGCCTTCGCGCGCTGGACCAACCTCTCGGAAACCACGTTCCTGTTGCCGCCGACCGACCCCGGGGCCGACTACCGCGTGCGCATCTTCACCCCGGGCGGCGAACTGCCGTTTGCCGGCCACCCGACGCTGGGCAGTTGCCGCGCTTGGCTGCAGGCCGGCGGCCGGCCGCGCGGCGAGCACGTCGTGCAGCAATGCGGGGTGGGGCTGGTGCGTGTGCGGCGCGACGGTGAGCGCCTCGCTTTCGCGGCCCCGCCGCGGCGCCGCACGGGCCCGCTGCCGGCCGACGTGCTGGCCACCATCGCCGCGGGGCTGCGGATCCCGGCCTCGGACATCGTCCACCACGAGTGGTGCGACAACGGTCCCGGCTGGTCCGCGGTCATGCTGCGGTCGGCGGCGCAGGTGCTGTCGCTGAAGCCGGACTGGCCGGCGCTGGGCGACCTGAAGCTCGGCGTCGTCGGCCCCCATGCACCGGGGCAGGACGCGCAGTTCGAGCTGCGTGCCTTCATCACCGGCGGCAACTACGAAGACCCGGTCACGGGCAGCCTGAACGCGGGCGTGGCGCAATGGATGATCGGCGCGGGGCTGGCACCGGCGCGCTACGTCGCCGCGCAAGGCACGGCGATGGGTCGGGCAGGGCGCGTGTTCGTCGAGCACGACGGCGCCGA
This sequence comes from Aquincola agrisoli, assembly GCF_036621135.1. NCBI lineage: Bacteria > Pseudomonadati > Pseudomonadota > Betaproteobacteria > Burkholderiales > Sphaerotilaceae > Aquincola > Aquincola agrisoli. The sequence goes on from NZ_JAZIBG010000054.1 coordinate 108,035, forward strand.
CGTGTGGGTGGGCGGCCATGTCGCTGCGTGCATCGACGGGCAGGTTCGCCTGTAGCGGCGGCGGCATGGCGACCGACGAACTGTTCCGCGAGGACGCCGCCCTCGCCGAATGCGATGCGGTGGTCGTCGCGCTGGGCGACGGCGGCCTCGTGCTCGACCGCACGGTCTTCTACCCGCAAGGCGGCGGCCAGGCGGGCGACCGCGGCGTGCTGCGGCTCGCCGATGGCCGCGAGCTGCATGTGGCCGATACGCGCAAGGGCGACGCTGGCGCCGTGCTGCACGTGCCGGCGCCGGGGCAGGAGGCGCTGCTGGCGGCGCTGTCGCCCGGCCAGGCCGTGCGGGCGCTCATCGACCCCGTCCGCCGGCAGCGCCACCGGTGCTTCCACACGGCGACGCACCTGCTGTGCGCGCTCGTGCCGCATCCGGTGGACGGCTGCTCGATCACGGCCGATTCGGCGCGGCTGGACTTCCACATGACCGATCCGCTCGACAAGGACGGGCTGAACGCCGGTCTCGCGCGCCTGGTGGCCGAGGCCCATGGCGTGCGCCATCGCTGGATCGGCGAGGACGAGCTCGACGCCAACCCCGGCCTGGTGCGCAGCATGAGCGTTCAGCCCCCGCGCGGGCAGGGCCGCGTGCGCTTGGTCGAGATCGACGGCGTCGACCTGCAGCCCTGCGGCGGCACGCACGTGGCCAACACCGCCGACATCGGCGCCGTGTTCGTGAGCAAGATCGAGAAGAAGTCGGCGAGGACCCGGCGGGTGACGCTGGGCCTCGCGGACTGAAGCGGCGTCAGCGCCGCTGCACGATGACCGGCGACAGCCGCAGCGCTTCGCGCAACCGCTGGGCCACCTGGTTGGCTTCTTCGCGCCGCTCGTAGGGGCCGGCCTGCAGCCGGTGCAAGACGCCCTCCTTGAAGATGGCCAGCAGCGGCGACAGCGCTTCCATCTCGAGGGCCGCCCGGCGCTGGAGGTCCACTGCGCCCTCGTGGGCGCGGAAGGCGCCCAGCTGCACCCAGAAGCCCACCGCACCCGGCACGGCGGCGCGGGCCGATTCGGCGGCGGCCAGCGTGGGCCCGTGCACAGCCGCAGCGGACACCGGTTCCACCGTGGCCTGAGCGGGCGCGGGCGCGGCGTCGCCGATGGCGGCCACGGGATCGGTTGCGTCTGCATCGCGCCGCCAGCTGCCGGCACGGATCTCGTCGTGTGTCAGCCGCTCGATGTGTACGGGCGCCACCCCCCGCAGCACGCCGAGCTTCAGGGCCGCCGTATAGCTGAGGTCGATCGCGCGGCGGCCATGGAAGGGGCCGCGGTCGTTCACGCGCACGATCACCTCTTTGCCGTTGGCCGGGTTGCGCACGCGTGCATAGCTGGGGATCGGCAGCGTCGGGTGCGCGGCCGTCATCGCGTACATGTTGTAGATCTCGCCGCTGGCCGTCGGCCTTCCGTGGAACTTGCGGCCGTACCACGACGCCAGCCCGCGCTGCGTGAACGGCTGGTCGGTCGACACCGGCACGTAGCCGCGACCGAAGACCTCGTACGGCTTGTTGGGGCCGCCGGTGCGGATCGCCTCGACCCGCGGCTCGGCGTCGGGCACGTCCAGCAGCCCTGGCGGCGGCTGGGCCTCGGGGCCGTCCTTGTCGGGCCAATCGGCCACGGGGCTGTCGGCGGCAGGGGCTTGGGTGGGGCGAGGACCGCTGGCGCAGCCTGCCATCACGAGCGCTGCAGCCAGCGTGAACCCCAGCAGGCGGCAAGGAGCGCAGGGGCGGAGGCGGTTCATGCCGCGATTGTCGATCAAGGGGTCAGTGAGGCCTTGACCTTCCCACCCCGGCAGGGGTGGCGCGCCCGGCTGGGATCGAACCAGCGACCCTTGGCTTCGGAGGCCAATACTCTATCCACTGAGCTACGGGCGCAAAGACGCGGAGTGTAGCCGTTCCTGGAGGCTGTGCTGCTCATGGCGCGTGCACGAACCCCACGTTCGGCCGCTGCGATGCTGACCCTTATAATCCCTGGGTTCTGCGTGCCCGGCACGCACTCGATCCGCTGCCGCTACCGAGGACTGCATGAGCGACGCACACAAGCCCGTCATCAACGACCCGCACGACATGCCGCACGAAGGCCCCATCAAGACACCCAAGCAATTGGTCTGGGCCGTGGTCTTTGCCTTCGTCATTCCCATCGTCGCGATCGTGCTGCTCGTGACCTACGTGACGGGCTTCAACAAGCCGGGCGCCGGCACGGATGTCCTGGCGGCGGAAGCCGTCGCGCGCCGCATCCAGCCGGTGGGCACGATCGAGATCAGGGATCTCACCGACGTCGCCGCAATGAAGACCGGTGAGCAGGTCTACACCGCACAGTGCGCGGCCTGCCATGGCACGGGCGCGGCCGGTGCGCCGAAGTTCGGTGACGCGGGCGCATGGAGCGCGCGCATTGCCGCGGGCTATGCGGCGCTGCTGAAGGCGGCTGTCGAAGGCAAAGGCAACATGGGCCCGCAAGGCGGCGGTGACTTCACCGATTTCGAGATCGGCCGCGCGGTGGTCTACATGGCCAACCACGCGGGTGGCAATCTGCCTGAACCGAAGATGGCGGCCGCGGCCGGCGGTGCGGCGGCTTCCGACGCCGATGCCGCTTCGGCGCCCGCCAAGTAGAAGCAAGGCGCTCTATCCCGCGGCGTATGCCGCGCGCAAGGCGCAAGGGGCTGACCTGTCGACGGACGGTCAGCCCTTTTGTTTGTTGCGCAGCGGGCTCGCAGTGAAACCGAAGCGCTGCTGCATGTCGGTCCACGGCAGGTCGTCGACGCGCCAGGCGCCCGTGGCGACCTGGTTCGAGGCCGTTTCCATGTCGAGCGTGTGCACGAGGCCGAAGCCGATGTCGGTATCGACGAAGAGGCGGCCGGACTCGTCGAGCCACGCGCTACGGAACGATGCCGGGCGACCGGTGTGGCTGTGCAGCCCACCCGCTGCATCGACGCGCCAGACCCACGGCGCCGCTTCCAACTCGACATAGACCCGCTGCGGGCCATTCTGGAAGAACCAGCAGCCGTCACCGTCATGCTCGTAGTTGCGGCCGATGAAGGCGAGGAGCTTCTCGTGCTCGATGCGGCTGCCCTTGGGCAGCGGGAACGGCCCGGCGGCCTGCACGGACTCGTCGCGCAGGTACCAGTCGCCGCGAGCATCGAGGCCCAGCCAGCCGTGGCAATGCGGAACGTTCGGCCACTTCTGCAAGGCCTGCCTGACGATGTCGTCCATGTGCCGATGGTGCCTCAGCGCCGATCGAGCAGCCACCGCAGCACTGCTTGCGGAAGGGCCATCACATGGCTGCGCAGCCCGCCTCCCGGAAAGCCGACGTGGCCGCCGTGCGCCGGCTGCCACAACGTGACCTCACGGCCTACTTCATGCGCTCGCGGCAGGCTGGCGGCAGGAACGAACGGGTCGTTGAGGGCATTGACGACCAGCGCCGGGACCTGGATGCACGCGAGGTGCGGCTTCGCGGAGGCGCGGCGCCAGTAGTCCTCCACGCCGCGGAAGCCGTGCACCGGTGCGGTGAAGGCGTCGTCGAAGGCGTAGAGGTCGGCCGCCGCGAGCAGCCGCTCGCGGTCGAAGAGCCCGGGGTACTGGCGCAGCTTGGACAGCGCCTTGGGCTTCATCGTCTGCAGGAACATCCGCGTGTAGACGAGGCGATTGAAACCGCGGCCGATCGCGTGGCCGCCGGCGGCCAGGTCGAGCGGCGCCGACACCGCGGCAACTGCCCGCACGGTACCGGCCGCGCTGCTGCCGGCTTCCTCCGCCCACCGAAGCAGCGCGTTGCCGCCCAGCGACACACCGACCGCCAGCAACCGCTGGCCCGCGCGCTCGCGCATGCGCTGCAGTATCCAGCCGATCTCCTCGTGGTCGCCCGAGTGGTACGCACGGGGCGCGAGGTTGATCTCGCCGGAGCAGCCGCGGAAATGAGGCACGGCGAACGACAGGCCGGCCTGCCGCGCCACGTGCGCGAAGGCCTCGGCGTAATGGCTGCGCGAAGTGCCTTCCAGCCCGTGGAACAGCACGAGCCAGCCGGCCTGCGGATCGGCTGCGGGCTGGAAGTCCACGTCGATGAAGTCGCCGTCGGGCGTGGTCCATCGTTCGCGGAGGTAGTCCGGGGGGGCCCCTTCGTAGCGCCGGCCGACGAGCGCGGCCACGATGGTCTGCGCGTTGCCGCCAAGCAGCCACGGCGGGGCACGGTAGTCCTGCATGCGGAGCGGCCGCGCGATGCGCCCGGCGGTCAGTGGATCGTGGCGGGGTTGTCGCCCAGTTCCGGCATGTCGTGCGGCAGGCCCGGGCTCGCGTGGTGGGCGGCAAGCCGCCAGCCCAGCGCGGTCTTCAGGTAGACGTTGGTGGCGATGGCCCACGCGGTCTGTATGCCTTCGGCGGTGACGATGTCCACGCGCTCCATCACGCTGTGCACCGCGCATTCGCCAGCCTGGATGCGGCGCACCCGCACGGGTTGCACCGCTACCGCGCCGTTGCCGAAGATCGATTCGAACGAGGCGCGGATCGCCGCCGTGCCCATCGCCCGGGCCCCGCTGGGGTGCACGCAGACGATCTCGTCGTCATCCGACCACACGGCCATCAGGCGTTCGAGGTCGCCCTGCTGCAGCGCCTCGTAGAACTGGGCCTCGGTGTCGTCGGCAGATGCCAGCAGCACCGCGGGGGGCGTCTTGGGGATGGCCATGCCGCAGGGTCAGCGGAAGACCACGGTCTTGTGGCCGTTGGGCAGCACGCGCCGCTCGATGTGCCACCGCACCGCCCGGGCCAGCACCACGCATTCGACGTCGCGGCCGACCGCGGTGAGGTCGTCGGCTGACAGCGAGTGGTCGACCCGCTCCACGTCCTGCTCGATGATCGGGCCCTCGTCCAGGTCCGCCGTCACGTAGTGGGCCGTGGCACCGATGAGCTTGACGCCGCGCGCATGCGCCTGTGCGTAGGGTTTGGCGCCCTTGAAGCTCGGCAGGAAGCTGTGGTGGATGTTGATCGCGCGGCCGGCCAGGACCTGGCAGAACTCCGGGCTGAGGATCTGCATATAGCGTGCGAGCACGACGAGGTCGATCTGCTCCCGGTCGATCAGCGCCTCCACCTGCTGTTCCTGGCGGCGCTTGTCGGCCGCATCGCTGCCGGCCGGCAGTGGCAGGTGGTGGAACGGCACCCCGTAGCTCGCCGCCAGATCGGCGAAATCGGGGTGGTTGGAGACGATCGCGGGAATGTCGACGTCGAGCTGGCCGCTCTTCCATCGGAAGAGCAGGTCGTTCAGGCAATGCCCCTGCTTGCTCACCATCAGCAACACCCGCGGGCGCTGCCCGAGTGCATGGAGCCGGGCATCCATGCCGAACTGGACACGCACATGCTGGAGCATGCGGTCCAGCGTGGCCACGTCGGACAGCTGCGGCGGCGCCTCGAAGTGCACGCGCATGAAGAACAGCCCCGTGGCGTCCTCGCCGGTCAGGTCACCGAACTGCTGGGAATCGATGATGTTGCAGCCGGCCTGGTAGAGCAGGCCCGACACGGCATGGACGATGCCCTTCGTGTCGCGGCAGGAGAGGGTGAGGACGAACTGGTCTTGGCGCGGCATGGCAATGGCGGAAGGACCTGGCGACGGCGAAGGGCTCGCTCAGTGCCCGTGGAGCACCGTGCCCGGTGCGAGCTTGTAAAGGGTGCCGCAGTACGGACACTTGCCCTCCCCGGTGGTGGCGACGTCGATGAAGACGCGGGGATGGCCGCTCCACAGCGTCATCTTCGGGTTGGGGCAGAAGACCACGCCCGGGCCGTGCACGTCCTGGGCGGTTACTTCCACGGCGGTGGCGGTGTCGGTCACGTTGTGGCTCCTGTCAGACCTTGGTCAGCCATTCGGCGTACTTCGGGTTGCGGCCGTTGACGATGTCGAAGAACGCCGACTGGATCTTCTCGGTGACCGGGCCGCGCGAGCCGATGCCGATCTCGATGCGGTCGAGCTCGCGGATCGGCGTCACTTCGGCGGCGGTGCCGGTGAAGAAGGCCTCGTCGGCGATATAGACCTCGTCGCGTGTGATGCGCTTTTCGACGAGCTTCAGGCCCAGGTCCTGGCAGATCGCGAAGATGGTGTTGCGCGTGATGCCGTTGAGTGCGCCGGCCGAGAGGTCGGGCGTATACAGCACGTTGTTCTTCACGATGAAGACGTTCTCGCCCGCGCCTTCGCTGACGAAGCCCGACGCGTCGAGCAGCAGCGCCTCGTCGTAGCCGTCTTCCGTCGCTTCCATGTTGGCGAGGATCGAGTTGCTGTAGTTGCTCACCGCCTTGGCCTGCGTCATCGTGATGTTGACGTGGTGGCGCGTATAGCTGCTGGTCTTCACGCGGATGCCGCGCTTCAGGCCTTCCTCGCCCAGGTAGGCGCCCCAGGGCCAGGCCGCCACCATCAGGTGGATGGTGTTGCCCTTGGGGCTGACGCCCAGCTTCTCGGAGCCGATCCAGGTCAGCGGGCGCAGGTAGCAGCTCTCGAGCTTGTTGACGCGCACGACTTCCTTTTGCGCCTCGCACACTTGCTCGAAGCTGTAGGGGATCTTCATCCGCAGGATCTTGGCGCTGTTGAACAGGCGCTCGGTGTGCTCGCGCAGGCGGAAGATGGCCGTGCCGCCCGCGGTGTTGTAGGCCCGCACGCCCTCGAATGCACCGCAGCCGTAGTGCAGGGTGTGGCTCAGGACATGGACCTTGGCATCGCGCCATTCAACGAGTTCGCCGTCGATCCAGATCTTGCCGTCGCGGTCGTGCATGGAGGACATGGGATCACCTTTTCGCAATACGCGTCATGCGCCTGCATGCCGCAAAGCCGGTGATTTTAGGGGGCGGCGTCGCCCGTGCCGCCGGCACCGGGTCGTTGCAGTGTCCACTGCCGGAGGCGGCCTTGATCGAAGCTGAGGTCCACGGCATCTCCGCCGGCATCCGTCCAGCGCCAGATCTCCGGGGCCTCGCTCAGTTGCTGTCCCAGACTCCGTGTCATCGTCACCACGTCGAGCATGCGCATGCCCGCCCGCAGCTTCGTGCTCATCATCAACGCGCTTTTGACATGACCCACCGGCGACTGCGCCGCCGTGCGCATGACCCGCATGGCGCGGCTGAACTGCAGCACGAGCCAGAACGACACCACGGTCACGCCAAGGATCACACCCTGCCAGCCGTAGGAAACGTATCCGACCACCATGGCAAGGGCCGCGAGGGCCCATCCAAGCCAGGAGTTCATGGCGCTGCACTCCGGAGGCGGGGCGCCGGAAAGGAACTGAGAACTGTCACAAGTCGCAGATTGTAGTGCTGGAAACAACGTCCGGCCCCCTGCACAGGGGGCCGGACCGGGGCAGCTTGCCCGTAACATCGCGAAACCAATCAGGAGAGGTCTCATGAAGATTCGCCATTTGCTGCTCGCGGGCGTCGCGATCGTCGCGGTGGGCAGTGCAAACGCCGCCACCAACGTTGCCCTTGGTAAGGCCACGTCGTCCTCTTCGATCTATGACGACCGGTTCGTGTCCGGCAACGTGGTCGACGGCAACATCATCGATTCCGACAGCCCCTTCGGCTACTGGCTCTCCGGTGAAGGTGGTGTGGCCGGCGAATGGGTGCAGGTCGATCTGGGCGGGCAGTTCTCGATCGACAGCTTCTCGCTGTTCAACACGCACAACCGCGACTGGCAAGACCGTGGCATCCAGGGCTTCACGCTGTCGGTCTCCGCGGACGGCACGGCCTTCACCGATGTCGCCTCCACCAGCTTCACGAACGCGCAATGGCTCGACCAGACCGCGCTGAGCATCGATCCCGCCAGCACCGTCCTCGGCCGCTACGTCCGTGTGACGGCCAACTCCTGCTTCGGCTGCAGCGGCGTCGGTCTGGCTGAGCTGCAGGTGTATGGCGTCAGCGCCGTGCCGGAACCCGGAACCTATGCGCTGATGGCGCTGGGGCTGGCTGCATTGGGCATGGTCGCCCGCCGTCGCCAAGCCTGAGCGCGACTCGGTCCGCATCACCGTCAAAGCCCGCTCCGGCGGGCTTTTTCACGTTCACGTCAGTTGGCGCACGGTGTCGATGGCCTGCTCGATGCGCTCGACGGCATGGATCTGCAGCCCTTCGATGGCCTTCTTCGGCAGGTTGGCCTTGGGCACGACGGCCACGCTGAAGCCGAGCTTGGCCGCCTCCCTCAGCCGTTCCTGTCCACGCGGCGCAGGCCGCACTTCGCCTGCCAGGCCGACTTCGCCGAAAGCGATGAAACCACGCGGCAAGGGCTTGCCGCGCAGGCTGCCCTGGATCGCGAGCAGCACCGCCAGGTCCGCAGCCGGCTCGCTGATGCGCACCCCGCCCACGGCGTTGACGAACACGTCCTGATCGGCACATGCCACGCCTGCATGGCGATGGAGCACCGCCAGCAGCATCGCGAGCCGATCGCGATCCAGGCCGACCGATAGCCTTCGCGGGCTCGGCCCCCCGCTGTCGACCAGGGCCTGAATCTCCACCAGCATCGGCCGCGTGCCTTCCAGCGTGACCAGCACGCAGGCGCCCGGCACCGGATCACCATGCGTGGAGAGGAAGATGGCGCTGGGGTTCGTCACGCCCTTGAGTCCCCGCTCCGTCATGGCAAAAACGCCGATCTCGTTGACCGCACCAAAACGGTTCTTGATGGCACGCACCAGCCGGAAGCTGGAATGTGTGTCGCCTTCGAAATACAGCACCGTGTCGACGATGTGCTCTAGCACGCGTGGGCCGGCCAGCGCGCCCTCCTTGGTGACGTGGCCGACCAGCACCATCGTGCAGCCGCCCATCTTCGCGGTGCGGGTGAGCTGCGCCGCGCATTCGCGCACCTGCGCCACCGAGCCGGGCGCTGAACTGAGTTGTTCCGAGTACAGCGTCTGGATCGAGTCGATCACGCAGAAGGCCGGCTGCTCGGCCTCGATCGTGGCAAGGATGCGTTCGAGCTGGATTTCGGCCAGCACGCGCACCTGTTTTCCTTCGAGCCCCAGCCGGCGGGCGCGCAGCGCGATCTGCGCCCCGCTTTCCTCGCCGGTGACGTAGAGCACCTTCATCTGCGCAGACAGCGCATCCACCGCCTGCAGCAGCAGCGTGCTCTTGCCGATGCCGGGGTCGCCGCCGATCAGCACCACGCCGCCCGCGACGATGCCCCCGCCCAGTACGCGGTCAAGTTCTTCCTGCCCGGTGGGCGTGCGGGCCACGTCCGCCGCGTCGATGTCGGCCAGCGTGGCCACGGGCTGGCTGCGCGCCAGGGCCTGGAAGCGGTTCTTTCCGGCCGGCGTCGCCTCGGCGATGGATTCCTCCAGGGTGTTCCAGGCGCCGCAGTGGGGGCACTTGCCCAGCCACTTGGGGCTGGTGCCGCCGCAGTCGCGGCAGGTGTAGATCGACTTGTCCTTGGCCATGCGCCCGATTGTCGGGGTCGGGCACACTGTGGGCCCTGCTCACGGGGCACATTCCCACTCATGGAACTCTCTGTCTGGCTCACTTTCGTGGCGGCTGCGTTCGCCATCAGCCTGTCGCCCGGGACCGCGGCGATCGCCGCGATGAGCACCGGCTCGCAAGTCGGGTTGGCCCGCGGCTGGAGATTGCTGCCGGGGTTGGCGCTCGGCATCACCACCCAGATGGCGATCGTCGCGCTGGGCCTGGGCGCGCTGATCATCGCGTCGAGCCTGGCTTTCCAGGTCGTCAAATGGCTGGGGGTGGGCTACCTGGCGTGGCTGGGATGGCAGCAGTGGCGTGCGCCGGCCAAGGCCCTGGACGAGGCGGCCACGCGCGCCGGGCCCGGCGCGCGTGGCCTGCTGATGCGCGGCTGGATGATCAACGCGCTGAACCCCAAGGGCACCGTCTTCATGCTGGCGGTGGTGCCGCAGTTCCTGGATCTGGCGCGGCCCCTGCCGTTGCAGTACCTCGCCATCACCGCCACGCTGTGCGTGAGCGAGATGATCGTCATGGCCGGCTACATGGCGGTGGCTGCACGTGTGCTGGGCATGCTGCGTTCGCCGAAGCAGGTGGGATGGATGAACCGCACGTTCGGCGCGCTGTTCATGGCCGCGGCGGCGCTGCTGGCGACTTTCAAGCGCGCGGCCTGACAGACCTCGCCCGGCGGCGGCGCCTGTTCAGTCCATCGCGCGCCGGCCGGCCTTGACCTGGCTGTGCAGGCGCTTGCTGTCCAGGCGCCGGAGCTGCGAGCCGCGGGTGGGCCGCGTCGCACGGCGCACCCGCGGGAGGTCCGCCACGCTGTCGACCAGCGCTTGCAGCCGGGCCATCGCGTCCGCCCGGTTCATCTCGAGGCTGCGGTGCGCCTGCGCCTTGATGACGACCACGCCGTCGCGGGTGATGCGCGTGTCGCGCAGTGCCAGCAGGCGGTGCTTGATGTCGTCGGGCAACGAGGACCCGCGCACCTCGAAGCGCAGGTGCACCGCGTTCGACACCTTGTTGACGTTCTGCCCGCCCGCGCCCTGCGCGCGGATGGCCGTCCAGGTGACTTCGTGCGGCGCGACGGTGGCCGCCGGTTTCATGGCGACGGGCCTCTGCGCGTCAATAGGGGGTTGTGGCCGGCGCCACGGGGGCGGGGGCCGCGAGCACGTCGCGTTGCCGCTGCTCCATCTCCTGGCGCAACTGCCGCCGTACCAGCGCCGCGGCATGGCGGCGCTTCTCGTCCGGGGTGAACGGCCGCAGCGGCGCCACCGGCACGGGCTTGCGGTCGTCGTCGACCGCCACCATCGTGAAGAAGCAGCTGTTGACGTGCCGCACGACCTGCGTGCGGATGTCCTCGGCGATCACCTTGATGCCGATCTCCATCGACGAGGTGCCGGTGTAGTTGACGCTGGCCAGGAAGGTGACCAGCTCGCCGACGTGGATCGGCTGCCGGAAGGTGACCTGGTCGACGCTCAGCGTCACCACGTAGCGCGTCGCATAGCGGCTCGCGCAGGCGTAGGCCACTTGGTCGAGCAGCTTGAGGATGGTGCCCCCATGCACGTTGCCTGCGAAGTTGGCGGTGTCGGGGGTCATCAGCACCGTCATCGTCAGCTGGTGGGCCGGCAGGTCCATGGGGGTACTCCTGGGAACGGTTTACTTGGAACGGATTTTCTCGACGACGAACAGCAGGACCACCGCGCCCAGCACCGACGCGATCCAGCCGGCACCCTGGCCGGCCTGGTACCAGCCCATCGATTGTCCGACGAAGCCAGCAAGGAACGAGCCGGCGATGCCGAGCACGCAGGTGAGGATCCAGCCCAGTTTCTGGTCGCCCGGCATCACGAGCCGCGCAAGCGCGCCCACGATGAGGCCGACGACGATGGTTCCGATGATGCCCATGGGCTGCTCCTGAAGAAGGGTGGAAGGCCGCGGACGTTAGCAGGGGCGGTGCGGTGGCGCCGAGAACCCCGTCGTCGGGGCGCTTCAGTCCGCGACTTCTACCGGCACCCGTGGCGCCAGTGCACACATCAGCTCGTAGCCCAGCGTCCCGCCGGCCCGGGCCACCTCGTCGATCGGCAGCACCGCGCCATTGCCGGCGCGGCCCCACAACGTGACCTCGGAGCCGACGCCGGCGTGAGGCACGGGCCCCAGGTCGACCGCGAGCATGTCCATCGACACGCGCCCCAGCGTGCGCGTGCGGATGCCATCCACCAGGACCGGCGTGCCGGTGTCGCAGACGCGCGGATAGCCGTCGGCGTAGCCGCACGCCACCACACCGACGCGCATCGGGGCCTCGGCGGTGAAACGGCTGCCGTAGCCGACGTGCTCGCCCGCCGCGAGCGCCTGCACCGCGATCAGCCGCGAGCGCAGCGACATCGTGGGCTGCAGGTGCCAGTGGGCGGCGTCGTGCGCCGGGAAGTCGGGGCTGCTGCCATAGGCCAGGATGCCGGGGCGCACCCAGTCGGCGCGCACGGCCGGGTCTCTCCCGTAGCGCAGCACGGCCGCGCTGTTGGCCAGGCTGCGCTCGCCCGGCAGATCCCGTGTCGCGGCCTCGAACGCCGCCACCTGGTGCGCGATGCCCCGTTCGCCGTCGGCGTCCGAGAAGTGCGTCATCAGCGAGATCTCGTCGACCTGCGGCAGGGCGTTCAACCGCGCCCAGGCCGTGCGGAACGCGTCGGCGCGAAAACCCAGGCGATTCATGCCGGTGTTCATTTTGAGGAACACACGGTGCGGTTTGTGAGTCTTGTGTGCAGCCAGCCAGTCAATCTGCTCCACGCAGTGCACCCCATGCCAAAGATCCAGACGAGAGCACAACTCCAGATCCCGCGGCTCGAACACCCCTTCGAGCAGGAGGACCGGTCCGCGCCAGCCCAGGCCGCGGACCCGTTCGGCCTCCGCCAGGTCGAGCAGCGCAAAACCGTCGGCGCCCCGCAGTCCTGCGAAGGCTCGCTCGATCCCGTGCCCGTAGGCATTGGCCTTGACCACCGCCCACACGCGGGCATCGGGCGCCGCTTGGCGGGCGCGGCGCAGGTTGTGAGCAAGGGCTTCGGTATGGATCAAGGCCTGGATCGGGCGGGGCATGTGGGGATTCTGCCTTCGTCATGTGGCAAAAGCCGCGTGCTATAAACCCGGCGCCTTGAGTGGAGACCTCTTTGGAAGCCTGTCGACGAGTCGGGCGACACCAGCGTCGCGAATGAAAAAAGGCTTCTACACCATCATGTCAGCGCAGTTCTTCAGCTCGCTGGCAGACAACGCCTTGCTGGTGGCGGCGATCGAGTTGCTCAAGTCGACCGGTGCGCCGCCCTGGCAGGTGCCGGCGTTGACGCCGATGTTCGCGCTCTTCTACGTGGTGCTTGCGCCGTTCGTGGGGGCGTTCGCGGATGCCGTCCCCAAGGGCAAGGTCATGTTCTTCTCGAACGCGATCAAGGTCCTGGGCTGCCTGTTCATGCTGTTCGGCGGCCATCCGCTGCTGGCATACGCCATCGTCGGCCTCGGCGCCGCCGCCTATTCGCCCGCCAAGTACGGGATCCTGACCGAGCTGCTGCCGCCTTCGCAGCTGGTCAAGGCCAATGGCTGGATCGAGGGCCTGACCATCGCCTCCGTCATCCTGGGCATCGTGCTCGGCGGGCAGCTCGTCGGGCCCCATGTCTCGGCGATGCTGCTCGGCTTCGATCTGCCGGGCGTCGACACCGGGATCGACACGGCCGCCGAGGCAGCCATCGCGTCGATGATCCTGCTGTACGTGATCGCGGCCATCTTCAACCTCTTCATCCCCCGTACCGACGCGCCGCTGCAGCCGATCGCCCACGGCCCCGTCGGGCTCGTGCGCGATTTCTCGCACTGCAACGCCAGGCTGTGGTCCGACAAGCTCGGCCAGATCTCGCTGGCCACGACCACGATGTTCTGGGGCGTCGGCGGCAACTTGCGTGTCATCGTCTTCGCCTGGGCCGCCGCGGCGCTGGGCTACAGCACCACGCAGGCCTCCACGCTGGGCGGGGTGGTGGCGATCGGCACGGCGGTCGGCGCGGTGGTCGCCTCCGTGGTCATGCGGCTCGACCGCGCGACCAGCGTGATCCCGCTCGGCATCGCCATGGGCGTGCTGATCATCTGCCTCAACTTCGTCGGGCATGTGTGGCTGGCCGTGCCCTTCCTCGTGGTGCTGGGCGCGTTGGGGGGCTACCTGGTGGTGCCGATGAACGCGCTGCTGCAGCACCGCGGGCACAACCTGATGGGGGCGGGCCGGTCGATCGCCGTGCAGAACTTCAACGAGCAGGCCTGCATCCTCGGCCTGGGTGCGTTCTACACGGGGATGACGAAGTTCGGCCTGTCGGCCTTCGGTGCCATCGCAGCCTTCGGCCTGGTCGTGATGTGCACGATGGAGATCATCCGCCGCTGGCATCGCCGCAACCTCGTCCACCACCGCGACGAGGTCGAGCGCCTGCTCGCCATCGCCCGCAGCGACCACTCGTGACACCGGCCGCCCGCGCTGCCGGCCCGGCAGCGCCGGTGTTGGCCCTGACCTTCAACGCCTTCGTCTGGGGCGTGTCGTGGTGGCCGTTCCGCCAGTTCGAGGCGGCCGGCCTGCACCCGCTGTGGGCGACCGCCACCATCTACACCCTCGTGCTGGCGGTGCTGACGCTGTGGCGCCGCGGCGTCTGGACCACGCTGCTGCGCACGCCCTCGCTGTGGGTCCTGGTGCTGGCGTCGGGCACCACCAATGCCGCGTTCAACTGGGGCGTGACGGTCGGCGACGTCGTGCGCGTCGTGCTGTTGTTCTACCTGATGCCCCTGTGGGCGCTGCTGCTGGCGCGGCTGCTGCTGGGCGAGCGGCTGTCGGCGCTGGCGCTGCTGCGCATCGGCCTGGCCTTGGCGGGGGCGGCGGTCGTGCTGTGGCCGGCCGGCGGGGGCTGGCCCTGGCCGCGCACGCTGGCAGAGGTGCTGGGGGTGGTGGGCGGTTTCACGTTCGCCCTCAACAACGTCTGGCTTCGGCACGAGGCGCACCGGCCGGACGCCGCACGCGCCACGGCGATGTTCCTCGGCGGCGCGCTGGTGGCGGCCGTCGCCGCGGGGCTGCTCACCCTGGCGGGCGACGTCCGGACCCCCCCTGCCCCGGCGGCTGGCTGGACGGCCGGCGTCGTCGCGATGGCGGGCCTCTTCGTTTGCGCGAACCTCGCCTTGCAGTACGGTGCGGCGCGGCTGCGTGCGAGCGTGACGGCGGTCGTCATGCTGGTGGAGGTGGTCTTCGCCGCCGCCTCCGCCGCGGCCCTCGGCGCCGGGGTGCTCGATGCACGGCTGGTGCTCGGCGGCGCGCTGATCGTGGCAGCGGCGCTGCTCTCGACGAAGGATCGCGGCGCAGCGGGGTGAGCGGGCGGGCTCCGTCGGGGCGCGCCGAGCGCACCGGTTGGGCGCTGCACGCGATTAGGATCGCAGGCCCGCGCCAGCCCAGGAGCCCTCCATGACGAACCCCAGCGCCTTCGATTTCCAGGCGGAAGCCATCGATGGCCAGCCCGTCGCGCTCGACGCCTACCGCGGCCAGGTGCTGCTGATCGTCAACACCGCCAGCCGATGCGGCTTCACGCCGCAATTCGCCGGGCTGCAGGCCCTGTGGCAAGCGTACGGCCCGCGGGGCCTGGTGGTGCTCGGCTTCCCGAGCAACGAGTTCGGCGGCCAGGATCCCGGCAGCAACGGCGAGATCGCCTCCTTCTGCAGCACGAACTATGGCGTCGACTTCCCGATGATGGCCAAGATCGAGGTCAACGGCGGCGGCGCGCACCCGCTGTATCGCTGGCTTACCGCCGAGGCGCCGGGCATCCTGGGTACCAAGGCGATCAAGTGGAACTTCACCAAGTTCCTGGTGGGCCGGGACGGCCAGGTGATCCGCCGCTACGCGCCCACCGACGCCCCGGACGCGTTGAAGAAAGACATCGAGGCGGCGCTCGGATAATCGCCAGCCTCTTGGAGAACCCCATGTTCCGACACATCGAACCCTACGCCGGCGACCCGATCCTCAGCCTGAACGAGGCTTTCCAGAGCGATCCGCGGTCCCACAAGGCCAACCTGTCGATCGGCATCTACTTCGACGACGCCGGCCGCATCCCGGTGCTGGGCTGCGTGAAGGAGGCCGAAGCGCAACTGCTGGCCGAGAGCGGAGCCAAGTCGTACCTGCCGATGGAGGGGCTGGCGGCCTGCCGCACCGCCGTGCAGCAGCTGCTGTTTGGGGCGGATCACGAGGCCGTGACCAGCGGCCGCATCGCCACGCTGCAGACCGTGGGCTCCAGCGGAGGCCTGAAGGTCGGCGGCGACTTCATCAAGCGCTGGCTGCCCGGCGTGCAGGTGTGGGTGAGCGATCCCACCTGGGACAACCACCGCGCGATGTTCGAAGGCTGCGGCCTGACGGTGAACACCTACCCGTACTACGACCCGGCCACCGGCGGCGTGAAGTTCGGCGCCATGCTCGACACGCTGCGCGGCCTGCCGCGCGGCAGCATCGTGCTGCTGCACGCCTGCTGCCACAACCCGACGGGCGTCGACCTCACCCGGGCGCAGTGGGAAGAGCTGATCCCGGTGCTGAAGGCCGGCGGCCTGCTGCCCTACCTCGACATCGCCTACCAGGGCTATGGCGACGGCATCGCCGAGGACGCTTTCGCGGTGCGCGCGCTGGCCAGCGCGGGGCTGTCGTTCTTCGTCGCCAACTCGTTCTCGAAGAGCATGAGCCTCTACGGTGAACGCGCTGGCGCCTTGAGCGTGGTGTGCGAAGACGCGGCCGAGGCCCAGCTGGTGCTGGGCCAGATGAAGGCCACCGTGCGCCGCAACTACTCGAGCCCGCCGCTGCACCCGGGGGCCGTGGTCGCACGCGTGCTGACCGACCCGAAGCTGCGGGCCGACTGGGAGGCCGACGTGGCCGCGATGCGCGAGCGCATCCTCGCGATGCGCAAGGGCCTGCATGCGGTGCTGTCGGCCAAGCTGCCGGGCCGCAACTTCGACTACTTCCTGACCCAGCGCGGCATGTTCAGCTACACCGGCCTGTCGGCCGAGCAGGTCGACCGGCTGCGCGAGGAGCATGCGGTGTACCTGGTGCGCTCGGGCCGCATCTGCGTGGCCGGGCTGTCCACCCGCAACGTCGACGCCGTCGCCAGCGCGATGGCGGCCGTCATGGCCTGACGACGGCACCTCCACGGGAGCGGACGATGAGCGAGAGCATCCTGTCGCATGTGTCGCTGGGCACCAACCGGTTCGACGAAGCGGCCGCGTTCTACGACCGCGTGCTGGGCGCGCTCGGCATCGGCCGCGTGATGGCGCATCCCGGGGCGGTGGCCTATGGCCGCACCTTTCCCGAGTTCTGGCTGCAGACGCCGATCGACGGCCAGCCCGCGGCCACCGGGAACGGCACGCACGTGGGATTCCTTGCGGGCAGCGAGGCCGAGGTGGATGCGTTTTATGCCGCCGCCCTGGCCGCCGGCGGCCGCGGCGACGGGCCTCCCGGCCCCCGGCCCCACTATGGCGAGCCGTACTACGGCTGCTTCGTGCGCGATCTCGACGGCCACAAGGTCGAGGCGATGGTCTGGCGGGGCGGCCCCTCAGCGGCCTGAACCGTCCGACGGGCCGCGCCCGCAGGCTTCCATCACCAGTCCGCGCAGCCAGCGGTGGCCCGGCTGCTCATCGTGGCGGGAATGCCACAGCATTTCGACGTGCACGCCGCCCATGGCCAGCTCGGCCGGCAGCGGCCGGGTCACCAAGCGCTCCTGGTGGCCGGTTGCGCGCATGAAGGAGGTCGGCAACACCGTCAGCAGGTCCGAGTCGGCCACGACCTGGCCGGCGGTGAAAAACTGGTTGACCGTCAACGCCACCCGGCGCTGCCGGCCGAGCGCGGCCAGCGCGGCATCGATCGTGCCGTGCGCCCGCCCCGACAGGCTCACCGACAGGTGCTGCGCGGCGCAGAAGCCGTCGAGCGTCAGCTCGCCATCGGCCAGCGGGTGGCCCACGCGCATCACGCACTGGTATTCGCTCTCGTACAGGCGCTCGCGGCGGATCGCTGAATCCAGCCCCTGCCGCAGGATCGCCATCACCGCCGTCGGGAAGTAGCCGATCGCGACGTCGGCTTCGTTGTTTTCGAGCAACTTACGCGGGTCGCGCGTGGTGAGCGGCAGCACCTGCAGGTTGGCCAGGGCCTGCAGCTTTTCCAGCCGAGACACCATGCCCGGCAGCAGGATCACCGCCGTGGCGTCGGCCATCATCAGCAGGAAATTCGCGGCGTCCGTGCGCGGATCGAAGCTGCTCGGCGCGATGGCCCGCTCCAGCTGGGCCAGCGCCGTGCGCACGCTCGGCCACAACGCCTCCGCCTTGGGCGTGGGCACCACGCCGAAGGCGGTGCGTGTCAGCAGCTCGTCGCCGACCAGGGTGCGCAGGCGCTTCAGCGCATGGCTCACGGCCGATTGCGACAGCGCGAGGTTGTGGGCCGCCCGCGTCAGGTTGCGCTCGTTCATGACGGCGTCGAACACCCGAAGCAGGTTCAGGTCGAGGTGGCGGAAATTGAGGGCGGCGTTCATGTCATGAATGCCATCGATATCTCATGTGCGGTGAATTCACTTTAAAGTTGCTAGGGTAAACCCGATACTACGTAGCATCCACATAGACATCAGCCAAGGAGCCGCTATGTCCCACACCACTGCCACCCTGTCCGTCAAGCCCGCCGTCCCGGCCAAGGCACCGTTCGGTGCATGGCTGCGCAAAGCCGGTGCTGGCGTCTGGCAAGCGCTTGAATCTGCTGGGCAGCGCCGTGCCGAACGCGAACTGGCCCAGTTCGCCGCGCTGCACGCCAGCCAGTTTCCCGAACTCGCCTCGTACGCCCGCAAGCATCGCGCTGGCTGACCGACCCGAGCCCCCTTTTCCGCCCACCGCCTTCGTGGCGACACAGGATTTCATCATGAGCACGTCCGCTACCGTCTTTGTTCCCCGTCACCAGCCGGCCCCCCGCGGCGCCAAGCTGGTCGCGCTGATCTTCAACACCTTCGCCAACATCGCCGCGCGCCGCCGCGCCGCGAAGCAGGCCGAGGTCCTCGCCGTCGAGGCCGAGGAAGTCCGCCGCTATGCCCGTGGCGTCGCCCGCCAGGACCCGGGCTTCGCGGCCGACCTGTTCGCCGCGGCCGACCGCCACATCGAGCGTTGATCGCGCCTGGCCGGCGCGGGCCGGTGCGATCGTCGTCCTGACCATCGCATCGCCGCGGCCGGCCCACGCCGCGCCCATGCGTCGCGGCACCCCTGCTTTCGGGCATCATCGCCGGCAGCCCATGAGTTGCCTGTCCCGATCGCCCCGCTGTCCGCAGAGTTCCCGCCCGTTGGCCGGCGGGCCACGCGCGTGACGCTGTTCCTCGTCCGGCGCCTGGCCGTGCTGGCGCTGACGCTGGGGTTGGCGTCGCTGGCGGTCTTCGCGGTGCTCGAACTGCTGCCTGGCAACGCCGCCCAGCTCATGCTCGGCGCCACGGCCACCCCCGAGGCGGTGGCGGCGCTGGAGGCCCGGCTCGGTCTCGACCGGCCCCCCGCCGCGCGCTATGCCGATTGGGTGCTCGGCCTGCTGCAAGGCCGCACCGGCATCAGCCACTTCTACGACACGCCGTCTTCCGAACTGATCGCCGAGCGGCTGGCGGTGAGCCTGCCGCTCGCCGTGATCGCGATGGCGCTCACCGCCGCCGCGCTGGCGATGGGCGTGTACGCCGCATCCCGGCATCGGCGGGCGGGCGACATCGGCATGATGGCCGTCAGCCAGATCGGCCTGTCGATCCCCAATTTCTGGCTCGCGATCCTGCTGATCCTGCTCTTCGCCGTGAAGCTGCAGTGGGTGGGGGCTGGAGGCTTTCCCGGATGGCGCGAAGCCGACGGCGGCGGCCTGCGGGCGGGCCTCGCGGCGCTGCTGCTGCCCGCCGTCGCACTGGCCGCGGTGCAGGCGGCGATCCTGGCGCGCGTCACCCGCTCCGCGGTGCTCGAGGCGATGCACGAGGACTTCGTGCGCACCGCGCGCGCCAAGGGCCTGTCGCGGCGGGCGGTGCTCTGGCGGCACGTGCTGCGCAACGCGATGATCCCCGTGCTGACCGTGATGGGTCTGCAGTTCGCGAACCTGCTGACCGGCACCATCGTGGTCGAGAACGTCTTCGTGCTGCCGGGCATCGGTCGCCTGGTGTTCCAGGCCATCGCCAACCGGGACCTGCCGCTGGTGCGCGACGTGGTGATGCTGCTGGCGGCCGCGGTGGTGCTGGTGAACTTCGCCGTCGACCTGCTGTACGCCCTCGTCGATCCCCGGCTGAGGGTGCGTGCATGAACCGCGCGATGCGCCACCCCAGCTTCGTCGCCGGCGGCCTGCTCGTGCTGCTGCTGGCCGCCTGCGCGCTGCTGTCGCTGGCGTGGTCGCCCTATCCGCCGGCCGAGATCGACATCCCCAACAAGCTCGCGCCGCCCAGCGCCGCGCATTGGCTGGGCACCGACAGCCTGGGCCGCGACATCGCCTCGCAGCTCTGGGTCGGCGCGCAGAACAGCATCGTCGTCGGCGTCGTCGCGGTGGGCATCGGCCTGCTGGTCGGCGGCGCGCTGGGGGCCTTGGCCGCGGCGCGGCCGGGGTGGATCGACGACGTGGTGATGCGGTTCGCCGACTTCAGCTTCGCGTTCCCGGCGCTGCTCTCGGCCATCATGCTGACGGCGATCTACGGCCCCGGGCTGTTGACCAGCATCGTCGCGATCGGCCTGTTCAACATCCCGGTGTTCGCGCGCATCACGCGCGGCGCGGCGCGCGGCGTCTGGACGCGCGACTACGTGCTCGCCGCCCGCATGGCCGGCAAGGGCGGCTGGCGCATCACGCTCGACCACGTGCTGCCCAACATCGCCGCCGTGCTGATCGTGCAGGCGACGATCCAGTTCGCCATCGCCATCCTGGCCGAGGCGGCGCTGAGCTACCTGGGCCTGGGCACGCAGCCTCCGCAGCCCAGCTGGGGCCGCATGCTGAATGAGGCGCAGACCCAGCTCTTCCAGGCGCCGATGCTCGCCGTCTACCCCGGCGCGGCGATCGCGCTCAGCGTGCTGGGCCTCAACCTGCTGGGCGATGGCCTGCGCGACCTGCTCGACCCGCGGCTGGCCCGCGACCGCTGACGACACCCCGCTGACAGCATGGCCCGCAACATCGAGATCAAGGCCCGTATCGCCAGCGTGCAGGCGCTGCTGCCGCGCGCCCAGGCGCTGGCCGATTCCCCCGAGCCGGTCGTGATCGACCAGGACGACACGTTCTTTGCGTGCGCCGCGGGCAGGCTCAAGCTGCGCCAGTTCACGCCGAACGCCGGGGAACTGATCCACTACCACCGCGCCGACGTGGCGGGGCCGAAGCTCTCCGACTACGTGCGCGTTCCGACGGCCGAGCCGGCGCTGCTGCGCGAGGCGCTGCGGCGCGCCCACGGCGAGGCCGGACGGGTGCGCAAGCGGCGGCTGCTGCTGACGGCGGGCGCCACGCGCATCCACCTGGACGCCGTCGAAGGCCTGGGCGACTTCCTCGAACTGGAAGTCGTGCTGCGCGACGACGAGGCGCCGGGCGACGGGGAGGCCGTCGCCCGGGCGCTGCTGCGGGGCCTCGGGATCGCCGATGCCCAGCTGCTGCAAGGGGCGTATGTCGATCTGCTGCGTGCGGGGGCCGCGTGACGCAGGACGCCGCGCCTCACCCGCTGCTCGACGTGCAGGACCTGCGCGTCACCCTGCCGACGGCGCAGGGGCCGGTGGACGCCGTGCGCGGCGTGTCGTTCGTGCTGCAGCGCGGGCAGGCCCTGGGGCTGGTCGGCGAGTCCGGCTGCGGCAAGTCGCTGACCGCGCTGGCGCTGATGGGGCTGCTGCCCGAGCGCGCCGCCCTGGCCGGGGCCGTCCGGCTCGACGGCAGGGACCTGCTCACGCTGGACGACGCCGCGATGTGCCGCGTGCGTGGCGCCCGCATCGGCATGGTGTTCCAGGAGCCGATGACGGCGCTGAACCCGCTGCACCCGATCGGCCGCCAGATCGCCGAGCCGCTGCGCTTGCACCGGGGCCTGGGCGCGGCGGCGGCCCGTGCGGAGGCGCTGCGCCTGATGGAGCGTGTGCAGCTGCCGCAGGCGGCCCGCCGGCTCGATGCCTACCCGCACCAGCTGTCCGGTGGTCAGCGGCAGCGGGTGGTCATCGCCATCGCGCTGGCTTGCGGGCCGGACCTGCTGATCGCCGACGAGCCCACCACCGCGCTCGACGCGACGATCCAGCGCGAGGTGCTGGCCCTGATCGCCGCGCTCGTCGCCGAGGAGGGCATGGCCCTGCTGCTGATCAGCCACGACCTCGGCGTGATGGCGGCCAGCGTGCAGCGGCTGATGGTGATGTACGGCGGCACGGTGGTGGAGGAGGGCCCGGCCGAGGCGCTGTTCGCCGCGCGGGCGCATCCCTACACCCGCGGTCTCTTCGAGGCCCGTCCGCGCCTGGGCCTGCGCAACGGCGCCGACCGCCGGACGCTGCGGCTGCCGGCACTGCCGGGGCGCGTGCCGGAGCTGCACCGGCTGCCGCCCGGCTGCCCCTTCAGCGATCGCTGCGCCTGGGCGATCGGGAATTGCAGCCGCGGCCTGCCGGCGCTGGAGGCGGTCGGTGCCCACCATGCGGCACGCTGCATCCGGCTCGACCACGTGGCGCGGGAAGCGCCGGCATGACACCGTTGCTCGCGGTCGAAGACCTGGTCAGGCACTACCGGCTGCCGCGCGAGCGGCTGCTGGCGCCGGCGCCCGTGCTGCACGCGCTCGACGGGGTGAGCTTCACGCTGGAGGCCGGCCGCACGCTGGGCATCGTCGGCGAGAGCGGGTCGGGCAAGAGCACGCTGGCGCGCCTGGTGATGGCGCTGGAGCCGCCGACCGCCGGCCGCGTGCTGCTCCAGGGGCAGGATCTGCAGGCGCTGCCGCCTGCGGCGCTGCGCCGCGCCCGCGCGCAGTTCCAGATGGTGTTCCAGGACCCGTACGGCTCGCTCGACCCCCGGCAGACGGTGGCGCGCATCGTCGGCGAGCCGCTGGAGGCGCTGCCGGGCGCCGGGCGGGCCGAGCGCCGCGAGCGGGCCGCCGAAATGCTCGACGCCGTCGGCCTGCGCACCGCCGACCTGGACAAGTACCCGCACGAGTTCAGCGGCGGCCAGCGCCAGCGCATCGCCATCGCGCGGGCGCTGGTCACCCGGCCCCGGCTCATCGTGGCCGACGAGCCCGTCAGCGCGCTTGACGTGTCGGTGCAGGCCCAGGTGCTGAACCTGATGCAGGACCTGCAGCAGCGCTACGGCCTGGCCTACCTCTTCGTCAGCCACGACCTCGCGGTCGTTGACCTGGTGTGCGACGAGGTCGCGGTGATGCACCAGGGCCGCATCGTCGAGCAGGGGTCTCCCGACCGGCTGTTCACCCGCCCCGGCCATCCCTACACGCAGCGCCTGCTGGCGTCGGTGCTGCGCTGAAGCGCTCGCGGGCGCGTTCGACCACCCCCTGCAGCGGCTCCGGCCGGTGCACGCCGTAGCCCTGCGCGAAGTCGATGCCGATGCTGCGCAGCTCGGCCAGGACGGCGTCGTTCTCGACGAACTCGGCGATGGTCTTCACGCCGACGACGCCGGCCACTTCGTGGAAGCAGCGCACCGCGGCGCGGTCGAGCGGGTCGTCGAGCACGTCGCGCACGAACTGGCCGTCGATCTTCAGGTAGTCTACCGGCAGCGTCTTGAGGTAGCCGAAGGAGGACGCGCCGGCGCCGAAGTCGTCCAGCGCGATGCGCGCGCCCAGCGCACGCACGGTGTCGATGAAGGCCGTGGCATCGGCCAGCGAGGTGATCGCCGCGGTCTCGGTGATCTCGAAGCACAGCCGCCGCACGTCGAACGGGAACTGCTGCACCAGGGCCGCCACGTGCGCATGGAACGCGCGGTCGCCGATCGACTGCCCGGACAGGTTGATCGCCACCGTCTCCACATGGCCCAGCGCGGCGTCGTGGGCGGCCATCCACTCGAACACGCGGCGTACCACCCACCGGTCGATGCGGGAGGCGAGGTGGAAGCGCTCGGCCGCGGGCAGGAAGGCTCCCGGCGCCACCAGCGTGCCGTCGGCCTCCCTCAGCCGCAGCAGCACCTCGATGTGCAGGCCGTGCGAGGGCTCGGCGATCGGCTCGATGCACTGCGCGAAGAGGTCGAAGCGGTCCTCGTCCAGGGCCTGCTCGATGCGGCTCGCCCACTGCATCTCGCCGCGGCGCAGCTGCAGCGTCTGGTCGCTCTCGACCCAGGCGTGCACCCGGTTGCGCCCCGCCTCCTTGGCGGCGTAGCAGGCGCTGTCCGCGGCCTGCAGCAGCGCGCCCGTGTGGGGCCAGCGCCAGTCCACCGGCACCAGCCCGATGCTCGTGCCCACTCGGAACTTGCGGCCCTCGTGCACGAAGCGGAAGCCTTCCATCCGGTCGCAGATCGTCTGCGCGACGCGCTGCGCCTGGGCCGCGGTGCAGTGCTCGAGGATCACGCCGAACTCGTCGCCGCCCAGCCGGGCCAGCGTGTCGCGGTTGCGCACGCAGCCCTGCAGCACGGTGGTGAGCTGGCGCAGCAGCTGGTCGCCCACCGCATGGCCGCAGGCGTCGTTGACCAGCTTGAACTGGTCGAGGTCGATGTACATCAGCGCGTGGTCGCTGCGGTGCTGGCGCGCGGTGTCGAGCACGCCGCGCAGGCGGGCCTCGAACTCGGTCCGGTTGACCAGGCCGGTCAGGTCGTCGTGCTTGGCGCGGTGGCTCATCTCGCGGGTGAGGCGGCGCTGCTGCGTCACGTCGCGGAACACCAGGACGACGCCCAGCACCTCGCCGCCATCCCGGCGGATCGGCGCGGCCGAGGCCTCCACGCCGTACTCCGCGCCCCCGGCGGTCCGCAGCAGCGCCCGCTGCGCCGGCGCCACGACACGCGCCTGCGCCAGGCAGCGGCCCACGAGGTCTTCGACCGGCTCGCCGCTGTCCTCGTCCACCAGGCTGAACACGCGGTCGAGCGGCGACCCCTGCGCGGCCGCGCTCGTGCAGGCGGTGACACGTTCGGCCACCGGGTTGAGCCAGCGCACGCGGCCCTGGTGGTCGGTGGTGATCACGGCGTCGCCGATCGACGCGAGGGTCACGCGCAGCAGCTCGTGCTCCTCGGCCAGCGCGTCTTCCGCGCGCCTGCGGTCGGTGACGTCCCGGCCCACCGAATGGATGGCGTTGACGCGGCCGCTTTCGTCGAGCAGCGCGCGGTTGGTCCAGCTCACCCAGCGCATCTCGCCGCCGGCGGCGATGATGCGGTTCTCGAACTCGCCGGTGCCGCCGCCCCGGCACAGCTGCGTCAGGTGCGCGCGCAGCGCCTCGCGGTCCTGCGGGCCCACGCGGTCGTAGAGGCTGGTGCCGACGAGCGCCGCTGCCGCGAGCCCCACGTGGCGCGCATACGCCGGGTTGACCATCGTCAGCGTGCCATCGGGCTCGGCGAGCAGCAGCAGCTCGGTCTGGTCCTCGACGAAGGCGCGGTAGCGCGACTCCGATTCGGCCAGCGCCACCAGCGTGCGCAGGCGCTCGGTGGTGTCGTCGATGAGGATGAAGAAGCCGTCGAGCGCTCCGTCCTCGCGGCGGTGCGGCACCAGCTCGACGCTGATGTCGCGGAAGCCGCCGTGCGGGTGGGGGCGGCGGCCCGTGTAGCTGGCGGGCCGGCCGTCCAGCACGCTGTCGACGCAGTCGCGGTGCCGGGCCCACGCATCGGGGCCCATGGCGTCGGGCAGGCGGCGGCCGATCATCTGGGACGGCGCGAGCCCGCCGTACCACTCGCGAAGGCGAGGGTTCGCGTGGCGGCAGCGCAGTTCCGCGTCCCAGAACGAGACGGGCATGGGCAACTCGTCTAGCAGGCGGGCGAGCATCGCCGGCGCCGGGTCGGTGCCGGGGGGAAGGGGGGGCGCGGCGGGGAGGGTCACGGTCCTGCGGGCATGGGCGGGGCGCGGTACGGCCGTCCCTGACCGGGCATCGACCGAAGGCCGCAGCGGCTGCAGCCGGGCGCGGCCGGGCGGGCCGCAAAGTGCGGCGTTTTGCACGGTTTTCGGACCGACCGTGCGCCTGTGGCAGCATGCGGCCCGTGCCGGCGGCACGCAGCGCCGGCCCCTGACCCGGAAGGAACAGCGACATGACTGGAGCGAGACGGCTCAACGTCCTGGCATCGGCCGCCCTGGCCTGTGCCGCCCTGGCGGCGCCCCCGGCCGCCCTGGCGCAGGCCGGCAAGACGACGGTGACGGTGGGCCTCGTGCTCGAACCCGCGCCCGGCCTCGACCCCACCGTGGCGGCCGCGGCGGCCATCGGCGAGGTCGTCCACTACAACGTGCTGGAGGGCCTGACGAAGATCAACGCCGACGGTGCCGTCACGCCGCTGCTGGCCGAGCGCTGGACGATGGACCCCGACGGCCGGAGCTACACCTTCACGCTGAGGAAGGGCGTGCGCTTCCACGACGGCGAGGCCTTCGACAGCGCGGACGTCAAGTTCAGCTTTGAGCGCGCGAAGGCCGAGGGCTCGACCAACAAGGCGAAGAAGACGGTGTTCGACAACATCAGCACCATCGCCACGCCCGACGCCCACACGGTCATCCTCATGCTCGACAAGCCGGACGGCAACTTCCCGTTCCGCATGGGCGAGAACACCGCGGTGATCCTCGATCCCAAGAGCGCCGCGACCACCGCCACGCGGCCCGTCGGCACGGGACCCTACCGGCTCGAGGACTGGCGCAAGGGCAGCGCCATCGTGCTGGGCAAGTGGGACGGCTACCGCGACGCGAAGAGCGTGGCGATCACGCGCGCCACCTTCCGCATCATCAGCGACCCCGCCGCGCAGGTGGCCGCGCTGCTGGCGGGCGACGTGGACGCCTTCCCGCGCGGCATCGGCAACCAGGCCGTCAAGCAGCTGCAGGCCGACCCGCGCTTCACCGTGGCGCTGGGCAGCACCGCGGGCAAGGGCATCCTCTCGATCAACAACCGCAAGAAGCCGTTCGACGACGTGCGCGTGCGGCGCGCCCTGGCGCACGCGATCGACCGCAAGGCCTTCATCGACGGCGTGCTCGAAGGGTACGCCGTGCCGATCGGCAGCCACTTCGCGCCTGCCGATGCCGGCTACGTCGACCTGACCGGCGTGTACCCGTACGACCCCGAGAAGGCCCGGGCGCTGCTGAAGGAGGCGGGCGTGGCCACGCCACTCAACGTCACGCTGACGCTGCCGCCGCCGCCCTACGCGCGCAAGGGCGGCGAGGTGGTGGCGGCGATGCTGGCCAAGGTGGGCGTGGTCGCCAAGATCGAGAACGTCGAGTGGGCCCAGTGGCTGGGCGGCACGTTCAAGGGCAACTTCGACCTGTCGATCATCAACCACGTCGAGCCCCTGGACTACCTGCAGTACACCAACCCGCAGTACTACTGGGGCTACGACAGCGCCGCGTTCCGCGACCTGGCCCGGCGGCACGCCGCGGCCACCGATGCGAAGGAGCGGCAGAAGCTCTTCGGCGAGCTGCAGCGCCAGCTGGCGACCGACGCGGTGAACGCCTACCTCTTCAACCCGCAGAACGTGGCGGTGTCCAGGAAGGCGCTGAAAGGCGTGTGGGTCCATTCGCCGATCTTCGCCAACGACCTCGCCGCGTGGCGCTGGCAGTGACGACCGGCCTGCACCAGCTCGGCGCCGCCGCGCTCGCGGCGCTCTACCGCAGCGGCGACGCGTCGCCGGTCGAGGCCACGCAGGCCGTGCTCGGCCACATCGCGCGCTGGGAGCCGCACCTGCAGGCGCTGTACGCGCCCGACGCCGACGCCGCGCTCGCGATGGCGAGGGCCTCCGAGGCCCGCTGGCGCGCCGGCACGCCGCTGTCGGCGATCGACGGCGTGCCCTGCACGATCAAGGAGAACATCGCCACGCGCGGCGTGCCGCAGCCGATGGGCACCGCCGCGACGGTGCTGCGGCCCGCCCCCGAGGACGCTCCGCCCGCGGCCCGGCTGCGCGAAGCCGGCTGCGTGTTCCTGGCGAAGACCACGATGCCGGACTACGGGATGCTGTCGTCCGGCCTGTCAAGCTTCCACCCCCTCACGCGCAATCCGTGGGACCTGCGCATGAACCCCGGCGGCTCGTCGGCCGGGGCCGGCGCCGCGGCGGCCGCGGGCTACGGGCCGCTGCACATCGGCACCGACATCGGCGGCTCGATCCGCCTGCCCGCCGGCTGGTGCGGCGTGGTGGGCTTCAAGCCCAGCCTGGGCCGCGTGCCGATCGATCCGCCCTACGCGGGACGGGTCGCCGGCCCGATGACACGCACGGTGGAGGACGCCGCGCTGATGATGGCGGTGCTGTCGCGCCCCGACTGGCGCGACGCGATGAGCCTGCCGTGGCAGGACCTCGCCTGGACGGACCTCGCGCTGCCGGGCGATGCGCCGTTCGCCGGCCTGAAGGTCGGCCTGCTGATGGACGCCGGCTGGGGCGACGCGGTGCAGCCCGAGGTGGCCGCGGCGGTGCGGGCCGCGGCGCAGGCCTTCGCGCTGGCCGGCGCCGCCGTCGAGCCGCTCGCGCCCTTCTGCACCCGGGAGATGGCCGAGGGCCTCGACAACTTCTGGCGCATGCGCTCCTGGCTCGACATGGAGGCGCTGCCGCCTGAACGGCGCGAGCAGGTGCTGCCCTACATCCGCCGATGGGTGGCGCGCGGCGCCGAGCTGGGCGGGCCGGAGGTCTTCCGCGGCTACAGCCAGATGGCGGCGCTGCGCGATGCCGCCGTCGCCGCCTGCCGGCCTTTCGACCTGGTGCTGTCGCCGGTGAGCCCGATGCCCGCCTTCCCGGCCGAGCAGGCCAGCCCGCTCGACGATCCGCAGCGGCCCTTCGAGCACATCGCCTTCACGCTGCCGTACAACATGAGCGAGCAGCCGGCGCTGGCCATCAACTGCGGCTACACCGCCGCGGGCCTGCCGATCGGGCTGCAGATCATCGGCCGCCGCCATGACGACCTCGGCGTGCTGCGCGCGGCCCATGCCTACGAAGGGCTGCGCGGCCCGCAGCGCGCCTGGCCGGCGCCCCCGGGGCGGTGACATGGCGGCGCTGCACGACGATCGAGGCCTGCTGACCGGCACGTCGTCGCAGCCGGCGATGGCCGCGGCCCAGCGCGCGCTGTGGCGGATGATGAGCTTCTACGACCCGCCGCTGGCCGACCTGGACGATGCCGTGGCGCACGATCCGCACTGGCTGCTGCCGCGTCTGATGAAGGCCGGCTTCCTGCTCAGCCTGACCGAACCGGCCCTGCTGCCGCAGGCGGCGCAGGTGCTCGACGACGCGGTGCCGCTGGAGGCCGATGCCCCGGCGCGCGAGCGGGCCCACGCCGCCGCGCTGCGCATGGTGCTCGAAGGCCGCTGGCAGGCGGCGTGCCGTGCGTGGGACGAGGTGCTGGTCGCGCATCCGCGCGACGCGCTGGCGCTGCAATGGGCGCACCTGTGGGACTTCTACCGCGGCGACGCGCTCAACCTGCGGCTGCGGGTCGCCCGTGCGCTGCCCGAATGGGAGGAGGGCGATCCGCTGTACCCGCAGGTGCTGGCGCTGCATGCCTTCGGGCTGGAGGAGTGCCATCTCTACCCGCAGGCCGAGGAGGCGGGCCGCCGTGCGCTGGCGCTGGATGCGCGCACGCCCTGGGCGGTGCATGCGGTGGCGCACGTGATGGAGATGCAGGGCCGCTGTGACGAAGGCGCCACCTGGCTGCGGGCGCACCAGCCGCAGTGGGCCGAAGGCAACGGCTTTGCCTGCCACCTGTGGTGGCATGCGGCGCTGTTCCGGCTCGAGACGCTGGACACCACCGGCACCCTGCGGCTGGTCGACGCCCACCTGGCGGGCGATGCGCTGCAGGTGACGCTGCAGCGCCTGGACGCCGCGTCGATGCTCTGGCGGCTGCGCCTGCTGGGGGTCGATGCGGGGCCGCGCTGGCGGGCGCTGGTGGCGGGCTGGCCCCTCGTCGACGAGCAGGCCGGCCACTACGCCTTCAACGACGTGCATGCAGTGATCGCGCTGCTGGGCGCCGGCGACGTGCCGCGGGCCGAGGCCTGGCTGGCGCGCTGCGCGGCACGGGC
Source organism: Aquincola agrisoli (assembly GCF_036621135.1). Taxonomy (NCBI): domain Bacteria; kingdom Pseudomonadati; phylum Pseudomonadota; class Betaproteobacteria; order Burkholderiales; family Sphaerotilaceae; genus Aquincola; species Aquincola agrisoli. The sequence continues at coordinate 137,562 of NZ_JAZIBG010000054.1, forward strand.
GCTGTCGGCCGAGGACGCGCGCCGCAGCAACCACGGCATGGCCCGCGAGGTGGGCCTGCCGCTGATGCGCGCGCTGGTGGCGGGGGTGCGCGGCGACGCGGCCGCCACCGTGCCGGCGCTGTACGGCATCCGGGAGGGGGCGGCCCGCTTCGGCGGCAGCCATGCGCAGCGCGACCTGATCGACCTCAGCCTGCTGGCGGCGGCCGCCGACACCGACGACGCCGACGCGCGCGCGATCGGCCGCGCCGTGCTGCACGAGCGCCTGCTGGCCAAGCCGCCGACGCCGATGACGCGGCACTGGGCCTCGCGCCTGGGGTTGTCGCCGCGGGCCGCGGGCCGGCTGGCGTGAACGGCTGGCCATGGTGAAGCGCACGGTGCCGGGCCGGCCGGGCGCCACGCCGCCGGAGGGGCCGGGCCCGCGCGGCGGCCCGCCCGGGCGCTCGCCCTCCGAGCGCGAAGCCGACCTGCGCAGCCTGGAGGAGCGCATCGGCGAGGCCCTGCGTGCCGCCGAGGCCGACCTGCGCGCCAGCCCGGCCTGGGGCCGGCCGCTGCCCGACGAGGGCGACGCCGACGTTCCGCCCGAACTGCGCATGGCCTTCAAGCTGCTGAAGAATGCTGGCCACGTGCCGCCCGAGGTGGCGCTGATGCAGGAGCTGCAGGCCTGGCGCGATGAACTGGCCGCGATGCCGGCGGGGCCGCAGGCCGAGGCGCTGAAGCGGCGGATCGGCGAGCGTGAGCTGCTGATCGCGGTGCGCATCGAGCGGCTGGCGCGCACCCGCACGCTGTAGCCGGGCCCGCCCTCCGGATCACACCGGCGGCTGCGCCGGCTGCTCCGTGGCGTACACGCGCTGCACGGCCGGCCGCGCCAGCATGCGCTGCAGGTAAGGGCCCAGGCGGGGCAGGCCGCGCGCGGGCCGGCCGAAGTGGCGCGTCCAGCGGCACAGCACGAAGGCGAGCGCATCGGCGGCGCTGTAGGCTGGGCCCAGCAGCCAGGCCTCGCCGTGCGACGCGAGCTGCGCGTCGAGCTGGTCGAGCAGCGTGCCGATGCGCGCCTCGGCGTGGGCCTTGACGGCGGCGGCGCCCGCCGCGTCGTCGGCCAGGCGTTCGGGATAGAAGTACTGCAGCAGCGTGGCCTGCAACGTGTTGGTCAGCCAGACCATCCATTTGTAGTAGTGCGCGCGTTCCGCGGTGCCCAGCGCCGGCGCCAGCGCGGCCGCAGGGTGGGTGTCGGCCAGGTGCAGGCAGATGGCGGCGGTCTCGTAGAGCACGAGGCCGTCCTCCTGCAGCACCGGGATCAGCCCGTTGGGGTTGAGGCGAAGGTAGGCCGGCGACTTGTGCGCCCGGGCCTGCCGGTCGACGAGCCGCAGCTCGAAGGGCGCGCCGATCTCCTCGAGCACGATGTGCGGCGCCATGCTGGCGTCGCCGGGGTGGTAGTGCAGCGTGATCATTCCGGTGGGCGGCAGTGGTGGGAGGGCGCCAGTCTGCACCGGGCGCCGCAAAAGGGCCGTCCTGCACCCGCTCTTCGTGGCTTTGCCGCGGCGCCGGCGCTGGCATAAACGGCACAGCCCCGCCTCCCTGCTGCCGCGCCATGAACCGCATCGCCCTGCACATCGCCACCCATCCGCTCTATCCGGCCTTCCGCATCGGGTTGCTGATGGGCGCCGTCGCGTGGGGGCTGCTGCATGCCAGCGCGGGCAGCGGTTTCGGGCTGGCGATGGCGCTGGTGGTGGTCAGTTCGGGCACGGCCTCGTACGTGTGCCTGTGTCTGGCGCGCCGGACGCTGCCGGCCGGTCGGGTGCGGCGGCAGGCGGTGCGGGCCTGGGTGGTCGCCATCGGGCTCGGCATGCTGGCCGCGCTCGGCGGCCTCGATGCCCTGCTCGGCGCCTGAGCCGGCGCTCAGAGCGGCAGCCGCGCCTTCAGGAAGTCGATGAAGAGGCGGGTCTTGACCGGCATCTGCTCCCGCCGCGGGTGGTAGAAGTACAGCCCGGGAAAGGCCGGGCTGTAGCGCGCCAGCACCTCGACGAGCCGGCCGGCGCGCACCAGCGGCTCGGCCGACGCGGGGATCGCATGGCACACGCCCACCCCCTGCGCCGCGGCCTCCAGCATCGCGCCCCAGTGGTTGACCACCAGGGTGCCGCCGACGGCCAGCGCGACGATGCGCCGGCGCTCCTGGAACTCCCAGCGGTACAGCGCGCCGGTGGTCGGCATGCGGAAGTTGATGCAGTTGTGCTGCAGCAGGTCCTGCGGCTGCTGCGGCACGCCGCGGGCCGCCAGGTAGCCGGGCGACGCGTAGGTGCGCAGCCGGAACTCGCGCGTGAGCGGCACCGCGATCATGTCGCGCTGCAGCGATTCGCCCAGCCGAATGCCGGCGTCGAAGCCTTCCTGGACGATGTCGACCAGCTGGTCCTGGTAGGCGAGCTCGAGCGTGATGTGCGGGTGGGTGCGCGCGAAGTCACCCAGCAGCGGTTCGATGTAGAGCGTGCCCGCCGCCTGCGACACCGTGATGCGCAGCACCCCGCCCGGGGCGCTCGCACGCACCTGGAGATCTTCCGTGGCCTCGGCCAGCCCGGCCAGCAGCGGCGCGACGCGGTCCCAGTAGGCGCGGCCCGCCTCCGACAGGTTCACGCTGCGCGTGGTGCGCTCGAACAGGCGCACGCCCAGCCGCGCCTCGAGCTTGCGGATGGTCTGCGAGACGGCCGCGGGGCTCACGCCCAGGGCATGCGCCGCGCCGGTGATGCTGCGCTGCTCGGCCACTCGCGCAAACGCCGTCATCGAGGCAAGGATGTCGCTGTCCATTGTGAATCTGCAGTTGAAAGGGCATGCAGTTTTATTGTGTTCTGCTTTCAAGTGCCGCGGCGCAAACTCGCCGGTTGCTTTTTGTTCCTTGTCCAGCCGGAGACCCGCCAGATGACCTCCCTCCACGTGAACGGACGCACCATGACGGTGGATGCCGACCCGTCGACCCCGGTGCTGTGGGCGCTGCGCGACCACCTGCAGCTCACCGGCACCAAGTTCGGTTGCGGCGCGGCGCTGTGCGGCGCCTGCACCGTGCACATCGACGGCCAGCCGGCACGGGCGTGTGTCACGCCGATCGCCGCCGTCGGCAACCAGCGCATCACCACGATCGAAGCGGTGGCCGAGGACCGCGTGGGCCGGGCCGTGCAGGCCGCATGGATGCAGCACGACGTCGCCCAGTGCGGCTACTGCCAGAGCGGCCAGATCATGAGCGCCACCGCGCTGCTCAAGACGAACCCCAAGCCCAGCGACGCGGACATCGACGGCGCGATGGCGGGCAACGTGTGCCGCTGCGGCACCTATGCCCGCATCCGCGCCGCGATCCACGAAGCCGCCCGGTCCCTGGCCTAGGAGCGCAGCGATGTCGTATGACCTGTTGATGCAGCGCGCCGCCCAGGCCGTGAACCGTGCCCCGGTGGCACGCCGCAACTTCCTGAAGCTGGCCGCGGGCACCGGCTTCGCGCTGGGGATGTTTCCGGCGCTGAACGCGGCCGCGCAGGCCGCCGCCGGCGCCCCGGGTGAACTCAAGCCGTCGCAGGTGCCCAGCGCCTTCCTGCGTGTTGCGCCGGACGGCGCGGTGACGGTGGTCGTCAACCGGCTGGACTTCGGCCAGGGCGTGCACACCGCCCTGCCGATGCTGGTGGCCGAGGAGATGGACGCCAACTGGAGCCAGGTGCGCGCCGAGCTCGCTCCCGCCGGCGAGGCCTACAAGGACCCGGGCTTCGGCATCCAGATGGTGGGCGGCTCCAACTCGATCAAGAGTTCGTGGCAGCAGTACCGCGAGCTGGGCGCGCGGGCGCGGGCGATGTTCGTCGCCGCGGCGGCGCAGCGCTGGAACGTGCCGGTGTCCGAAGTGCGCGTGTCGGCCAGCGTGGTGCAGGCCGGCGCGCGGCGCGCCACGTTCGGCGAGCTGGCCGAGGAGGCGATGCGCCAGCCCGTGCCGGCGGCCGTCACGCTCAAGTCGCCGGCCGACTTCCAGCTGCTCGGCCGACCCACGCGCCGGCTCGATGCCGCCGCCAAGTCGACCGGCCGCCAGTCCTTCGGCATCGACCTGCGGCCCGCCGGCGCCAAGGTGGTGCTGATCGTGCGCCCGCCGGTGTTCGGCGCGCGGCTCGCGAGCGTGGACGACGCCAAGGCGCTGGCCGTCAAGGGCGTGAGCAAGGTGCTGCGGGTGCCGCTGGACCGCGGCGCCAGCGGCCTGGCGGTGGTGGCCGACGGCTACTGGCCGGCCAAGCTCGGCCGCGAGGCGCTCGAGCCGAAGTGGGACACCGATGCCGTCGGCAAGCCCGACACCGCCAAGCTCTTCGCGCAGTACAGCGCGCTGGCCAGGCAACCCGGCCTGAAGGCGCGCACCGCCGACACGGCCCCGCTCGCCGGCGCCGCGCGGCGCATCAGCGCCGAGTACCGCTTCCCCTACCTCGCGCACGCGCCGATGGAGCCGCTGAACTGCGTGATCGACTTCCGCGGCGATGCCTGCACGGTGTGGGTCGGCTCGCAGTTCCAGACCATCGACCAGGCCAACGTCGCCGCCACGCTGGGCCTGAAGCCCGAGCAGGTCGTGCTGAACACCGCGATGGCCGGCGGCGGCTTCGGCCGGCGCGCCGTGCCGTCGTCCGACTACCTGGTGGAGGCCGCCCACGTCGCCAAGGCCTGGCGCGCGGCCGGCGGCCAGGGCGCGCTGCAGCTCGTGTGGAGCCGCGAGGACGACATCCGCGGTGGCTACTACCGGCCGATGCAGGTGCACCGCGCCGAGATCGGGCTCGATGCCCAGGGCCGGGTCCTGGCCTGGCAGCACACCATCGTTGGCCAGTCGATCCTCAAGGGCACGCCGTTCGAGCCCTTCATGGTGAAGAACGGCATCGACAAGGTGGCGGTCGAGGGCGTGGACGACACACCCTATGCGCTGCCGCTGTCGCTCGACGTGCACCATCCGGAGGTCAACGTGCCGGTGCTGTGGTGGCGCTCGGTCGGCCACACGCACACGGCGTTCGTGATGGAGACGCTGGTCGACGAGCTGGCGCAGGCCGCGGGGCAGGATCCGGTGGCCTACCGCCGCACGCTGCTCGGCGACCGGCATCCGCGCATCCGCGCCGCGCTCGACCTCGCCGTCGAGCGGTCCGGCTACGGCCAGCGCAAGCTGCCCGAGGGGCGCGCCTGGGGCGTCGCGGTGCACGAGTCGTTCTCGTCGGTGGTCGCGTACGTGGTCGAGGCCTCGGTCACCGACGGCCAGCCGGTGCTGCACAAGGCCACGGCCGGCGTGCACTGCAACTTCGCGGTCAACCCGCTGACGGTCGAGGCACAGGTGCAGGGGGCCGCGCTGATGGCGCTGGGCACCACGATGCCGGGCGCCGCCATCACGCTGAAGGACGGCGTCGTCGAGCAGAGCAACTTCGGCGACTACCCCGTGCCCCGCATCAACCAGATGCCCGAGATCGCGGTGCACATCGTGCCCAGCACGCAGGCGCCGACCGGCATGGGCGAGCCGGGCCTGCCGCCGCTGGCGCCGGCCTTCGCCAACGCGATCGCCGCGCTGACGGGCAAGCGCCTGCGCGAGCTGCCGTTCAACCTGGGTTGAGGGCCACGCGGGTGCCGGCGGCGGCGCGTTTCAGCCGCCGCCGGGCACGCCGGGGGCGCAGGCCTGCTGCACGGCCACGTGCTCCTCGATCGGGGCCGGCTTGGCGTACAGGTAGCCCTGGTGGCGCTGGCAGCCCATCGACAGCAGCCAGTCACGCTCGCCGGCGCTCTCGACGCCTTCGGCCAGCGGCGTGATGCCCATGCTGTGCGCCAGCTTCACCATCGCCGCCACGATGCGCCGGTTGGCGGGGTCGCCGGTGCGCCCCCGCACGAAGCTCTGGTCGATCTTGAGCACGTCGACGGGGATGCGCGTCAGGTACGACAGCGACGAATAGCCGGTGCCGAAGTCGTCGAGGTAGATGTGCACGCCCATCGCGCGCAGCGCGGTGATGCGCTCGATGCAGATGTCGGGGTCGTCCATGAACGCCGACTCGGTGATCTCCAGCGCCAGCAGCCGGGGCGGCAGGCCGCTCGCATCGAGCACGTCGCGGATCGTGCCGACGAAGTCGGTCTCCATCAGCTGCCGCGGCGACACGTTGACCGACAGCAGCGCCTTGGGGAACGCCGCGCGCACGGCCGGCTGCATGAAGCTGCCGCAGGCGGTGCGCAGCGCCATCTCGCCCAGCGCCAGGATGTGGCCGGTGTCCTCCGCGATGCGGATGAAGTCGAGGGGCGGGACGGCGTCGCCGCCCGGCAGCCGCCAGCGCATCAGGGCCTCGAAGCCGGTGATGTCGCCGCTGCGGGCGTCGACCACCGGCTGGTAGACCATCGACAGCTCCCGGCGCGCGATGGCCTGCGGCAGCGCCAGCTCGATGCGGCGCGCCTTCTCGCGCTGCAGGCGGTAGTGTTCGTCATGCACCACGTAGCCCGGCCGCACGTGCTGGCAGGCGCGGCGCGACGCGATGGCGGCGTTGGTGAGCAGCGCATCGAGCTCGGCCAGCGTGCCGGTGGCGACCCCGACGCGGCCCGGCGTGGCCATCAGCGCGTCGCCATGGTCCAGCGGCTCGTCGCAGGCGCGCACGATCGCCCCGGCCGCTTCCTCGAGCGCCGCGGCGGCCGGCGCGTCCAGGCACACCAGCGCGAACTCCCGGTCGCTCACCTGGGCGATCACGTAGCGGCCGTCGAAGCGGGCCTCGAGCCGGCGGGCCAGCGACGCGACCAGGCCGGCCGCGAAATCGGCGCCGAGCGTGGCGGTGAGGTCTTCGAGCCGCACGAGCAGCAGCAGGAACACGCTGCAGGGCGTGTGCGGTGGTCCCTGCTCGGCCAGGCGGTGCGCCAGGCCGAGGCGGTTGGGCAGCCCGCTGTCCGGGTGGTGGAAGGCCTGGCGCTGGAAGAGGCGGTGCACCGCGGCGAATTCGCCCAGCGTGTCGTTGAAGCGGTCGATCAGCGCCCGCCAGGCGCCGTGGAACCGGGATCCGTCGGCGCGCACCGTCAGGTCGCCGCGCGCCACGCCGTCGCGGGCGCGGCCCATCTCGCCGTCGAAGCGGGCGATGGTGTCGATCAGCACCTGCAGCGCCTGTGCGAGGTGCCCCACCTCGTCCTGGCCGCGGTAGGCGATGCTGACGTCCAGGTGGCCGGCCACCGCCGCCTGGGCCGCCTCGGCGATCGCCCCGAGCGGCCGGGCGATCGAGCGGTACAGCAGCCACAGCGCGATGCACATCGTGGCCACCAGCAGGGCGCCGAGCGCAGTCACCGCCACCATGCCGCTGCGCGTGGCCGCGGCCTGCCGCTCGGCGATCCCGATGAACTCCATCGCCAGGCGCTGCCGGCTCTCCTGCGTCATGTCGACCAGCTTGTCGGCGTCTTCCAGCAGCGCGCTCCAGCGCGGCCGGAAGCTGGCCGACCAGGCGCTCAGCGACACCTTGTCGGTGAAGTCCTGGATCGAGCGGTGCGCCGAGGTGTTGCGCACGGCGCGCGCCTGCGCGGCGACCTCGGGGTCGCTGTGCGAGGCGAGCATCGCCAGCATGTGGTCGCTGCGCAGCTTCGAGTCGAGCAGCGGCGCCAGCACGGCCCGCTCCTGCGTCAGCACCCCGCCGAGGCTGCGGTGCTCGATGCGGCGCAGCAGCGACGACTGCCGCGAGAACTCGTCCACCAGCATCGCGACGTTCAGCAGGCGGCCGGTGCGCGCGCCGAGCCCGGGCGCCACGCACCGTTCCTCCACCGAGCCCGCGACGCGGAAGAGCTGTCGCACCGCCTCGCTGTACAAGGCCTCGGCGGTGCCGTCGTTCATCACCTGGTGGTCGATGCGGGTTCGCAGCCGCGCCAGGTAGGCGGGCAGGTGCGGCAGGCTGGGATCTCCCTCAAGGGCCTCGGCGACGGAGGGCGCCGATCGCAGAAAACCCTGCAACGTGGCCGCCGCCTCGTCGACGGCCCGCCGCGCGGCCGCATGCCGGCGCTCCAGGTTCGGGCCGATCGATGCCGCGCCCTGCACCACTTCCCGCTCGCGGGCGATGGCGAAGATCAGGCGATCGATGTGCTGCCCGAAGTGCAGGCCCTCCACCGAGCGCGCGTGCTGGGCCAGGCTCCTGAACTGGCCGATGAAGATCACCGCCAGCAGCGAGGCGACGATCGCGGCCCCCAGCAGCGAGAACAGCGCCAGGCGGTCGCGGATCATCGGCTGGCCGGCCCGCATCGCGCCGAACCCCCGCCGGCCCGGCGGCCGCTGCCGCGCGGGCGGCGCGCCGGCGTCGTCGAGGGCTCGTGCCGCCGTCATGGCTGGCGGCCCTGCGGCGCGGCCGCGGCGGGCGCGCTGCCGGCGGGCGGGCTGCCGATCTCCTGCGCGGCACGCCAGCGGCGCCAGGCGCGGTCGATGCCGGCGGTGGCGTCGGGCACCGGGCTGCCCTGGAGGTGGTCGATCATCGCGGTCCAGAACGCAGCCGTGCCCACCGCCGGCGGCATCAGGTCCGATGCGTCCATGCGCATCACGCTGGCGCGGCGCCACACTTCGGCCAGGCGGCCCGACAACGGATCGGCGTAGCTGTTCGGCGTCACCTGCGCGTGGGCGGACAGGTAGGCCCCGGCCGCGGCCCGGCGGCGGGCGAAGTCGGCCGAGGCCATGTGGCGAAGCACCGCCATCGTCTCGGGCCGCGTGTTCAGCGCCGCCGCGATGTCGCCGGCCACCAGCAGTTCGGTGTGCGCCGCGCTGCGGCCCGGCAGCACGAAGAAGTCGATGGCATCGGCCGGCCCGACCGGCATCCCCTCGGGGAACTCGGACACGACCCATTCCGAATTGCGCATCATCAGGCAGGGCGCGGGATCGCTCGCGAAGCGCCTCGCCGCCTCCTCGACCTGGGTCCCGAGCACCCCGGCGACGCCGCCGTCCACCATGCCGGGCGTGTGCACCATGCGGTCCCAGGCCGCGAACGCCGTCCGCACGGGCGGGGCGCTGAAGGGCAGGTCGCCGGCCACCCAGCGGTCATAGTCGCCCGCGCCGGCCTGGCGCAGCATGAACTCCTCGACCCAGTCGGTCGCGACCCAGCCGGTGGCGCCCCGCGCGGCCACGCCGACACACCACGGCGTGAAACCGCGGCGGATCATGGCGCGCTCGAGCGCCGCGAGCTGGCGGTCGGTGGTCGGCACCGCAAAGCCGTACCGCTCGAACAGCGCGCGCCGGTACCAGACCAGGCTCTTGATCGCCACCCGCGCCCAGACACCATGCCGCCGGCCCTCGTGGCCGAGCAGCGGGTCGAGGAAGGCCGGGAAGTCCCGCTGCACCTGCGCCGAGAGATCCGGTGGCAGCGGCTGCACGAAGCCGGCCGCCATCATGTCGCGGAACAGCCCGGGTTGCGCGAACAGGCCGATGTCGGGCGCGTCGAAGCCAGGGGTCGCTACGTAGACGTGGTCGGCGAAATCGCCTCCCGCCGCGCGCAGCGTGACTTCGATGCCGGTGTCCTTCTCGAACTGCGCGAAGGCTTCCTGGTAACGCGCGCTGTCCTGGATGGAAAAGGCCGTCAGCAGCGTGACGCGGCGCGCGTCGGCGACGGCGGGCCGCGTCGGCCCGAACGCTCCTTCGAGATGGTGCAACTGCAGCACGAGGCCGGCGAGCACCAGCAGTGCGCAGCTCAGCGCAGCAACCGGCGTCAGGACAGTCGGGATCTTCACGCAGCCCACCTCGTTCGATGTCGTGCCTTCTGCGGCGAGCGCCGTGCGGCGGCGCCGGCCCTGTCGTTTCGGCTGCAGCAATTCGAACTTGAGAAAAGTGATGGAACCGCGCCAGCCTTCGCCGCGTGCTGCAGGGCTAAAGTGGGCGCACGTTCACTTTCCGGGAGTGGGTATGACCCGCAAGAAGAACCGCCACCGCCGCCTGTCCGGGGCCGCCACGCTGCTGCTGCTGGCCGGCTGCGCGGCGCCGCCGCTGCAGCCGCCGGTCGTCTACGACTGCGAGGACGGCCTGCAGCTGCGTGTGCGCTTTGCATCCGACCGGGCCGAGGTGGCGCTGCCGGACGGCACGGTGCTGACGCTGCCGCAGCAGCCGGCGGCCTCGGGCATCTGGTACTCGTCGGGACAGCACGAGCTGCGCGGCAAGGGCCGCGAGGCGAGGTGGACCGTCGGCCGGCGCATCCCGACCAACTGCTTCGTGCTGGACGGCGCGCCGGCGCGTTAGAGGGTGCAGCCGGCTTCCGGGCCCGGGTCGCCGCCGGCCGTCAACGGCGCGGGGATCACGTAGCCGTAGCGCGAGGCCGTCAGCTCGGCCAGGATGGCCACCGCGATCTCCGGCGGCGTGCGCGCGCCGTTCTTGATGCCCACCGGGCCGTGCAGGCGGTCGAGCTGCGCGTCGGTGAGGCCGAAGTGCTCCTTCAGCCGGGCCTTGCGCTTGGCCTGGTTCACGCGCGAGCCGATCGCGCCGACGTAGAAGGCCGGGCTGGCCAGCGCCTCCATCAGCGCCAGGTCGTCGAGCTTGGGGTCGTGGGTCAGCGCGATCACGGCGGTATGGCCGTCGGGCTTCAGCTCCGTCACCACGTCGTCGGGCATGCCGCGCAGCAGGCGCGCGCCGGGCACGTTCCAGCCCTCGGCGTACTCGTCGCGCGGGTCGCAGATCAGCACCTGGTAGTCGAGTGCCTGCGCCATCGTGGCCAGGTACTGCGTCATCTGGCCGGCACCGATCACCAGCAGCCGCCAGCTCGGGCCGTGGGTGGTGGTGAGCGTGGTGTCGGTGAGCTGCAGCACGTCGCCCTCGCCGGGCGGCTGCAGCTCGGCGCGGCCGTCGGCCAGTGTCAGCACGCGCCGGACGCGCTCGCCGCGTGAGAGCACCGCCAGCAGCTCGTCGATGCGCGACGGTTCACCCACCGGCTCCAGCACCAGCTCCAGCGTGCCGCCGCACGGCAGCCCGAAGCGGTTGGCCTCCTCGGCGCCCACGCCGTAGCGCACGACCTCGGGCGCCGCCAGCGCGAGCGCGCCATCCTTTACCTTGGCGATCAGGTCGTCCTCGATGCAGCCGCCGGAGACGCTGCCGGCGATCTGGCCGTCGTCCCGCACGGCCACCACCGAACCCACCGGCCGCGGCGCCGAGCCCCAGGTGCGCGTGATGGTGCCCAGCACCACGCGGCGCCCTTCGGCCCGCCAGGCGGCCAGCTGGCGAAGGATCTGGAGGTCGACGTTGTCCATGGCGGCGGCGCAGGCGGTGGTGCTTCGGATGGCCGACGATACGCGAAGCCGCGGCCCGCCGGGCCTCCACGGGTTTTCCCGTCGGTGCAAGCACGGAGAGCCTGGCCTAGCATGCATCGGCGGCCGTGGTCGGGTCGATCGCGGCATCGGGAAAGCATCCCAGTCAGTTGCCCTCCAGGGGCCAGCCAGGAGACAGATCCCCATGACCAAGATCACCCTGCAGGTGAACGGCTCGACCGTCGCGCGCGAGGTCGCGCCCGAGACCCTGCTGGTCGAGTTCATCCGCGAACACCTGCGGCTCACCGGCACGCACGTCGGCTGCGACACCTCGCAATGCGGCGCCTGCACGGTGCACCTGAACGGCCACGCGGTGAAGAGCTGCTCGATGCTGGCGATGCAGGCCGACGGCACGGAACTCACCACCATCGAAGGCATCTCCGCGAAGAACGGCGAACTGCACCCGATGCAGGCCGCCTTCAAGGCCTGCCACGGCCTGCAGTGCGGGTTCTGCACGCCGGGCATGGTGATGAGCGCGATCGACCTCGTGCAGCACCACCCGCACGGCAGCGAGTCGGAGATCCGCGAGCACCTCGACGGCAACCTGTGCCGCTGCACCGGCTACCAGAACATCGTCAAGGCCGTGCAGCAGGGCGCAAGGGGCATGACCTCCCCGTAGCGCCTTCGGCGCTCCCCCCCCAGGGGGCGCAACCGGTGGACCGGCGAGGCCGGATCCCTGGTTGCCGCTCGGTCCATGCCATGTGCGGTGCAGCGGTTGCTGCGCCATCGAAAGGGTCCACATGAACGCGAGACAAAGTTTCATCGGGCAATCGGTTCCCCGCAAGGAGGACGCGCGCTTCCTCACCGGCCGCGGCCAGTACACCGACGACATCGTGCTGCCGCAGCAGACGTACGGCATCTTCGTGCGCTCGCCGTATGCGCATGCCAAGCTCGTCCGCGTCGACACGTCCGCGGCATCCGGGGCGCCCGGCGTGCTGGGTGTCTATGCCGGCGAGCATTTCAAGGACGTCGGCGGCCTGCCCTGCGGCTGGCTCATCAACAGCACCGACGCCACGCCGATGAAGGAGCCCAAGCACCCCATCCTCGCGCTCGACAGGGTGCGCTACGTCGGCGACCGCGTCGCGCTGGTGGTGGCCGAGACGCTGCAGCAGGCCAAGGACGCGGCCGCGCTGGTCGAGGTCGACTACGAGGAACTGCCCGCGGTCGTCGACGTGGCCAAGGCCGCCGAGGTGGCGGCCGCCGGCGGCGTGCTGCACGCCGAGGCGCCCGACAACCAGTGCTACCTGTGGGCCATCGGCGACCAGGGCGGCACCGACGCGGCCATCGCCTCGGCGCCGCACGTGAGCAAGCTCACCTTCCGCAACAACCGGCTGATCCCCAATGCCATCGAGCCGCGTGCGGCCAACGCCAGCTACAACCCGGCCGACGACCAGTACACGCTGTACGTCGCCAACCAGAACCCGCACGTCGAGCGGCTGCTGATGTGCGCCTTCGTGCTCGGCATCCCCGAGCACAAGATGCGCGTGGTGGCGCCCGACGTGGGCGGCGGCTTCGGCTCCAAGATCTTCCTCTACGGCGAGGAGACCGCCCTGGTGTGGGCGAGCCGCCAGCTCGGCCGCCCGGTGAAGTGGACGGCCGACCGCAGCGAGGCCTTCCTGTCGGACGCCCACGGTCGCGACCACCTCACCACCGTGGAACTGGCGACCGACCGGGACGGCCGGTTCCTCGCGCTGCGCGTCGACACGCAGGCGAACCTGGGCGCTTACCTCAGCACCTTCGCATCCGCGGTGCCCACCATCCTGTACGCCACGCTGCTGGCCGGCCAGTACGCGACGCCGAAGATCCACTGCACGGTGAAGGCGGTGTTCACCAACACCGCGCCGGTGGATGCCTACCGTGGCGCCGGCCGGCCGGAAGCGACCTACGTGGTCGAGCGCATCGTCGAGACCGCGGCGCACGACCTGGGTATCGACCCGGCCGAGATCCGCCGCCGCAACTTCGTGCGCGAGTTCCCATACGCCACGCCCGTGGGCCTGACCTACGACACCGGCGACTACGAAGCCACGATGGCCCGGGCGATCGAGCTGGCCGACGTGGCCGGCTTCGCGGCGCGCAAGGCGGCCAGCGAAGCCAAGGGGCTGAAGCGCGGCATCGGCTACTCGGCCTACATCGAGGCCTGCGGCATCGCGCCGTCCAGCGTGGCGGGCGCCCTGGGCGCGCGGGCGGGGCTGTTCGAAGCCGGCGAGGTGCGTGTGCACCCCACCGGCAAGGTGACGATCTTCACCGGCAGCCACAGCCACGGGCAGGGCCACGAGACCACGTTCGCGCAGGTGGTGGCCGACAAGCTCGGCATCCCGATCGACGACGTGAGCATCGAGCACGGCGACACCGGCAAGGTGCTGTTCGGCATGGGCACCTACGGCTCGCGCTCGCTGGCGGTGGGCGGCACGGCCATCGTGAAGGCGGTCGACAAGGTCATCGCCAAGGGCCGCAAGATCGCCGCGCACCTGATGGAGGCGGCCGACGACGACGTGGTGTTCGAGGACGGCGTGTTCAAGGTGGCCGGCACCGACAAGAACGTGCCCTTCGCCAGCGTGGCGCTGACCGCCTACGTGCCGCACAACTTCCCGCACGACAAGCTGGAGCCCGGCCTGAACGAGAACGCGTTCTACGACCCGAGCAACTTCACCTACCCGGCCGGCACCTACATCTGCGAGGTGGAGGTCGACCCGAAGACCGGCGTGACGCGCGTCGACCGCTTCACCGCCTGCGACGACTTCGGCAACGTCGTCAACCCGATGATCGTGGAAGGCCAGGTGCACGGCGGCCTGGCGCAGGGCATCGGCCAGGCGCTGATGGAGCACGGCGTGTACGACGGCGACAGCGGCCAGCTGCTGTCGGGCAGCTACATGGACTACGCGATGCCGCGGGCCGACAACTTCCCCAGCTTCCAGGTGGAGACGGTGAAGGGCACGCCGTGCACGCACAATCCGCTGGGGGTGAAGGGCTGCGGCGAGGCCGGCGCGATCGGTTCGCCGCCGGCCATCATCAACGCCATCTGCAACGCGGTCGGGCTGCGCGACATGCCCATGCCCGCCACGCCGTTCACGGTGTGGACCGCGCTGAACGCCTGACGAACCGCCTGAAGAAGGAACCTGCATGCAAGCCTTCGAATATGCCAAGCCCGCGTCGGTGGCCGACGCGATCCGTGCCGCCGGCGGCGGCGACGCCAAGCTGCTGGCCGGCGGGCAGTCGCTGCTGCCGTCGATGAAGCTGGGGCTCGCCGCGCCGTCGGCGCTGGTCGACCTGGGCGGCATCGCCGACCTGAAGGGCATCACCGTGGCCGGCGGCCAGGTGACCATCGGCGCGATGACCACGCACGCCGAGGTGGCCGCATCGGCCGAGGTGGCCCAGGCCATCCCGGCGCTGGCCAAGCTGGCTGGCCTGATCGGCGACCGCCAGGTGCGCAACCGCGGCACGCTGGGCGGCAGCCTGGCCAACAACGACCCCGCCGCCTGCTACCCGGCCGCCGTGCTGGGGCTGGGCGCCACGATCCAGACCGACCGGCGCAGCATCGCCGCCGACGACTTCTTCAAGGGGCTGTACGACACCGCGCTGGCCGAAGGCGAGGTGATCACGTCAGTCAGCTTCCCGGTGCCGCAGCAGGCGGGATGGGAAAAGATGCGCAACCCGGCGTCGCGCTTCGCGCTGGTGGGCGTGTTCGTCAGCCGCGGGCCGGCCGGCACGCGGGTGGCGGTGACGGGCGCCGGGTCGTGCGTGTTCCGTGTCAAGGCACTGGAAGACGCGCTCGCGGCCGACTGGTCCGCCGCGGCGTGCGAGGCCGTGAAGGTCGGCGCCGACGGCCTCAACACCGACCTGCACGGCTCGGCCGCCTACCGCGCCGCGCTGATCCCGGTGCTGGCCGGCCGCGCGGTGGCAGGCAGCAGCGCGTGACGGCCCTGCCCGCCAACATCGACGACACGCTGGCGCGGCTGCTGCAGCACGACTACGTGGCCGAGCGCACGCTGGCCACCACCGTCTTCCTCGCGCTGAAGCTGCAGCGCCCGCTGTTCCTCGAAGGCGAGCCGGGTACGGGCAAGACCGAGATCGCGAAGACGCTGGCGGCGATGCTGGGGCGCCCGCTGATCCGCCTGCAGTGCTACGAGGGGCTCGACCTCGCGGGCGCGGCCTACGAGTGGAACTACCCGCGGCAGATGATGGAGATCCGCCTCGCCGAGGCCGGCGGTGCCGACCGCGAGCAGCTCGGCCGCGACCTCTTCAGCGATCGCTTCCTGATCCGGCGCGCGCTGCTGCAGGCCATCGCGCCCGACCAGCCGCAGCCGCCGGTGCTGCTGATCGACGAACTCGACCGCGCGGACGAGCCGTTCGAGGCCTTCCTGCTCGAGGTGCTGTCCGACTTCCAGATCACCATTCCCGAGCTGGGCACCGTGAAGGCGCCGGCACCGCCGATCGTGGTGCTGACCAGCAACCGCACGCGCGAAATCCACGACGCGGTGAAGCGCCGCTGCCTGTACCACTGGGTGGGCTTCCCCGATGCGCAGCGCGAGGCGCGCATCCTGGCGCAGCGCGTACCGGGTGCGCCCGAGCGGCTGTCGGCCGAGATCGTCGCGTTCATCCAGGGCCTGCGCGAGATCGAGCTCTACAAGCTGCCCGGCGTGGCCGAGACCATCGAGTGGACACGCGCGCTGATGACCCTGGATGCCGTGGCGCTCGACCCGCAGACCGTGAGCCAGACGCTGGGCGTGCTGCTGAAGTACCAGGACGACATCGCCAAGGTGCAGGGCGGCGAGGTGGCTCGATTGCTGCAGCAGGTGCGCGACGCCGCCGCGGCGCCGGGCTGACGCGCCGCGCGGGGCTTCGCATGCAGCAGCTCGCCGCCAACGTGATGCACTTCGGCCGCGTGCTGCGCACGGCCGGGCTGCCGGTGGGCACCGACCGCCTCCAGCTCGCGCTGCAGGCGCTGCAGGTGGCGGGGCTCGCGTCGCGTGCCGACTTCCGCGCCACGCTGGCGGCCTGCCTGATCGACCGCCAGGAACACCGCGCGATGTTCGACCAGGCCTTCGACCTCTTCTGGCGCGACCCCGACCTGGCCGGCCGCATGATGCAGATGCTGCTGCCGCAGGTGCAGGCCAACGATGCCGGCGCGCCCCCGCCGCCGCCCGAGAACCGCCGGCTGGCCGATGCGCTGTTCCCCACCGCGCCCCCGCGGGCCGAGCCCGACGACGCGCCGGAGCGCCTGGAGATCGAGGCCGCGCTCACCTTCAGCGAACGCGAGCTGCTGCACAAGGCCGATTTCGACACCATGAGCGCCGACGAATGGCAGCAGGCCAAGCGCGCGCTGCACCGGCTGCGCCCGCTGTTCGAGCCGCTGGCCACGCGCCGCACGCGCCCGGCCGCGCACCCCGGCCGGGCCGATTGGCGCGCCACGCTGCGCGCGATGGCGCGGCACGGCGGCGACCTGTGGCAGCCGCAGTGGCGCCAGCCGCGCGTGAAGCCCGCGCCGCTCGTGGTGCTGGCCGACATCTCCGGCTCGATGAGCCGCTACTCGCGCATGCTGCTGCACTTCGCGCATGCGCTGGGCCGGGCCGACGTGCCGGTGGAGAGCTTCGTGTTCGGCACCCGGCTCACACGCACCACGCGCCTGCTGCGCCATCGCGACCCCGACATCGCCGTGGCGCAGGTGGTGCGCGCGGTGCAGGACTGGTCGGGCGGCACGCGCATCAGCGCCTGCCTGCACGAGTTCAACCAGCGCTGGGCGCGCCGCACGCTGCCGGGCCGCGCCACGGTGCTGCTCGTCACCGACGGGCTGGAGCACGGCCACACCGAGGCGCTGCGTTTCGAGATGGAGCGGCTGCACAAGAGCTGCCGCCGGCTGGTGTGGCTCAATCCGCTGCTGCGCTACACGGGCTTCGAACCCAAGGCTGCGGGCATCCGCACGATGCTGCCGCACGTCGACCGCTTCGTGCCGGCGCACAACATCGAGAGCCTCGAACACCTCACCCGCGTGCTGGCCGCCGACGCGCAGCCGCGGCCCCGTTGACCTGGAACGCCGACCGAAAGCCGAACGCCATGGAACTCACCAACCAGCAAACCCTGCCCGTCAACCAGGCCGAGGCCTGGCAGGCGCTGAACGACATCGCCCTGCTGCAGGCCGCGATGCCCGGCTGCGAAAGCATCACGCCCACCGGCGAGAACCAGTACGAGGTGCTCGTCACCGCCGCCATCGGGCCGGTGAAGGCCAAGTTCAAGGGCAAGCTCACGCTCGCCGACCTCGACCCGCCCAACGCCTACAACATCCAGTTCGAGGGCCAGGGCGGCGCGGCCGGCCATGCCAAGGGCACGGCCGCGGTGCGGCTGGAGCCGGAGGGCCCGGGCAGCACGATCCTGCACTACACCGCCAAGGCCACGGTTGGCGGCAAGATCGCCCAGATCGGTTCGCGCCTCGTCGACATGGCCGCGCAGAAGATGGCGGGGGAGTTCTTCGAGAAGTTCAACGCCCTGCTGGAGGAACGCCACGCCCCGCCGCCGGCCGCGGAACCTGAAGCGGGCGACGCCGGTGAAGCGGCCGAGGGCGGCAAGGAAGAGGCCGCCCCGGGCGGCCTGATGAAGCGGCTGTTCGGGCGGTCGTAAGAAGATCGCCCTTCGCGCTCAGCGCCCTTGGCGGCGGCGCGCGACCACGCCCACTGCGGCCAGGCCGGCGAGCATCAGCGCGTAGGTTTCGGGCTCGGGCACGGCGGCCGCGAACTGCGTGTGGCCGGGGCTGCCGATGTCGCCGGTGGCGGACAGCCACGAGCCTTCGCTGTCGCCCACGGCCGAGAGCGTCCATTGGCCGAGGGTGTTGGCCCCCAGCGCGGCGAAGCTCGTCGCGCGGCCGCTTTTGCCGTCGGTGACCGGGTCGCCGCTGTACGTGAGGCGATCGGCCAGCAGGCCCTTGGCGTCGAAGAGGTTGATCTCGTCGGCCTTGCCCAGGTTGGTGGTGTTGTCGCCGATCACCTTGACGGAGGCGGCGAGGTTCCATTCGGCGCGGAAGGCGCTGGCGTCGACCTCGGTGAGGATCACCGATTCACCGGCCTGCACGAGGCCGAAGGCCGAGAGCGACACGGTGCCGGCCTTGCGCGAGTCGTCGTCGAAGCTCCAGCCGCTGAAGTCGATGGCGGCGCCGCTGAGGTTGGTGAATTCGATGAATTCGCCGACCTGGCCCTTGTACATCCATTCGGTGATGGCGACGCCGGAGGCGGCTTGCGATGCACCCGCGGCCAGCGCGAGCAGCAGGAGGGGCAGGGTCTTCATGGGTGTTCTCCTGGTGGGGGTGTGTTCAGCCGCGGCGGCGGCGTGCGACGAAGGCGATGGCGCCGATGCCGCCGAGCATCAGCGCGTAGGTGGCGGGCTCGGGCACCGGCGCGGCGGTGAGCACGTAGACGTTGGGCGTCTCGTCGGTGAGGAAGATCGTGCCGTCGGCGGTGATGGTCACGCCCTCGGTGGTGGCGCTGATCTGGCTGAAGTCGAGGCTGCTCAGCACTTGCCCGGTGCGCGACACCTCGATCAGCTTCTGAGATTCCTGGCTGAAGACCAGCAGGTTGTTTGCGAAGCTGGTGCCGGTGAAGGAGGACAGCACCTGCACGTCCGACAGGTCGGCCACGCCCAGCGCGGGCGCGAACAGGTCGGTCATCGTGTGCGTGCCGGCGGCGAAGTCGATGCTGCCCATCTGCACGGCCTGCGGGCTCTTCTCCTTGACCGTGACGAACTGGCCGTTCACGCGGTCGAACGAGAGGCCTTCGAGTCCGACGTTGCCCACGGTGATGCCCAGCGACACGCTGGCGAGGCTGCTGCGGGCGGCGGTGGCGCCGGCCTGGTAGGTGAGCTGGTACACGTCCTGCAGCCGCTCCTCGCCGATGACGAAGCGGCCGTTGCCGACGTAGGCAAGCGCCTCGGTGTCCTGGAAGCCCGAGAGCTTCATGCTGCCGACGACGGTGCCGGCGGTGGTCACCTCGGTGATGTACTCGCCCTCGTCGCCCACGACGAACAGCGTGTTCGTGTCCCAGTTCCAGGTGATGGCGGAGGATTCCGACGCGGTGCTGGCCGGCAGCGCAAAGGTGCTGGTGAGGCTGTAGCGGCCGAGGTCGAGTGCGGCGGCGGCGGGCAGCGTGGCGCAGGCCAGGGCGGCGGCCAAGGCGGTCGCGCCGGCGGTGCGGGTCGGGGTCATGCGGAAGTCCTCCTGAGGGGTGTGGGCGGCCGTTCTTCGACGGCGCCAGCAGCATGGCGGCGCCGCATGACAGACGCATGTCACGCCGCCACCGGCTTCGGTGCCGCGCTGTCATCACCGCGTCACGGCGCGCGGGCAGCGTGCGGGGTTTGCCCACGCGCCGGATCACCGCCATGAACGACCGCAACGACGACACCCTGCTGCAGATGCAGCGCATGCACCTGGACCTCATCGACAGCTACGACGAAGAGCTGGAGATGGCGATCGACGACGGCGACGAGGGCCCGGGCGAGGAGGCCAAGGCGCTGCGCCGGCTGTACTTCCGCGAGCTGTTCCGCCTGCAGGGCGAGCTGGTCAAGCTGCAGGACTGGGTGGTCGGCACCCGGCAGAAGGTGGTCATCCTCTTCGAGGGCCGCGACGCGGCGGGCAAGGGCGGCGTGATCAAGCGCATCACCCAGCGGCTCAACCCGCGCGTGGCCCGCGTGGCGGCGCTGCCGGCGCCCAACGACCGCGAGCGCACGCAGTGGTACTTCCAGCGCTACGTGGCGCACCTGCCGGCGGCGGGCGAGATGGTGCTGTTCGACCGCAGCTGGTACAACCGCGCCGGCGTCGAGCGCGTGATGGGCTTCTGCAGCGAGGACGACGTGGAGGAGTTCTTCCGCACCGTGCCCGAGTTCGAGAAGATGCTGGCACGCTCGGGCATCACGCTCATCAAGTACTGGTTCTCGATCACCGACGACGAGCAGCATTCGCGCTTCCTGAGCCGCATCCACGATCCGCTGAAGCAGTGGAAGCTGAGCCCGATGGACCTGGAGTCGCGCCGCCGCTGGGAGGACTACACCCGCGCAAAGGAAGCGATGCTGGAGCGCACCCACATCCCCGAGGCGCCGTGGTGGGTGGTGCAGGCGGTCGACAAGAAGCGCGCGCGGCTCAATTGCATCGCGCACCTGCTGGCGCAGTTCCCGTACGAGGAGGTGCAGCACGAGCCGGTGCACCTGCCGGCACGGGTGCGCAACGCCGACTACATCCGCCATCCCGTGCCCGCCGAGATGATCGTGCCCGAGCGGTACTGACGGCCGCGGGCGGCCGCGCCGCTACAGTGGCCGCATGACAGCAGCACACCGCGGCCGATGAGCCAGGAGATCGAGTTGAAGTTCGGCTTCGCGCCGGCCGCGTTGTCCGGGCTGGTGGCCGCGTTGTCGGGCGAGGGCGCGCGGCGCGAACGTCTGCAGGCGCACTACTTCGACACGCCCGACCGCCTGTTGGCGCGCCACCGCATCGCGCTGCGCCTGCGCAAGGAGGGCCGGCGCTGGGTGCAGACCCTGAAGGCGCAAGGCGCGAGCGTCGTGCAGCGGCTGGAGGACAACGCCGTGGTGCCGGCGCCGCGCGGGGGAGGCGTGCCGGCGCTCGATGTCGGCCGCCACGACGGCAGCCCGGCAGGCGATGCCTTGGCTGCGGTGCTGCGGCGCGCGGCGGCCGAAAGGGACAACGGCGGCACGCCACCGCAGGCGCCAGCGACGCTGCAGGCGGTGTACGGCACCGACCTCTGGCGCCGCACGCGGGTCATCGACCTGGCGGGCGGGCGTATCGAGGCGGCGCTCGACGAGGGCCACATCCTGTCCGGCGGCGAGCGCCTGGCGGTGTGCGAGCTGGAGCTCGAGCTGGCCGACGGCTCGCCGGCCGCGCTGCAGGCGTTGGCCGCCGAATGGGTGTCGGCGCACGGCCTGTGGCTCAGCCATGCGACCAAGGCCGAGCGCGGCGAGCGGCTGGCGCAGGGCCTGCCGCTGTGGCCCGTGGTCAAGGCCGGCACGCCGGGCGGCGAGCTGCCGCCGGATGCGGACCGGTGGGTGCGCGACAGCATCACGCGCTGCCTGGGCCAGATCGTGCCCAACGCCGATGCGCTGGCCAGCGGCCATGGCGGGCCCGAGCACGTGCACCAGCTGCGCGTGGGGCTGCGGCGGCTGCGCACGGTGCTGCGCGAGCTGCAGGGCGTGGAGGCCGGCGAGGCGCTGCGCGAGGCCTTCGGCATGCTGGGGCGCTGGCGCGATCGCGACGAGGCCCTGGGCGGCGCCGCGGCGGCGCTCGCGCTGTCCGGCGCACCGCCGATCACGATGCCGCAGGACGGTGCCGATGTGACGCCGCCAAACGCCGTGGCGGGCGCCGCCGCGTTCCAGCAGGCCTTGGTGGCGCTGACGGTGGCCGGCCTGCAGCCGGCCGGCGAATCGCCATTGGAGGCGCCGCCGCGGGATGACCACGGCCCCCGGGCGCTGGCGGCACGGCGGTTGAAGAAGCTGCACCGCCGCGTGCTGCGCGATGCCGACGGTTTCGAGTCGCTGCCGGCCGAGGCACAGCACCGCGTGCGCAAGCGGGTGAAGCGCCTGCGCTACCTCGCCGAGTTCGCCGCGCCGGCGTTCGAGGCCGCCGCGGTGCGCCGGTACCTGAAGCGGCTGGCGCCGGCGCAGGAGGCGCTCGGGCAGCTCAACGACCAGGCGGTGGCGCTCGATGCGTACCGGCGGGCCGCGGAGGCGGGCAACGCTGAAGCCTGGTACGCGGTTGGCTGGCTGCAGGCGCGGCGAGCGCCGGCCGTGCACGCCTGCCGCCAAGCCCTGCGCAAGCTGGGCAAGGCCAAGCGCTTCTGGTAGGCCGGCTGCCCGGGGGCTCAGAAGCCTTCGAGCACGCCCTTGCCGATTGCGCGGCCGCTTTCCACCCACGCGTGGGCGCGCTTCAGGTTGGCGGCCGAGATCGTGCCGAAGCGCTCGGTGACGGTGCTGCGCAGCACGCCGGCATCGACCAGCCGCGCCACTTCGCCCAGCAGCGTGTGCTGGGCGTCCATGTCGGGCGTCTGGAACAGCGAGCGGGTGAACATCAGCTCCCAGTGCAGCGACAGGCTCTTGCGCTTGAGCGCCGTCACGTCGATCGGCGTGGCCGGGTCGTCGATCAGCGCGAGGCGGCCCTGCGGCGCCAGCGCTTCGACGATGGCCGCGAAATGCTGCTCGGTGGCGGTGAGGCTGGCGACGAGCGGCACCTGCGGGTGGCCGATGCGCCGAAGCTCTTCGGTCAGCGGCTTGCGGTGGTCGATCACGTGGTGCGCGCCCATCCGCTCGGCCCAGGCGACGGTTTCGGTGCGCGAGGCGGTGGCGATCACCGTCAGCTTCGTGAGCTGCCGCGCGATCTGGACGAGGATGGACCCGACGCCGCCCGCGCCGCCGATCACGAGAAGCGCCTGGCCTTCACCGCCGTCGCGCGGCACGCCGAGGCGGTCGAACAGCAGCTCCCAGGCGGTGATGCTGGTCAGCGGCAGCGCGGCGGCTTCGGCGAAACCGAGCGTCGCCGGCATCGGGCCGGCGATGCGCTCGTCCACCGCGTGCAGTTCGCTGTTGCTGCCGGGGCGGTCGATCGCGCCGGCATACCAGACGCGGTCACCCACGCGGAAGCGCGTCACCGCCGGCCCCACCGCGCGCACGATGCCGGCGGCGTCCCAGCCCAGCACCTTGGCTTCGCCCGCGGGCGGCGCGACGTTTTTTCGCACCTTGGTGTCGACCGGGTTCACCGACACCGCCTTCACCTCGACCAGCAGGTCGTGCGGCTTCAGCGTGGGTTCGGGCAGGTCGAGGTCGAGCAGGGACTCGTCGGCGGAGAGGGGCAGGCTCTGGCGGTAGGCAACGGCCTTCATGGCGGCTCCAGCGTGGTTGGCGATGGACACCACTGTGCCGCGACGGCCGATCACAAACCAGGCGTGCCACACTGCGGCAGCCACAAACCTGGTTTGTCGATCGACATGGTGTCTCCTTCGGTGACCGGCCTGGAGCTGCCGGCCTTGCAACTGGCCCTGCGGGCCGCCGAACTCGGCAGCGTCGCCGCGGCGGCGCGCGAGGTCGACATGCTGCCCGCCACGGCCACCGCGGCGATCCGGCGGCTCGAAGCCCAGCTGGGGGCCGTGCTGTTCACCCGCAGCAGCCGGGCCCTGCGCGCCACGCCGGAGGGCGAGGCCTTCCTGCAGCGGGCGCGCGACGCACTGGGCCTGCTGGGCGACGGCGTCGCCGAACTGCGTGAGCCCTTGGCGCGCGTGGGAGGGCTGCTGCGGCTGGGCATGCCCTCGGACCTGGGCACGCGCGTGCTGCGGCCCCTGCTCGATGAATTCATGGAGCTGCACCCCGCGCTGCAGCTGGAGCTGCAGGTGAGCGACCGCCTCAGCGATCTGGCCCGCGAGCCGGTGGACGCCGCGCTGCGCTACGGCGAGCCGGCGCAGCCCGGGATGATCGTGCGCCGCCTGGCCGACAACGCACGCATCCTCGTGGCGTCGCCCGCCTACCTGGCGCGGGCCGGCACGCCTCGGCAGGCCGACGACATCGCCGCGCACGAGGGCATCGCGCTGCGGCTCGCGGGGCGGCCGGGCCACGCCTGGTCGGTGCAGGAAGGTGACCGCACGCGGGTGCTGCGGCCGCGTGTGCGCCGCACGGCGGACAACGGCCTGGTGGCGCGCGAGTGGGCGCTGGCGGGCTACGGCATCGCGATGAAGGCGGCGCTCGACGTGGACGACGACCTGGCCGCCGGCCGGCTGGTGCAGGTGCTGCCGCATCTGCGCTCGCCGTCGTATCCGCTGGTGCTGGCGCTGGCGGCCGGCACGCACCTCAGCGCGCGGGTGCGTGCGCTGGGGGATTTCCTGCAGGAGCGGCTGGCCGCCCGCCGAGCCGCCGGCCCGGGGCCGGTCAGCCCGCCGGCTGCGTGGCGTACCAGAGCGCCGCTTCGGTGAGCCCTTCACCGAAGCGGTGCGTCGGCGAATAGCCCAGCAGCGAAGCGGCCTTTGAGATGTCGGCGCGCGAATGGCGCACGTCGCCGGCGCGGAAGTCGCCGTGGACCGCCGGCGCCACGTCCAGGCTCGGCAGCTGCGTGCGCAAGGCCTTGGCCAGTTCGGCGTACAGCGTGTTGAGCGTGGTCTGATCGCCGACCGCGACGTTGTAGACCTGGTTGACCGCGTCCGGGTTCGTCGTCGTCGCGGCCAGCAGGTTGGCCTGCACCGTGTTGGCGATGTAGCAGAAGTCGCGGCTGGTCTCGCCGTCACCGTTGATGCGCACCGCCTCGCCGCGCAGCATCGCGGCGGCCCACTTCGGGATGACCGCGGCGTACGCGCCGTTCGGGTCCTGCCGGGGGCCGAAAACATTGAAGTAGCGCAGCCCGATCGACTCGGTGCCGTAGCTGCGGCCGAACACGTCGGCATACAGCTCGTTGACGTACTTCGTCACTGCGTAGGGCGACAGCGGCTTGCCGATGCGGTCTTCCACCTTCGGCAGGCCGGGGTGGTCGCCGTAGGTGGAGCTGCTGGCGGCGTAGACGAAGCGCTTGACGCCCGCATCGCGCGCGGCCACCAGCATGTGCAGGAAGCCGTCGATGTTCACGCCGTTCGTGGTCACCGGGTCCTGCAGCGAGCGCGGCACCGAACCGAGCGCGGCCTGGTGCAGCACCACGTCGACGCCCCGGCAGGCCGCGTGGCAGGTGGCCTGGTCTCGGATGTCGCCTTCGATGAAGTGCCAGCGCGCGCCTGGCGCCTCGCTCAGGCCGGCGGTGGCCAGCGCCAGGTTGCGGGGGTGGCCGGTGGCGAAGTTGTCGAGGCCGATGACCCGCTGGTCGAGCGAGAGCAGCGTCTCGACCAGGTGGCTGCCGATGAAGCCCGCTGCCCCCGTCACCAGCCAGGTGCGGGGTGTGCCCCGCAGGTCGGCGAGGGTGTCCGCGTAGGCGCGTGCACTCACAAGCGCCACACCCGGGCGCCTTGGGCCTGTAGCGCCGCGGCGTCGAGCACCGCCTTCACGTCGACCACCAAGCCACCGGGCTGCAGGCGCTCGCACAGCGCCGCGGCGCCCAGTTCGAGGTACTCCCGGTGCGCAACGGCCGCGACCACCGCCTGCGCCTTGGGCAGCGCATCCCAGGCCTTGGGCGTCACGCCGTATTCGTGCTCGGCCTCGGCGGGCTCGGCGATCGGATCGTGCACGTGCACCCGCACGCCGAAGCTTTCCAGTTCGCGGATGACGTCGATCACCTTGCTGTTGCGCAGGTCGGGGCAGTTCTCCTTGAAGGTCAGCCCCAGCACGATCACGTCGGCCCCCTTGATGGGCAGGTCGGCGGCGATCATCTGCTTGATCGTCTGCTCGGCCAGGAACTTGCCCATGCTGTCGTTGATCCGGCGGCCGGCGAGGATCACCTCCGGCCGGTAGCCCAGCATCTCGGCCTTGTGCGTCAGGTAGTACGGATCGACGCCGATGCAGTGGCCACCCACCAGGCCAGGGCGGAAGGGCAGGAAGTTCCATTTGGTGCCGGCGGCCTTCAGCACCTCGATCGTGTCGATGCCGATCATGTGGAAGATGATCGACAGCTCGTTCATCAACGCGATGTTGAGGTCGCGCTGCGTGTTTTCGATCACCTTCGCGGCTTCCGCCACCTTGATGCTGCTGGCCTCGTAGACGCCGGCCGTGATGATGCTGCCGTACACCTGCTTCACCAACTCGAGCGTTTGCGGCGTGTCGCCCGAGACCACCTTGGTGATCTTGGTGAGCGTGCGTTCCTTGTCGCCGGGGTTGATGCGCTCGGGGCTGTAGCCGACGAAGAAGTCGGTCTTCCACTTCATGCCCGAGGTGCGCTCGAGGATGGGCACGCACACCTCCTCGGTCGCGCCCGGGTAGACGGTGGACTCGTACACCACCACGGCGCCGCGCTTCATGTGGCGGCCGACGCTTTCGGAGCTCTTGACGAGCGGTGTGAAGTCGGGGCGCCGGGCTTCGTCGACCGGCGTCGGCACCGCGACGATGATCACGTCGGCCTCGGCGATCTCGGCGGGGTCGGTGGTGCAGGTCAGGTGGGTCGCGGCCCGCAGGTCTTCCGTCGATACCTCTCCGGTCGGGTCGACGTGGCGGCGGTAGGCCTCGACCTTGTCCTTCGACAGGTCGACGCCGATCGTGCGCTGCCGTTCGCCGAGTTTCACCGCGAGCGGGAGCCCGACGTAGCCGAGGCCGATCACGGCGATGGTGGGAGAGGTGTTGTTCGCCATCAGAAACTGCCGTTGCCGTTCATGTGAAGGGGCGCATTATCCGAGGCGGCGTTGCGCCACGACGTCAAGCGCGCCCATGAAACCGCCCGTTTGCACGGCGCTTTGCTCATATTCACGACGCTTTCCCGATGGCAACTGTGCGCTGGGTGCGATTCACTTGCCCGCGCCGACGCTGCAGTGCAACACTCACGCTTCTTCAGGGGCGCCTCTCCCTCTTTACGGGAAAATTTGGCGCTTCTGACAGTTAACATTTCGTCGCGATTTCCCCCGTGCGGGGGAGTGGTTGCTGCCATTGGGTTGGCGACACTGCTGGGTGTGTGCGAAATGCACGTTTTTGCCATCGCTATCTTTCAAAGGGGAGTTTGATGAAACGTTCCGCAGTTGTTCTTGCCTCCGTGCTGGCCCTGGCCGGTGCCGCTGCCAATGCAGCCACCTTCAATCCGTGGGGCGTCCACGACAGCTTCGAGTCCTTCTCGTTCAGCTATCCGACCCAGACCACGTTCGAAGACCGCATCAACTTCACGCTGTCCGGCGCGTCGGACCTGTGGTCGGTCGCCGTGTCGAACGAGGCGCCGCTGGTCCTGAACATCACCGGCGGTTCGCTGGAACTGTTCCGCGCCAGCGACAACGCCGCGGTCTTCAACTCGCCGCTCACCTTCGACAGCACCAGCACCTCCGTGCTGACCTCGTCGCTGGCCGCGGGCGACTACTACTACGTGGTCAAGGGTGCGGTGACGGGCTCGGTGGCCGGCACCTACACCATCACCTCGGTGGTGACCGCCGTGCCCGAGCCCGAGACGTATGCGCTGCTGTTGGGCGGCCTGGGCGTGATCGGCTTCGTCGCGCGCCGCCGCAAGGCCGACTGAGCGCCGGGCGATTCCACGCCATGAAGGGCGGTGCGTTGCACCGCCCTTTTTTCTTGGGCGGCAGGAACGGGGTTTGCCGGATGGCTGCACCGACCTCTTGATGAAGGACAGCCCGATGACGACATCCCACCCTGACGACACCGCCGCCCGCGAGCACCTCTGGTCGCTCGTCAAGGACATCCGCTTCGCGATGTTCACCACGCACGATGCCAAGGGCCATCTGCATGCGCGCCCGATGACGACGCAGAACTCGCGGCTCGACGAGGATCGCAGCCTGTGGTTCTTCATGTCCCGGCGCAGCGAGCCCGTCGCCGAGTTCGCGGCCGATCCGAACGTCAACGTCGCCTATGCCGATACGGACAAGGACGCCTACGTCTCGGTGTCCGGCGTGGCGCAGGTCGTGGAGGACCGTGCCCGCGTGCAGCAACTCTGGAGCAAGCTTGCCGAAGCCTGGTTTCCCGGCGGCGTGGACGACCCCGACTTGGCCCTGGTCCGTGTCGACATCGTGCATGCCGACTACTGGGACGTGAAGGCCAACAAGCTCACGCAGCTCTACCGCATGGCCAAGGCGGCGATGACGGGCGAGCCGCCGAAAGACATGGGCGAGCACGCGCAGGTACGCATGGGCTGACACCGCGCCGGCACGGTGCTCGCTTAGGATCCCCGGCGGAGGGGAGCCGGCGTGAGCACCGAGATCGCATACCAGGAGTTGGGCCTTGCGCCCGGGGCCAGTGAGGCCGAAGTCAAAGCCGCATGGCGCCGGCTGGTGTCGCGTTGGCATCCGGACCGCAATGACAGCCGGGCCGCCGTGGAAAAGATGCAGCGCATCAACCAGGCGTTCGAATTGCTACGGGATGTTGCCGGCATCGGCGCGCCGCGCCAGGCGAGCGGGTCCGGCGCCCCCCCGGCGTCCCCCGCCGCCCCGACCCCCGAGGAGCCGCCCGCGGCCGAGACCGGCATGCCGGCGCGGCCGCAGGTGCGCCGTGTCCGCCTTACCTTGGAAGAAGCGGCGCTGGGTTGTGTGCAGATCCTGCGCGGCCGGTCGAGCGACCGCTGCGGCGTGTGCAGCGGCACGGGACGGCACGCAATGCCGGCGGACTGCACCGCCTGCGGCGGCAGCGGCCAGGTGCACCAGCGCGCCTGGTACGGCTGGATGGCAAGCACGGTGACCTGCGGGGATTGCGAGGGCAGCGGCCGGCTGGCCAGCCCGTGCACGCCCTGCGACGGCACCGGGAAGCGCCCGGCGCACCGCTACGAGGTGAAGGTGCGCATCCCGCCCGGCGTCCGCGGCGGCGATCTGCTGAGCGTGCCGGGCGGCGGCAGCGGCCCTGCAGGCGGGTTCGAACTGAAGATCGAGTGGCTGCCGCATCCCTTCTTCCAACTGGACGACGAGGGCACGGTCCGCTGCGAACTGCCCGTGGACGGGTTTCGCTGGATCGCCGGCCAGACGGTGGAGGTGCCCACACTGGAAGGGCTGCAGCCGCTGGCCCTGCGTCGCGACGAATGCATCTACAGGCTGCCGGGCCGGGGCTTTCCTGCCTCGCGCCGCGGTCCGCGCGGCGACCTGGTGCTGATCGTGCGCCCGGTGTTCCCGTCGTCCTGGACGGCGGAGCAGCGGGCGCTCCTCGACCGGCTGATCGCGGCCACGGAGGGCGCGGGCAGCGATGGCCCGCTGGTCGACTGGCAACGACGGCTGGGCACCTGGGCCCGCGACACGGCGCCCGTCAGGCCGGCACGCCGAGGATCACGCTCGAAGCCTTGAACACGGCCAGCGCCGACGCGCCGGGCGCGAGGCCGAGCAGTTCCACGCTCGGCTGCATGATGCGGGCCAAAGGGGCGGATCGCCGCGCCAGGGCGGCCGGCGATCAGAAGGGGATGTCGTCGTCCATGTCATCGAAGCCGGTGTTCGACTTCGGGGCCTGGCGCGGCGCCGGGGCGGGTGCCCGGGCCGGGCGCTCGCGCGGCTCCTCGCCGCCGCCGTAGCCGCTGCCACCGCCCGCATTGCGGCGGTAGCCACCACCGCCGCCGCCGCTGCTGTCGGCATCGTCGCCGCCGCCCGCGCCTTCGCGGCCGCCCAGCAGCTGCATCTGCTCGGCGACGATTTCGGTCGTGTAGGTGTCGCGGCCTTCCTTGTCCTGCCACTTGCGTGTCTTCAGGCGGCCTTCCACGTACACCGGGCGGCCCTTGCGCAGGTATTCGCCCGCGATCTCGGCCAGCCGGTCGCGGAACACCACGCGGTGCCATTCCGTCTCTTCCTGGAATTCGTTGGAATCGCGCGCCTTCCAGCGCCGCGTGGTGGCGACGGTGATGTTGCAGATCGAGCCGCCGTCGGGGAAGGAACGCACCTCCGGGTCGCGCCCGAGGTTGCCGATGATGATGACTTTGTTGACGGAGGCCATGGTCGCTCCTGTGCCGGGTGACGAGGAAAGGGATGTGGGAAAGGGAGCGGGCGGGGCGCCGTGCGTCGCTGCCCGGAGGCGGTCGATTGTGCCGCATGGGGTGTCGGGCCGCCTGCCGGCGCGGCGCGGCGGGCCCCCTTCGTTAAGATGGCGGGCTGCCCATGAACCGCCCCGTCCCAGCGTCTCCGATCGAAGTCCTGAACGAGGTCTTCGGCTACACCGCCTTCCGCGGCATGCAGGGCGAGATCGTCGAGCACGTCACCGGCGGCGGGGACGCCCTGGTGCTGATGCCCACCGGCGGCGGCAAGAGCCTGTGCTACCAGGTGCCTGCCATCGTGCGCCACCGCGGCGGCCGCGGCGTCGCGGTGGTCGTCAGCCCGCTCATCGCCCTGATGCACGACCAGGTGGGTGCACTGGAGGAGGCGGGCGTGCACGCGGCCTTCCTCAACTCCACGCTCAGCGGCGAGGAGGCCCAGTCGGTCGAGCGCGAGCTGCGCACCGGCCGGCTGGTGATGCTCTACGCCGCGCCCGAGCGGCTGCTGACGCCGCGTTTCCTGGCCATGCTCGACTCGCTGGATGAGCGCGGCCTGCTGAGCCTGTTCGCGATCGACGAGGCGCATTGCGTGAGCCAATGGGGCCACGACTTCCGCGCCGAGTACCTCGGGCTGTCGGCCCTGCACGAGCGCTTTCCGCACGTGCCCCGCGTCGCGCTCACGGCCACGGCCGACGACATCACGCGCGCCGACATCGTGCAGCGCCTGGCGCTCGACGACGCCCGCATCTTCGTCGCGAGCTTCGACCGCCCGAACATCCGCTACACGATCGTCGAGAAGGACAACCCCCGCGCCCAGCTGCTGCGCTTCGTGCGCGACGAGCACGAGGGCGAGGCCGGCATCGTCTACTGCGGCACGCGCAAGAAGGTCGAGGAGACCGCCGCCTGGCTGGCGGAAGAAGGCATCACCGCCCTGCCGTACCACGCCGGCATCGATGCCGCGGTGCGGCAGAAGCACCAGGACCGCTTCCTGCGCGAGGAGGCGGTGGTGATGGTGGCGACCATCGCCTTCGGCATGGGGATCGACAAGCCCGACGTGCGCTTCGTGGCCCACCTGGATCTGCCGAAGAACATCGAGAGCTACTACCAGGAGACCGGCCGTGCCGGCCGCGACGGCGATGCCGCCGAAGCGTGGATGACCTACGGCCTGGCCGACGTGGTCAACCAGCGCCGCATGATCGACGAGAGCCCCGCGGGCGACGAGTTCAAGCAGGTGCAGCGCGGCAAGCTCGAGGCGCTGCTCGCGCTGGCCGAGTCGCACGACTGCCGGCGCGTGCGGCTGCTGTCGTATTTCGGCGAGCTCAGCCAGCCCTGCGGCAACTGCGACAACTGCCTGAACCCGCCCGACACCTGGGACGCGACCGAGGCGGCCCGCAAGGCGCTGAGCTGCATCTACCGCTTCTCGCAACTGGGTGGCGGCTTCGGGCCGTCGCGCTTCGGTGCTGGGCAGCTGATCGACGTGCTGCGCGGCAAGCGCACCGACAAGGTGGCGCAGTACGGCCACGACAAGCTCAGCACCTTCGGCATCGGCGCCGACCTGTCCGATGCCCAGTGGCGTGGCGTGCTGCGCCAGCTCGTGGCGTTGGGGCATGTGGCCACCGAAGGCGAGTTCAACACGCTGTCGCTGACCGCCAGCAGCCGGGCCGTGCTGAAGGGCGAGGTGCCCATCGTGCTGCGCCAGCCGCGCGAGCCGGTGCGTGGCAGCCGCAAGCGCGGCAGCCGCGACGGCAAGGTGCCCGCCGTCGCCGCGGCACTGGACGGCGACGCGCAGGCGCGCTTCGCTTCGCTCAAGGCATGGCGCGCCGAGGTGGCGCGCGAGCACAACCTGCCGGCCTATGTCGTGTTCCACGATGCCACGCTGGCCGAGATGGCCCGCCGCATGCCCGCCGACCTGGCCGAACTCGGCGAGATCAGCGGCGTCGGGACGCGCAAGCTCGAGGCGTACGGCGCCGAGATCCTGGGCGTGTTGGGGCGCTGACCGCGCGCGCCGTGTTCAGCCGCCAGCCATCCGCGGCGGCGCGCCCTCGCTGGGCGGCAGCCAGAGCTCGATCACCCGCTCGCTGCTGCGGCCGCGCAGGCTGGCCGGCAGTTCGCTGATCCACACATCCTCGCTGCGGCCCAGGCTGCGCCAATGGCTGCGCACCAGGCCCACCATGGCGCGGGCGCAGGCGTTGTCCCCGGGCTGGTGCACCACCAGCGTCGGCTGCGGCCAGGGCACCGGCCGCCGTTGCTGGCGCAGGCGGGCGCTGCGGCTCACGTTCTCGATCGGCGCCACCTGCAGGGCAGCGCCCCCGGCCGTCTGCAGCTGCACGCGCAGCGGCGCGGTCTGGCTGCGCGAGGTTTCGTCGTAGACCTGCAGGTACAGGCGCAGCGGCGCGCCGTCGGCGGCGCTGCAGGCCGCCAGGGCGAAGCTGGGCTCGGAGGCCGGAGCCGGCCCTGGCGCCACCACCCCGGGCTGCGAGGGCGCGGGCGGCGCGGCAGCGGCGATCGGCGGCGGCCGTCCGCGCTGCCAGCGCGCCGCGACGGCGTCGACGAATCGCGGCCAGGTGAGCAAGCGGCCGGGCGGTGTCTCGAACGGGTGCCAGTAGCTCAACGCATCGGTGACCTGCGGCTTGCCGATCGCCGCGCACAGCGAGTCCTGCATGCGCCGCTGCGCCGCCACGCAGGTCTCGGAGGGCGTTGCTTCCACGCCCGTGCATTGCTCGCGCGTGTGTTCGAGCAGCCTCTGCACGGACACGCGGTCGATCTCGCGCACCGCAGGGCTCTGCACCAGGTCTTGAAGCAGCGTGATCTGGGGCGTCACGTGCGCAGGTACCTTGGGGCAGGCGGGGTCGAGGTCCGACAGGGTCCTGGACAGGTCGGTGAAGAGCTGGCGCACCTCGCTGCGCTGGCTGGCCTCGTTCTGGCGCAGCTGGTCGCCCACCTGCCACAGCGACAGCAGCAGCGTGCCCGACGCGCTGAGCCCGATCGTGGTGCCCAGCGCGGTGTTCCGGGTCGCCCTGCGCCAGGCGGGCTCCTTGTCCGGCGGGGCCGACGCCGGGGCGCCGTGCCGGGGCTGCTGCAGCCGGGCCGGGTGGTCGAGGTCGAGCGCGATGCGCCGTGTCCAGCCGGGCAGGCGCGCCAGCCAGTCGGGCCGCAGCGCGGCACCGGCGTCTTCGCCGAGGCGGTGGTAGCTCTCCCACTGCGCTTCGTCGAACGTCTGGTCCCCGGTGGATTCGTGCGGGAACGCGGGGCGGCGCTGCGCGTAGGCCAGCACGTCGACGTCGAGCGCGGCGTGCAGGTTCGGCTTGATGACGAGCAGCGTGCCGTGGCGTTCGGCGGGCTCGGCCGGTCCGGCCCCTTCGGGGCGCAGGTAGCGGATGCGCGCCAGCAGCACCCCGCGTGCCGACTGGCTGTCGGCCATGTCCTGCGGCGAGAGCACGGTGACCGGTGCATCGGCCAATCCGAAGCGCTGCGTGGCCTCGTCGTGCGGGTAGAACTCGATCTCCGCACCGAAGTCGATGCGCGCCTTGCGCACCAGGCTTTCGAGGTCGCTGAACTCGTAGCGGGGGTCGCAGCTGGCGTCCACGAGCACGATGAAGTCCACCTCGCGCCGCAGCAGGGCGTAGACGCCGGTGTTGTCGAAGTGGCCGCCATCGCAGAGGTACCACCAGGGCCGTGCCGCGCCGAAGAAGTTGGCGGCGGCCTCGGACCAGAGCATCAGCGGCTTGGCTGCCACGCGCCAGGCCGCGACGATCCGCGCGTCGTGGCGCTTGGCGGGCGTCAGGGGGTCGCGCACCCAGTAGCCGAGCCGCACGCCGAGCAGGAAGCGCAGCAAGGCCCAGCCCCGGGAGAGCGCAGCGCCACCGTCCGGTGCGGCGGCAGCGCCCGAGATGGCGATCCATTTGCCGAGCGTGCCCACCTCGCTGTCCGCGCCGAAGTCCACCCTGCCCCTCGGGCCGAGCTCGATCCCGTCGGCACGCACGGTCAAGGACACGCCCTTGCGGTCGGCGTTGTACAGGCCGCTGGCGTCGTCGCGCGTCTGGCTCAGGCAGGTGTTGATGAGGTGCAGGGGCCCGCCAGACCGTTCGGGCCGGTAGTCGCGCAGGTCGGCGTCGTCGCGGGAGACCACCTGTGTCACGTCGGACGCCGTGGCGCCGGCCTGCGGATCGAGCACCGGGCGGTGGGGGTTGCCCACGGCGAGGTAGGCGCGGGTCAGCCGTGCCCGATAGAAGCCGTGCAGCGACGAGGCGTTGGCCATGGCGGTGTTGCCCGAGGTGGCCAACCACCAGCCCAGGCATACCGCCAACAGCCCGAGCGCGCGCCAGGGAGCCGGCACGGCCTGCAGCCACCCCAAGGGGGCGGACGTGAACACGATCCACTGCACGGTGCTGAGCCAGAAGCACGACACGACCGCCAGCACCAGCAGGCCGGCGGCGTCGAGCAGCCGCGGCCACCAGGCATGCAGCGAGGGCGTGGCCTGCGCCACGAGTTGCTGCAGCGGCTGCGTCAGCGCCCGCAGCACGAGGGCCATGAAGCCCCCCAGGCCCAGCCCGCCCCAGAGCCAGTCGCGGTCGGACAGCGCGAGCTTCAGCAGGTGCCAGCTCACCAGGTCGAGCACGCCCATCGCCACCAGCAGCGTGCCGAATCCCAGTGCCCGGCTCATCGCCTCGGTGAAACGGCGGCGCAGGCGGGCGCTCGCCAGTCCGCTGCTGTCCGCCGACGTGGCCAGCACCCCCAGCGAAGTGGCCACGCCGCCAGCGACGGAGGCCAGCGCGAGCAGCGCCAGCGGCAGGCCGACCGCGCCCTCGCGCAGTGGCCGCAGCAGCCCCAGCCGCCAGGCCAGCCAGGCGGCCGCCAGCGTGCACAGGATCAGGCCGCCGGACACGAGTCCATTGCGCAGGGACAGGCCCCGGGGGCGCCGCGTGGGGTCGGGCCCCTCACGTGCCACCCAGTAGCCGCAGGCCAGCCCGGGCAACGCGGCGCAGCCCCAGGCCGCGGCGATGGGGAACCACAGGCTGCCCCAGGCGTGCCAGGCGTTGGGATCCAGCGCGCCCGTGCCTTGCTGCCAGAGGTGCGGCGAGACGATCAGCAGCCCGAACAGCAGGCCGGCCATCATCAGCTCGCCATGCATCGCGACGAAGGCGCGCAGGTAGGTGACGGCGGCGACGCCGACATCGTGCGTGCCCGCGGGGCTGAGGTAGCGCCCGTTGCGGCGCAGCCAGTCGAGCAGCGGGGAACGGCGCGCTGCGAGCATCGCCTGCGCGTTGGCGATGCCTCGCGCCATCACCAGCCTGCCCAGCATGGCGCCGACGTAGCCGCCGCCGGCGACCGTGGAAAGGTAGTCCAGGCGCGCCAGCAGCCCGCGCTGGGCCAGCCCGCGGATCAGGCCCAGGCCGTAGGTCGCGCTGCGCACGCCGCCGCCCGAGAGCGCCAGCCCGACGGTGGGCAGGTGGCGGAGGGTGTCGTTGGACGGCTTCGGACTTCCGGCTTGCGCGGCTTGCCGGCTGGCGGCGCGCCGCCGGTGCAGGAGGGCCGCCCGCTCACGGCGCCGCCCGGCGACGTCGGCCTGACGTCGTTCGACGATGGGCGGGGAGGTGTCGGTCGGATCCACGGCTTGTTCGACAGGCCCCCGACTCTAGGCGGCCGGCCGCCGCGCGGGCAAGTGCGGTGCAAGGGGGAAGCGTGACGTCACGTGGGCTGCCGAACTATGATGATCGGTTGACTTCCTGCCTCCGATGTCCGCTTCTTCGCCTCCCTTCCTGCCCGGTGAGCCGCACGCCGCCATCCGCGTCCGCGGCGCCCGCACCCACAACCTGAAGAACATCGACCTCGACCTGCCCAAGCACGCGCTGGTCGTGATCACGGGGCTGTCGGGTTCCGGAAAGTCGAGTCTGGCCTTCGACACGCTCTATGCCGAGGGCCAGCGCCGCTATGTCGAAAGCCTCTCGGCTTACGCGCGGCAGTTCCTGCAACTGATGGACAAGCCGGACGTCGACGTGATCGAAGGGCTGTCGCCGGCGATCAGCATCGAGCAGAAGGCCACCTCACACAACCCGCGCTCCACGGTCGGGACGGTCACCGAGATCCACGACTACTTGCGCCTGCTTTATGCCCGCGCCGGCACGCCGTTCTGCCCCGACCACCACCTGCCGCTGGCCGCCACGCCCGTGAGCCAGATGGTGGATGCGGTGCTCGCGCTGCCTGAGGACACGCGGCTGATGGTGCTGGCGCCCGTGGTGCGCGACCGCAAGGGCGAGTTCGTCGAGTTGTTCGCCGACATGCAGGCGCAGGGCTACGTGCGCTTCCGCATCGACAGCCAGGTATTCGAGGCCGCCGAGCTGCCCAAGCTGAAGAAGGCGGAGAAGCACGACATCGACGTGGTGATCGATCGCGTGAAGATCCGGGCCGATGCCGCTGCGGGCGGCCTGCGCCAGCGGTTGGCGGAGAGCTTCGAGGCTTCGCTGCGCATCGCGGACGGCCGTGCGCTGGCGCTCGAGATGGACGGCGGCCGGGAACAGCTCTTCAGCGCCAAGTTCGCCTGCCCGGTATGCAGCTACTCGTTGCCCGAACTGGAGCCGAGGCTGTTCTCCTTCAATTCGCCGGTCGGGGCCTGCCCTGCCTGCGACGGGCTGGGGCAGGTCACGGTGTTCGATCCCGAGCGCGTGGTGGCGTTCCCGTCGCTCAGCCTGGCCAGCGGGGCGGTGAAGGGCTGGGACCGGCGCAATGCCTATACGTTCTCTCTGCTCGAGAGCGTCGCCAAGCACTACGGCTTCGACATCGACACGCCGTTCGAGGAGCTGTCAGCCGATGCGCAGCGCGTGCTGTTGCACGGGTCGGGCGACGACGAGATCAGCTTCACCTACACCGCCGAGTCCGGCAAGTCGGGGCGCGCGCGCAGTGTCAAGCGCTCGCACCCCTTCGAAGGCATCCTCCCCAACCTGGAGCGCCGCATGCGCGAGACCGACTCGGTCGCGGTGCGGGAGGACCTCGCGAGGTACCAGGCGGCGCGGTCGTGCCCGGACTGCGGCGGCGCGCGCCTGCGGCGCGAGGCTCGGCATGTGCTGCTGCAGGGCGAGGGCGGCGACCGTGGGCGGGCGATCTACGACGTCGAGCATGCGACGCTGGCGGATTGCCAGGCCTACTTCGATGGCCTGCACCTCGTGGGCGCCAAGGCGGAGATCGCCGACAAGGTCGTCCGCGAGATCAGGGCGCGGCTGCGCTTCCTGAACGACGTGGGCCTCAACTACCTGAGCCTGGACCGCAGCGCGGACACGCTCAGCGGCGGCGAGGCGCAGCGCATCCGGCTGGCCAGCCAGATCGGCAGCGGCCTGTCGGGGGTGATGTACGTGCTGGACGAGCCCAGCATCGGCCTGCACCAGCGTGACAACGAGCGGCTGATCGGCACGCTCAAGCACCTTCGGGACCTGGGCAACAGCGTGCTGGTGGTCGAGCACGACGAGGACATGATCCGTGCGGCCGATCACGTCGTCGACATGGGCCCGGGCGCTGGCGTGCATGGCGGGCGGGTGATCTCGCAAGGCACGCCTGCCGAAGTCGCAGCCGACGAGGCGTCGCTGACCGGGCGTTACCTGGGGCGTGTGCTGCGCATCGAGCGGCCGGGGCCGCCGATGGTGGCCGCGGAAAGGCCGCAGCTGCGCATCGTCGGTGCGCGGGGCAACAACCTCAAGGGCGTGACGGTCGAGATCCCGGTCGGGCTCTTCACCTGCGTGACGGGTGTGTCCGGCTCCGGCAAGAGCACGCTGGTGAACGACACCTTGTACCTCGCGGTGGCGCGAAAGCTGTACGGCAGCCATGCCGAGCCGGCCGCCTATGACGAGATCGAGGGGCTGGACGCCTTCGACAAGGTCATCAACGTCGACCAGAGCCCGATCGGCCGCACGCCGCGCAGCAATCCGGCCACGTACACCGGCCTGTTCACGCCCATCCGCGAACTGTTCGCCGAGGTGCCCGCGGCCCGCGAGCGCGGCTACGGCCCGGGCCGCTTCAGCTTCAACGTGGCCGGCGGCCGTTGCGAAGCCTGCCAGGGCGACGGCGTGCTGAAGGTGGAGATGCACTTCCTGCCGGATGTCTACGTGCCCTGCGACGTCTGCCACGGGGCGCGCTACAACCGCGAGACGCTGGAGATCCTCTACAAGGGCCGCAACATCACGCAGGTGCTCGACATGACGGTCGAAGACGCGACGGCGTTCTTCAGCGCCGTGCCGAACATCGCGCGCAAGCTGCAGACGCTGCTCGACGTCGGCCTGGGCTACATCAAGCTGGGGCAGAGCGCGACGACGCTGTCGGGCGGCGAGGCGCAGCGCGTCAAGCTGGCGCTCGAACTGTCCAAGCGCGATACCGGCCGGACGCTCTACATCCTGGACGAGCCCACGACCGGCCTGCATTTCCATGACATCCGCTTGCTGCTGCAGGTGCTGCACCAGTTGCGCGACGCAGGCAACACCATCGTGGTGATCGAGCACAACCTGGACGTGATCAAGACGGCCGACTGGCTGGTCGACATGGGACCGGAAGGCGGTGCGGGGGGCGGCACGGTCGTGGTGGCGGGCACGCCGGAGGACATCGCAGCCCACCCGGCGAGCCACACGGGGCGCTTCCTGGTGCCGCTGCTGCGAGCTTGATGCTGAAGGGGTGACGGATGTGGCCCGCCCGGGCGGGCGGCCGAGGCGCCCTGTCGTTTCAGGCGCGCCGCGCTTGCTGCTTGAGGCGACGCTGCCGGTACAGCGTCAGCAGGGCGATGCCCCCTGCCATCATCAGCCAGGTCCCGGGTTCGGGCACCGCGGGGGTGGGGGGCAGGCTGCCGGGCGGAACGAGCGGCGGCGTGGGAACGTAGATGGGACCGCCGGGGGACAGCGGAGAGCCGGGGTAGAAGGGGTTGGGCGCCACGATGTCGGCCGGGCCCTGCGGCACCTCGGCGAGGCCCGTACCGGGCAGGGCGAGCGGACCGGCGCTCGGAGGCGGCAGTTCGTCGAGCGGATCTGCAGGTGCTTCAGCAACAGCCGGCTGGCCGGCAGCCGGCGGATCGAACGTCAACTCCCCGGGACCGCTGGCGGCCCCGCCCCCGCCCCCGCTTGCGCGGGTGATGCGGCTCACGTTGCGGCACACGGTGGGCACGAGGATGCAATGGCCGCTTTCGCAATAGACAAGGCCGCGCTCCTGCATGGCGGGTGACCATTTGTCGCGCGTCACCGTGCCGCACACGCGGTTGGTGCCGAAATGCATGTCCCGGATCCCGGACTCGTAGATCTGTTTGCCCGCGATGCTGTCGCGCTGGATTGTGACCAGGTCGTCGTACTCACGGGTCGCCATGCGCTTCTTGAGGCGGGCGCGCACGTCGGGCGGGATGTCGCTGTAGCGATCCACGGCAGCCACCAGGTCGCCCATGAAGGGGTTGTGGCCGGGCTTGTCCCAGGAGCAGTTGTCCACACGGACGGTGCTCGGTGGTTTCACCGTAGCGCTTGGCGGGGTCGGTTGGGCCTGGGCGCAGGCTCCCCAGGACACGAGGGCGACGGCAACCGAGCAGGCGATCAGGCGGTAGTTCATAGATGTGCAGCGCTCAGAGACGAATCTCTGCAGTGATTGCTAACTTTACAACTGACGCACATTGTGGATGGCTCCTTCGGCAGGCCCGCGTGGCGTTTGTCGCGAATGAACGACGCGCGGTTTTCCATCCTTTTTATAGGGGGGGCGTGTTACAGGCCCTCTCCTTCTTGTTGCGTGAACTTGTTCACGTCGTCGTATCTACGGCGCAAAACTTCATGTAATGTGCGTCGATGTCTCCAGGGTGCAGTTTTCATGCCCGCAACACTTCAATCTGCTGCCTGGATCGCGAGCCTGATGCTCTCTGCCGTTCAGGCCGCGCCCTACGAAGGTCCGCTTTTCGACATGCACCTCCACTACAACGTGGAGGCGTTCGATCCGCATCCGCTGTCGGACGTGCTCGGCCGTCTCGAGCGCAGCGGCGTGCGCGCCGTCGTTGCCAACAGCCGTCCCAACGAGGGAACGCGCACGCTGGCATCGGCCCGGGAGGACGTGGCCGCCGCAGGCGTCGCCGTCGTTCCTTTTGTGCGGCTCTACCGCAACCGCGCCGACTACACCGGCTGGTTTGAGGACGAGTCGATCTACCGCATGGTGCTGGACGAGCTGCAGCGCGG
This sequence comes from Aquincola agrisoli, assembly GCF_036621135.1. Classification (NCBI taxonomy): domain Bacteria; kingdom Pseudomonadati; phylum Pseudomonadota; class Betaproteobacteria; order Burkholderiales; family Sphaerotilaceae; genus Aquincola; species Aquincola agrisoli. The sequence goes on from NZ_JAZIBG010000054.1 coordinate 177,510, forward strand.
CACGCCGGCCGGGCCCTACCGTGGACTCGGCGAGTTCCATCTCTACGACAGCGCCCATGCAGACGGGCCCGTGGCACGAAGGCTGATGCTGCTGGCGCAGGAGCGCCGCTTGCTGGTGCTCGCACATGTGGATGACGTGGCGGTCGAGAAATTGCTGGCCCATGCGCCGGCGACCCGGTTCGTATGGGCGCACACCGGCATCGGCGGGGTGCCGGTGGACCGGGTGCGGGCGATGTTCCGTCGCTACCCGAACCTGATGGGGGAGCTGTCCTATCGCCCTGGCCTGACCGAGCAGGGACGTCTCAGCCCGGCATGGCGCGAGCTGCTGACGGCCTACCCGGATCGCTTCGCCATCGGCTCCGACACCTGGATCAACCCGCGCTGGAGCGCGTACGAAGTGCTCATGCGGGAGGCGCGCGAATGGCTGGGCGATCTGCCGCCCGACATCGCGCACCGCATCGGCTGGGCCAACGCCGCGGAGTGGTTCGGCATGGCAGCGCCTTCGCCGATGCGTGCAAGGCCTTGAAATGACCTTCGCTGCATCCAACGCGGGCGAAAGGGATTCCGCGCGGCTGGCTGACTTCGCGCGCGCTTCCGGCGACGTGCTGTGGGAGTGCGACGCCTCGTGGTGCTACACCTGGCTGGCCGGGCCGGTCGAGTCGCTCGGCGGCGAGGATGACGCCGCCCTGATCGGACAGGTGCTGGCCGATGGCTTGTTGCTGGACCACACGGGCGATCCGCTGGGCGAGGAGCGGCTGCACGCCTGGCTCGCCCGACCCGAGGCCTTCTCCGACGCCCTGACCGAGCTGCGCACGCCGCGCGGCCGCGTCATCGTGTCACGCAGTGCGGTGCCGCTGTTCGATGAGGGGCACCGTCACATCGGCTGGCGTGGCACGGCGCGCGACGTCAGCGTCCGCGTTGCGCTGGCGCGCAGCGAGCGTGAGCGCGACGAGCAGTTGCGCAAGATGACGTTGCTGCTGCCCGGCGTGCTGTACCAGTACCTGGAACATGGCGACGACGGCGGCCGGTTCCCCGAGGACCCTGAGCGGCTGGGCCAGCTCTGCGGTGCCCAGGCGCAGGCGATGCAGGGATCGGTGCGTGTGGTGCGGGAGGACATCTCCGAGTTGCGCGCGAGCTACCTGCGCGCGCGCCATACGCGCAGCCCCTGGCACGTGCAGTTCCGGGTGCTCGACAGCCAGGACGAGGAGCGTTGGCTGGAGAGCCGCGCCATGCCCGAGCGTCACCCTGACGGCGGATGGCTGTGGCATGGCTTCGTCTCCGACATCAGCGAGCGCAAGCGCGTCGAGCTCGCGTTGCGTGCGTCGGAGGAGCGATGGCTGTTGGCGGCGGAAGCGACGGCGACCGGACTGGCGCAGATGAACTGCCGGGACGGCACGCTGCTGCTCGACCGCATGGCTTGCCAGAACCACGGGCTGCCGTGGCCGCACCCTCCGCTGACGGTGGACAGCTGGCTCGCGCAGATCCACGAGGACGACCGTGGCCTGGCGCGGGCCGCGCTGCAGCGTGCACAGTCCGACGGCCAGCGGATGGAGGCGCGCTTCCGCTTCCGGCTGCCTGACGGGGGCTGGCGATGGCTGGAGATCTTCGCGCGAGCGCAGCTCGGCTCCGACGGTCAGCCACTGGCGCTGGTCGGTACCTGCCGCGACGTCACTGCCCAGCAGGAGGCGGTCCAGATGCAGCAGGCCAAGGAGGAAGCCGAGCGCGCCAACCGTGCCAAGAGCGAGCTGCTCTCCCGGGTGAGCCATGAGCTGCGCACCCCCCTCAACGGCATCCTCGGCTTCGCGCAACTGATGGGCCTGGACCGCGACCAGCCGCTCGGCGTGGCCCAACGCCGCCGCCTGGAAGGCGTCGAGCAGGCGGGGCGGCACCTGCTGGCGCTCGTCAACGACGTGCTTGACCTGACCCGGCTGGAACGCGGCGAATTCGGCCTGCGGCTGCAGTCCGTCGACATCGTCCGTTCGCTCGGCGCCGCGCTCGGCCTCGTCAAGCCGCTGCTGTCGGTGCATGCGGTGCAACTGCCGGCCACGCTGCCGGCGGGCCCCTGCTGGGTGCAGGCCGATCCGCGGGGGTTGCAGCAGGTCCTGGTGAACCTCCTGTCCAACGCGATCAAGTACAACCGGGCCGGCGGCCGCGTGCGCTTCGACCTTCAATCGCATTCGCAGCAGGTTGTGCTGACGATCGAGGATGAAGGCCCCGGCCTGACCGAAGACGAGCAGCGCCAGCTCTTCCAGCCCTTCAACCGCCTGGGTGCCGAGCGCCAGCGCATCGAGGGCAGTGGTCTCGGCCTGGTCATCGCCGGCGAACTGGTGCGCACGATGAACGGTGCGCTGTCCGTCACGAGCCGCACCGGCATCGGCAGCCGGTTCAGCGTCGCGCTGGCCAAGGCCACCATGGTGGGCGAGCTGGCTGGCGCGGCGGCCGAGCCGGCACCCTACCGTGTCGTCTACATCGAGGACGAGCCGCTCAACGCACTGCTGATGCAGGAGGTCTTTCGGGCGCAGCGTGGCTGGCAGCTGGTGGTGGCGCGCAATGGTGCGGAAGGACTGGACCGTGCGCGCACGATGCTGCCGGACATGGTGCTGGTCGACATGAACCTGCCCGACATGAACGGCCTGCAGATCATCGGCGAGCTGCGCCGCGACGCCCGCACGGCCGGCCTGCGCTGCGTCGCGCTCTCGGCCGACGCGATGCCGGAGCAGATCGATGCAGCCCGTCAGGCCGGCTTCGACGACTACTGGACCAAGCCCATCGACGTGGCCCGCATGCTGCAGATCGTCGAGGAGGCGATCCACGCGCGTCCGTGAGCGGAGCGCATCGGCCAATAAAAAAGCCGGTGCGCTGGGCACCGGCTTGGCGTTGAAAGCGCCTCGCGGCGCCTTGCAGGCCAGCTTACTTCAGGTGCTCGTTGATGAGCTTGGTCATCTCGAACATCGAGACCTGATCCTTCTTGAAGATGGCTTTCAGCTTCGCGTCGGCATTGATCATGCGCTTGTTGGCCGCGTCCTGAAGCTTGTTCTTCTTGATGTAGTCCCAAACCTTCTTCGTGACCTCGGTGCGGGGCGCCGGGGTCGCGCCGATGACGGCGGCCAGGGCTTCACTCGGGGTCATCGCCTTCATGAAGGCTGCGCTCGGGGTCCGCTTCTTGGCCGGGGCCTTCTTCGCGGGGACCTTGGCGGGAGCCTTGATCGGGGGCTTGGCGCCACCGGCCTTCTTGGCCGGGGCCTTCTTCGCAGTTGCCATTTTGAATTCGCTCCATCAAGTAGTGGGTTGATGTGCCGGGTGGAGGTGAGGGCCGCATGAGCCTTCGTTTCTCTCTGGGCACCCTGCGGCGCGAATGGTACTGCGTGTGATAGGGGCTGAGAAGCCGTTTTCCCTCGGAAAACCGCCTCCGGACAGCCCTTGGAGTCCCTTTTGTCGCCCCCGGGCGTCAAACATCCGTGGCGAGCCCCGCCGCCGCTCGTCCGGACCCGGGCCGGCATGACAATCCGGCCGTGGCTTCCATGCGTTTGCGGCACAAGATCTTCCTGCTGGCGGTGGTCCCGCTCGTGCTGTCGATCGCGTTGATTGCGCAGGCCGTGCGGCAGCAGCAGCGTGCGCTCGCGCAGCGCGAACACGCCTTGGTCGAAGAGGCCACGATGGCTGCCCGCCGCGCCGAACTGCGGCACTACGTCGAGCTGGCGCTGCGCACGCTCGACACGCTGCCGCGCGGCGACGACGAGGCCTCGCAGCGCGCGGCCGCGCTGCAGCGGCTGGCGGCGCTGGAGTACGGTGACGACGGCTACTTCTTCCTCTACGACCTGCATGGCCGGTCGCTGATGCATCCGCGGCAGCCCGAGCTGGTGGGCAACAGCCTGTGGGAGCTGCGTGATGCCGTCGGCCAGCCGACCATCCAGCGCCTCATCGCGCAGGCCCGCGCGGGCGGTGGCTTCGTGACCTATCCGTGGCGCAAGCCGTCCACCGACCGCATGACGCCCAAGCTCGCGTACGTGGTCGTCGTGCCGCGCTGGGGCTGGATGCTCGGCACCGGCATCTACCTCGACGATGTCGAGGCCACGCTCGCGCACCTCGACCGGCAGGCGGCGGCGCACATCGATGCGACGCTGTGGTGGCTGGCGGGCATCGCGCTGTTCGGCGTCGCATCGATCACGGCGTGCGGACTCGCGCTCAACCTCAGCGAGCACCGCGTGGCCGATGCCAAGCTGCGCCGCATGGCGCTGCAGGCCGTGCAGGCGCTCGAGAACGAGCGTGCCTACCTCTCGCGTGAACTGCACGACGGCACCAGCCAGACCCTGGTCTCCGCCAAGCTGCTGGTCGAGACGGCCCACGAGCGGCTGTCCAGCGGGGGCGATGCGCAAGCACCGCTGGCCAAGGCCGGGGTGCGGCTGGCCGAGGTGCTCGACGAGGTGCGGCGGCTGTCGCACCGCCTGCGCCCGGCGCTGCTCGACGTGCTGGGGCTGCCGTCCGCGCTGGAGCACCTGGGCCGGGAGGCGGCCGATGCGGGCAACCTCGCGTTCTCGCTGCGCGTGCGCGGCGCCGCGGCGCCGCTGCCCGAGAACGTCAACACCGTGCTGTTCCGCGTCGCGCAGGAGGCGCTGGCCAACATCGAGAAGCATGCGCAGGCCGAGTCGGTGCGCATGCGCCTGGTGTTCGGGCGGCGCGGGTTGCGCCTGTCCATCCTGGACGACGGCCGCGGCTTCGACCTGAAGGCCGTGCAGGCCGATCCGCGTCGCGGCATCGGCCTGCGCAACATGCGCGAGCGGCTGGCCTCGGTCGGCGGGCGGCTGCGGCTGTCGTCGCATGCCGGCGGCACCAGCGTCGTGGCCGACCTGCCGGCCGCGGCGCTGAAGGCCGACGCGGGCCTGCCGCTGATCGAGGAAGAGGGAGCCAAAGCATGAGCGCCGCGCGGCCGCCCGAAGCGACTTCGATGGGCGCCGACGAGCGCGGCGTCGATGCCATGGTCAGGCTGCTGCTGATCGACGACCATCCCCTGGTGCGCGACGGCCTGCGCGCACGGCTGGGCGGCATCGACGGCATCGAGGTCGTCGGGGAGGCCGGCCATGCGCGCGAGGCGCTGGCCGCGGTCGAGGCGCTGCGCCCGACGATGGCGCTGGTGGACATCGGCATGAAGGAGGTCAACGGCATCGAGCTGACGCTGATGCTGTCGCAGCGCCACCCCGAGCTGGCGGTGCTCATCCTCAGCATGTACGACAACCCCGAGTACGTGCAGCAGGCCATGCAGGCCGGCGCGCGCGGCTACGTACTGAAGGACGCGCCCTCCAGCGAGATCGTCGGCGCGATCCAGACCGTGCGGCAGGGCGGCACCTACCTGAGCCCCAGCGTCACCAAGCGCCTGTTCCGCGCGCAGGAGCCCAAGCCGCTGCTGTCGCCGCGCGAATCGGAAATCCTCGCCTGCCTGGCCAAGGGCCAGTCGAGCAAGCAGATAGCCGAGGCGCTGGGCCTGAGCGTGCGCACCGTCGAGACGCACCGCCAGAACATCAAGCGCAAGCTGGTGATCGACGGGCAGGCCGAACTGATCAAGTACGCCGTCGAGCATGTGCGCCGCTACGGCGGTTGACCGGGGATCGGGGACGGGCCCTACGTAGTCCCACGCAGCCGCTTGCGTAGTCGGACGGTTGTGGCCGGGGGGGTGCGCTGCCGAGAATTTCGGCGCTGCACCCCCCGGAGACATCCCCATGAAACTGCTACGCCAGCACCTGCTCTGGCTCGTCGTCGCCCTGGCGGGCGCGTTCTCGCTGGGCGTCGTCGCGCTCGGCCGCGGCGAGACCATCAGCGCACTGTGGATCGTGATCGCCGCGGTCTGCGTCTACCTGATTGCCTACCGCTACTACAGCCTCTTCATCGCCAACAAGGTGATGGGCCTCGACGCCACGCGGCAGACGCCCGCCTGGCGCCACAACGACGGGCTCGACTACGTGCCCACCAACAAGAACGTGCTGTACGGCCACCACTTCGCCGCCATCGCCGGCGCGGGGCCGCTGGTGGGGCCGGTGCTCGCGGCGCAGATGGGCTACCTGCCCGGCGTGCTGTGGATCCTGGCCGGCGTGGTGTTCGCCGGCGCGGTGCAGGACTTCATGGTCCTGTTCATCTCGACGCGCCGCGACGGCCGCTCGCTGGGCGACCTGATCAAGCAGGAGATGGGCTTCGTGCCCGGGATGATCGCGCTCTTCGGCGCCTACATGATCATGATCATCATCCTGGCCGTGCTGGCGCTGATCGTGGTGAAGGCGCTCGCGCACTCGCCGTGGGGCACCTGGACCGTCGGCCTCACCATCCCCATCGCGCTCTTCATGGGCATCTACAGCCGCTTCATCCGGCCGGGGCGCATCGGCGAGGTCTCGCTGATCGGCTTCGTGCTGCTGATGCTGGCCATCGTCACCGGCCAGTGGGTGCACGACAGCCCCGCGCTCGCGCCGCTGTTCGACTTCGAAGGCAAGGCGCTCACCTGGATGCTGATCGGCTACGGCTTCGTCGCCGCCTCCATCCCGGTGTGGCTGCTGCTCGCGCCGCGCGACTACCTCTCCACCTTCCTGAAGATCGGCACCATCATCGCGCTGGCCATCGGCATCGTGATCGTCGCGCCGAACATGGAGATGCCCGCGCTCACCCAGTTCGCGGCCGGCAACGGCCCGGTGTGGTCGGGCAACCTGTTCCCGTTCCTCTTCATCACCATCGCCTGCGGCGCCGTGTCGGGCTTCCATGCGCTGATCTCGTCGGGCACCACGCCCAAGATGCTGGAGAACGAGACCCACGCGCGCTTCATCGGCTACGGCGGCATGCTGGCCGAATCGTTCGTGGCCATCATGGCGCTGGTGGCCGCCTCGGTCATCGATCCCGGCATCTACTTCGCGATGAACAGCCCGGCCGCGGTGATCGGCACCACGCCGGAGGCGGTGGCGCAGACGCTGTCGACCTGGGGCTTCGTGATCACGCCCGACGTGCTGGTCCAGACCGCGAAGGACGTGGGCGAGAACACCATCCTGTCGCGTGCCGGCGGCGCACCGACGCTGGCGGTGGGCATGGCCCACATCCTGCACCAGGTCATCGGCGGCCAGGCCATGATGGCCTTCTGGTACCACTTCGCCATCCTGTTCGAGGCGCTCTTCATCCTGACCGCGGTGGACGCCGGCACCCGCTCGGGCCGCTTCATGCTGCAGGACCTGCTGGGCAGCTTCGTGCCCGCCCTCAAGCGCACGGATTCGCTGCCCGCCAACCTCATCGCCACCGCGCTGTGCGTGGCCACCTGGGGCTACTTCCTCTACCAGGGCGTGGTCGATCCGCTGGGTGGCATCAACACGCTGTGGCCGCTGTTCGGCATCGCCAACCAGATGCTCGCGGCCGTGGCGCTGGTGCTGGGTACCGTGGTGCTCTACAAGATGAAGCGAGGCCGCTACGCCTGGGTGACGGCGGCGCCGGCCGTGTGGCTGCTGGTCTGCACGATGACGGCCGGCTGGCTGAAGGTGTTCTCTGACGACGCCAAGGTCGGCTTCCTCGCCCACGCCGCGAAGTACAAGGACGCCCTGGCGCAAGGCACGCTGCTGGCGCCGGCCCGGACGGCCGAGGAGATGGGCCGCATCGTCTTCAACGACCAGCTCAACGCGGCGTTGTGCGGCCTGTTCATGTTCGTGGTGGTGAGCATCACCTTCTACGGCGCGCGCGCCGTGCTGGCCGCGCGGCGGCAGCACCGGCCCACCGCGCACGAAACGCCCTACGTGGCGATGGCCGCGGCGCAGGCCGGGCGCTGAGCGCCATGGCTGCCGTGCGTTTCAGCGCGCTGCTCCAGGGCCTGGCGGCTGATGCCGGCAAGGCCGGCCGCTACCTGGGGCAGACGATGCGCCTGATGGTGGGGGTGCCCGACTACGAGGCCTACGTCGCCCATGCCCGGGCCGCCCATCCCGACCAGCCGGTGATGAGCTACGAGGCCTTCTTCGCCGACCGGCAGGCCGCCCGCTATGGCGGCAAGGGTCGCATCGGCTGCTGCTGAACCGGCCGCGGTTCAGGCGGCGGCGGCGCGCCAGCCGCCGCCCAGCGCCTTGAACAGGTCCAGCGCCGCCGTCAGCCGCGCCAGACGCAGTTGGGCCAGCGCATCCTGCGCCGAGAACAGCGTGCGCTGGGCATCGAGCACGGCGAGCAGGTCGCCGCTGCCCTCGCGGTAGCGCAGTTCCGCGAGCTGCAGCGCACGCTGCGCGTAATCGACCGTCGCCTGCTGCGAGGCCTCCTGCCGCAGGCCGCGGTCCGCGTTGCCCAGGCCGTCGTCCACCTCCTTCAGGGCAGTGCGCACGGCGGCGCCGTAAGTCTCGACGAGGATGCGCCGCTGCGACTGCACGCTGTCGACCTGCGCGCGCAGCCGGCCGCCGTCGAAGAGGCTCTGCGCCAGCGACAAGCCGATCGCCAGGGTGCCCGACGGGTTCGCCAGGCTCAGCAGCGCCGCGCTGCTCACGCCGCCGGAGGCGGACAGCGCGATGCTCGGCAGCAGCGCCGCCCGTGCGGCGGCTACGTCGGCATCGGCGGCGTGCAGGTCGGCCTCGGCCGCGGCCAGGTCGGGCCGCCGCACCAGCAGCGAGGAAGGCAGGCCGGGCGCGACCGCCGGCACCGTGAGCTGCCCGAACGATTCGGGCTGCAACGCGAAGCCCTGCGGCACCCGGCCGAGCAACAGCGCCAGCGCCGAGGTGTTCTGCCGCACGGCCAGTTCCAGCGGTACCAGCGCCGTGCGCTGCGCCTGCACCGTGGTGCGCTGCTGCGCCACCTCCAGTGCCGTGGCCACGCCGTTGCGCTGGCGTGCCTGCACGACACCCAGCACACGCTCGGCGGTGGCCAGGTTGTCCTGCGCCAGCGACAGGCGCGCCTGCGCCGCCAATACCTGGAAATAGGTGCTCGCGACGCCGGTGGACAGCGAGAGACGCACGCCGTCGAGATCGAAGCGCGTCGCCGCGAGCGACAGGCGCGAGGCTTCGGCGTTGGCCGCCAGGCGGCCCCAGAGGTCGATCTCGTAGCTCACCGACAGCGATGCGCTGCTGCCTCGGCGGGTGGTGGCGTCGCCCGTGCCGGGGTCGCTGCGGCTGGCCGACTGGCCCGCGCCCGCGCTCGCCGACGGCAGCAGCGAACTGCCCGCCACGCGCAGCGCCGCCTCGGCCTGCCGCACGCGCTCGGCCGCGATGCGCAGGTCGCTGCTGCCCTGCTCGGCCTCGGCGATCAACCGGGTGAGCTGTGCCGACCCGAACCCCAGCCACCATTGCGGCGAGACGTCGGCAGCGGCCGCCGCCACCGGTTCGGCAAAGCGTTCGGGCAGGGCCAGCGCGGGTTGTGTGCGCGGCTCCATCACCGCGCAGCCGGACAGCAGCGCGGCCGCGGCCAGCGCCGTGCAGGCGGAGTGCTTTCGTGGGAGTGTGTTCATCGTCATTCCGAAGCCAGCGCCACCACCGGATCGAGCCGGGCGGCCTTGTTCGCGGGCAGCCAGCCGAACACCAGCCCGGTGGCGAAGGCGCAGCCGAAGGCCAGCAGCACCGGGCCCATCGCGTACTGCACCGGCGTGCCCAGCGCCGCGATCACCGCGGCGGTGCCCAGGCCCAGCGCCACACCGATCGCGCCGCCGAGCGCGGAGACCGCCAGCGCCTCGATCAGGAACTGCTGCAGGATGTGGCGCGTGCGGGCGCCGGTCGCCATGCGGATGCCGATCTCGCGGGTGCGCTCGGTCACGCTGACCAGCATGATGTTCATCACGCCGATGCCACCCACCAGCAGCGAGATGGCCGCGATCGAGCCCAGCAGCAGCGTCATGGTGTTCTGCGTCTCGGTCGCGGTGTCGATGATGGAGGCCATGTTGCGGATCTGGAAGTCGACCGTGCAGTGCCGTTCGGCCAGCAGCGCCTCGACGGCGCGCTGCGTCTCGTCGATGCGCGCCACGTCGCTCACCGCGATGGTTACGTTGCGCAGGTAGCGCTGGCCCGAGAGCCGGAGCTGGCTCGTCGCATAGGGCACCAGCACCGCGTCGTCCTGGTCCTGTCCGGTGGGAGAGGCGCCGCGCGGCGACATCACGCCGATCACCTGGAACAGCAGGTTGTTGACGAGCACGTAGCGGCCCAGCGGTTCCTGGCCGTCGGGGAACAGCGCCTGGGCCACGGTCTCGCCGAGCACCGCCACGGTGGCGTAGTTCTTCTCGTCCTCGTCGCTGAAGAAGGTGCCGTGCGCAACCGGCCACTGCCGTGCGACCGGGAATTTCGACGAGGTGCCGGTCACGCTCGTCGAGACGTCGGCGCTACCGTGGCGCAGCGTGGCCGTGCTGCTCTGCTCCGGGATGGCGGCGAGCACGTTGGGCACGCCGCGGTCGATCGCGTCGACGTCCGAGGGCACCAGCGTGGCCGTGTTCTGGAAGCCGCGCTGGTTGGGCGCGCCCGGCCGCACCAGCAGCAGGTTGGAGCCCATCGCGCTGATGCGGTCGATCACCGCCTGCTTGGCGCCGTCGCCGATGGCCAGCATCGCGATCACCGAGGCCACGCCGATCACGATGCCCAGCAGCGTGAGGACGGTGCGGAACAGGTTGGCACGCAGCGCGCGCAGCGCCGTGCGTGCGGCCTGCGCGAGGTCGGCGGCGTGCGAGACGCGGCCGCGGCGCGGCTGCAGCGCCAGGGCCTGGGCCGGATCGGCGACCTGCGATGGGCCGGGATCGGCCAGGATGGCGCCGTCGCGGATCTCGATCACGCGCTGCGCATGCTCGGCCACCTCGCGCGCGTGGGTGATCAGGATCACCGTGTGGCCCTGCGCGGACAGGTCCTTCAGCAGCTGCATCACGTCGGCGCCGCTCTTGCTGTCGAGCGCGCCGGTGGGTTCATCGGCGAGGATCACGCGGCCGCCGTTCATCAGCGCGCGGGCGATCGACACACGCTGCTGCTGGCCGCCCGACAGCTGGTGGGGGCGGTGGTGCCCACGCGCTTCGAGGCCCAGCCGGTCGAGCAGCGCCTGCGCGCGTGCATGGCGCTCGGCGGCCGGCACGCCCGCGTAGACGGCCGGCACCTCCACGTTGTCGGCCGCGGTACCGGTGGCGATCAGGTGGTAGCTCTGGAAGACGAAGCCGAAGGCCTCGCGCCGCAGCTCGGCCAGCTCGTCGCGGCCGAGCGCCGACACGTCGCGGCCCATGAAGCGGTAGCTGCCGCGGGTCGGGCGGTCGAGGCAGCCGAGGATGTTCATCAGCGTGCTCTTGCCCGAGCCCGACGCGCCCATGATCGCGACCAGTTCGCCCGCATGGATCGTCAGGTCGATGCCGTGCAGCACCTCCACCGTCAGCTCGCCGTTGCGGTAGGTCTTGGTGATGCCGCGCAGCTCGATCAGCGGCGCGGCGGCCGCGGCGGTGCTCATCGCGGGCCTCCCGGCGGCGGGCCGAAGCCCCCACCCATGCCACCGCCGCCCTGGCGCGAGGCGCCGGCCGGTGCGGAGCGGGTGGCGGCGGCAGGCGCCTTCACTCCGGCCACCACCCGGTCGTTCTCCTCCAGGCCCGAGAGGATCTCGGCCTGCACGCGGTTGGTGGTGCCCACCGTCACCTCGCGCTCCTCGATGCGGCCCTCGCCGGACACCACCTTGACGGTGGTGCGCGGCTGGCCCGCGGCCCGCTGCGCCGCCAGCGCGGACACCGGCACCACCAGCACGCCGCGCGCCTCGGCCACGACGAAGAAGACCTGCGCGGTCATCTGCGGCATCAGGCGCTTGGTGGGGTTGGGCACGTCGAACAGCGCGTTGTAGAGCACGACGTTGTTGGTGACGGTGGGCGTCGGCTCGATCCTGCGCAGCGCGCCGTGCCAGCGCCGGCCCTGGCTGCCCAGCGTCGTGAAGTAGGCCGGCATGCCCTGGCGCAGCTTGCCCACGTCGGCCTCGGAGACCTGCGTTTGCACGGTCATCGTCGACAGGTCGGCGATGCGCAGGATCGTCGGGGCCGACTGGTTCGTGTTCAGCGTCTGCCCCTGGCGCGCCGTCACGCTCACCACCGTGCCCGCCATCGGCGCGTAGATGCGCGTGTACTTGAGGTTGGCTTCCTCGACACGCATGCTGGCCTGCGCCTGTTCGATCTGCGCCTTCAGCGCGTCGATCTGCGCGCGCGCGGTGCGCACCTCGGTCTCGGCGTTCTGCAGGGCCTCGGTGGTCGTGGCCTCCGCCGCCATCAGGTTCTGCTGGCGTTGCAGGTCGCGCTCGGCCTTGGCCAGTTCGGTCTGGCGCTGCACCAGCGTGGCCTGCTGCGCCCGCAGCGCGGCACGGTTGGCATCGACCCGCGCGGCCGACTGCTCGGCATCGATCTCGGCCAGCAGGTTGCCTTCCTTCACCTCGCTGCCGACCTCGACGTGGATCTTCTTCAGTTGCCCCGAGACCTGCGCACCCAGGTCCACGTAGTCGCGCGGCTGCAGCGAGCCGGTGGCGCCCACCAGGTCCTCGATGTCGCCGCGCTGCACGGTGGCGTAGACGTGCGTGTCGGGCGCGGGCTTGCCCCCGCCCCACGTGCTCCAGGCGAAGCCGCCCCCGCCAGCGAGCAGCGCCGCGAGGGCCACGGCGGGCAGGGTGCGCCGCAGGACGCGGCGGCGGGGAGGGGCTCTCATGTCGGGCATGTCGGGCGGCACGATGCGTGGTCGATGCGGCGCAGCATGCGGCCCGACTGAGGAAGCAATGCGGAGGGATTCGTCGCCGGCTTGCACAAAGCTTGTGAGATTCGCCGTTAGGCTGCGGCCATGGATGCCGCCGTCGATCACTCCGCACGCGCCGCCGCGCCGTCATGGCGGCAGCGGCTGGACACGCTGCGCGTCAAGCTGTTCGTGGCCATCGCCGGCGCGAACGTCGTGCTGGTGATGGCGGCCTACCTGATCTACGGCTGGAGCTTCGACCAGGGGCTGGTCGAGTACCTCAATCGTGCGGACGAGGCCCGCCTGACCCCGCTGATCGTCCGCCTGGCCGAAGGCCACCAGGCGCAGGGCGGCTGGGACTGGGTCGCCAAGGACCGCCAGCGCTGGACCGACCTGCTGCGCGAGGAGTTGGGCATGACCCGCGGCCGCCGCGAGGGCGATGCACCGCCGGCCGCCGGCCGCGAAGGCGCCGAGCCCGCCCCGCCCCCTGCGCAGCCCGCGGCCTCCGGCGCCCGGCCCGCACTGCCGCCCTTCACCATCGATCCGCGGCTGCTGCTGTTCGATGCCGACGGCACGGTGCTGATCGGCCCGGCCGATCGCCACGGGGAGGCGGTGCGCAAGCCCATCGTCGACCGGGGGCGGACCGTGGGCTACCTCGGCTACGTGCCGCGGCTGCAGATGGTGGCGTCGCTGGAGCGGCTCTTCTCGGCGCAGCAGAACCGCCGGTTCCTGGCGATCGCCGTCGGGCTGCTGGTGGCCGTGGTCGTCACGGCGGCGTTGATAGCGCACTGGCTGTCGCGGCGGCTGGGGGTGCTCGGCGCCGGGACCGCCGCGCTGATGCGCGGCGAGTACACGACCCGCCTGCGCATCGACGGCCATGACGAACTGGCTCAGCTGGGTGTCCACTTCAACCGGCTCGCCCAGACGCTGGAGGCCGCGCAACGGGCGCGCCAGCAATGGATCGCCGACATCGCGCACGAGCTGCGCACGCCGCTGGCCACGCTGCGCGCCGAGATCGAGGCGCTGCAGGACGGCGTGCGCCCGCTGACGCTGTCGAGCCTGGGCTCGCTCGCGCAGGAGGTCACGCGGCTCGCCCGCTTGGTGGAAGACCTGCGGGTGCTGTCGCTGTCCGACATGGGGGCGCTCAGCTACCGCAGCGAGCCGCTGGACCTGGGCGAACTGATCGAAGAGGGCTTCGGCGCGGGCCGCGCTGCCGTGCAGGCGCACGGCCTGCAGCTGCGGCTGGCGCTGCCGCCCGGCCTGCAGGTGCTGGCCGATGGCGACCGGCTGGCGCAGGTCTTCGCCAACCTGCTGCAGAACACGCTGCGCTATACCGAGGCGCCGGCCACGCTCGACGTGCGCCTGCACGCCGAGGACGGCCACGCGCACGTGGTCTGGCAGGACAGCCCGCCCGGCGTGCCCGAGGACGACCTGCCCCGCCTGACCGACCGGCTCTTCCGCGTCGACGCGTCGCGTGCCCGTGCCAGCGGGGGCTCGGGGCTGGGCCTGGCGATCGTGAAGGCGATCGTCGAGGCCCACGGCGGGCGCCTGAGCCCCGGCGCCAGCGCGCTCGGCGGCCTGCGCTGGGACCTGTGGCTGCCGCTGGCACGTACGAGGAACCCCCATGCCTGAGCGCATCCTGATCGTCGAGGACGAGGACAAGATCGCCGACGTGCTGCGCGACTACCTCGCCAGCAGCGGCTACGAGACGCACCGCCTCGCGCGGGGCGACGAGGTCGAGGGCTGGATGCGCCACCATGGCGCCGACCTGGTGCTGCTCGACGTGATGCTCCCGGGCAAGAGCGGCCTGGACGTCTGCAAGGCGCTGCGCCTGTTCTCCGGCGCGGCCATCGTGATGGTGACGGCGCGCGTCGAGGAGATCGACCGCCTGCTCGGCCTGGAGCTGGGCGCGGACGACTACATCTGCAAGCCGTTCAGCCCGCGCGAGGTGGTGGCGCGCGTGAAGGCCGTGCTGCGCCGCGGGCGCCTGAACCAGGCGGCCGGGCCCGGTGAACGCCCGCCGCTGCCGGGCGGCCTGGCGCTGGACGAGGCGGGCTGGTGCGCCACGATCGGCGGCCGCGACCTGGGGCTGACGGCGGTGGAGTTCCAGCTGCTGCGTGTGCTCGCCGCGCAGCCGGGGCGCATCTACTCGCGCGACCAGCTGATGGACGCGATGTACCGCGACGAGCGCATCGTCGCCGACCGGACCGTCGACAGCCATGTGAAGAAGCTGCGCCGCAAGATCGCCGACGTGCTGCCGGCGCAGGAACTGATCCACTCCGTCTACGGCGTGGGCTACAAGCTCGAGTGAGCGGCTATCCTTTCGGCCATGCTGAAACTCATCGTCCGATGGATGCTGCTCGCCGCGGCGCTGCTGCTGGTGGCCTATCTTTACCCCGGGGTCGAGCTGAAGAGCTTCGGCGCGGCCATGATCGCGGCGCTGGTGCTGGGGCTGCTCAACACCATCGTGAGGCCGGTGCTGGTGCTGCTGACGCTGCCGGTCACGGTGCTCACCGTGGGGCTGTTCCTGTTCGTCATCAACGCGCTGATGTTCTGGGCCGCGGCCGGCGTGCTGCAGGGCTTCTACGTCACCGGCTTCGTCGCGGCGCTCGTGGGCTCGCTGATCTACAGCCTGTGCGGCATGGTGATCGACGTCGCGATGGAACGTCTGTTCAGCTGACGGCGGCCACCACCGGCCGCCGGCGTCAGTCGACCTGCTCGATCAGCGGCGCCATCGTCAGCATGTTGGCCTGGCCGAAGATGGTCGAGAACGCGAGGTCCTTGGCATCCCGGCCCGCGGCGATGCGCACCATGTCCTCCACCGGCGACATCCGGGTGGGGTCGAACATCATCCACTCGCCGCCGAGGTAGGCCTCGAACACCGCGTGGAAGTCCGGCGGCGGGTCGTCGAAGCGGGCATAGCCGACCACCAGCCGCGCCGGGATGTTGAGGGCGCGGCAGAACGTGACCGCCAGGTGCGCGAAGTCGCGGCACACCCCGGCGCGGTTGCGGAACACGTCGCAGGCGGTGGTGGTGGCATTGGACGAGCCGAGCCGGTAGTCGATGTTGTCGTGCACCCAGTCGACGATGGCCTGCACCCGCTGGTAGCCCGGTGGATGCTGGCCGAAGATCTTGTGCGCGGCATTGCACAGCAGGTCGGACTCGCAATAGCGCGTGGCCATCAGGTGGTGCAGCACCTCGTCCGGCAGCTCGTGCACCGGCACCTCGGCCGCCTGGGTGTCCCAATGCCGCGGCATCAGCTGCACGGTGGCCTGGTACCGCAGCGTGAACTGGCCCGCCGGCGCCTGCAGCCGCAGGAAGCGGTGGTGCTCCAGCGGATCGGGAAACACGTGGCTGGGGATGCCGGGCGTCAGCTCCAGCGACTCGGCCAGCACCTGCTGGTCGCGGCCGTGCTGCGCGTGCACCTGGAACAGGAAGCTGGTGGGCTGGGGCAGTTCATACCCCAGCGTGCAATCGATGCGGAAGTGGCGCGGCGTCGACGCGGCGCGGGCCGGGGCGGCGGTGCCCGGCGCCCGCTTGGCGCTGCGCACGGGCGGGCGGCCGCTGGCTCGCGGGGCATTGCGGGGCGTGGTGCGCGGCGAGGCCGTGCGGGTCTTGTTGGCGGTCATGGTGGTGGGGATGGAGAAAAGAGCGGCAGTTCGGCGAGGGACGGCGAGGCGCCCCATCACCATTGAAGCCCGCAGC
The DNA here is from genome assembly GCF_036621135.1 of Aquincola agrisoli. NCBI lineage: Bacteria > Pseudomonadati > Pseudomonadota > Betaproteobacteria > Burkholderiales > Sphaerotilaceae > Aquincola > Aquincola agrisoli. Next base: position 193,853 of record NZ_JAZIBG010000054.1, read on the forward strand.
GCCCCCGCACGCCATCGGCGCTCGACGGCGGCTGCTGTAGGAGGCTGCCGCGCCCCAGTTCAGTGCTCCAGCTGTTCCACCGTGTCGAGCTGCATCTCGAAGCTGAAGAACCGGTCGCGCCCCTGGCGCTTGGCGGCGTACAGGGCCTGGTCGGCCCGCACGATCAGGCCCTCGGGGGTGGTGTCGGCATCGGGTACGCAGGTGGTGATGCCGCCGCTGAAGGTGACGTGCGGCGCCACCGGCGAGCAGGGGTGCGGCAGCGCGAGCGCGCTCACCATGCGCCGGATCGCCCGGGCGAAGGTCATGGCGCCGGACTTGGGCGTGTTCGGCAGGATCAGTGCGAACTCCTCGCCGCCGTAGCGTGCTGCCTGGTCGCGCGAGCGGTGGCAGGATTCGGCGAGCAGCGCGCCGAGGCGGCGCAGGCAGTGGTCGCCGTCGACGTGGCCGAGCGAATCGTTGTAGGCCTTGAAGGCGTCGATGTCGCACAGCACCAGCGTCAGCGGCTGGCGCTCGCGGCGCGTGGCGGCGATCTCGGCATGCAGCATCCGGTCGAAGCCCCGGCGGTTCGCGAGGCCCGTCAGCTCGTCCCGTTCACTCAGCGTCTGCAGGTGCTCGTTGGCGGCGCGCAGCTCGGCCGAGACGTTGACGAGCTGGCGCTGCATGTCGCGCAGGCGCTGCATGGCGCGGAGCTTGGCCTCCAGCACCACCGGCGAGACCGGCTTGACGAGGTAGTCGTCGCCGCCGCACGCGATGCCGCGGCTCAGGTCCTGCTCGCCGTCGCGCGCCGACAGGAAGATGATCGGCGTCCAGTTGCCGGCTTCCGCCTCGCGCATGCGGCGCGCGGCCCAGTAGCCGTCGTGGCCCGGCATCATCACGTCGAGCAGCACCATGTCCGGCTTGTGGCGCCGGAACTGCTCCAGTGCCCAGTCCGCGCTGTCCGCTTCCAGCACGCGGTGCCCCAGCAGATCGAGGTTGCCGGCCAACGCCAGCCGGGCGCCGGCCTGGTCGTCCACGACGAGGATGGTCAGGGGGGATGAGCGGGTTGCGTCCACGATGGTGAGCCGACGGCAAAGTGCCAGAGCTGGCAAAACATATCGGCGCGCAGCCCGGCCGCTGTAGCGTTTGCCAGAGGCTCGTGCCACAAAAGCCCGGTGCATCCGGCCGCGTTCGGCGCCCTGGGGTGGCACTTGAACGGCTTCTGCGAGCACGACGTCACACTTTGTGGCCTGGCAGCCGCGTTAGGTGCCTATCAAATCACACGTTTCAATCAGATGAGACGCCCATGCCACGACGCCGCCTGCCCTCTCCACGCCATGCCGCCTTGTTGACGCGCCGGCGCTTCGTCCAATCCGCCGCCGCGCTGGCGGGCCCGGCGTGGGGCAGCCAGGCCGCCGGGGCGATGGCGGCGGCGGGTGCGCCGGGGGTCGAGGCGTTTGCGGGCCGTACGTCCGTGAAGGCCGGCGGCAGCCTGGATTTCTACGTGCGGCACCGCGGCGGCTCCACGACGGTGGGCACGCCGGTGCCGTTGACCATCGGCCGCATGGGTGCTCCCGACCGCCTGATGCTGAGCACGACGATCCGCATCTTCGAAAAGGAGGTGCCGGCCCGTGCCTTTGCAGACGGCTGCGCCGGCTGGGGCGTGGACTACCGCCTGCGGGTGCCGGCCGACTGGCCGACGGGCCTGTACTGGGCCACCATCGGCGCGGGCGACGCGGCCTGCACCGTGCCCTTCGTGGTGCGGCCTGCGGTCCGCACGGAGGGCGTGGCGCTGCTGGTGCAGATCCCCGTCACGACGGCACAGGCCTACAACAGCTACGGCGGCAAGAGCCTGTACGACTACAACTCGACGGACGGCGAGCCCAGCACCTTCGTGTCGTTCAACCGCCCGTTCGACAACCCGTGGAACTACGCCTTCGACGCCTGGCAGCCGTCCTTCGTGCGCTGGCTGGAGCGCAACCGCATCGCCGCCGACTACTGCACCAGCCTGGACCTGCACCGCGAGCCGCAGCTGCTCAAGGGCTACCAGCTCTTCACGACCGCGGGCCACGACGAGTACTGGTCGCGTGCGATGCGCCGGCGGCTCGACGCCTTCGTCGCGGCCGGCGGCAACGCCGCCATCTTCAGCGGCAACACCTGCTGGTGGCAGGTGCGGTTCGACGACGTCGGCGGTGCCGATCGCCGGATGGTCTGCTACAAGAGCCGCGCCGGCGATCCGGGCGGCACGGCGCAGACGAAGACCACGAACTGGTTCGACCTGCAGCCACCGGATCCGGAGAACAGCACCATCGGCCTGAGCTTCCTGAAGGGGGCTTCCTGGGTCACCGCGATGCCGCGGCCGGCGCCGCCGTTCGTGGTGATGGACCCGGACCACTGGGCCTTCGCCGGCACGGGCCTCGTGTCGGGGGCGGGTTTCGGGGGTGCGTACGTGGGCTACGAGACCGACGCGGCCGACTTCGTGACCGGCACCGATGGCCGCCCCTACCCGACCGGCAGCGACGGCTCGCCTGCCACCTTGCGCATCCTGGCCCAGGCCGACTGCAGCGACTGGGACGAACGCGCCCGGGCCGTCGGCCTGCCGGGCGAACGCTCGGGCCATGCCGCCATCGCTGTGTTCAGCCGCGGTGCCGGCACGGTCTTCACGGCCGGCTCGACCGACTGGGTGTTCGGGCTCAACCCGGAACTGCAAGGGCAGGCGCCCACCGTGGTGAGCACGATCACGCGCAACGTCATCCGCAGGCTCTCGGCGCGGTGGACCGAGACGGCCGAGGTCCGCCAGTGGCATGCGGCGGCGCCAGGCCAGCCGTGGAACGGGTTCGACACGATCGGCACCGACGCGCCGCAGGGCATGGTGCTGGACGGCGCGGGCTACCGCGCGTTCGCCGCACCCGTACCGGGCTCGGTGCCGGTGTACCGCTACCGCTCGGTGGCGGCCGGCGTGCTGGGCCACCGGTATGCCCTGTCCACCGCGGCGGATCCGGGCGCCGTCACCGGCTGGGAGCGGGTGGGCGTGGCCTTCCATGCCTTCAACGTCCACCGGCCGGGCAGCGTGGCCGTGTACCAGCACCGCACCGCGGATGCCGACGGGCTGCCGGTGGTGCGCTACACCACCGTCGACACGCCGGCCGGCGGCTGGGTGTCGGACGGCGTCATGTTCTACGCGCCGGCCGCCTAGGGCCGGGCCGCGCGTGGGTCAGAGCCCGGCGGCTGCGCGCAAGGCCGCGGCCTTATCGGTCTTCTCCCAGCTGAACTCGGGCTCTTCGCGGCCGAAGTGGCCGTAGGCGGCGGTTTTTTCGTAGATCGGACGCAGCAGGTCGAGCATCTGGATGATGCCCTTCGGGCGCAGGTCGAAGTGCTCGGCCACCAGCGCCGACAGCTTGTCGTCGGGGATCACGCCAGTGCCTTCGGTGTAGACCGTGATGTTCATCGGGCGGGCCACGCCGATGGCGTACGCCACCTGGATCTGGCACTGGCGCGCCAGGCCGGCGGCCACGATGTTCTTGGCCACGTAGCGCGCGGCGTAAGCGGCCGAGCGGTCGACCTTGGACGGATCCTTGCCCGAGAACGCACCGCCGCCGTGCGGGCAGGCGCCGCCGTAGGTGTCGACGATGATCTTGCGGCCGGTCAGGCCGCAGTCGCCCTGCGGGCCGCCGATGACGAAGCGGCCGGTCGGGTTGATCAGGTACTTGGTTTCCTTCAGCCACTCCTTCGGGAGCACCGGCTTGATGATCTCCTCGATGATCGCCTCGGTGAACGAGGCCTTCATCTTCGTCGCGGTCTCGCTCTGGTCGGGGCTGTGCTGGGTGGAGAGCACCACGGTGTCGATCGAGTGCGGCTTGCCGTCGACGTAGCGCATCGTCACCTGGCTCTTCGCATCGGGGCGCAGGAAGGGCAGGCGGCCGTCCTTGCGCAGCTGGGCCTGGCGCTCCACCAGCCGGTGCGCGTAGTAGATCGGCGCGGGCATCAGCTCGGGCGTCTCGTCGCAGGCGTAGCCGAACATCAGGCCCTGGTCGCCGGCGCCGATGTTCAGGTGGTCGTCGCTCGCGTGGTCCACGCCCTGGGCGATGTCGTTGGACTGCTTGTCGTAGCAGACCATCACGGCGCAACCCTTGTAGTCGATGCCGTACTCGGTGTTGTCGTAGCCGATGCGCTTGATCGTGTCGCGCGCGACCTGGATGTAGTCGACGTGCGCGTTGGTGGTGATCTCGCCGGCCAGCACGACGAGGCCGGTGTTGGTCAGCGTTTCGGCCGCCACGCGGCTGCGCGGGTCCTGCTGGAAGATCGCGTCGAGGATCGCGTCGGAAATCTGGTCCGCGACCTTGTCGGGATGGCCTTCGGAAACCGATTCCGAGGTGAAGAGGAAGTCGTTCGCCACTTGCTTAAACTCCGAGGGTTGGGTTGGTTCCGGTGCGTTGCCGGCCAGTAACTCTGGAGAGCGGCGAACGCTTTAGCAGCATTTGTGGAGCCTCTGGCCTGTTGACGGCCATCGACCCGGCGCCCCGGCCCCATCGGCCCTGACGCATCGCCCCGCAAGTTGTTCAGTAACTCGGCGATGGGCGAATTATAGGAACCATGCTCGCTCTGCTTCGTTGGATATCAAGGCTTCCTCTGGGCCTGTTGCACGCATGGGGCGCCGCGCTGGGCTGGGCGGCGTATGCCGGCTCGTCCTCGTACCGCAGGCTGTGCCGGCGCCATGCCGCGCTGGCCGGCCTCACCCGCGCGCAGCAGCGCGCGGCGGTGGCCCAGGCCGGCCGGCTGGCGGCCGAGCTGCCCTGGCTGTGGCTCGGGCCGGCCGCCCGGCCGATCGAGCGCTGGTGCCGGTGGGAGGGGGATGCGCTGATCGACCAGGCCCTGCAGGCCGGCAAGGGCCTGGTGCTGCTGACGCCGCACATGGGCAGCTTCGAGGTCTGCGCGCAGGCCTACGCCGAGCGCTTCGGCGCGCGCCGGCCGATGACCGCGCTCTACCGCCCCGCGCGCCAGCCGTGGCTGCGCGAGCTGGAGAAGACCGCACGCGACCGGCCCGGCCTGGCCACCGCGCCGGCGTCGCTGGCGGGCGTGCGGCAGATGATCCGCGCGCTGCGCAGGGGCGAGACCATCGGCCTGCTGCCCGACCAGGTGCCGCCCGAGGGCATGGGCGTGTGGGCGCCGTTTTTCGGCCAGCCCGCGTACACGATGACGCTGGCCACCCGCCTGCTGCTGCAGACCGGCGCCTCGCTGCTGCTGATGTGGGCGGAGCGCCTGCCGGGCGCCCGGGGCTGGGTGCTGCATGTCAGCGAACCCGCCGCGGCCCTGCCCCGCGAGGCGGCCAGCGACGAGGCGTTGATGGCCGCCTGCGCCGCCTTCGTCAACGCAGAGATGGAGCGCCTGATCCTGCAGTGCCCCGAGCAGTACCTCTGGGGCTACAACCGCTACCGCCGACCGCGGGACACGCTGCCGCTGGCCGCGGGTGCCTAGGCGGGACGCACGGATGCGGCACCTTCCTGCGCGCGCCCTCCTGGGCCTGTTGTGGCTCGTGCACCTGCTGCCGCTGGGCGTGCAGGCCTTCGCCGGCCGCCAGCTCGGCCGCCTGCTGCACCGCCTGGCCGGCCCACGCCGGCGTATCGCGCGCCGCAACGTGGCGCTGTGCTTTCCGGCGATGGCCGAGGCCGAGCGCCACGCCATGGTGCGCGAGCATTTCCAGTGGCTGGGCCGCAGCCTGCTGGAGCGCGGCCTGCTCTGGTATGCCCGGCCGGAGCGGCTGCGCCGGCTGATCCACGTCGAAGGCGACGTGCGGCTGGCCGAGCGCAGCGAACGCCCGGTGATGTGGCTGGTGCCGCACTTCATGGCGCTCGACGTGGCCGGCTCCGCCACGCAGCTGTTCCAGCAGCGCATGGTCGGCTCGATCTACCAGGCGCAGAGCAACCCGGTCTTCGACGCCGCGATGCGCCGCGGCCGGGTGCGGTTCGGGCAGGGCGACATCTTCTCGCGCAAGGAGGGTGTGCTCCCGCTGATCCGTGCGATCCGCCAGCGCGGTTTCATGTTCTTCAACCTGCCCGACATGGACTTCGGGCACCGGGAGGCGGCCTTCGTGCCCTTCTTCGGCGTGCCCGCGGCGACGCTGCTGGCGCCCTCCAAGATGGCCCGCGCGCTCGACATGGTGGTGCAGCCGGTCGTCGCGGAGATGCTGCCCGGCGGCCAGGGCTACCGGGTGCGTTTCCTGCCGCCGTGGACCGACTTCCCGACCGACGACCCGGTGGCCGACATCACGCGGATGAACCGCTGGATCGAGGCGGAGGTGCGCCGCAACCCTGCGCAGTACCTCTGGGTGCACAAGCGCTTCAAGACGCGTCCGCCAGGCGAGCCCAAGCTCTACTGAGCGACCCTGGCAGCGGCATCCCCGGATAATGCGGCGATGCGATTGAAGTTCACCAAGATGCAGGGCGCCGGCAACGACTTCGTCGTGCTCGACGCGACGCGCATGCCGCTGGCGCTCACGCCCGAACAGACGCGGCGCCTGGGCGACCGGCGCTTCGGCGTGGGGGCCGACCAGATCCTGGTCGTCGAGCCCGGCGGCCGGCCCGACGTGGACTTCCGCTACCGCATCTTCAACAACACGGGCGACGAGGTCGAGCACTGCGGCAACGGCGCGCGGTGCTTCGTGCGCTACGTGCACGAGCACGGGTTGACCGACCGCCGCAGCGTGCGCGTCGAGACGCTGAACCGGCTGCTCGAGCTGCGGCTGCAGGACGACGGCCGCGTCACGGTGGACATGGGCCCGCCCGAATTCGAGGCGGCGCAGGTGCCGTTCGACGCCATGGGCCTGGCGCCGCGCACGGTCGGCGGCGGCGTGCTGTGGCCGGTGCCGGTGGATGGCGCCACCGTCGAGCTGGCGGTGGTCTCGATGGGCAACCCGCACGCGGTGCAGCGCGTCGACGACGTCGACACCGCGCCCGTGCCGACCCAGGGGCCGTTGATCGAGCAGCATCCGCGGTTCCCGCGCCAGGTGAACGCGGGCTACATGCAGGTGCTGTCGCGCAGCCGCATCCGCCTGCGCGTCTACGAGCGCGGTGCCGGCGAGACGCTGGCCTGCGGCACCGGCGCCTGCGCCGCGGTGGTGGCCGGCATCCGCCTCGGCTGGCTCGACGCGCGCGTCGACGTCGAGGCGCGCGGCGGCGAGCTGACCATCGAGTGGGCGGGCGAAGGCCACCCCGTGCTGATGACCGGCCCCGCGGAAACCGTCTTCGAAGGAGAAATCGAACTGTGAGCAACACCTTGGGCACGTCGGGCATCACCGAGACCGACATCGCCAACTACCTGGCCAACACCCCCGGCTTCTTCGAGCGCAACGCGGAGCTGCTGGCGGCCATCCAGCTCACCAGCCCGCACGGGCAGCGCGCCGTCTCGCTGCAGGAGCGGCAGATGGAAATGCTGCGCGACCGCATCAAGGGCCTCGAGCACAAGATCGTCGAGATGATCCGCAACGGGCAGGACAACGTGGCCATCTCGGACCGCCTGCACCGCTGGACACGCGCGTTGATGGACACGGCCGATCCGGCCGATCTGCCGGCCGTGCTGGTGGCGGAGCTCAAGCACCAGTTCCTGATCCCGCAGGCCGGCGTGCGGGTCTGGGGCGTCGATGCCGCCTATGCCGGCCAGCCGTTCGCGCAGGGCGTCAGCGACGACGCCCGCAGCTTCGCCAACAGCCTGACGCTGCCGTACTGCGGCGTGAACTCGGGCTTCGAGCCGGTGCGCTGGCTGGACGACCCGAGCACGGTGATGTCGATCGCGCTCGTCCCGCTGCGCCGCGGCGACACCGCCTTCGGCCTGGTGGTGCTGGGCTCGCCCGATCCCACCCGCTACAGCGCGGACATGGGCACGGAGTTCCTGCTGCGCATCGGCGAACTGGCGGGCGCGGCGTTCACGCGCCTGCTGCCGGCTGCCCGCTGAGGCGCCCCGGCGGCCCCGCCATGACCGGCGCTGCCGAGCCCCCCGCGCCCCTGCCGGACGAGCTGCAGGCGTGGCTGGCGCACCTGGCGGTGGAGCGCCGGCTCGCCGCCCGCACGCTCGTGCTCTACACCGAGGCGCTGCAGCGCCTGGTGCACGCGGCGCAGGCCCTGCCGGTGGACCTGGCCGCGGTGCAGGTGCACCACGTGCGCCGATGGGCGGCGCAACTGCACGGGCAGGGGCTGGCGCCGCGCAGCATCGCGATCGTGCTCGCCGCCTGGCGCGGCCTCTACCGCTGGTGGATCGACAACGGCCGCCTGCAGCACAACCCCGTCGTCGGCGTGCGCGCTCCCAAGGCCGGCCGGCCGCTGCCCAAGGCCTTGTCGGTCGACCATGCGGTGGCCTTGGCCGAGCACCGTCCGGCGAACGTCGATCCGCTGATCCAGGCGCGCGACCACTGCATCGTCGAGCTGCTCTACGGCTGCGGCCTGCGGGTGGGCGAACTGGTGGCGCTCGACGTGGCGGCCAGCGGCACGGCCGCCGGATGGATCGACCGGCATCCGCCCGAGGAGGCCACCGCCCACGTGCTGGGCAAGGGCGGCAAGCGGCGCAGCGTGCCAGTGGGGCGGGCGGCACTGCAGGCGCTGGAAGCCTGGCTGGCAGTGCGCGGCGGCATGGCCGCGCCGGATGAGCCGGCCCTGCTCGTCGGCCGCCGCGGCGCGCGCCTCGGCGCCGCGCAGGTGCGCAGCAGCCTCAAGGCGGCGGCGCTGAAGGCGGGGCTGCCGGTGCACGTGCATCCACACATGCTGAGGCACAGCTTCGCGTCGCACCTGCTGCAGTCCAGCGGCGACCTGAGGGCCGTGCAGGAGCTGCTGGGCCACGCCAGCATCGCGACCACGCAGGTCTACACGCGCCTCGATTTCCAGCATCTGGCCAAGGTCTACGACGCGGCCCACCCACGCGCGCGCAAGCGCGGTGGTTAATGCAGCCCTTGCCGCACGCGGGCTGACGCCCCGGTGGCTCTTTTGGGCGATGGCGGCGGCCGGGCGGCCTGCAGACACTGTGCGCCTGAAGTGCAGGACCTCCTCATGAAGAAGAACGACCCCATCGCATGCGCCGTGGCCGCGCTCGGCACGCTGGTGCTCGGCGTGGCGCTGGCCGGCGTCTACCGCGCCGTCGAAGCCCCCTCGGCCCCTGCGGCCGCCCCGCTGGCGGCGCCCGCGCCGGCGGCCACCGTGCCCTTGAGCAGCCAGCAGGCCGGGCCCGCGCCGGCACCGCCGCGCGGCTGAGGCGCGGGCGCCGCCCGGCGTCGGCCGGCGAGAATGGCGCATGAAAACCATCAAGCTGCGCGAAGGCCGCGAGCGCTCGCTGCTGCGGCGCCATCCCTGGGTGTTTGCCGGCAGCGTGCTCAGCGGCAAGGCCGATCCGGGCGAGACGGTGCGCGTCGAATCGAGCGACGGCCAGTTCCTGGCCTGGGGCGCCTACAGCCCCCACTCCACCATCCGCGTGCGCGCCTGGAGCTTCAGCGCTTCCGAGCGCATCGACCGCGACTTCTTCGAGCGCCGGCTGCGCACCGCCGTGGCACTGCGCGAGCGCCTGCCCATCGCCAGCGACGGCGTGCGCCTGGTGCATGGCGAGGCCGACGGCCTGCCGGGCCTGGTGGTCGACCGCTACGGCGACACGCTGAGCGCGCAGTTCCTCGCCACCGGCGCCGAGCGCTGGAAGCCGGTGCTGTCGGAACTGCTGCTGAAGGTGACCGGCGCCAAGCGCCTGTATGAACGCTCGGACGCCAGCGTGCGCGAGCTCGAAGGGCTGGAGAAGGCCGCCGGCTGGCTGCACCGCGCCGAAGGCGACGACGACAGCGCCAGCGAGGTCGTCATCCACGAGCACGACTGGCGCCTGGCGCTCGACGTGGCGCATGGCCACAAGACGGGCTTCTACCTCGACCAGCGCGACAACCGCCGCCGCTTCGCCGAGCTGGTGGGCCACTTCGGCGTGAAGCGCGTGCTGAACTGCTACTGCTACACCGGCGGCTTCACCGTCGCCGCGCTGAAGGGCGGTGCCCAGCATGTCGTCAGCGTCGATTCGTCGCTGCCTGCGCTGGAGCGCGCGGCCGCCAACGTGCGCCTGAACGGGCTGGACGAACGGCGCTGCGAGTTCCTCGATGCCGACGTCAACAAATACCTGCGCGAGCAGCGGCAGGCCGGCGTGCGCTTCGACGCCATCGTGCTCGACCCGCCCAAGTTCGCGCCCACGGCGGCGGCCGCCGAGCGCGCCGCCCGCGCCTACAAGGACATCAACCGCCTGGCGCTGGAACTGCTGGAGCCGGGCGGCCTGCTGTTCACGTTCTCGTGCTCGGGCGGCGTCACCGCCGACCTGTTCCACAAGATCGTGGCCGGCGCGGGCATCGACGCGGGCGTGAACGGCGTGCTGCTCGATCGCCTGGGCGGCGCCTGCGACCACCCGACGACCATCGACTTCCCCGAGGGCGAATACCTCAAGGGGCTGGTGATCGTCAAAAGCTGATCGCGGTCGAGAACTTCGCGCGCTCCACCGCGAAGAAGCTCTTCACGTTGCGGACGTTGGCGTCCTGCGTGAAGAGCCGCTCCACCAGCGCGTGGTACGCGGCCATGTCGCGCACGACCACGATGAGCACGAAATCCGGCCCGGCCGAGACGCGGTAGCACTGCTGCACGCCGTCGTCGGCCACCGCGCGCTGCTGGAAGGCCTGCAGGTGCTCGGCCCCCTGCCGGTCGAGCGTGACTTCCACCACCGCCGTGAGGCTGCCGCCCAGGCGGTCGGGCGAAAGAAGCGCCACGCGCCGTTCGATGAAGCCCTCGTCCACCAGCCGCTTGACGCGGCGCAGGCAGGTGGCGGGCGACACATGCGCCGCGGCGGCCAGGTCCTGGTTGGTGCGGGAGGCGTCTTGCTGGAGCAACGCCAGCAGCCGGAGGTCCACGTCGTCGAGTGAATCCATGGCTGATTATTGTGTAGATTCACGACTAATGAAAGATTCGACCATCGACTCGCCAAATTTGCACTGACGGCTCGGAATCGCTGAAATTTGCAAGAAAATTTCATGGCAGCCTGCCTACCATTCCGCCACTCCAAATTTCACGGAACCTCCCCCGGAGGTGATTCCCATGTGTGGCATCGTCGGCGCCGTCAGCACCCGCAACATCGTTCCCATCCTGGTCGAAGGGCTGCGACGCCTCGAGTACCGCGGCTATGACTCTTGCGGCCTGGCGGTGCACCAGGACGGCCAGTTGCGCCGCGCGCGCAGCACGGCGCGCGTGGCCGAGCTCGACGCCCAGGTGGCGCAGGAAGGCATCGCCGCCGGCACCGGCATCGCGCACACCCGCTGGGCGACGCACGGTGCGCCGGCGGTGCACAACGCGCACCCGCACTTCTCGGGCAACCGGATCGCGCTGGTGCACAACGGCATCATCGAGAACCACGACGAGCTGCGCGCCGAGCTCCAGGCCAAGGGCTACGAGTTCTCCAGCCAGACCGACACCGAGGTCATCGCCCACCTCGTCAACCACCTCTACGACGGCGACCTGTTCGAGACCGTGCAGCTGGCCGTCAAGCGCCTGCGCGGCGCCTACGCCATCGCCGTGTTCTGCCGCGACGAGCCGCACCGCGTGGTGGGCGCGCGCGAGGGCTCGCCGCTGATCCTGGGCCGCGGCGAGGGCGAGAACTTCCTCGCCTCCGACGCGATGGCGCTGGCCGGCGTCACCGACCAGATCGTCTACCTCGAAGAAGGCGACGTGGTCGACGTGCAGCTCAACAAGGTGTGGATCCACGGCCGCCAGCCCGACGGCAGCCTGCGCGCGGTGGAGCGCGAGACGCGCACGGTGCACGCCCACACCGGCGCGGCCGAGCTGGGCCCGTACCGCCACTACATGCAGAAGGAGATCTTCGAGCAGCCCAAGGCGATCGCCGACACGCTGGACGCGGTGGCCGGCATCTCGCCCGAGCTGTTCGGCGACGGCGCCTACGGCGTGTTCAAGGAGATCGACCAGGTGCTGGTGCTGGCCTGCGGCACCAGCTACTACGCCGGCCTGGTGGCGCGGCAGTGGATCGAATCACTGGCCGGCGTGCCCACCAATGTGGAGATCGCCAGCGAATACCGCTACCGCGACAGCGTGCCCAACCCGCGCACGCTGGTCGTCACCATCACGCAGAGCGGCGAGACCGCCGACACGCTGGCCGCGCTGAAGCATGCACGCGCGCTGGGCATGCCGCACACGCTGACCATCTGCAACGTGTCGACCAGCGCGATGGTGCGCGAGTGCAGGCTGGCCTACATCACGCGGGCCGGCGCCGAGATCGGCGTGGCATCGACCAAGGCCTTCACGACGCAGCTGGTGGGCCTGTTCCTGCTGGCGCTGTCGCTGGCGCAGGTGCGCGGGCGCCTCACCGACGAGCAGGAAGCCAAGCACCTGAAGGACCTGCGCCACCTGCCGGCAGCCGTGCAATCGGTGCTGGCGCTGGAGCCGCAGGTCATCGCGTGGAGCGAGGAATTCGCACGCAAGGAAAACGCGCTTTTCCTCGGCCGCGGCCTGCACTACCCGGTGGCGCTGGAAGGCGCGCTGAAGCTCAAGGAGATCAGCTACATCCACGCCGAGGCCTACCCCGCCGGCGAGCTGAAGCACGGCCCGCTGGCGCTGGTGACCGCCGCGATGCCGGTGGTGACGGTGGCGCCCAACGACCAGTTGCTCGAGAAGCTCAAGAGCAACCTGCAGGAAGTGCGCGCCCGCGGCGGCGAGCTCTTCGTGTTCGCCGACGGCGACTCGTTCATCCGCAGCGAAGCCGGCCTGCACGTGATCCGCATGCCCGAGCACTACGGCTGGCTGTCGCCCATCCTGCACACGGTGCCGCTGCAACTGCTGGCGTACCACACGGCCTGCGCACGCGGTACCGACGTCGACAAGCCGCGGAACCTGGCGAAGAGTGTGACGGTGGAGTGAGCGTGGAGGGGCTGCCCGTGTGGAGCCGGACAAGGGCGCGCTCCGGGACCCGCATCCCGGGCGCCAGGAGCCGCCACGGCAGGGTCACCCACCGCTTGGCTGCCTATGAATGGGCCTGAAGGCCGTACGGCCGGCTCCGGCCGGCGGCTTCCGCGCGCGCTGCAAGGTGTTTGATCACCGGCTTTCGTCGAAGCGTGCCCCCTGCTCCAGCAGCCAGTCGCAAAAGGTCTTGACCACCGGATCGTGCTGGCGCTCGGCGCGCGTGATGACGAAATAGCCGGGGGTGGTCAGCACCAAGTCGCCGAAGGGGGCCACGAGCTGCCCCGAAGCCAGGTCGGGCGCCACCAGCGGCGAATAGCCCATGGCCACCCCGATGCCGTCGATGGCCGCCTGCAGGCAGAAGTACAGGTGCTCCAACTCCAACGACTGCGCGGGCACCACGCGGCTGTGGTGGGCGATGGCCAGCCAGTCGTCCCAGGCCGTGCGGCGCGCCGGGCAGTGCAGGATGGTGTGCTGCGCCAGGTCGGCAATGCGCGCCAGCGGCACGCGCTCCAGCAGCGAGGGCGCGCACACGGGAAAGGCGGTCTCGGACAGCACGCGCACTTTGTGCAGCCCCGTGACCTCGTGCGGCTCGCGGCGAATCACCACATCGGTGTTGGCGGGCAGGCGGCTCATGGGCTCCAGCCCCGTGGAAATCTGGACCTCGATGTGCGGGTACAGCGCCCGGAACTGGGCCAGCCGCGGGAACAGCCAGCGCATGGTGAAGGTGGGCAGGGCGTCCACGCGCAGCACCTCGTGGGTGCTGATGCGGCGCGACGCGGCCGCAATGGCCGCCAGCGCCGGGCTGATCGAGTCGAGGTACAGCCGCCCCTGATCGGTCAGCGCCACCGACTTCCCCTGACGCAGGAACAGCGGCACGCCCAGCCAGCCTTCCAGTGCCTTGATCTGGTGGCTGACCGCGCCATGCGTCACCGACAGTTCGTCCGCCGCCTTCGAGAAGCTCAGCAGCCGACCCGCTGCTTCGAAAGCGCGTATCGATCCCAGCGGGGGAAGCCGGTGCAACGCCATGATGTTAGTTTTTCTAACAGGATCGGGCAGTTTATATCGTTTGAGGCCTTCGACTGCTGGTGATGGAATGTGAGCGCCATTCAATACTGAAGACCCCAACGCATGCTTTCTGGAAAACGCATCCTCGACCTGACCTGGGTGCTCGGCGGCCCTTTTGCAGGACAGTTGCTGGCGCAGCTGGGGGCCGAAGTCATCAAGGTGGAGGCCCCGGACGGGGACCTGGCGCGGCGCGTGCCGCCCCTGTCCGACACGCAGGACTCGCCCTTCTTCCTGTCCGTCAACCGGGGCAAGCGCAGCATCGCGCTGGACTTGAAGTCCCCCGGCGGCCGCCAGGCCTTGCACGACCTGGTGCGCGAGGCCGACGCCGTGATCTACGGCTTTGCGCCCGCCGTGCCCGCGCGGCTGGGGCTGGATTTCGCCAGCCTCAGTGCCATCAACCCGCGCATCGTGGTCGCGCAGATCATCGGCCTGCATGACGAGGGGGAGTGGGCCAATGCGCCCGCGTTCGACCTGATGCTGCAGGCCTTGTCCGGCGTGATGAGCATCACTGGCGAAGAGGGCGGCAAGCCCGTGCGCGTGGGCTACCAGGTCGCCGATCTCGCGGGCGGGCTGTACTTGGCGCTGGCGACGGTGGCGGCCCTGGTCAAGGCCCTGGGCACCGGGCGCGGCGAGCATGTGCAGGTCTCGCTCTACGACGCTCAGATCGCCATGCTGACCTGGCAGGCCCAGGGCTGGCTCAGCGGCGGCCCGGTACCGCGCGCCACGGGCGCCCGGCACGGCATGATCGCGCCCAGCGACACCTACCTCGCGGCCGACGGCAAGTGGATCGCGCTGGCGCCGACGGGCGAGGCGTTCTGGCGCAAGCTGTGCGAGACGCTGGGCCATCCCGCGCTGGCCGATGACCCGCGCTTTCATGACGCGGCCGCGCGCATCACCAACATCCAGGCGCTGACGGCCGAGCTGGGCGCGTTGGTGGCCACGCGGCCGTCGGCCGAATGGCTGGCGCTGTTTGCCCAGGCGCGTGTGCCAGCTTCGCCCGTGCTGGGGGTGGACGAGGCGCTGCGCCAGCCGCTGACCCGGGCGCGCCGGATGGTGGAGGCGGTACCGCGCCCGGGCGCGGAGGCGGGCGTAGAAATGCTGGGCAACCCCTTCAAGTATGGCGGCACGCCGGTGCTGGACTACCCGCCCGCGCTGGCCGCCGACACCGCGGAGGTGCTGCAGCGCGTGGCCGGCTACACGCCCGCGCGCATTGCCGAGCTGGCGCAGGCAGGCGCCATCGGCGTGGCCGGCAGGCTCGGCCAGGAGGTCGATGCATGAGCCCGCCGGGCCGCCCCAAGGGCGAATACCAGAGTGCGCAGCACGAAGGTACTTCAGTGAGCATGCGCAACGCCCTCATCGCATCGCTGCCGCCCGAGGCCGCGCCGCTGCTGGCCGCGCTGCGCCGCTTTGCCCAGGCCGAGGTCGCGCCGCTGGCCGCCAGCGGCCAGTGGGCGGGTCCTGCCATCCGCGCCGCCAGCGCGCAGGGGCTGGCGGCCATCGAAGTCCCGAAGACCCTGGGCGGCCTGGGCCTGCCCTATACCGTGCGGGCCGCGGCGGCCGAGGCGCTGGCGCGCGTGGATTTCGCCTTCGCCTTCGCCTTCATCAACCATCACAACGCCATCCTGCGCATCGCCGAGAGCGCCGGCGCCGAGGCCCGGGAACGCTACATCCCCGCCATGCTGCGCGGCGAGCTGATCGGCTGCACGGCCATGTCCGAAGCCGGCGCCGGCAGCGACTTCACCGCGATCGGCATGGCCGCGCGCAAGGTCGACGGCGGCTGGCGGCTCACGGGCGGCAAGCGGTGGATCGCCAATGCCGTGGGCGCCGAGGTGGCGCTGGTCTTCGCGCAGACCGATGCGCAGCTCGGGCCGGCGGGGATTGCCTGCTTCATCGTGCGGCTGGACGGGCCGGACTGCCGGCGCGTGGTCGATCAAGCCTCGGACGGCCTGGCAGGCCTGGCGCTGGCCGGCATCGGCGGCTTCGAGCTGGACGGCAGCTTCGTGCCCGACAGCGACCTGCTCTATCCGCCCGGCCAGGGCTTCAAGCAAGCCATGGCCGGCGTGAACAAGGCGCGGGTGCACATCGCGGCGATGGCCTGCGGCCTGCTGCACGGCGCGTTGCAACAGGCCACGGCCTACTGCAGTGCGCGCATGGTGGCGGGCCAGCCGGTGCTCAACCAGCAGGGCCTGCGCTGGTCGCTGGTCGATGTATCGCTGGTGCACGATGCGCTGAGCCTGCTGACCCAGCGTGCGGCCCTGCTGATCGAGGCACGCGCCGACGAGGCCGTGGAGGCCGCGGCCGCCGCCAAGCTCCATGCCGGCAACGAGAGCCTGGCCGCCATAGCGCAATGCATACAGGCGCTGGGCGCGCGCGGCATGGCCGAGGGCCGGGGCCTGACGCGCAGCCTGCTGGCCGCCAAGGCGCTGTGCCTGGCCGATGGCTCCAACGAAGTCATGCGCGAGCGCCTGGGCGCCACGCTGGTGCAGCGCTACGCGCGCGACTGGCGGGACGAGCTCGACCCTGCGTCCTCCGTCGCTTCCTCTTCATCCTCTTCTTCCCATCCCACTGCCACCACCATGTTCCCGGCTCTGTTTCTGACCCGCGCCGACAGCGGCGCCACCCAGGCCGAGCTGCGCTCGCTCGCCGTCGATGAGTTGCCCGAAGGCGAGGTGCTGGTGCGCGTGAGCCACTCCACGCTGAACTACAAGGACGCGTTGGCCATCACCGGAAAATCCCCCGTGGTGCGCAGCTTTCCGATGGTGCCGGGCATTGATTTCGCGGGCACGGTGGAGCGCAGCAGCGACCCGCGCTTCGCACCCGGCGATGCCGTGGTGCTCAACGGCTGGGGCACGGGCGAGACGCGTTGGGGAGGGCTGGCCGGCTACGCGTCCACGCGTGCCGACTGGCTGGTGCCGCTGCCTGCGGGCATGACGGCGCAGCAGGCCATGTCCATCGGCACGGCGGGCTATACCGCGATGCTGTGCGTGATGGCGCTCGAAGCCAATGGCGTGCAGCCCGACATGGGGCCGGTGCTGGTCACCGGCGCCAACGGTGGCGTGGGCAGCATTGCCATCGCGCTGCTGTCGCGGCTGGGCTATGCAGTGACGGCCTCCACCGGCCGGCCCGAGGAGGCGGACCACCTGCGGGCGCTGGGCGCCAGCTGCATCATGGATCGCGCCGCGCTCGCCGGCCCCGGCAAGCCACTGCAAAAGGAGAATTGGGCCGCAGCCATCGACGCCGTGGGCAGCCACACGCTGGCCAATGTGCTGGCCAGCACGCGCTACGGCGGCGTCGTGGCCGCCTGCGGGCTGGCCCAGGGCATGGACCTGCCCGCCAGCGTGGCGCCCTTCATCCTGCGCGGCGTCACGCTGGCCGGGGTGGACAGCGTGTACGCACCGCAGGCGCGCCGCCACAGGGCCTGGCAGCGCCTGGCCGCCGAGCTGCCGGCCGACGTCATTGCGCGCAACACACGCGTGGTGGGCCTCGGCGAGGCGCTGGCCCTCGCGCCCGAGCTGCTCGCCGGCCGCGTGCGCGGGCGCCTGGTGGTCGATGTGAACCCATGACGATCCAAGAATGGATGCATCGATCAGCATGGCTGTCATCGCTTGACAGCCCACCTTCTCTCAGAGCCAGGACGACATCATGCAACGTATGACCTTTGTGCGCAGCCTGCTGGGCTGCGCCATCGCCACCTTCGTGCTCGGCGCCCAGGCGCAGGGCGGCGGCTATCCCAGCAGGCCCGTGCGGGTCATCGTGCCATTTCCGCCCGGCGGCTCCGTGGACTACGTGGCGCGCACCATCTCGCAGAAGTTTGCCGAGAACATCGGCCAGAGCGTGGTGGTGGATAACCGCGGCGGCGCTTCCGGCACCATCGGCACCTACGAGGCGGCCCGCGCCGCGCCCGACGGCTACACGCTGCTGCTGGTCTTCGATTCGCACGCGGTCAACGCCAGCCTCTACGGCATCAAGTACGACACCTTCCAGTCCTTCGACTACGTGAGCCTGATAGGCACCATGCCCATGGCCCTGGTCACGTCGAAGAAGTCGGGCCTGACCTCCCTGCGCGCCGTGATCGACACCGCCAGTGCCGAACCCAGCAGGCTCAACTACGGCTCGTCGGGCGTAGGTGGCTCGAACCACCTCAACCCCGTGGCCTTCGCGCGCCAGGCCGGCGTGCAGCTCACGCACGTGCCCTACAAGGGCGGCGGCCCCATGCTCACGGCGCTGCTGGGCGGCGAGGTGGACATGGTCATAGGCAGCCTGCCCACCGTGATCAACTACATCAAGGCCGGCCAGGTCAACGCGGTGGCCATCGGCAGCCCCGAGCCCGTGGCCCAGCTGCCCGGCGTGCCCACCATCGCATCGGTCGTGCCGGGCTACACGGCGCAGTCGTGGATAGGCATGATGGTGCCCAAGGGTGTGCCCCGGCCCGTGTTCGAGCACATCCAGGCCGCGCTGCGCAACACCCTGGCCGACCCATCCGTCAAGGCCAGGATGGAGGCCGACGGCTTCCAGATCGTGAACAGCACCCCGGCCGACTTCGAGGCCCAGGTGCGGCGCGAGTCCAAGCGTTGGTCCGAGCTCATCACCGCCGAGCAGATCAAGGTGGATTGAAGCCTGCCGGTGCCGAGGGGCCGGCCATACCGCAGGCCGCGGCGGACGGCAGCGCCATCGGCGCGCCGATGCGGCTCGCCGGAACGCCTAGCGGCCGATCGCGGCCCGCACCGCCGGCATCACCTCGTGTGCGAGCAAGGTCATCGACTCGAACTCGCGGGCGAGATTGGCGCCGGAGCCGTCCATCATCGCCATGAGCAGGCAGCCGAAGGGGCCCGTGCGCTCGCGGAACGCGAGCAGCTTGTCGGCCACGGTCTTCGGCGAACTGAACCGCCCCGGCTTTCGCGCAGGCCAGCTGCATTGACCCAGGCATTGATCGCGGTCTGACCAGCGCGCCGCTGATGGTGTCGGTCCTCGAACTCGGCCTGCGGCGCCTGTATGCTCCCCCGGCCGCCCCCGACCGGTCATCCCCTCCCGACGTGCCGCACGACGCTCCACCGCCGCCCGACGACGACGCCTGGCGCTTTGCTGCCTTCGAACTGCAGCCGCGGCGCCGGCAACTGCTGCACGGCGGGCAGCCGCTGCGGGTCGGCGGCCGGGCGTTTGATCTCCTGCTGCTGCTTGTGCGGCGCCACGGCGAGGTGCTCGGCAAGGACGAGCTGATCGCCGCCGTGTGGCCCGGCACGACGGTCGAAGAAGGCAACCTGCGCATGCACGTCGCCGCGCTGCGGCGGCTGCTGGGCGCGGTCGACGAGTCGCAGGACTACATCCGCAACGTGCCGCTGCGCGGCTACTGCTTCGTGGCGCCGGTGCAGCGCGGCGGCCCGCCGGCTTCGGCGTCCGCGGCGCCGCTGCCCACTGCCGCCCTGCCCGCCTTGCTCACCCAGGCGATCGGCCGCGAGGCGCTGCTCGCCCGGCTGGCCGAACTGCTGGCCACGGGGCGCTGCATCACGCTGGTTGGTCCGGCCGGCATCGGCAAGACGCTGCTGGCGCTGACGGCGGCCCATGCGGCGCGGCCGGGCCTGGGCGGGGCGGCGTGGTTCGTCGACCTGGGCCCGCTCGCCGAGCCGCAGCATGTGCCGGCCGCACTGGCCACGCTGCTGGGGGCGCCGACGATGGCGCGCGATCCCTTCGCCGACATCGCCGCCGCACTGTCGCGCCAGCCATCGGCCCTCGTGGTCTTCGACAACTGCGAGCATGTGATCGAGGCCGTCGCCCGGCTCGCCGAGCGGCTGCTCGCCGCGGTGCCGGGCCTCACCGTGCTGTGCACCAGCCGCGAGCCGCTGCGCATCGCCGCCGAGCGGCTGCAGCGGGTGGGCCCGCTCGCGCAGCCGGTCGACGAACCCGTCGACGGCGCGGCCGCGGCGCTGGCGTTCCCGGCGGTGGCGCTGCTGGTCGAGCGGGCGTCGGCGGCCGCCGGCGGCTTCGTGCTGCAGGACGACGACGTCCCGGCGGCGCTGCAGCTGTGCCGCCGGCTCGACGGCCTGCCGCTGGCGATCGAACTCGCCGCCACACGGCTCGCGCAGTTCGGGCTGCGCGAGCTGGCCGAGCGCCTCGACGACCACCTCGCGCTGCAGACCCCGGGCCGGCGCACGGCGCTGCCGCGCCAGCGCACGCTGCACGCGGCGCTCGACTGGAGCCACGGCCTGCTGTCGGCCGCGCAGGCGGCTTTGCTGCAGCGGCTGTCGGTGTTCCGCGGCCGCTTCACGCTCGGCGACGCGCAGGCCGTCGGCGCCGGCGAGGGTGATGCCGCGCGCACGGCCGTCGTCGAGGCCCTGGCCGGCCTGGTCGCGAAATCGCTGGTCGAGCGGTCCGGCGCAGAGGCGCTGCCCTACCGGCTGTTGAACACCACGCGGGGCCACGCGGCCGAGCGCCTGCAGCGCAGCGGCGAGGCGCCGGCCGTCGTGCGTCGCCATGCGCTGCGGCTGTGCGAGGTGCTGGCCGAGGCCGAGTCGCAGCTCGATGCGCTGTCGATGGCCGACTGGCGCGCCCGCCATGCCGGGCGGATCGACGACGTGCGGGCCGCGATCGACGCCTGCCTCGGCGCGCACGCCGATGCGGCGCTGGCGGCCGAGCTGGTCGCCGCCGCCGCGCCGTTGTGGTTCCACCTCGGCCAGGTGCGCGAGTGCCTCGAGCGGCTCGCCCAGCTCGAGCCGCACGCCGCCGGGCTGCCCGACGACCCGGTGCGCACGATGCGGCTCGCGCTGGCCGCCGGCCATGCGTGGCTGCTGGTCGAGGGGGCCGCCGAGCGCAGCGCCGCGGCGCTGTCGCGCAGCCTCGAGCTGGCCGTCGACGTCGGCCGCCCGCACGACCGGCTGCGTGCGCTGTGGGGCCTGTTCATCGACCGGATGATGCGCGGCGACCACCACGGCGTGCGGGCCTTCGGCGAGCGCTTCCGCGCGGCCTGCGACGGCCTCGACGACCCGCAGGCCGCGCTCACGGCCGAGCGCATGATGGCCGTCGCCCTGCACCTGACCGGCGAGCATGCCGCGGCTCGCGCCCATGCCGAGCGGGCGTTGCAGGCGGGGCCGGCGTCCATCCGCTTCCTCTACGGCAGCGCCTACCACGTCGACCACGAGTCGTCGACGCTCGCGCCGCTGGCCCGCGTGGTGTGGCTGCAGGGCCATGCCGACGATGCCGCCGAGCTGGTGCAGATCGCCGTGGCCCGGGCCGAACGGCTGGACCATGGCTTGTCGCTCAGCTACGTGCTGGCCATCGCGGCACTGCCGATCGCCCTGTGGCGCGGCGACCTCGAGGCCGCCGAGGCCTACCAGCAGCAGCTCGCGCACTGCACGCACCGCCACGCACTGGTGTTCTGGCAGGGCTGGAGCGCCGCCTATGCCCAGGCCGTCGCCTGGCGCCGGGCAGGCGGCGGGGCTGCCGGCGGGGCTGCCGGCGGCGTGCCGGACTGGCTGGCCGACGCCGCTCGCCTGCCCGGCCGCGCCGACATGCTTGCCACCTTTGACGAGGCGCTGGTCACCCCGCTGGCGCTGGCGCGGGCCGAACAAGGGCACAACCCGTGGTGCGCGGCCGAGGTGCAGCGCGCCGGGGCGATGCGCGCCTGGCGCACCCGCGCGGCGGACGCGGCCTCGGCCCGCCGCCTGGTGGACGCCGCCCGCACCCTTGCCCTCGCGCAGGGCGCCAAGGCCTGGGCGCGGCGCTGCGATGCCAGCCTGGCCGAACTCGGCTGACCCGCGGCGCGGCCCGGCTTGTATGTTCAGACCAGACCGGCACGGTAGAGTCTGAACGCCGTTGAGGCGGCCAGACCGGCCCGTGCAGTTTGGTAGCGGCTGGGGTGATCGAG
>NZ_JAZIBG010000055.1:0-1192 GCF_036621135.1 Aquincola agrisoli
GCTTGTATGTTCAGACCAGACCGGCACGGTAGAGTCTGAACGCCGTTGAGGCGGCCAGACCGGCCCGTGCAGTTTGGTAGCGGCTGGGGTGATCGAGCCCGTCTCTGAGTACAGAACGCACGGCCGCCGTGCTGGTCTTCCTGAAGCCCGAACGGTTACGCGCACCGGCTTGTCCGAGCGCGCATGCACAAGCAAGGGATCCGAAGACCATGTCTGCTTCCTCAGTGGTGGTGGGCATCGACGTGGCCAAGGCGCACGTCGATGTCTCGGTGCTGGGCGCCAAGCTCGATGCCCAGCGGTTCGACAATCAGGCCGAGGATCACTCGGCGTTGACGGCAGCGTTGAAGGCGCTGGATGTGGCGTTGGTGGTGATGGAGGCCACTGGCGGCTACGAGACGGAGCTGGCCTGCGCGCTGCAAGCTGCCGGCCTGCCGGTGGCGGTGGTCAACCCGCGCCAGGCGCGCGACTTCGCCAAGTCGATGGGCCGGCTGGCCAAGACCGACGCGGTGGACGCGCGGATGCTGGCGGAGTTCGCCGCAGTGCTGCTGCGGCGCGAGGACTTCGAACGCTTCCTGCGCCCGCTGGCCGACCCGCGGCAGCAGTGGCTGGCCGCGCTGGTCACGCGCCGGCGACAGTTGCTGACCATGCTGCTGAGCGAGCGACAGCGCCTGCAGATCACGCCCAAGGGCCTGCACCCGAGCATCGAGGCCATCGTCGCGGCGATCAAGGCGCAACTCGACGACATCGAGGCGCAGATGGTCGGCCATGTGCGTGAGCACTTCGGCGAGCTGGACCGACTGCTGCAGTCGGCCAGCGGCATCGGCCCGATCGCCAGCGCCACGCTGATCGCCGACCTGCCCGAGCTGGGACGACTCAACCGCCGCGAGATCGCCGCCCTCGTGGGCGTGGCCCCGATGGCCAACGATTCCGGCGCGAGCAAGGGGCGCAGGCGCATCCAGGGTGGACGCTTCGAGATACGCCGCGTGCTCTACATGGCGGCGCTGACCGCCAGCCGGCGCAACCCTGCCATCAAGGCGTTCTACGAACGGCTGATCGCCGCCGGCAAGCTGCCCAAGGTCGCGTTGGTAGCCTGCATGCGCAAGCTGCTGACCACGCTCAATGCCATGGTTCGCACCAACCAACCTTGGAACCACTCGCTTCACGGCGCTTGACTTCGAAGACGGTTACTCAG
>NZ_JAZIBG010000056.1:0-281716 GCF_036621135.1 Aquincola agrisoli
TTTCGACCTTCGCCTTGCGGCTTCAGGTACTCGCCTTCAAACGCCCACACTTATCGGCTGTAACTTTTTAAAGAACTCGACCTTCCGGTCGCATCACCAATCTCGTTTACCGTGATCAGCGAAGACAGTGATTATGACTTGATTTTTAAATCCCTGTCAAACACTTGGTCTTTGCAGCCGCTGCAGCGATCTATCCACCACCTCAGCCACCAACCACCGCAAACCTCACATCGCCCGCCCCTCCCAGGGCAGAACGCTGCGTGATCAGCGAAGCCTTCGACTGTAGCACGGCAACTGCAAGCAATGCAACCTCCCGCAGAACGCCTTTGCCAGCACGGCTCCAACTACTGGAGCGTCGCCGCACCGAGCGCGGTGCTGGGCGCTCAGGGCCGCGCGCGCTTGTGCGTGATCCTCAGTTGCCACAGCAGCTTGGTTTGACGCCTGCGCTTGTACGCCGCACTGTTGTCCGTCATCACACCGGTCTCACCACGCCCAGCCGCTCACAGTAGCGCAGCGCCGCCGGCAGAAACATGCAGGCAGTGGCACTGGCCTCGTCCGCCAACACCAGGCTGAGGCCAACGCGCGAGTGGTCGCCGATGGCCATGGGCAATGACTGCCAACCCGCGCTGCGCCTGCGGTTGCCCGCCCCCCCCCCGCGGTGGTCAAGCTGCGCGATTCCGCCGAACTTCTTCATGTTCAGGCGCAGCAACTCGCCCGCAGCGGCTCGCTCGTAGCGGCGCACGGTTGGCAAGTCCTGCGGCAAAGGCGGCTTCGCCAACACGGCGCCCTGGCAGAGCAAGCGCATCGGCACCGGGGGCTGCCATGGTGGCGCGAACTGCAGTCCCGAAGACCCCGCGTTGACGGCGTCGCTGCCACCGCGCGGCTTTGCGCAGGCTCAGCATGTTGCTGGCGCAACGCATCTGCGGCTACGCCTGCACCCGGGCTGGCAGACGTGTGCGACCACAACGCGTGCGCAACGGCCGGGTGGCGCAGACGGCCGTCGGACGCGGCCGGGCGCTGCCCGATCGGTATCGACGCCGCACCAAGCAGCGCATGCACGGCATGCTTCGGCTGTGCCACCTACGCTGGGGACTGCGATCGCCCCCTCATCGCCCGGGTGGGGCATGGTCCGGAAGGCGCCAACCCCAGCTTCATCCTCACTAGCGTGACGGTCGCCCTGAGTTGCTTGTCCTACAAGCACCTTGGAGCCGGGGCCGAGAACTGCATCAAGGACGCGCGGATCGACCTGTCTGGGCGCCGCGCCAATAGCCGCCGCTTCTGGGCCAACCCGGTGCGCCTGTCGCTGGCCGCGCCGGCCTACAGCCACGCGCTGGTGGCCACCGTGCCGACCCACGCCAGCACGGCCACCATTCGCGTGCGCCTGCCCGTGATCGCCAAAGCCCTCGTGCGCAACAGCCGGCACGTGGACATGATGCTGGGTCGCACTACGGCTTCGACAACGCAGCGCGGGCGCTGACTCCGTAAAACCGCTCCAGTGCCTCCCCGGCGCGTTGGCAGGCAACAGGGGTAATAGGGCGATACGCCCGCAAAGCTATCCACCGCCCCGCCCGCCCCGCTTGCAACACTGCGCCGGCGAAGCCACAACAACCTCGCACCGTCGGGTCCACCTGCGGCGGTGGTCAAAGCCATGAGGCGGCGGCTTCGCCCCACTGACGGGCTACCTGGCCAAAACCGACGCGGTCGACGCGCGCATGCTGCGGACTTCGCCGCGGTGCCGCTGCCTGGTTCCCCTCGGCAGCTTCTTGTGGCGATCGGCCACCCGCCGCAGCGATGGCCGGCCGCGCTGGTGACGTGCCGTCGACACCTGCTGACCATGGCGCTCATGACCCCCTATCGAGGCCCCCCCACCGTGACAGCCATCAACGCGCGGCTCGACGAGATCGAGGCTCAGATGCTGGCCACGTGCGCGAACACTTGCCGAGCTCGACATGGCCGCGCCGACGCCAGCCGCCGCCACCGGCCATCAACAAGGACTTCGACACGCGCCCGGTCACGCCAGCAAACTCCCAAGGTGGCCCTGGCGCGGCCTGCATGCTCAAGCTTCTGGCCACACGGCGGCAGAATGGCGCCATGAACGACACACTGACGCCGCCGGGCTTCCTCCGCCGCATCCCGCTCGCTGTCGCGAGCTTCTTTCGCGTGCTCTTCGACGGTGAATTCGCGGCTCGCGTGGTGGCTCTGCGCAGTGGCCCCCCAGCCTCTGCAACGCCCTCGCCGACTCCACCCGTGGCCCCCGTTGCACCGCTCAAGGCGGCCCCGGTGCCTGCTCCGTCAGCGCTGCGCGATACCTCGCCCGACTCGGCGCTGCAACTCCTCGCGCTGTTGCAGCGCGACGGCCGGCTGATCGACTTCGCGCACGAGAACCTGACCGGCCACGCCGATGCCGACATCGGCGCCGCCGCGCGGCTGGTGCACGAAGGCGTCGGCAAGGTGCTGCGCGAACACTTCTTGATCGAACCGGTGCGCAGCGAGCCCGAAGGCAGCCGCATCGTGCTGGAAGCCGGCTTCGATGCCGCCGCGCACAAGCTCACCGGCCGTGTCGCCGGCGAGCCGCCGTTCAAGGGCAGCCTGGGCCACCGCGGCTGGCGCGTCGCCGAGGTGCGGTTGCCGCAGCTGGCCGAGCGGCACGATGCACGCGTCATCGCCCCGGCGGAGATCGAGCTGTGAGCGAAGCGCGCTACCGGATCGGCATCGACCTCGGCACCACGCACTGCGCGCTGGCCTATGTGGATACCGCGGCGACCGACGGCGACGCCGTCGCCGGCACGGTGCTGCAGGTGCCGCAGCTGAGCGCGCCGGGGTCGGTCGAGGCCCTGCCGTTGCTGCCTTCTTTCCTGTACCTCCCGCACCCCGACGAACTGGCGCCCGGCGACTTGGCCCTGCCCTGGTCCGCCGAGGGCCGCGAGATCGTCGGCGAGCTGGCCCGCAGCCGCGGCCAGGGCACGCCGATCCGGCTCGTCGCCAGCGCCAAGAGCTGGCTCTGCCATCCGGGCGTGGACCGGCGCGCCGCCATCCTGCCCAACGACGCGCCGGAAGAAGTGGCGCGCGTGTCGCCGCTCGAGGCATCGACGCGCTACCTGCAGCACCTGCGCCGCGCCTGGGACCATGCGCATCCCGATGCGCCCTTCGTCGACCAGGACGTCACCGTCACCATCCCCGCATCGTTCGACCCGTCGGCGCGCGAGCTGACGGCCGAGGCGGCGCAGGCGATCGGCTGCCGGCAACTGACGCTGCTCGAGGAACCGCAGGCCGCGCTGTACAGCTGGATCCAGGGCAGCGCCGGCGGCTGGCGCAAACAGGTGCGGCCGGGCGACGTGCTGCTCGTCGTCGACGTGGGCGGCGGCACCAGCGACTTCTCGCTGATCGCCGTGCTGGAGACCGAAGGCAACCTGGAACTGCGGCGCGTCGCCGTCGGCGACCACATCCTGCTGGGCGGCGACAACATGGACCTGGCGCTTGCGCACACGGTGGCCGCCAAGCTCGCCTCGGGCAACGGCACGAAGCTCGACGCATGGCAGATGCGCGCGCTGACCTATGCCTGCCGCGCCGCGAAGGAAACGCTGCTGGTCGACTCCGACGTCCAGGTGCAGCCCATCGTCGTGCCCAGCCGCGGCTCGCGCCTGATCGGCGGCAGCCTGCGCACCGAACTCACGCGCGATGAAGTGAACCAGGTCGTGCTGAACGGCTTCTTCCCGGAAGTGGCGGCCTCGGCCCGGCCCATCAGCCGCGTGCGGGCGGGCCTGGCACAGCTCGGCCTGCCCTACGCGCAGGACGCGGCGGTCACGCGGCACCTGGCGGCCTTCCTAGGCAAGCAGGTGGGCGCGCTCGAAGAACTGCCCGGCTTCACCGCCTCTGGGGGCGCGAGCTTCCTGCACCCGACCGCGGTGCTGCTGAACGGCGGTGTGCTCAAGTCCGGCCTGCTGGCGCAACGCACGATGGACGTGCTGAACGCCTGGCTGGCCGCCGAAGGCGCGGCGCCGGCGCGGCTGCTGGCGGGTGCCGACTTCGACCTCGCGGTGGCCCGGGGTGCCGCTTACTACGGCCATGTGCGCCATGGCCGCGGCGTGCGCATCCGCGGCGGCACGGCGTTCTCGTACTACGTCGCGGTGGAGTCGGCGGTGCCCGCGGTGCCGGGGTTCGAGCCGCCGGTGCAGGCCCTGTGCATCGCGCCGTTCGGCATGGAGGAAGGCAGCGCAGCCGACCTGCCGGCGCAGGAGTTCGGCCTCGTCGTCGGCGAGCCGGTGCAGTTTCGCTTCTTCAGCTCGTCGGTGCGGCGGCAGGACCAGGTCGGCACGCTGCTCGACGGGTGGGACGACGAGGAGCTGCAGGAACTGGACGCCATCCACGCCAGCCTGCCGGCCGATGGCCGACAGGCCGGCGAGGTGGTTGCGGTCCGCCTCGAAGCGCGCGTGTCGGAAGCCGGCACGCTCGAACTCGCCGCGCTGCCGCGCAGCGGGCCGGAGCGCTGGAAGATCGAGTTCGACGTGCGTGGCCAGGGCCTGCAGGGATGAGTCACCGAGTGCCTCGGGAGGCGGGCCGCCCGCGATGATCATCGGCATCGACCTCGGCACGACGCACACCGTCGCCGCCTATGCCGACCCGGCGGGGGACGGCGAGATCCACCATCTCGAGATCGAGCAGCTCGTGGCGCCGGGCCAGGTCGCGGCCCGGCCGCAACTGGCCTCGCAGCGCTACCACCCGATGCCGGGCGAGATCGCGCCGGGCGATCTGCAGCTGCCCTGGCCGCAGGCCGACCCCGCGGGGCTGCAGGAAGTGGCCGTCGGCCAGCTCGCACGGCAGCTCGGCGCGCAGGTGCCCGGGCGGTTGGTCACCAGCGCGAAGAGCTGGCTCTCGCACGCCGCCGTGGACCGCACCGCCGCCATCCTGCCCTGGGGTGCCGAGCCTGAAGTGCCCAAGGTCTCGCCGCTCGTGGCCAGCGCCAGCTACCTCGCGCACGTGCGCGCCGCGTGGGACCACCGCTTCCCCGACCGACCACTGGCCGAGCAGCAGATCGTGCTGACCGTGCCCGCCTCGTTCGACGACGGCGCGCGCGTGCTGACGCTGGAAGCCGCGCGAATGGCCGGCCTGCCGGCGCCGCGCCTGCTGGAGGAGCCGCAGGCCGCTTTCCACGACTGGCTGCACCGCCACCGCGCGACGCTCGCCACGGACCTGGCAAGCACGCGGCTGGTGCTGGTCTGCGACGTGGGCGGCGGCACCACCGACCTGAGCCTGATCCGCGTCGGCCCCGGCGCCACGCCGGGCGCCCCGCCCACACTGGACCGCGTGGCCGTCGGCGAGCACCTGATGCTCGGCGGCGACAACATGGACCTGGCGCTCGCGCACCGGCTCGAAGCGCAATTGGGCGGGGGCGAGCGTCTGTCGGCAGCCCGGCTCGCGCAGCTCGTCGAGCGCAGCCGCGCGGCGAAGGAGGCGCTGCTGGCGGCCGATGCGCCGCATCGGCTGGGCGTCACCCTGCTCGGCGGCGGCTCCCGGCTGGTGCGCGGCGCCCGCACGGTGGAACTGACGCGCAGCGACGTCGAGGCCTGGCTGGTCGACGGCTTCTTTCCACGGGTGGCCGCGACAGACAAGCCCGCACGGCTGCGCGGCGGGTTGGTGGCCTTCGGCCTGCCCTATGCCAGCGACGCGGCCATCACCCGCCACGTCGCGGCCTTCCTGCAGCAGCACGCCGGCGCCGTCGCGGCCGCGCTGGGCGATACGCACCGCGGCGCGGCACACGCGGTGCCCGACACGCTGCTGCTGAACGGCGGCGTGTTCCGCGCCGCGGCGCTGCGAGACCGGCTGCTGGCCACGCTCGGCGATTGGCGCGGCGCGCCGTTGCGGCTGCTCGGCGACGCGGACCCGGACCTCGCGGTGGCCCGCGGCGCGGTGGCGCACGCGCTGGCCCGGCTCGGCCATGCACCGCGCATTGGCGGCGGCTCCGCGCGCAGCTACTTCCTGCTGCAGGGCGAGGGCCGGCCGGCCGTCTGCCTGCTGCCGCAGGGCAGCGCCGAGGGCGAGGAACGGCGGCTGGCCGACCGCCGCTTCGTGCTGCGGGTGGGCGAGCCCGTCAGGTTCCACCTCGCATCGCAGACCGCGGCGGCCTCGGGCCACGCGCCGGCCGCGGGCGAACTCGTCGAGCTGGCTCCGGGCGATCACGTGCGCCTGCCTCCCATCGCCACGGTCGTCTCGGCGGCGGGTGAGCAGCAGCGCGACATCTCGGTCGAGCTTGCGACGCGGCTCACCGAACTCGGCACGCTGGAGCTGCACTGCATCTCGCCGGACGACGCGGCGCGCCGCTGGCAGCTGGAGTTCCAGCTGCGGGGTGCGACCGGCGAGGACGAGGGCACCGGCGACAGCCCGGCAGCGGACGCGCCGCCCCCGGGCTTCGACGACGCCTTGCAGCGCATCGACCGTGTGTTCGGCTCGCGCAGCGCGCCAGTGGACCCGAAGGACGTGAAGCAGTTGCGCGCGCAGCTGGAACGCGCACTCGGGGATCGGGACCGCTGGCCGCCGCCGCTGCTGCGCAGGCTGTTCGACGCGTTGTGGCAGCGCGCCCGCGGCCGGCGGCGCTCGTCCGATCACGAGAGGCTGTGGCTCAACCTGGCGGGGTACTGCCTTCGGCCGGGCTTCGGCATGCCGCTGGACGACTGGCGGGTCGAACAGCTGTGGTCGATCTTCGAGTCCGGCGTGCAGCACCCGAAGGTCGCGCAAGTGGGCTCCGAGTGGTGGACGCTTTGGCGCCGAGTGGCGGGCGGGCTGACGGAAGCGGCCCAGTTGCGGCTGCTGCAGGACTTCGCTCAGAACCTGGAATCGGCCCGCAAGGGGGGCCCGAAGCTGCCCGCCAACGTCGTGCGCGGCGCGGTCGACGACATGCTGCGCCTGGGCGCCGCGCTGGAGCGCATACCCGCGGAACACAAGGTCGAGGTGGGCGATTGGCTGCTCGACAGGCTGGCCAACGCGCCACCTGCCGAAGATCCGCTGCTGCTGTGGGCGCTGGGGCGCCTGGGCTCCCGCCAGCCGCTGCACGGCAGCGCCCATGCCGTGGTGCCGCCCGAAGCCGCCGCGCGCTGGCTGACCGCCGTGCTGGCCAAGGACTGGAAGCGCGTGGAAGGCGCGGCCTTCGCGGCGGCGCACATCGCGCGCCGCACGGACGACCGCGCGCGCGACCTGCCCGAAGCCTTGCGGGAAGAAGTCGTGGCCCGCCTGGAGGCCGCGCGCGCGGCGCCGGGCTGGATCACGATGGTGCGCGAAGGCGGCGCGCTCGACGAAGAAGCCACGCGGCATGCCTACGGCGAGGCGCTGCCGGCGGGTTTGAAGCTCGTCGCCTGAATGCAAAAATCACAGCATGACCGAACACACCAGCCCCATCGCCGAACGGCCCCCGCTGCCCGATCACCTCTGCGTCGAGCCCCGCAGCCCGCACCACGTCGCTGCCGTGCTGGAACATCCGATCGGCGTCCGCTTCAATGGACAGGAACGAGGCGACGTGGAGGAGTACTGTGTCAGCGAAGGCTGGATCAAGGTCGCCGCCGCCAAGGCACGCGACCGGCACGGCCGCCAGCTGCTGATGAAGATCAAGGGCCGCGTCGAGCCGTTCTACCGCTGAGACAACGAGGGTGGTTGGGGTCTACGACGCCGGCCCTTACGAGCAAAGAAAAAGCCCAAGTCGTCGATCGACTTGGGCTTTTCAAACGATTTTGGTGGAGCCGGGGGGAATCGAACCCCCGTCCGCGAACCATCACCGGACAGTTCTACATGCGTAGCTGGCTGATTTGGAGTCTCACGCTGAGGTCGCGCAGCAGCACGCTACCTTTCACGCCAGTCACTTTATCTCGTCCTGAACCGAGTGACCCGGCTCAGAACCAGCCAATGTGAATGACCTCTCAGCCTAGGATCTTGCGATCTTCGGCCCGGCCCATCGGCCAACCGTTGAGAGGCTCACCGGTGTTAAGCGGCGAGGGCGAAACGTTCGTCGTTCGCAGTTACTTTGTTTCCAGTGGTTTTACGAGCGAACTGGTGCTCGGCATGCCCTGCGCCGGATCCGTACCCACGTCGAAACCAGGTCGGCCCCAGGCCTCGTAGTTTAGGCGAGTTCCAGCCAATTCAAGAGGGCCGCAGGCCGATCGAGCAGAACATCGGCGCCCCATGCGTCGATCGCCTCACCTTGGCCCAGGTAGCCCCATGCTGCAGCCAGGGTGCCCATGCCCGCACTGCGGCCGGCCTGTACGTCGCGAAGATCGTCGCCGACATACACACAATCTGCTGGAGCCACGAGCATGCGCCGGGCGGCCTCCAGCAGCGGCTCGGGATGCGGCTTGGCATGAGGCGTGGTATCGCCACACACCACTGCGCCGGCCCGGCCATGCAGGCCCAAGCCCCGCACCACCGGCAACGTGAAACGCTCCGCCTTGTTCGTCACGATGCCCCAACGAAGCCCAGCCGCCTCGATGCCATCGAGCACGGCCTGCATCCCTTCGAAGACCACCGTGCGGTGCAGCAGCCCCTGCTCATACGCAGCCAGGAACTCGTCACGTAAATCGTCGAATGTCGCATCGCCTGGCGCGACGCCGAAGGCCGCCCCCAGCATGCCCCGCGCGCCGGACCCCACCAGGGGGCGCAAGCGCTCGTAAGGGAGCGGCGGCAGGCCACGCCGCTCACGCAGCGTGTTGGCTGTCCCGGCCAGATCGGGCGCGCTGTCAATCAACGTGCCATCCAGATCGAACAGCACCGCTCGTACACCCAGGCGGCTCATGCCGCCGACTTTCGGCAGGCCACGAGATAGTTGACGCTCGTGTCGGATGACAGCCAGTAGCGTTGCGTCAGAGGGTTGTATTCCATGCCACGCGTCTCATTCAGCACCAGCCCCCCCTCGCGACACCAACGGGCCAACTCGCTCGGCCGGATGAACTTGGCGTATTCGTGGGTACCCTTGGGCAGCAGCTTCAACACATGCTCCGCGCCCAGAATCGCAAACAGGAAAGCCTTGGTGTTGCGGTTGATCGTCGAGAAAAACACCCATCCCCCCGGCTTCACCATGGCGGCGCACGCCTTGACGACCGACGCTGGATCGGGGACATGCTCGAGCATCTCCATGCAGGTGACCACGTCGAAAGCAGCAGGCTGCTCAGCTGCCAGCGCCTCCGCAGCCACGGCCCGGTATTCAAGCCCCGCCACGCCGCTCTCCAGTGCATGCAACTGCGCGACCTTCAGCGGCTTGTCGGCCAAGTCGATGCCCAGCACCCTGGCGCCGCGCTGGGCCATCGACTCGGCCAGGATCCCGCCGCCGCAGCCCACATCGACGACGCGCTTGCCGGCCAGCGACACAGCACGGTCTATCCAGTCCAGCCGGAGCGGATTGATGCGATGCAGCGGTCGAAATTCACTCTCAGGGTCCCACCAGCGGTGAGCGAGCTCGCTGAATTTCGCGAGTTCCTGCGGATCGGCATTCATCATGGGACAAGATGGTACCCGAGGGCACAGATTGGCCGCCAAAAACGAAAAACCCCGCCGAGGCGGGGTTTGTCAAGCATCGGCGCGCCGATTACTTATTGCGGGTGCCCACCACCTCGATTTCCACGCGGCGATTCTTCGCGCGGCCATCGGCGGTCTTGTTGTCGGCGACAGGCTGCTTTTCGCCCTTGCCTTCGGTGTACACGCGATTCTTCTCGACGCCCTTGCCGACCAGGTAAGCCTTAACGGCTTCGGCGCGGCGCACCGACAGGCGCTGGTTGTAGGAATCAGAACCGACGGAGTCGGTATGACCCACGGCGATGATGACTTCCAGGTTGATGCCGCCGGTCTTGCTGACCAGGTCATCCAGCTTGGCACGGGCTTCCGGCTTCAGCACCGACTTGTCGAAGTCGAAGAATGCATCGGCGGCGTAGGTGACCTTCTCGCTGACGGGCGTCGGGGCGACGGCAGGCGCCGCGGGTGCAGGCGCCGGAGCGGGCGCAGCAGCGGGAGCGGGCGCCGGAGCCGCGGCGGGCGCAGCAGGCTTCAGCGCGCCGTCGCAGCTCGGATCGGCCGTGGCGGGAGTCCACGAAGCATCGCGCCAGCACAGCTCGTTGGTACCGTTTTTCCAGACGGTGCCATCGGTAGCGCGCCAGTTGTCGTTCGTCTTCGCTTGAGCAAAGGCCGTCGACAGCGGAGCGGCGAGCGCGACCGATGCGAACAGCACCGCCACGGTGTTCAGTTTCTTCATTGATTCTCCTCTCAAGGAAAGCCGCAGTTGTGCTGCGTAACGTCCAAATTCGGATGCGATTAACTTGGCAAGCGCCTAGTTTGCAGGCACCCACCACCGACGCGAAGGATTGTGCCATACGGCGCTCGGCTGGCCCTATTTTGGCGGTGGCCCGCGCCGGCAGCGGCAGCACTGTTGCGCGCGAGAGACAAAGCCGTGCCGCATAGAATCCGATCCCCCTCTTCCGTGGCCTCGGCGCATCGCGCCGCCCTGCGATTACCGCCCTCATGACCCAGTTCGCCAAGGAAACCCTGCCCATCAGCCTCGAAGAGGAGATGCGGCGCTCGTACCTCGACTACGCGATGAGCGTCATCGTCGGCCGCGCACTCCCGGATGCGCGCGACGGCCTGAAGCCCGTGCACCGGCGTGTGCTCTTCGCCATGCACGAGCTCAACAACGACTGGAACCGGCCCTATAAGAAGTCGGCCCGTATCGTGGGGGATGTCATCGGTAAGTACCACCCGCACGGCGACCAGTCGGTCTACGACACGATCGTCCGGATGGCGCAGGATTTTTCGATGCGCCACATGCTGGTGGACGGCCAGGGCAATTTCGGCTCCGTCGACGGCGACAACGCCGCGGCGATGCGTTACACCGAAATCCGCCTTTCGAAGATCGCGCACGAATTGCTCGCCGACATCGACAAGGAAACCGTCGATTTCGGCCCGAACTACGACGGCTCGGAGAAGGAGCCGCTCGTGCTGCCGACCCGTCTGCCGAACCTGCTGGTCAACGGCTCGGGCGGCATCGCGGTCGGCATGGCCACCAACATCCCGCCGCACAACCTCAATGAGGTCGTCGACGCCTGCCTGCACCTGCTGCGCAACCCCGGGGCGACGATCGAGGAACTGATGTCGATCGTGCCGGCGCCGGACTTCCCCACCGCAGGGATCATCTACGGCCTGAACGGCGTGCGCGAGGGCTACCGCACCGGACGCGGCAAGGTGGTCATGCGGGCCAAGTGCCACTTCGAGGACATCGACCGCGGCCAGCGCCAGTCGATCATCGTCGACGAGATCCCCTACCAGGTGAACAAGAAGACCCTGCTCGAGCGCATCGCCGAGCTGGTCCACGACAAGAAGATCGACGGCATCAGCCACATCCAGGACGAGAGCGACAAGTCCGGGATGCGCGTGGTCATCGAGCTCAAGCGCGGCGAAGTACCCGAAGTGGTGCTGAACAACCTGTACAAGCAGACGCAGCTGCAGGACAGCTTCGGCATGAACATGGTGGCGCTGGTCGATGGCCAGCCCAAGCTGTGCAACCTCAAGCAGCTGATCGAGTATTTCCTCGAGCACCGCCGCGAGGTGGTGACGCGGCGCACCGTCTTTGCATTGCGCAAGGCGCGCGAGCGCGGCCATGTGCTCGAAGGCCTGGCCGTGGCGCTGGCCAACATCGACGAATTCATCGAGATCATCAAGAACTCGCCGACCCCGCCGGTGGCCAAGAGCGAGCTGATGGCGCGCAGCTGGGATTCGTCGCTCGTGCGCGAGATGCTCGCACGCGCCGAATCCGAGACGCCTGGCGGACGCGCCGCCTACCGGCCCGAAGGCCTGCCCGCCGACTACGGGATGCAGGCCGACGGCCTGTACCGCCTGTCGGATGACCAGGCCCAGGAAATCCTGCAGATGCGCCTGCAGCGCCTGACCGGCCTGGAGCAGGACAAGATCGTCGGCGAGTACAAGGACGTGATGGCGCAGATCGCCGATCTGCTGGACATCCTCGCCAAGCCCGAGCGGGTCACCTTCATCATCAGCGAAGAGCTGACCGCGCTGAAGCTGGAGTTCGGCCAGACCAAGGTCGGCGCACGCCGCAGCGTCATCGAGCACAACGTGCAGGAGCTCGGCACCGAGGACCTGATCACGCCGACCGACATGGTCGTCACGCTCAGCCACAGCGGCTACATCAAGAGCCAGCCGCTGGGCGAATACCGCTCGCAGCGCCGGGGCGGCCGCGGCAAGCAGGCAACGGCGACCAAGGAAGACGACTGGATCGACCAGCTCTTCATCGCCAACACGCACGACTGGATCCTGTGCTTCAGCGACCGCGGCCGCGTCTACTGGCTGAAGGTCTGGGAGGTGCCCCAGGGCGGCCGCGCGAGCCGCGGCAAGCCGATCGTCAACATGTTCCCGCTGCAGCCCGGCGAGAAGATCACCGTCGTGCTGCCGCTGACGGGCGAGTTCCGCACCTTCCCTGCCGACAACTACATCTTCATGGCGACCGCCCTGGGCACCGTGAAGAAGACGGCGCTGGACGAATTCAGCAATCCGCGCAAGGCCGGGATCATCGCCGTCGACCTCGACGAAGGAGACCACCTCATCGGCGCGGCGCTGACCGACGGCAAGCACGACGTGATGCTCTTCTCCGACGGCGGCAAGGCCGTGCGCTTCGACGAGGACGACGTGCGCCCCATGGGCCGCCAGGCCCGCGGCGTGCGCGGCATGATGCTCGAGGACGGCCAGAGCCTGATCGCGATGCTGGTCGCCGAGGACGAACTGCAAAGCGTGCTCACGGCCACCGAAAACGGCTTCGGCAAGCGCACCTCCATCGTCGAGTACACCCGGCACGGCCGGGGAACCAAAGGCATGATCGCCATCCAACAAAGCGAGCGCAACGGCAAGGTGGTCGCCGCCACGCTGGTGCGCCCGGAGGACGAGATCATGCTGATCACCGACAAGGGCGTGCTCGTGCGCACCCGCGTCGCAGAAATCCGCGAACTCGGCCGCGCCACGCAGGGCGTCACGCTGATCGCGCTGGACGACGGCACCAAGCTCTCGGGCTTGCAACGCATCGTCGAGAACGACGCCAACATCGAAACCCCGGGCGAAGGCGATGCCGCCGCCCCTGAGGAGAACACCTGATGAAGAGAACCTTGCTGCTGGCGGCCCTCGTGGCCGCCTCGATGGGTGCGCACGCGCAGACGAAGAAGGAACTGGTCCAGAAGATCGTCGCCGCGCAACAGCCCGCCATCGAGAACATCGCGAAGAACATCGCCGAACGCCCCGCCCTGCAGCTGATGCAGGCGGCCGGCAGCGCACTCCAGCAGCTGCCCACCGACAAGCGCGAGCTGACCGGCAAGCAGATCGAGGCCGACCTGCGCAAGTTCGTCGACGAGGCTGTGCCGCTGCTGCGCGATCGGGCGATGAAGCTCGCGCCGTCGGTCCTCGGCGCCTCGTTCGAAGAGAAGTTCACCGAGGACGAGCTGAAGCAGCTCCTCGCGTGGCTGGAGTCGCCGGTCAACAAGAAGTACCAGCAGGTCGCGCCCGAGATGCAGAACGCGTTCGCGCAGAAGCTCATCGCGGAAGCCGCACCGCTGCTCGATCCCAAGCTGCAGGCGCTGCAGCAGAAGGTGCGCGGCACGCTCGGCCTGCCTCCGCCGCCCGCCGCCAGCGCGCCCTCGTCCAAACCCAGCGGCAAGTAAGTAGATCCGTCCTGCCATGACCGACACCGCTCCCACCGCGCCCGAACTGCTGGCGCTGCGCCACCAGATCGATGCGCTCGATCGCGACCTGCTGGCCTTGCTCAACCGGCGCGCCTCGCTGGCGCAGGCCGTCGGCGAGATCAAGAAGAAGGAAGGTTCGGTCGTCTTCCGCCCCGAGCGGGAGGCCCAGGTCATCGACGGGCTGAAGCAGGTCAACGCCGGCCCGCTGCGCTCAGAAAGCGTGGCGCCCATCTGGCGGGAGATCATGTCGGCCTGCCGGTCGCTCGAAACGCCGACGCGCGTGGCCTACATGGGCCCGGCCGGCACCTTCAGCGAGGAGGCGGCGCTGGGGTACTTCGGCGCCTCCATCGTGCGCATGCCCTGCGCCAATGCCGACGAGGTGTTCCACGTCACGACCTCGGGTGCTGCCGACTTCGGCGTGGTGCCGGTCGAGAACTCCAACGAGGGCGTGGTGACCCGGTCGCTCGACCTCTTCCTGACCACGCCGCTCTTCATCATCGGCGAAACCAGCCTGATGGTGCGCCAGAACCTGCTGCGCAGCATCGACTCCCTGGAGGGCCTGGAGGCGGTCTGCGCACATCCGCAGGCGCTCGCGCAGTGCCACGGCTGGCTCAGCAACCACCTGCCGCACGTGGAACGCCGGCCGGTGTCGAGCAATGCCGAAGGCGCCCGCCTGGCCAGCACCAACCCGGCGCTGGCCGGCATCGCCAGCGAGCGCGCCGCCAGCGAGTACGGCCTGCACGTCGTCGGGCGCGCCATCCAGGACGATCCACACAACCGCACGCGCTTCGCGGTGCTCACGCACCCGGACCGCCACCCCCGTCCCGGCCGCTCGGGGCACGACTGCACCAGCCTCGTGGTGTCGGTCGTCAACAGGCCGGGGGCGATGCACGACATGCTCGTCCCGCTGAAGCGGCATGGCGTCTCGATGACGCGCTTCGAGTCGCGCCCCGCGCGCTCGGGCCAGTGGGAGTACTACTTCTACATCGACCTGCAGGGCCACCCGGAAGATCCGCCGGTGGGCACCGCGCTGGCCGAACTGCGCACCGTCTGCGACTTCTTCAAGGTGCTGGGCACCTACCCGCTCGATACCCATTGAGGCCCGACGCATGTTCCAGCAACTCGGCCTGATCGGCTGCGGCCTCATGGGCGGCTCCTTTGCGCTGGCGCTCAAGCGCGCCGGGCTGGTCAAGCACGTCGTGGGGTACAGCAAGTCGCCGTCGACGACCGAACGCGCCAAGCGCCTGGGTGCGATCGACGCCGCCGCGGAATCGGCGCTGCTCGCCGTGGCCGGCGCGGACATCGTGCTGATCGCCGTCCCCGTGTCCGCCACCGAAGCAACGTTCAAGGCCATCCGCCACTTGATGGAGCCCGGTGTGCTGTTCATGGACGTGGGCTCCACGAAGCGCGACGTGGTCGACGCCGCGCGCCGCGCGCTGAAGGAACAGATCGGCGGGTTCGTCCCGGCCCATCCCATCGCCGGCAAGGAGCAGGCGGGCATCCAGCATGCGGATGCGGCGCTCTACACGGGGCGCCAGGTGATCCTCACGCCCCTGCCGCAGACCGAGCCGGCGCTGGTCCAGAAGGCCACGGACGTCTGGAGCGCCATCGGCGCGCAGGTGCTGAAGATGACGCCGGACAACCACGATGCGGCCTTCGCCGCCGTGAGCCACCTGCCGCACCTCCTGGCCTTCGCCTACTTCAGCGCCGTCGCCAAGCAGCCCGGCGGGAAGGATTTCCTCTCGCTGGCCGGCCCGGGCTTCCGCGATTTCACCCGCATCGCCGCGAGCGATCCGACGATCTGGCGCGACATCCTGCTGGCGAACAGGGAAGAAACGCTGAAGCAGTCGACACGCTTCCGGCACGCCCTCGATGCGCTGGAGCACGTCATCCGATCGGGCAACGCCGAGGCGCTCGAGGACCTGATCCGCAGCGCCTCGGAAGGCCGCGCGGCCTGGCACATGGGCAGCCCGCCGAGCCCCGCCGCCGCACCGGCACGCTGACCCTCACCACCCCCACCCAGCCATTCCTGCGTTCGTGTACGCCATTCCCTTCCTCGACATCCCCCCGCTCGCCAAGGCGTCGGGCACGGTGCGCCTGCCGGGCTCCAAGAGCATCTCCAACCGCGTGCTGCTGCTGGCCGGGCTCGCCGCCGGCAGCACCCTCGTGCACGACCTGCTCGATTCCGACGACACGCGCGTCATGATCGATGCACTGCGTGCGCTGGGCTGCGGCCTCGCGCGGGAAGGAGCTGCACTGCGTGTCACCGGCCTGGGCGGCCGGCTGCCGGTGACGCAGGCCCGGCTCTTCCTGGGCAACGCGGGCACCGCGATGCGGCCCCTCGCGGCAGCCCTGGCGGTGCTGGCCGCCACGCAGGGCGGCGAGTTCGAGCTGAGCGGCGTCGCCCGCATGCACGAGCGGCCCATCGGCGACCTGATCGACGCGCTGCGCCAGCTCGGCTGCGACGTGCAGTACCTCGGCACCGAAGGCTATCCGCCGCTGCGCCTGGCGGGCCGGCCCGGCGGCACGCTCTCCACCGGCACCGCCGTACGCGTGCGCGGCGACGTCTCCAGCCAGTTCCTGACCGCGCTGCTGCTGGCGCTGCCGCTCGCCAGCCGCAGCGATGGCGCGCCGATCGTGATCGAGGTCGATGGCGAACTCATCTCCAAACCCTATGTCGAGATCACGCTGAACCTGCTCGCGCGCTTCGGCATCGCCGTCGAGCGCGAGGGATGGCAGCGCTTCGCCATCCCCGCCGGCAGCACCTACCGCTCGCCGGGCGAGGTGTACGTGGAAGGCGATGCCTCTTCGGCGTCGTACTTCGTCGCGCTCGGCGCCATCGCGGCCACCGATGCGCCGGTGCGCATCGAAGGCGTCGGCAGCGCCTCGATCCAGGGCGACGTGCGCTTCGTGGAAGCCGCCCGTGCGATGGGTGCCGACGTGCGAACCGAAGCCAACGCGATCGAGGTGCGCCGGGGCGACTGGCCGCTGCGCGCCATCACGCTCGATTGCAACCACATCCCCGACGCGGCCATGACGCTCGCGGTGATGGCCCTCTACGCCGACGGTCCGACCCGCCTGACGAACATCGCGAGTTGGCGCGTCAAGGAGACCGACCGCATCGCCGCGATGGCCATCGAGCTGCGCAAGGTCGGCGCCGACGTCGTCGAGGGGGACGACTTCATCGAGGTGCGGCCGCCGGCGCGCTGGCAGCCTGCCGCGATCCGCACCTACGACGACCACCGGATGGCGATGTGCCTGTCGCTGGCGGCCTTCAACGGCGTGCCGGTCCGCATCCTCGACCCCAAGTGCGTCGGCAAGACGTTCCCCGACTACTTCGAGGCGCTGTTCGGCCTGTCCCGCACGCCGCGGGAGCAGGTGCCGGTCATCACGATCGACGGTCCGACCGCCTCCGGCAAGGGCACGCTGGCCAGCACGCTGGCCGCTGCCCTGGGCTACCACTTCCTCGATTCCGGCTCGCTGTACCGGGTCGCGGCGCTCGCGTCGCTGCAGGCCGGCGTCTCCGACAGCGACGGCCCGGGCATCGCGGCGGTCATCGCCACCCTCCGGCTGCGTTTCGACGGCCCTCGGCTCTACCTCGGCGACACGGAAGTCAGCGAGGAGCTGCGGCGCGAGGACGTCGGCAGCCGGGCGTCCAGGATCTCGGCACTGGCGGACGTGCGGGCCGCGCTGTATGCGCTGCAGGTGTCATTCCGGCGCCCGCCGGGGCTGGTGGCCGACGGACGCGACATGGGCACGGTCATCTTTCCCGATGCCCAGCTCAAGGTTTTCCTGACGGCGAGTGCGGCCACGCGGGCCGAAAGACGCCATAAGCAGTTGATTTCCAAAGGAATGCCCTCTAATATCGACAGTCTTCGCGCTGACCTGGAAGCACGCGACGCCCGGGATCGCACCCGTGCCATCGCCCCGCTGCAGCCCGCCGAAGATGCGCAGTTGCTCGACAACTCCGCCCAGGCCGTGGAGGAATCCGTGGCCGTGGTGCTGGATTGGTGGGCGAAGCGAAGGCCTTTTGGCTGATTTTTCGGTGCCCGCAGGCCACCCCAGCAGCGCGAAGCTGCGCCGGCCAGCGGGTTTGTTCAACCCAACCGCAACTTCCCGTTGCACTTCCCGCCGGCCATCAGATCGCTCCGATCGCCCTCCCTTACCGGCCGGTTCCCCAGGAAACTCCATGTCTGAAACCCAAACTGCCACCATGGGCGGCGAATCCTTTGCCGCGATGTTCGAAGAAAGCCTGCAGAAGCGCGACATGCGCGCAGGCGAGGTGATCTCGGCGGAAGTCGTCCGCATCGAGCACAGCTTCGTGGTGGTCAACGCCGGCCTCAAGAGCGAGTCCTACGTTCCCATCGAGGAATTCAAGAACGACCAAGGCGAGGTCGAGGTCGAAGTCGGCGACTTCGTGTCGGTCGCGATCGACTCCCTCGAAAACGGCTACGGCGACACCATCCTGTCGCGCGACAAGGCCAAGCGCCTGGCCTCGTGGCTGTCGCTGGAGAACTCGCTCGAGTCGGGCGACTTCGTCACCGGCACCGTCAACGGCAAGGTCAAGGGCGGCCTGACCGTGCTGGTCAACGGCATCCGCGCGTTCCTGCCCGGCTCGCTGCTCGACACGCGCCCGGTCAAGGACATGAGCCCGTTCGAGGGCAAGACCATGGAGTTCAAGGTCATCAAGCTCGACCGCAAGCGCAACAACGTCGTGTTGTCGCGCCGCGCCGTGGTCGAGGCCTCGATGGGCGAAGAACGCGCCAAGCTGATGGAGACGCTGCGCGAAGGCGCGATCGTCGACGGCGTGGTCAAGAACATCACCGAATACGGTGCGTTCGTCGACCTGGGCGGCATCGACGGCCTGCTGCACATCACCGACATGGCCTGGCGCCGTGTCCGTCACCCGAGCGAAGTGGTGACGGTCGGCCAGGAACTGCAGGCCAAGGTCCTGAAGTTCGACGCCGAGAAGAACCGCGTCTCGCTGGGCATCAAGCAGCTGGGCGACGACCCCTGGATGGGCGTGGCTCGCCGCTACCCCACCGGCACGCGCCTGTTCGGCAAGGTCACGAACATCGCCGACTACGGCGCGTTCGTCGAGATCGAGCCGGGCATCGAAGGCCTGGTGCACGTCTCCGAGATGGACTGGACCAACAAGAACGTCAGCCCGAGCAAGCTGGTCTCGCTGGGCGACGAAGTCGAGGTCATGGTCCTCGAGATCGACGAAGACAAGCGCCGCATCAGCCTGGGCATGAAGCAGTGCAAGGCCAACCCGTGGGAAGAGTTCTCTTCCAACGTCAAGCGCGGCGACCGCGTGAAGGGCCCCGTCAAGTCGATCACCGACTTCGGCGTGTTCGTCGGCCTGTCGGCCGGCATCGACGGCCTGGTGCACCTGTCCGACCTGTCCTGGCACGAGCCGGGCGAAGCGGCCGTGCGCAACTTCAAGAAGGGCCAGGAAGTCGAAGCCATCGTGCTGGCCGTGGATGTCGAGCGCGAACGCATCTCGCTGGGCATCAAGCAGCTCGACGGCGACCCGTTCGCCACCTTCACCACGCTGAACGACCGCGGCGCGCTGGTCAACGGCAAGGTGAAGACGGTCGACGCGCGGGGTGCGGAGATCCAGCTGACGGACGACGTCACCGGCTACCTGCGTGCTTCCGAAATCAGCCGCGACCGCGTCGAAGACGCGCGCAACGTGCTGAAGGAAGGCGACGACGTCAGCGTCATGATCATCAACATCGACCGCAAGCTGCGTTCGA
This sequence comes from Aquincola agrisoli, assembly GCF_036621135.1. Lineage (NCBI taxonomy): Bacteria > Pseudomonadati > Pseudomonadota > Betaproteobacteria > Burkholderiales > Sphaerotilaceae > Aquincola > Aquincola agrisoli. The sequence continues at coordinate 19,463 of NZ_JAZIBG010000056.1, forward strand.
TCCAGCTGTCGATCAAGGCCAAGGACTCCGCCGACCAGCAGGAAGCCATGCAGCGCCTGTCGCAGAGCAACGAGCGCGAATCCGCCGGCACGACCAGCCTGGGCGCCCTGCTGCGCGCCAAGCTGGACAACCAGAACAACGGTTGATGTCCACGGGCCGCCTGGCTTTCCGCGCATGACCCGGTCCGACCTCGTGGCTGCGCTGGCCGAACGTTTCGGCCAGCTCACGCAACGCGACACCGAGTTCGCCGTGAAAACCATGCTCGACGCGATGTCCGACGCCCTGGCGCGCGGGCATCGCATCGAGATCCGCGGCTTCGGCAGCTTCTCGATCAACCGCCGGCCGCCGCGGCTGGGCCGCAACCCGCGCAGCGGCGAGCAGGTGGTGATCCCCGAAAAGCTCGTGCCGCACTTCAAGCCGGGCAAGGCGCTGCGGGAGGCGGTCGACGCGAACGTGCCGATCGCCCCCGGGCCCGACACACCGCCCGGGCCGCAGGCCTGACCGGCCTGCCGCGCAGCGTCACCTCCCCCCACACGGCCCGCAGGCCGTGTTTTTCTTTCTGCGGCAGGCGGCCGCTAAACTTTCTTCGCGTCCCCGCAACGGTGGACGTGGGCAGCGGCCCTCCCCGCGTGCAGGCCTTCCTGTGCAGCCGACATGATCGAAAAACCCACCCGCAAGTCCATGCAGGAAGAGTTGGCGCAGCGCCAGGCCCGCTCCGCGCTGTTCTCCCGGCCCGGCTTCCTCATTCGGCGCCTGCACCAGATCCACACCTGGCTCTTCGCGGAGGAAACCCAGCGGTTCAACATCACCCCGGTGCAGTACAGCCTGCTGACGGTCCTGGTCGAACATGGCGAGATGGACCAGAACACGCTGGCGCTGGAGATCGGGCTCGAGCGCACCAGCGTCGCGGAAGTCCTGCCGCGGCTGGAGGCACGCGGCGTGGTCGAGCGCCGGCAGTCGCCGCTGGACAGGCGCGTCAAGCTCGTGAAGATCACCCGTAAGGGCCGGGACCTCGTCAAGCGCATGGCCGTCGCCGCGCAGCGCGCGCACGACCGCACGATCGAGCAGCTGCCGCCGGCCGAAAGGGATCTGTTCATGCTCCAGCTCATCAAGCTCGTCGAGGCCAACAACGACAACAGCGTCGTCCCGCTGCGCCTGCGCTGACAAGCCCCCCCCGGCCTCAGGACCAGGGCAGCTCGCCCCGCAGGAACTGCGCGGCCTCCCGCGGCAGTTCGCCGTTGAAGAACTGCTCGGTCGGCAGCACCGCCACGAGCCGGCCCTGCTCCAAATAGCCCACCCGGTCGGCGAGGCGCTTGGCCTGGCCGAGGTTGTGGGTGCTCATCACCAGCGTGACGTCGGCGCCGATCTGCTCGATCAGCGCCTCGATCTCCCGCTTTGCGCCCGGATCCAGGCTGGCGGTCGGCTCGTCCAGGAGCAGCAGGTCGGGGGCCAAGGCCCACGCCCGGGCCAGCGCCAGCCGCTGCTGCTGGCCGCCGGACAGCGTGCGAGCGGGCCGCCCCGCCATCGCGGCCAGCCCGACACGTTCCAGCGCCTCGCGGCAGCGGCCCTCCCGCTGCGCACGCGGCACCCGCCGCAGCCACAGGCCGAGCAGCACGTTCTGCCGCACCGACAGGCTGAGCAGGAACGGGCGCTGGAACAGCATCGCCACCACCGGCGCCCGCCCCTCCGGCTGCAACGGATGCCGCCGCGAGCGCCCATCGAACGGCTGCAGCCCGTGCAGCACCCGCAGCAGCGTCGACTTGCCCGAGCCATTGGCACCCACCAGCAGCAGGCGCTCGCCGCGGCGCAGTGTGAGGGTCAGCCCCTGCAGCGCCGTCACGCCGGCGAACCGGACCTCGACCTGCGCCAGCTCGACGAGCGGCAGGCCGGCCGGCCGCGGCCCGGCCGCGGTGCCGCCGGGCGGCCGGCAGGACGCCGCGCCGGCCGGGGCGGCCGCCAAAGCAGGCACCGCCGCGCGCAGCTGCAGCCCGCCGATCAGCAGGTTGACGAGGCCGACGACCATCAGCAGCACCAGGCCCAGCGCCAGCGCCAGCGGCAGGTCGCCCTTGCTCGTCTCCAGCGCGATCGCGGTGGTCATCACGCGTGTCACGCCGTCGATGTTGCCGCCGACGATCATCACCGCGCCCACCTCGGCCACCGCCCGGCCGAAGGCGGTGAGCAGGATCGTCAGCACGCCGAACCGCTCGTGCAGCAGCAGCAGGCCGGCGGCCGTCAGCGGGCTGGCGCCCAGCGAACGCAGCTGGTCTCCCCCCTCCTCCAGGCCGCTTTGCACCAGGCGCCGCGACAGCGCCGCGATCAGCGGCACGACCAGGATGGTCTGTGCCACCACCATCGCCGCGGGTGTGAACAGGATGCCCCAGCTGCCCAGCGGCCCGGCGCGCGACAACAGCAGGTAGACGGTGAGCCCGACCACCACCGCGGGCAGGGCCAGCAGGGTGTTCATGAGCCACACCAGAACGTTGCGGCCCGGGAAGCGCACCACCGCCAGCCACGCCCCCAGCCACAGGCCGATGGCCGCGCCCAGCATGCAGGCGGTCGCGCTGACCTGCAGCGACAGGGTCACGATGCTCACGAGCTGCGCATCGACGCCGCCGATGAGCTGCAGCGCCAGGCGCAGGCTGTCGGCGACGGTGTTCATGCGGTCGGGCGGGGCATCCGGTATGGGCAGAATCGAGCCTGCACTGTACCCAGCACGGACACCACCGCATGTCGGAACTCGGCCCTTCCCCGCTCGCCGCGGGCGACAAGAACCTCAGCGTCGCCGAAGCACGCGCCGCCATCGCCGCCTCGCTGACGCCCATCGCCGGCGACGAGACCGTCGACCTGCCCGAGGCGCTCGGCCGTGTACTGGCGCAGGACCTGCTGTCCCCGATCGACGTCCCCGCGCACGACAACTCGGCGATGGACGGCTACGCCTTCGACGGCGCGCTGCTGCGCGACGACGCCCCGCTCGACCTGCCGGTGCAGGGCACCGTCTATGCCGGCCAGCCGTTCGCCGGCGTGCCCGACCGGCTGGCCGCGCTGCGCATCATGACCGGCGCCGTCATGCCGCCCGGCCACGACACCGTCGTGCCGCAGGAGCTGGCCTCGGCCGGCGACGGGCGGGTGCGCATCGAGCCGGGGGCGGTCCGGCGCGGCGACAACCGCCGGCGCCGCGGAGAAGACCTGAGCGCAGGCCGGCCGGCCCTGCATGCCGGCCGGCTGCTGCGCCCGGCCGACATGGGGTTGATCGCCTCGCTCGGCATCGAGTCGGTGCGGGTGCGGCGCCGGCTGCGGGTCGCGCTCTTCTCCACCGGAGACGAGCTGCGCTCGCCCGGCCAGGCCCTCGACGCCGGCTGCGTCTACGACAGCAACCGCAGCAGCCTGCGCGCCGCGCTGCAGCGCCTCGGCGTCGAGGTGGTCGACCTCGGGCTGGTGCCTGACGACCCCGCTGCGCTGCAGGCCACGCTGGAACAGGCCATCGCCCAGGCCGACGCCGTGCTCACCAGCGGCGGCGTCAGCGTCGGCGAGGCCGACCACACCCGCGCGCTGCTGGCCCGCCTGGGCGAGGTCGCGTTCTGGAAGGTCGCGATGCGCCCGGGCCGGCCGTTTGCGTTCGGCCCGCTGCGCGCTGCGGACGGCGGCCCGCGCTGGCTGTTCGCGCTGCCCGGCAACCCGGTGGCCGCCCTGGTCACCTTCTACGTCTTCGCGCGGGAGGCGCTGCTGCAGCTGGCCGGCGCCACGCCGCAGCCGCTGCCGGTGCTGCGGGCACGCAGCGTGGCACCGATCCGCAAGCGCCCCGGCCGCACCGAGTTCCAGCGCGCCGTGGTCAGCCCGGGCACCGAGGGCTGGCAGGTGCAGACCACCGGCACCCAGGGCGCCGGCATCCTGCGCAGCATGAGCGAGGCCAACGCGCTGCTGGTGCTCGGACACGAGCAGGGCTCGGTGGCCGCGGGCGAGTTCGTCGACGTCTGGCTCTTCGACGGACTGGCCTGATCCGCCCGCCTCAGCCACCGGCCACGACGCGCACGGGGGCACGCTGCGGCTCGGGCTCGGCATCGAAGCGCTCGAAGCCGGTGTAGCAGAGGAAGTGCCGGTTCGAGGCCCGGCCGAACAGCGTCATGCCCAGCTTCGACGCCATGTCATAGCCCATCGCGGTCACGCCGTTGCGCGACACGATGATGGGCACGCCCATCTGGGCCGACTTCATGACCATCTCGCTGGTCAGCCGGCCGGTGGTGTAGAAGACCTTGTCGGCGCCTTCCACGCCGTTCAGCGCCATCCAGCCGGCGATGGTGTCGATCGCGTTGTGCCGGCCGACATCCTCGATGAACATCAGCATCTCCGCGCCGCGGAACAGCGCACAGCCATGCACCGAGCCGGCCTTGCGGTGGATGCTGTTCTGCTGGCGCACCACCTCCAGCAGGCCGTGCAGCGTGCCCTGGCGGATGCGCGCGGCCTGCGCGCCCGGCAGCCGCACGGCATCCAGGGCGGTCAGCAGGTCACCGAACACCGTGCCCTGCCCGCAGCCCGTGGTGACGATCCGCCGCGCCGTGCGAGCGTCGATGTCGCCGATGCCCCCACGCGTCTGCACCGCGGCGGCCTCGACCTCCCAGTCGACGGTGATCGCGTCGATCTCGTCCGCCGAGGCGATCAGCCGCTGGTTCAGCAGGTAACCCAGCACCAGCAGTTCGGGCGAGGCGCCCAGCGTCATCAGCGTGACCAGCTCCCGCTTGTCGACGTACACGGTCAACGGGCGCTCGGCCGGGATGTGGATGCCGCGCCGCTCGCCGAACTCGTCGAGGATGGCGATCTCGCGCGTCAACGGCGCGCCCGCCGCGGTCAGGAAGGGCTTGCGCCCGGCGAGGGGTCGTGCCCGCGCGGTGCTGCCAGCGCTCATCGGGGAAGCCTCACCGCTTGGGAGCGGACGCCGCGGGCTCGGTCGTGCTGGGCGGCGAGGTGGCCGTCTGCGGCGGCGAATGGGCGCCCGCGGCCTCGATCGGCTTGGCCTCCGGCGGCGTGTAGCTGAAGGCGCCCGGATCGACGCAGGCCGGCGTCGCCACGGGCTGCACGTCCTTGCCCGCCGCCTTCGCCTGCGCATGGTAGGCCGCCGCCACCTTGTCCATCGACTGGCACAACTGGTAGTCGGCCACCTTGCCGGACCATGCCGTCCGTGCGGCGGTCTCGGCCGCCTTGGCCTTGGCTTCGGGTGAGGGCTCGGGCAGCTTGCCGACAGCGGAGCCGGCTGCTGCCATCGCGAGCAGGGAGAGCGAGGCGATTCGTTTCATGGGCACCCCGTGGTGGTTCAGGCCTGGCGCGGCACGCCGGCCGCTGCGGCGGGCCGGGAGCGGCGCGCCGGGATCCTGCCGGCGCGGATGTCGGCCTCCCAGAGCGCATGGTGCTCGCGGGCCCAGGCTTCGTCGACCTCGCCGTCGCGCATCGCCCGGTAGGCGCCGCGCATGCCGATCGTGCCGAGGTAGATGTGGCCGAGGAACATCGCCATCATCAGCACCGCGGCGCTGGCATGGATCATGTGGGCGATCTGCATCTCGCCGCGGGTGTAGTCGAGGCCGGGCAGCAGCTTGTCGAGCACCAGCCCGGAGCCGACGACCAGGCCGCCGAGCAGCAGCACGCCGCCCCAGAACACGATTTTCTCGCCGGCATTGAAGCGGTGCGACGGCACCTCGGCGCCGCCGAACAACCCGCCGGCCCGTCGCAGCCAGGCCAGGTCTTCGCGGCGCGGCAGGTTGTCGCGCACGAAGGTGAGGAAGACGATCAGCAGCGACACCGCGAACAGCGGCCCGGCGAAGTTGTGCAGCGTCTTCAGGCCGTAGGTGAGCGCGCCGAACAGCGAGGCGCCCATCCAGGGCAACAGGAAGAACTTGCCGAACGCCATCACGATGCCCGAGACCGCCAGCACGACGAAGGCCGCCGCGTTGGACCAGTGCGCGGCACGCTCGAACGGCGTGAAGCGCTCGATCTTGCGGCCGGTCTCGGCCTCGGGGCCATGGCCGATGGCACCACGGCGCCAGTAGAACAGCACGATGGCCAGCAGCGCGATCAGCAGCAGCGAACCGCCGTACGGAATGATCCAGCGGTTGCGCACCTCGCGCCAGGCTTCGCCGGCCGTGGTGAAGCGCGAGCCCGGGTACTGCACGAAGCGCTGGATCAGCACGCCCTTCTCCACGCCCGGCAAGCTGGTGAAGCCTTCCTGGTGCCCGGATTCGCGCACGCCGCGCCAGAACGGCGCGTTGTTGCCCGGCTGCGACTTGGCGCGCTGGGCGTTGGTCTCGTCGGGCTTCGGTTCGGCCGGCGCGACGAAGCCGGCAGGCGGGCCCGCGACCGGCTCGGCAGGCGGCTGCTGCGCCGTCACGCCGGCCGCCGCCAGCGCCAGTGCCGCGGCCAGCCAGCAACGCTGCAGCAGGAGGGAGGCGGATCTCATCGGCGGCACCTCGCTGGCTCTAGGGCTGCCCGACAGCCCGGGAATACTCGTTCTGGCCCTGCGTGCGGCTGCGGATCTGCTGCTCCCAAGCCGCCTGGTCGCTGGCCTTCCATCCCGACGCGTTGAAGCCCGGCTGCCGGCTGCCCTGCCAGGCCTGCTCGTGCGCCCGGTGCGTGCCCGCGACCTGCGGCTGCTCGGTGCACGCCGCGAGTGCCGCGCACAACGCCAGCAGTGCGGGCGACGCCCATCGGTGCGTGCGCGCCCTCATGACTTGCCAGTCCCCGGCTTCGGCTGGCCGATGCCGCTCTCCGACGGCTTGCCGTAGGCGGTGCCCCAGCCCCAGACCTCGCTGCCCTTGCCGCGCACAAGCACGCGGTTGCGGAAGATGTCGGCGACGACATCGCCGTCGCCGCCCAGCAGCGCCTTGGTCGAGCACATCTCGGCGCACGCCGGCAGCTTGCCTTCGGCCAGCCGGTTGCGGCCGTACTTCTCGTACTCGGCCTGGCTGCCGTGCTCCTCGGGGCCACCGGCGCAGAAGGTGCACTTGTCCATCTTGCCGCGCAGGCCGAAGGTGCCGTTGCTCGGGAACTGCGGCGCACCGAACGGGCAGGCGTAGCTGCAGTAGCCGCAGCCGATGCAGACATCCTTGTCGTGCAGCACCACGCCCTCGTCGGTGCGGTAGAAGCAGTCCACCGGGCACACCGCCATGCAGGGCGCGTCGCTGCAGTGCATGCAGGCGACCGAGATGCTCTTCTCGCCCGGCAGGCCGTCGTTGAGCGTGACGACCCGGCGGCGGTTGACGCCCCACGGCACCTCGTGCTCGGCCTTGCACGCGGTGACGCAGCTGTTGCATTCGATGCAGCGCTCCGAGTCGCAGATGAATTTCATTCGAGCCATGAAGTCTCCTCAGGCCGTGGCCTTCTCGATCTGGCAGAGCGTGGTCTTGCTTTCCTGCATCATCGTGACGCTGTCGTAGCCGTAGGTGGTGGCGGTGTTGATCGCCTCGCCGCGCACGATGGGCATGGCGCCTTCCGGGTAGTACTGCGCCAGGTCCACCCCGCCCCAGCGGCCCGAGAAGTGGAAGGGCAGGAACACCGTATCCGCCCCCACGCGCTCGGTGACCAGGGCCTTGACGCGGATGCCCTTGAAGCCGGCCAGCGCCTGCATCGGCGGCGTCTTGACCCACACGTACTCGCCGTTGCGGATGCCGCGGTCGTTGGCCGCCTTCGGGTTGATCTCGACGAACATCTCCTGCTGGAGCTCGGCGAGCCACGGGTTGGAGCGGGTCTCCTCGCCGCCGCCCTCGTACTCGACCAGCCGGCCGCTGGTCATGATCAGTGGGTAGGTCCGACCGATGTCCTTGTTGCGCTCCTGCACGCTCTTGAACAGCGTCGGCAGTCGCCAGAACGCCTTCTTGTCGTCGTGCGTCGGGTACTTGTCCACCAGGTCGGCGCGCGTGCTGTACAGCGGCTCGCGGTGCTGCGGGATCGGGTCGGGGAAGTTCCAGACGACCGCACGCGCCTTGGCATTGCCGAACGGATGGCAGCCGTGGTTCTTCATCGCCACGCGGATGATCGCCCCGGTCGGGTCCGTCTTCCAGTTCTTGCCGTCGGCGGCCTTCTGCTCCTCCGCGGAGAGCTCGTTCCACCAGCCGAGCTTCTTCATCAGCAGGTGGTCGAACTCCGGATAGCCCATCGTCAGGTCGGCGCCCTTGCTGTGCGAGCCCTCCGCGGACAGCAGCGAGACGCCCTCGCGCTCCACGCCGAAGTTCGCGCGGAAGTTGCCGCCGCCGTCCATCACGTGCAGGCTGGTGTCGTAGAGGTTGGCCGTGCCGGGATGCTTCATCTGCGGCGTGCCCCAGCAGGGCCAGGGCAGGCCGAAGTAGTCGCCGTCGAGCGAGTAGCCGGTCTCCTTGTCGATGCCCCCCTTGGCGCGCAGCGTCTTGATGTCGAAGACGTTCATGTTGCGCATGTGCGCCTTCAGCCGCTCGGGGCTCTGGCCGGTGTAGCCGATGGTCCAGACGCTGCGGTTGACCTCGCGCAGGATGTCCTCGGGCACGGGCTCGTCCATGCCCTTGACCTGCTGCATCTTGTAGTTCTTGACCAGCTCCTTGTCGAAGCCCAGCTTCTGCGCGAGCTGGTACATGATCATGTGGTCGGTGCGGCTCTCCCACAGCGGCTCGATGACCTTCTCGCGCCATTGCACCGAGCGGTTGGAGGCCGTGCACGAGCCGCTGGTCTCGAACTGGGTGGTGGCCGGCAGCAGGTAGACCGCGCGCTGCGGGTTGCGGTCCTCGGCCTGGCCCGGCATCGCCGCCATCGCGGCCGTGGCCGAAGGGAACGGGTCGACCACCACCAGCAGGTCGAGCTTGTCCATCGCCCGCTTCATCTCGAGGCCGCGGGTCTGGGAGTTCGGGGCGTGCCCCCAGAAGAAGAGGCCGCGCAGGTTGCTGTCCTGGTCGATCAGCTCGTTCTTCTCCAGCACGCCGTCGATCCAGCGCGAGACCGTCATCCCGGGCTTGGTCATCATGCCCGGCGCGTACTGCTGCTTGACCCAGTCGAAGTCGACGCCCCAGGTGGCGGCGAAGTGCTTGAACGAGCCTTCGGTGAGGCCGTAGTAGCCCGGCAGGGAGTCGGGATTGGGGCCCACGTCGGTCGCGCCCTGCACGTTGTCGTGGCCGCGGAAGATGTTCGCGCCGCCGCCGGACACGCCGATGTTGCCCAGCGCCAGCTGCAGGATGCACGAGGCCCGCACGATCGCGTTGCCGATGGTGTGCTGCGTCTGGCCCATGCACCACACGATGGTGCTGGGACGGTTCTCGGCCATGGTCTTGGCAACGCGGTACGTGGTGGCCTCGTCGACGCCGCAGACCTCCTGCACCTTGTCGGGCGTCCACTTCGCGAGCACCTCCTCGCGCACCTTGTCCATGCCGTAGACGCGGTCCTCGATGTACTTCTTGTCTTCCCAGCCGTTCTGGAAGACGTGGTACAGCACGCCGAAGAGGAAGGCGATGTCGGTGCCCGAGCGGATGCGGACGTAGTCGTCGGCCTTTGCGGCGGTGCGGGTGAAGCGCGGGTCGACGACGATCAGCTTGCAGCCGTTCTCCTTGCCGTGCAGCACGTGCAGCATCGACACCGGGTGCGCCTCGGCGGCGTTGCTGCCGATGAACAGCGCCGCCTTGGCGTTCTGCATGTCGTTGTAGGAGTTCGTCATCGCCCCGTAGCCCCAGGTGTTGGCGACACCGGCGACGGTCGTGCTGTGGCAGATGCGGGCCTGGTGGTCGCAGTTGTTGCTGCCCCAGAACGACATCCACTTGCGCAGCAGGTAGGCCTGCTCGTTGCTGTGCTTGGACGAGCCGACGACGAAGATCGAATCGGGCCCACTCTGCTTGCGCAGCTCCAGCATCTTGGCGCTGATCTCGTTCAGCGCGACGTCCCACGAAATGCGCTGGTACTTGCCGTCGACCAGCTTCATCGGGTACTTGAGACGGAACTCGCCGTGCCCGTGCTCGCGCACCGCCGCCCCCTTGGCGCAGTGGGAGCCCAGGTTGATCGGGCTGTCGAACACCGGCTCCTGGCGCACCCAGACGCCGTTCTCGACCACCGCGTCGATCGCGCAGCCGACCGAGCAGTGGCCGCACACCGTGCGCTTGACCTCGATCTTGCCGCTGCCGGCCGGCGCGGCCGGGTCCGCCGCTGCCGCCTTCTTGACGAGCGTGAGCTGCGAGGCGGCCAGCCCGGCCCCCACGCCCAGGCCGGAGCGGCGCAGGAAGGCACGGCGGTCCATCGTCGGCACCGCGCGCGAGACGCCGCGCGCCAGGCTGGCGACCAGGCTCGACGGCGCCGCGGCATGGGAGGTGGACTTGCGGGTGAGCAGCATGGCGGGGTCCTGTGTTCGTCCTGGGGCCGGCGATAGCGTGGCCGCCGTCAGACCCGCGTGGTGCTGTAGTAGCGCAGCACGTGCTCGGTGAGCTGGTAGCCGCCGCCGGACTTCGGGGCGTCCGGTGCCGCCGCGGCCGTGGCCGGCACCGCTTCCTGGACGCCGCGCGGCAGCAGCATCGCGGCCGCGGCGGCGGCGCCTGCGACGCCCGCACCAGCCACGACGCCGCGGCGGCTGACGGGGCTGGAAGGCGCGGGGGTCGTCGTGGTGGCTACCGTATTGGGGCTCTTGCTCATCGGCATCTCCGAATACTTGGCTACCCTGTCGGGCATGCAACGCAGTTCATATGATCTTAGGGCACCCATCCGGGGCAATAGGGTCACACCCCAACGAACCCGAGCAGACACCTCGGGTTGCCGCCCGCCTCGTCAGCCAGGCCAATAATCGGCCGACATGGAACGCACGCCCTCGCTCCACGCCGCGGTGCTGATCGAGCGCCGCCGTCAGCCCAACCGCTGGGAGGCCTGGGGCTTCCGCATCGCCGACGTCCTGCTCGACGAAGGCCTCTTCGGCGAGGCGCCGCGCCAGCTGCGCGACGACGGCCACCTGGCGCAGTTCCTCTTCCCCGGACTGACCGTGTCGCTGCACCGCGACGAAGCCGAGGGCTACTACCTCAACCTCACCTCCGGCGCGCCGGTCTGGTTCGTCATGTGGCGCTGCAGCGATGCGGATCCGTCGCAGGCCTGGCCCGAGATGGTGACGCTGTCGTACAACGAAGCGGGGCGCCTGCTCGATGCGCAGGAGCGTGTCGACAACGTGCCGCTGCCCGCCGACGTCACGGCCTGGCTGCAGGCCTACACCGATGCGCACTACCGCCCGGAGCCCAAGCAGCGCAGGCGGCCGGCCTCGTTCCGCGCCCCGGAGCGCCGCTGACATGGCGGACGACGGGGCCGGGTTCCTGTCGCGCTGGTCGCGGCGCAAGGTGCTGTCGCAGCACGGCGCGGCATTGCCCGAGGCGCCGCCGGCGCCCGCCGCCGTGCGGCCCGCGCCCGTCCCGCCGGGGCAGCCGCTGGCCTCGGCCGCGGCCGAGGCAGCGGGCGCGCCGCCGCCGGCCGAAGCGCCCGCCCCGCCCCTGCCCACGCTCGACGACGTGGCCGCGCTCACCCACGAGTCGGACTACGCACGCTTCGTCGCGCGGGGCGTCGGCAGCGACGTGCGGAACGCCGCCCTCAGGAAGCTCTTCAGCAACCCGCACTTCAACGTGATGGACGGGCTCGATACCTACATCGACGACTACAACACGCCCGATCCCCTCCCGGCCGGCATGCTGAAGCAGCTGCGCCAATCCCACCTTCTCGGCCTGTTCGACGAAGACCCGGTCCAGCCACCGCCCGACCCCGATGAAAACACTGATCTGCGACTGCAACCGGACGATGCCGCTGGACGCGCCGGCCCTGAGCCAGGCCCTGGCGGCGACGCCGGGGGCCAGCACTGACGGGCTGGAGCACGTCCACAGCCTGCTTTGCCGACGCGAGGCCGGCGCCTTCCAGCGCGCGGCCATCGCCACCGGCGCGGGCGACGACCTGCTCGTGGCCTGCACGCAGGAACGGCCGCTCTTCCTCGAACTCGCACAGCAGACCGAAGGCGCCGCCGCGCTCGACGAACGGCCGATCCGCTTCGTCAACATCCGCGAAAGTGGCGGATGGTCGCGCGATGCGCGCCATGCGACGCCCAAGATCGCCGCGCTGCTGGCCGCGGCCCAGCTGCCGCCGCCGGAGCCGGTGGCCACCGTGGGCTACCGCTCGTCGGGGCGCTGCCTCGTCATCGGCCCCGCCGAGGCCGCCGAACGCGCCGCCCTGCTGCTGGGCAGCCAGATGGAGGCGACGCTGCTCGTCGACGGGGGGCACATCGCGCAGAACCACGACCGCCCGGTGCACCACGGCCGGCTGACCCGGCTCGCCGGCTGGCTGGGGCGGTTCGAGGCCGAATGGGAAAGCACCAACCCCATCGACCTCGACCTGTGCACCCGCTGCAACGCCTGCGTCGAGGCCTGCCCCGAAGGCGCCATCGGCCTGGGCTACCAGGTCGACATGGACCGCTGCCGCAGCCACCGCGACTGCGTGCGCGTGTGCGACGCGGCCGGTGCGATCGACTTCACGCGGCCGCCGCAGGTGGTGCGCGAACACTTCGACCTGGTGCTCGACCTGCAGGCCGCGCCCGCCCTCGGGATGCACCAGCCGCCGCAGGGCTACTTCCGCACCGGCGGCGACGGCACCGCGCTGATGGAGGCGGTGCTCGCCCTGCGCGAGATGACCGGCGAATTCGAGAAGCCCCGCTTCTTCCGCTACGAGCAGCGGCTGTGCGCGCACAGCCGCAACGAGCAGATCGGCTGCAGCGCCTGCATCGACATCTGCTCCGCGCAGGCCGTCAGCAGCGATGCGTCGAACAAGGGCAAGGCCCGGGCCGGCAAGGCCGGCGGCGGCATCGTCGTCGAGCCGCACCTGTGCGTGGGCTGCGGCGCCTGCACCACCGTCTGCCCCAGCGGAGCGCTGTCGTACGCCTACCCCGGCATGGCCGACCAGGGCCGGCGCCTGCGCACCCTGCTGGGCGCCTACGCGCAGGCGGGCGGCCGCGACGCGGCGCTGCTGCTGCACGGCGAGGAGGCCGGCACACCCCGCATCGAAGCGCTGGGCCGCGCCGCGCGCCTCGACCGCACGCTGAACGGCGTGCCTGCCCGCGTGCTCCCGGTGCCGCTGTGGCACCCGGCCAGCGCGGGGCTCGACCTGTGGCTGGCCGCCATCGCCTACGGGGCCAGCCAGGTCTGGGTGCTGCTGACGGGCGACGAGGCGCCGCCCTACCGGCAGGCCCTCGCCGAGCAGGTCGCGGTGGGCCAGGCCCTCCTGAGCGGCATGGGGTACGCCGGCGAACACCTGCGCCTCATCGAAGCGGCCGACACGCGGGCGCTCGATGCCGCGCTGCGCGCGCCGCCGGCCCAGGGCGTGGCGCGCCCCGCCGCGTTCGCGCTGCAGGCCGACAAGCGCGGCACGCTGGAGCTGGCGCTGGAGCACCTGCTGGCCTCGGCGCCCGCGCCCGCCGAAGCGATCGCCCTGCCCGCGGCGGGCTCGCCCTTCGGCAGCCTGCAGGTCGACCCCGACCGCTGCACGCTGTGCCTGGCCTGCGTGGGCGCCTGCCCGCCGCGCGCACTGGGCGACAACCCCGAGCGGCCGCAGCTGCTGTTCACCGAGAAGCAGTGCGTGCAGTGCGGGCTGTGCGCCAGCACCTGCCCGGAAGACGCCATCACGCTCGAACCCCGGCTGTGGCTGGCCGACGCCGGGCGTGCCCGCAAGGCGCCGCGCGTGCTCAACGAGATGGCGCCCTTCCACTGCGTGCGCTGCGCCAAGCCCTTCGGCACGCTGCTCGCCATCGAGCGCATGGTGAGCAAGCTGGCCGGCCACGCGGCGTTCCAGGGCGCGGCGGCCGAGCGCCTGAAGATGTGCGGCGACTGCCGCGTCATCGACCTGCACACCCGCCCCGACGAAGTCCGCATCCAACAGCTGCCCCGATGAACGCCACGCTGCACTTCACCCCCGGCGCAGGCGACAGCGAAGAGCTGGCCCGGGCCGAGCTCTACGGCCTGCTGTCCCGGCTGTGGCTGGCACCGCCCGACGAAGCGCTGCTCGCGCAGTTCCGCGTCGCGGTGACCGAGGCGCCGCAGTCCGGCGGCCACCTCGAGGCGCCGTGGATGGCGCTCGTGCACACGATGCGCGGCACCACGGCCGCGGCCGCCGCCGAGGAGCACGACGCGCTGTTCGGCGGCGTCGGCAAGCCGGAGGTATTCCTCTACGGCTCGTTCTACCTGACGGGCTTCCTCAACGAGCGCCCGCTCGCGCTGCTGCGCCAGGACCTGCAGCACCTGGGCCTCGGGCGCGACGCCGGCCGCGCGGAAACCGAAGACCACGTCGCCTACCTGTGCGAGGTGATGCGCTACCTGATCGCCGGCGACGACGCCGCGGTCTGCAATCTGGAGCAGCAGCGCCGCTTCTTCCGCACCCACCTGCAGCCCTGGCTGGAAGACCTGTGCACCGCGGTCGAGGCGCATCCGCGCGCCGAGGCCTGGCGCGCGGTGGCCGCCCTCACCCGGGCCTTCGTCCAGGTGGAGACGCAGGGCTTCGACCTGCTCGAAACGTGAGACAAGAGACATGACCCTGCTGCGTGAGGAGATCACCGGCCTCGTGCTGGCCGGCGGCCGCGGCAGCCGCATGGGCGGCGCCGACAAGGGCCTGCAGAACCACCGCGGCCTGCCGCTGGCGCTGCATGCGCTGCTGCGCCTGTCGCCGCAGGTCGGCGGCATGATGGTCAACGCCAACCGCAACATCGCGGCCTACGAGGCGATGGGCGCCCCGGTCTGGCCCGACCCCCTGCCCGACCATCCCGGTCCGCTGGCCGGCCTGCTTGCCGGGCTGGAGCACTGCGAGACGGCCTACCTCGCGAGCGTGCCCTGCGACAGCCCGAACTTCCCGCCCGACCTGGTCGAGCGCCTGGCCGAGGCGCTGCAGCGCGAGGATGCCGACATCGCAATCGCCGCGACGCTCGAAGACGGCCGCCTGCAGCGGCATCCGGTGTTCTGCCTGCTGAAGGCCGGCCTCGCCGAGAGCCTGCGCGAGTTCCTGCACGAGGGTGAGCGCAAGGTCGGCCTGTGGATGGCCCGGCACCGCGCGGTGGAGGTGCTGTTCGACGACGCGGCCGCCTTCTTCAACGCGAACACGGCCGAGGACCTGCGCAGCCTGCAGCGCTGACGGCCGGCGCGTCCTTCTTCAGGCCCCGCACGCAGCGCACGCGGCCGCGGTGCCCGACGCGGCGGCCCGGCGGCTCAAGACCCCGCGTTCGGGAAGAACACCGATTCGCCGCCGATCTTGTAGCCGGCGATCGCCGCCTGCCCGGCCGGCGACACCACCCAGTCGGCGAAGGCCTGGGCCAGGTCCAGCTTCACGTGCGCATGCCGGGCCGGGTTGACGACCATCACCCCGTACTGGTTGAAGAGGCGCCGGTCGCCTTCGACGAGGACCGCGAGCGCGCCGCGGTTCTTGAAGTTGAGCCAGGTGCCGCGATCGGCCAGCAGGTAGGCGTTGCTCGAAGCGGCGATGTTCAGCGCCGGCCCCATGCCGCAGCCGCACTCGCGGTAGCCGGCGGGCTTGGCGGCGGCGACGTCGATGCCGGCGGCCCGCCAGTAGCGCAGTTCGGCCGCGTGGGTGCCGCTCTTGTCGCCACGCGAGATGAACGCGGCGCCGGCCGCGCCGAGCTTGCGCAGCGCGCCGGCGATGTCCTTGCCGCGCGTGGCGGCGGGGTCGGCAGCCGGGCCGATCAGCACGAAGTCGTTGTACATCACCGCCCGGCGCTGCAGGCCAAAACCCTCGGCGACGAACTTCTCCTCGGCGGGCTGGTCGTGCACGAACACCACGTCGGCATCGCCGCGGCGGGCCATGTCCAGCGCCTGGCCGGTGCCGACCGCGACCACGCGCACGTCGATGCCGGTGGCCTGCTTGAACAGCGGCAGCAGGTGGCCGAAGAGGCCGGACTGCTCGGTCGACGTGGTCGACGCCATCACGATGAACTTGCCCTGCGCCTGCGCCCGCGCCGCCGGGGCGGCGAGCAGGCAGGCCAGGGCCAGGAGGGCCAGGAGGGCCAGGAAGCGGCGGTGCAGCGGCATGGAGGTGCTCCGGTCTGATGGAACGTGGCCGCGATTCTTCCGCCTTTTGCCGGAAACGCCTACGGTGAGGCAGACTGGGCTACGCGGCCGCCAGCCCGGCGGCCTTGGCCACCTCCAGCTCGTACTGCTCCCAGCCCTGGCGCGGCACCACCTCGCCCTCGCGGGCGGTGACCTCGGCCAGGCGCGCGGCCAGCACCTGCGCGGCCGGCTCGTCGTCCGCGATGGCGATGCCGCGTGTCATGGTGACGTGCGCGCACTCGAAGCCGCCCGCGCCCGCCAGCAGGATGGTGCGCGTGGGGGCGTCCTCGCCGGCCAGCACCACCACGCCGGGGCTCACGCGCTCGGGCGTGAGCCGGGCGAGCGCTTCGGCGGGCAGCAGCCCCTCGGTCATGCCGGTGGCGGCGCTGGGCGCCAGGCAGTTCACCCGCACGCCGTAGCGCTCGCCCTCGATGGCGAGCGTCTGCATCAGCCCGACCAGCGCCATCTTGGCCGCCCCGTAGTTGGACTGGCCGAAGTTGCCGTAGAGGCCCGACGACGAGGTGGTGAAGACGATGCGGCCGTAGCGCTGCTCCTGCATGACGGACCACACCGCCTTCGTGCAGTTCACCGATCCCATCAGGTGCACGTCCAGCACCAGCCTGAAGTCGTCGAGCGGCATCTTCGCGAAGCTGCGGTCGCGCAGGATGCCCGCGTTGTTGACCAGGATGTCCAGCCGGCCCCAGGCGCCCAGCGCGCTTGCGGCCATCGCCTCCATCTGCGCGAAGCTGGTGACGTCGCCCGCATGCGCGATGGCCTCGCCCCCTTGCGCGGTGATCTCGCCGGCCACCGCCAGCGCCGCCGCCTCCCCCTGGGCCGTCGCCAGGTCGTTGACCACCACGCGCGCACCATGGCGCGCCAGCGCCAGCGCATGGGCACGCCCCAGGCCGCCGCCCGCGCCCGTCACCACCGCCACGCGGCCTTCCAGCATCTTGTTCATCGCTTGCGTTCCACTCCGTCAAAAAGCCACTGCGCCGGCGCCCTTCAGGCCCAGCATCGCGCGCGCCTCGGCCGGTGTCGCGACGTCCAGCGACAGCTCGTCGAGAATGCGGCGGATCTTGCGCACCTGCTCCGCGCACGACCGGGCCAGCTGGCCGCGGCCCAGGTAGAGGCTGTCCTCCAGGCCCACGCGCACATGGCCGCCCATCACCGCGGCCATGCTGAGCAGCGGCATCTGGTGGCGGCCCGCGCCCAGCACCGAGAAGCGGTAGCCGCCGCGCCCGAACAGCCGGTCGGCCGTCGCCCTCAGGGTCACCAGGTTCTCGGGGTCGGGGCCCAGGCCGCCCAGGATGCCAAAGATGCCCTGGATGAACAGCGGCCCGCGCACCAGGCCTTCGTCGACGAAGTGCGCGAGGTTGTAGAGGTGCCCGATGTCGTAGCACTCGAACTCGAAGCGCGTGCCGGCCTCCTCGCCGAGCACCCGCAGGATGTGGCGGATGTCGGCGAAGGTGTTGCGGAAGATCAGGTCCTCCATGCCCTCCACGTACGGCTTCTCCCAGTCGTGCTGCCACTCGCCGATGCGGCGCGCCACCGGGTGGATGGAGAAGTTCATCGAGCCCATGTTCAGCGAGCACATCTCCGGCCGCGCCTGCAGCGGGTAGGCCAGGCGCTCGGCCAGCGTCATGCGCGTGCTGCCGCCGGTGGTGATGTTGATCACCGCATCGGTGGCGTCGCGGATGCGCGGCACGAACTGCGTGAACACCGCCGGGTCCGCCGTCGGCCGGCCGTCGGCCGGGTCGCGTGCATGCAGGTGCAGGATGGCCGCACCCGCCTCGGCCGCCTCGATCGCCTGCTCCGCGATCTGGTCGGGCGTCAGCGGCAGGTAGGGCGACATCGTCGGCGTGTGGACCGAGCCGGTGACGGCGCAGGAGATGATGACCTTGTCGGGTGGGGTGGGCATGTCGGGCCTCGATGGCGGGTGTGGAAGGACGGGACGGTTCGGCACGGGGCGGCCGCTACACCGCGAGCCACTGCGCCAGCAGCGCGGTGTCGGCCTGCAGCGCCTGCGGCGTGCCCTCGAAGACGATGTGGCCGTGCCCCATGACGAACACACGCGTGGAGACCTTCATCGCGATGGCCAGCTTCTGCTCCACCAGCACCACCGAGACGCCGCGGCGGTGCATGTCCTGGATGCACTCGCTGACCTGCGCCACGATCTTCGGCGCCAGGCCCTCCGTGGGTTCGTCGATCAGGATCACGCGCGGGTTGCCCAGCAGCGAGCGGCAGATGGTGAGCATCTGCTGCTCGCCGCCCGACAGGCTGCCCGCCTTGGTGTTGCGGCGCTCGCGCAGCCGGGGGAAGTAGTCGAACATCTGCGCCAGCGTCCAGCGCGGCGCACCGCCGGCCGGCGCCTGCTCGCCCATGTGCAGGTTCTCCTCCACGCTGAGGTTGGCGAAGACCTCGCGCTCCTCCGGCACGTAGGCGATGCCGGCGCGGCAGATCGTGTGCGGCCGCCGGCCGCCCAGCGCCTGCCCGTCCAGCCGCACCTGGCCGCCGGTGGGCGCCACCAGGCCCATGATGGCCTTCAGGGTGGTGGAGCGGCCCGAGCCGTTGCGGCCCAGCAGGCTCACCACCTCGCTGCGCGCGACCGACATCGACACGCCGCGCAGGATGTGGCTTTTGCCGTAGTGCGCGTGCAGCTTCTCGACCTGCAGCAGCGCCGGCTCGCCGGCGATTCCGGTGCCGTTCATGCCGCCACCTCCGCGCCCTCGTCATGCGGCTCGCCGAGGTAGGCCTCGCGCACCGCCGCGTCGGCGCGGATCTGCGCCGGCGTGCCGGTGGCGATCACCTGGCCGTAGACCAGCACGCTGATGCGGTCCGCCAGCGCGAACACCACGTCCATGTCGTGCTCCACCAGCAGCAGCGCACGGCCTTCGGTCACCTCGCGGATCAGCGCCAGGGTGTGCGCGGTCTCGTCGTTCGACATGCCGGCCATCGGCTCGTCGAGCAGGATGACGCGGGGATCGCTGGCCAGCGTCATCGCGAGTTCCAGCGAGCGCTGGCCCGAATAGGAGAGCTCCCCGGCCAGCTCCTGCGCATGCTGCTGCAGGCGCACGCGCTCCAGCAGCCGGTCGGTCTCCTCGCGCAGCGCCCGGATGCGGCCGACCGGACGCCAGAAGGTGTACTGCAGCCCGTGGCTGCGCATCACTGCGAGCCGGATGTTCTCGAACACGCTGAGCCTGGGAAAGATGTTGGTGATCTGGAACGAGCGCGCCAGGCCCCGGCGGTTGATGCGCTGGGGCGGCAGGCCGTCGATGCGCCGGCCGTCCAGCAGCACCTCGCCCGCGGTGGGCGTCAGGTTGCCGGAGATGAGGTGGAACAGCGTCGACTTGCCGGCACCGTTGGGGCCGATCACCGCGCGGCGCTCGCCGGCCGGCAGCTCCAGGTCCACGCCGCGGATGATCTCGGTGGCGCCGAACGACTTGCGCAGGCCGCGCAGGCTGAGGATGGAATCGGTCATGCGGTGCCCTGTTCCTGCAGGTCGGTGATGCGGCGGCGTGCGAACGGGGCCACGGCGGCGCCGGCGGCCAGCAGCGCCAGGGGCAGCAGCCAGGTGGAGGCCGCATCGGGCGCCCAGGCGCGGCCGAACAACTGCAGGGGCGGCCAGCCTTCGCCCATGCGTGCCAGCGAGCGGTAGTCCTGCGAGCACAGCCGCTGCAGCGCCTCCATCAGGAACACCGTGCCCGCGGCCAGCAGCAGCACCGCGGCCGCGCTGGCCGCCAGGCCGGGCAGCACCCGCGCCGCTCCGTGCCGGCGCATCAGCGCGCCGGTGGCCAGGAACACGCCGGTGATGCCCTGCGGCACGAACATCATCACCAGCACGAACAGCACGCCCTGGTACAGCAGCCACAGCTGCGTGGTGTCCGACACCGCATAGCCGAAGAAGGTCATCACCGCCGCGCCCAGCGCCGGGCCGAGGAAGGTGCCCACGCCGCCGATGTAGCTGTTGAGCACCACGGCCGCCGAGACGCTGGCATCGAACACGACGTAGTTCACCGCCTCGTTGCTCAGCACCTGCAGGCCGCCGGCGACGCCCGAGAACATGGCCGACAGCGCGAAGGCCGACACGCCCAGGCCGTGCACGTCGTAGCCCAGGAAGCGCAGCCGGTGCGCGTTCTCGCGCAGGCCCAGCGTGAGCCGCCCCAGCGGCGTCTGGGCGTGGAAGTACAGGCAGGCCAGCGACAGCAGCACCCAGGCGAGGGCGACGTAGTACACGTGCACGGTGGAGCCGAAGTCCAGCCCCCATGCGGGCATGCGCATGGTGGACACGCCGGACTCCCCGCCGAACCAGCCGGGCAGCTGCGGCGCCAGCGAATGCAGCAGCTCGGCGATGGCCAGCGTGATCATCGCGAACGCGGTGCCCGCGCGCTGCGTGGCGAACCAGCCCGCCGCCACGCCGACGAGCAGGCCGACCAGGCCGCCCGCCAGCGGCAGCAGCGGCGTGGGCAGCAGGCCCGCGCCGCCCAGCGCGTTCATCGCATGGGCGGTGGCGAACGCCCCCACGCCGAAGTAGGCCGCGTGGCCGAACGACAGCATCCCGGCGCGCCCGCTGAGCAGGCTGTACGCGCAGGCGAACAGCGCCGAGATCAGCATCTGCACCGAGGCATTGAGCAGGCCGCTCGGCAGCACCGCCGGCAGCACGGCCAGCACCAGGACGCCCGCCAGGGGCAGTAGGAATTGGCTGCGCATCGCTTCAGGCCTTCTCGCCCATCAGGCCTTGGGGACGCACCAGCAGCACGAGCAGCATCAGCGCGAACGGGATCGTGGCGGCCAGGCTCGACACCTTGAGCGTGAGCAGCCCGCCCACGCCCTCGGCCCAGGCGCGTGCACCCACCCAGGCCAGCACGTCGGCCAGGCTGGCGTCCACGCCCACCGCGAAGGAGGTGACGGTGCCCAGCAGCAGCGAGGCCGCCATCGCGCCGCCCAGCGAGCCGAGGCCGCCCACCACCACCACCACGAACACCATCACGCCGATCTCCAGCGCCATGTTGGGGCTGGTGGTATAGAAGGCGCCGGCCACCGCACCGGCCAGGCCCGCCAGCATCGCGCCGACGCCGAACACGCCCATGAACACGAGCTGCACGTTGTGGCCCAGCGCCTCGGCCATGTGCGGCTTGTAGATGGCCGAGCGCACGACGATGCCCACGCGGGTGCGCGTCAGCAGCAGGTAGACCGCGGCGAACATCGCCAGCGCCACACCGCCCATCAGCAGCCGGTACAGCGGGTACTGCTGCGCGCCGATGGCGAAGGCCGAGCCGTCCAGCGCGGGCGGCACGCGGTAGTCCACCGGGTGGTTGCCGAAGAAGAGCTTGATCAGCTCGGCGATGATGAACGAGAGCCCGAAGGTGAGCAGCAGTTCGTGCGCATGGCCGTAGCGGTGCACGCGCCGCAGGAACCAGCGCTCCACCGCCATGCCGACCGCACCGGCCAGCACGGCCGCCAGCAGCACCGCGGGCCCGAAGCCCACCCACGGCTGCAGCGTGTACGCGAAGTACGCGCCCAGCATGTAGAACGAGGCGTGCGCGAAGTTCAGCACGCCCATCATCCCGAAGATCAGCGTCAGCCCGGCCGACACCATGAACAGCAGCAGGCCGTAGATGGTGCCGTTGAGCAGCGCGAAGACGATCGCATCCATCGTGCGTGCTCAGCGGGGGCGTTGCATCTTGCAGCTGGCCTGCACCGGGGCGGCCACTTCCTCGGCGGTGAACACCTTCACCGGCTTGAAGCCCAGGTCGGTGTTGTCCACCTTGTACTTCGCGTCCTTGGCGACGACGGAGACCACCATCGGCAGCAGCACCTGGTGGTCGGCCGCGCGCATGCTCATCTCGCCGATGGGCGTCTTCAGCCGGGCGGTTTCCAGCGCGGCGGCGAAGGCGTTGACGTTGAGCGCGCCGTTCTCGGGGCGCGTGCGCTTGAGCGCCTCGCCCACCATCTCCAGCCCGAACACCGTCTGCGGCTCGATGAACACCGGGTCGTGGCCGGTCTTGGCGCGGTAGTCGGCCACGAAGCGCTCGCCCTCGGCGCCGCCGGCCTCGGGGTTGAAGGCATGGGCGACGAAGTGCCCCACCGCCAGCTCGCCGGCATTCGACAGGTTGCCCGGCTGGTCCAGGTAGACGGTGCCGAAGCGCGCCTTCAGCCCGGCGGCCTTCGACGCCTTCATCAGCAGCAGCAGGTCGTTCGACCAGTTGCCGGTCAGCACGGTGTCCGCGCCCGAGGCGACGATCTTGGCCACGTAGGGCGCGAAGTCCTGGATCTTGTTGACGTCGTGCAGCGTCTTCTCGACCACCTGGTAGCCGCCCGTGGGCGCGTAGTCGACGATGGCGCGCTCCATGTCCTGGCCCCACGAGTAGTTCTGGTTGATGGCGTAGACCTTGCCGCCCAGCGCCTGCGCCTGCTTCATCGCCTGCACCAGCGCCTTGATGCGCAGCGGCGCATTGCCGGCGAACCGGAAGTGGTGGTAGTTGCACTTCTCCCCGGTGAGCTCCTGGGCCTCGGCGCCCACATTGATGTAGACGATCTCGCGGCCCGCATTGCGCAGGTTGTGCTTGCGCACGTCCTCGGTGATCTGGCCGCCGATGGCCGACGAGGCGCCCTGCACCACGATCTGCACGCCGTCGGCGATGGCGGCCTTGAGCTTGTCGGAGGCGCCGGCCGGGCCGCCCTGGTTGTCGTACTCCAGCACCTGCACCGGCTCGCCGTTCCAGCCGCCGGCGGCATTCAGCTTGTCCACCGCGTAGCGCACCGCGGCGCGGTAGGCCTGGCCGGACGAGGCCTGCGGGCCGGACAGCGTCTCGAGCACGCCGATCTTCACCGGCGCGGCCTGGGCGGCGCCTGCAAGCAGCGCGGCCAGCGGGGCGAGCGTCCATGCGGACGTGCGTGCGGAACGGGGGAAGCGGGTCATGTCGTGTCTCCTGTAGGTATGGGGGTGGTCGGTCAGAGGTACTCGACGTTGCCGTCGACGCTGATGGCTTGTCCCGTGACGTTGCGCGCCGCGGGCGAACACAGGAACAGCGCCATCGCCGCCACGTCGTCGGTCGTGACCATGCGGCGCAGCGAGATCTTGTCGAGGTAGGCCTGGCGCGTGGCCTCGACGCTGGCACCGGTGGCCGCGGCGCGCGCCGCGATCACCGCGTTCATGCGGTCGCCCTCCACCGTGCCCGGCAGGATGGCGTTGGCGCGCACGCCGTGCGGGCCCAGCTCGATGGCCAGCGATTGCGACAGGCCGACCAGGCCCCACTTGCTGGCCGCGTAAGGCGTGCGGAACGGATAGCCCAGCCGCCCGGCGACCGAGCCCATGGCGATCAGGCAGGGATGGGCCCGGGAGGCCTTCAGCAGCGGAACCGCACGGCGCGCGAAGTAGTACTGGCTGTTCAGGTTGACGTCGATCGTGCGCACCCAGCCGTTCTCGTCGAGCGACTCGATGGGGCCGGTGGGGCCGGCGATGCCAGCGTTGCTCACCAGCACGTCCAGGCCGCCCAGCGCCGACCGCACGTCGTCGAACACCACGTCCACATCGGCCGGCACCGCGGCGTCGGCCACGCTGCCCGTGGTGCCCGGGTGGTCGGCGATGAACCGGGCGACCGCGGCGGCATCGATGTCGCAGATGTGCACCCGCGCGCCGGCATCGCGGAAGGCCGCGGCCACGGCGGCGCCGATGCCGCTGGCGCCGGCGGTGACGAGGACCCGGAGGCCGGGGGCGGGGCGCAGGGTGTCGAGGAGGTGCATGCAGGTGTTCCGTGGCGGTTGCCCGCAGTCTCCCCGCGCATCGCCCGCGCCCCTATGTCACCGGCGCACATGCCGGCGGCCGTGCGCTGTGTTCTTCGAGTGCATCGGCCCCCATGCACCGCCCCGGCCTTCCTACGATCGTCCCGGCCTTTCCAACGACCACAGGAGACGACGATGAAGAATGCACACCCGCGCAGCCTGACGCTGTTGATCTGCAGCGCGAGCCTGGCAGCCTTGAGCGCGTGCGGCGGCGACGGCGACGGCGACGGCGAGCCCGCCCCCCCGGCCGCCATGCCGCGGGCCTGCGCCGACCTGGCGGGCCTCGCGATCCCCGCCGCCGCCATCGGCCTGCCGACGCAGGGCGGCAGCATCACCGAAGCGGTGGTGGTGCCCGCCGCCGGCACGGGGGTGGCGGCGCTGCCCGAATACTGCCGCGTCACCGGCAGCATCGCGCCGGTCGACGGCACGGCGCCGAACATCGTGTTCCGCGTGGCGCTGCCCTCCGCCTGGAACGGCAAGGCGGTGATGTTCGGCGGCGGCGGGCTGGACGGCACCGTGCCCAACGTGGCAGGCAACGTGCCGGCCGGCCCGACGGACCAGCCCGTGCCGCTGGGCCGCGGCTACGCCACCTTCGCCAGCGATTCCGGCCACCAGGCCAACGCCGCCGGCTCGCTGGACGGGCGCTTCCAGCTGAACGACGAGGCGATGCGCAACTTCGGCGGCCAGGCGCTGAAGAAGACGCGCGACGCGGCGGTGTTCGTCATCGAGGCCCGTTATGCGGCCGGCGAGCCCGCACGGGCCTACTTCGCCGGCGGCTCCACCGGCGGCCGCGAGGCGCTCTCGGTGGCCCAGCGCTGGCCGGCCGACTGGGACGGCATCATCGCGTGGTACCCCGCATGGAACCAGCTCTCGGCCATGCTGGGCGGACACCGCTCGAGCCGGGCGCTGGCGCAGCCCGGCGCCTACCCCAACACGGCCAAGCGGGTCCTGGTGCGCGACGCGGCGCTGGAGGCCTGCGACGCGCTGGACGGCCTGGCCGACGGGCTCATCGGCAACCAGGTGCGCTGCAACGCGGTGTTCGATCCCGCCACCGCCTCGCTGCGTGGTGCGCCGCTGCGCTGCCCCGGCGGGCTGGACAGCGGCGACACCTGCCTGTCGGATGCGCAGATCGCGGCGCTGAAGACGATGAACACCGAGACGCGCTTCAACTTCTTCCTCGCCAGCGGCTCGCAGGGCTATCCGGGCTACAACGTGTGGGGAGCCGACCTGGGCATCACCACGAACCCGTCGCCACTGCAGCCCACGGTCACCTTCCTCAACCTCGGCACCACGCCGCCCGCGATGCCGATGCCGCCCACCGCGCCCTACATCAGCCAGCAGCTCGACCAGGTGATCAGGTACGGCGTGACGCGGGACACCGCCTACGACAGCCTGTCGCTGGACCCGGAGAACCCCGGTCCCTGGGCCGCCCGCCTGAGCGAGCTGAGCACCCTGCTGGACGTGAGCAGCGACCTCTCCGCCTTCATGGCCCGCGGCGGCAAGCTGCTGCTGGCCCATGGCCTGTCGGACGTGCTGGTCAGCTCCCGCGCCACCGCGCAGTACTGGCAGCGGCTGCGCGCCGCCTTCGGCGACACGGCGGTCGACAGCTTCGCGCGGTACTACGAGGTCCCCGGCTACGGGCATGCGGTGAGCACCACGTTCAACGCGACCTGGGACTCGCTGACCGCCCTGGAGCGGTGGGTGGAGAACGGCACCGCGCCGGCCAACCCGGTGACGACCGACACCGCGGGCGTGCCCGGCCGCACGCGGCCGCTGTGCGACCACCCGAAGTGGCCGCAGTACAAGGGCTCGGGCGACGCCAACACGGCGGCGTCCTTCACCTGCGCCAACTGAGCGGCCGCGCCGTCCTCTGCTAGCCTGCGGGCCCGCAGGAGCACGCATGAAGAGCAGTCCCCCGACCGACGACATCCTGTACCTGGGTTGCGATCTGGTGAGGCTGCTGCACCAGGGCGCCGGCGCGGACGAGTTCGCGCAGCGCCTGGCCCGGGTGGAGGCGGCGCCCGCCCTCCCGGGCGACCGCAACGCCCTGGTGGAGACCGTGCGCATGGCCATGGCGGTGCGCAACCGGATGGAGCAGCTGCAGCAGCGCGAGCGCGGCATGCTGGCGGTCATCGAGTCGACGCAGGACCTGTCCAGCCGGCTCGACCTGACCGACCTGCTGCAGGCCATCGTCAGCCGGGCGCGCCGGCTGATGAGCGGCGAGGTGGCGTGGCTGTCGATCTACGACGCCGAACGCCACGAGTTCCGGGTGGTGGTGGTGGACGGCGCGCTGGCCAACAGCACGCAGCACATGGTGGCGCGGCGCCAGCACGGCGTGGCCAGCGTGGTGCTGTCCACGCGGCTGCCCTTCTCCACCACCGACTACCTGAACGACGACCGCTTCGAGCACGACGCCGCGCTGGACGCCACCTTCCGCGCCGAAGGCATCGTCTCGCTGGTGGGCATCCCGCTGGTGCACGACCACGAGGTGATCGGCCTGCTGTTCGTGGCCGACCGCTACCACCGCACGCACGCCGCGCAGGACATCGCCATCCTGGGCGCGCTTGCCACGCATGCGGCGGTGGCGATGCGCAACGCGCGCGACTTCGACCGCGCCAATGCGGCGCTGGAACATGCCGGCCAGTCCCGTGCCCGGGTCGAGCAGCACCTGCGCAGCATCCAGGCCGCGGCCGAGGCGCACGAGCAGATGACCTCGCAGCTGGCGCGCGGGGCCTCGCTCGCCACGCTGTGCCAGCTCGTAGCGCAGCTCCTGGACGGCGCGGTGCTGGTGATGAACGAGGCGGCGCAGGAAGTGAGCGCCGGGCGGTGCGACGGCTACGACAGCCCGGCCCTGCTCGGCTACTCGCCCAACGGCGCGCACAGCGCCGCGATCGGCCAGGCCCTGCGCGAGAGCCGGCGCAGCGGGCGCTCGGCGGTGGCCTGCCGGATCGGCGACGAGACCTGCCGCGTGATGATGGTGTTCGGCGGCCACGACGTGCTGGGCGCCATCGCGCTGTTCCACCGCGGCGAACGCGACGAGTTCAGCGTGCGCACCTTCGAGCGCAGCGCGGCCATCGTGGGCGTGGTGCTGCTGTCGCAGGAGCGCATCGAAGCCGACAAGAGCCGCAGCGCCACCACGCTGCTGCGCTCGCTGGTCTCGATCCGGCAGGAGGCCGCGGCGGTGCTGGCGAACCGGGCTGAGCGCTTCGGCCTCAACCTTGCGCAGCCGCTGTCGCTCCTGCTGCTGGTCGCCGAGACGCCCAGCGCGGGCTTCGTGGCGCGGCGGCTGCGCCACCTGCCGCCGCTGGCGCAGACGCTGGTCGACGAGATGGACGACGTGGTCGTCGTCCTCAGCCACGGCGCGCAGGCCGCCGACGTCCGGCTCGCGGTGCAGGCCTGCCTGCGCAACGAGCTGCGTGCGGTGCACCGCGGCGTGCTCTCGCGCCCGGTGAGCGGCGTGGCTGCGCTGCCGGGGCTGTACGCCTCGCTGCGGCGCGCGCTGCCCGTGCTGGAGCAGCTGGGCATCCGCGGCGACATCGTCGGCCAGAACGAGCTGGCGCTGTACTCGGTGCTGTTCGAGACGCACGACCGCGCCAGCCTGGCGGAGTTCATGCACGCCACCATCGGGCCGCTGCTGGACTACGACGGCAAGCGCGGCACCGACCTGGCGCTCACGCTGCTGAGCTACTTCGACAACAACCAGAACGCCAAGACCACCGCGCAGCAGCTCGGCATCCACGTCAACACGATGCGCCAGCGCCTGATCACGATCGAGTCGCTGCTCGGCCACTGGGGCGTGGCGGCGCGCGCCCTGGAGCTCCACGTGGCGCTGCGCCTGTGGCGCATCACCGAGGCGACGGCGTGATCACCCCGCGGGGCGTTGCGCCTGCAGCGCCCGTCCCCGCGCGTCCGCGGCCAGCACCGCCTGCGCGATGGCGGGCGCCGTCAGGGGCCGCTCGAAGTGGCCGATGTACGGCGCCTGCATCGTCAGCCGGGCCACTTCGTCGAGCAGGCCGGCAGGCAACTCGGCCTGGCCCAGCCCCTCCAGCGTCACCGGCAGCCCCAGGCCGAGCAGCAGCGCGGCGTGCGCGGCCTGCTCCGCCTCGGGCCGTTGCTCCAGCTGCAGCTGCACCATCGTCCCGAAGGCCACCATCTCGCCGTGCAGCGCGCCGGCCAGGGACGGCACCGCGGTCAGCCCGCGCAGCAGCGCATGGGACAGGGACAGCCCGCCGCTCTCGAAGCCGAGGCCGCTGAGCAGCACGGTGGCCTCCGTCACCGCCTCCACCGCCGCGTCGCACTGCTGCGCGGCCACCGCGGCCAGCGCCTGCGCGCCGTGCCGCACGATCACCGCATGGCAGCGATCGGCCATCACGCCGGCGATGTCCGGCGGCCGGCCGCCGAAGAAGTTGCGACCGCCCGAGCCCGCGCATTGCGCCGCCTCGAAGCGCTTGGAGATCGCATCGCCGATGCCGGCGCGGAAGAAGCGCAGCGGCGCCCGCACGATGACCGCGGTGTCGACCAGCACCACGTCCGGGTTGCGCGCGAGCATGTCGACGCCGACCAGCCGGTGGGCTTCGTCGTACAGCACGATGAGCCGAGAGGTCGGGGCATCGTTGGACGCGACGGTGGGCGCGACCAGCAGCGCGGCGCCCAGCTCGCGCGCCACGCCCTTGGCGGTGTCGATCGTCTTGCCGCCGCCGAGCGCGATCACCGCGTCGGCCCCGGCGGCACGCGCCTGCGCCGCCAGGTCGGCCACCGCCGCGCGCGTGCATTCGCCGCCGAAGCGCAGCCGGCAGTGCGGGAGCCCCGCGGCCGCCAGCGCCTGCGGCACCCGGTCCCCCAGCTGCCGCTCGACCACGTCGTCGCTGACCAGCACCGGCCGCCGCGCGCCCAGCTCCGCGGTGAGCGTGCCCAGCAGCGACAACGCGCCCGGGCCCTGCACGTAGCGGCCCGGGAAGCCGATGACGCACATCGCACCGATCGTGACGGGCTCGTCCATTCAGGCCTCCCAGGCGAAGTCGCGGCGGCCGCCGTCGATGCACAGCAGCGCGCCGTTGATGAAGGCCGCCTGCCGCGAGCACAGGAAGGCCACCGCGGCCGCCACCTCGTCGGGCCGGCAGGTGCGGCCCACCGGGTTCTGCCGGGCGAGCAGCGCATGCATCTGCGGCGTGAAGCCGGCGATGAGGTCGGTCGCCACGTAGCCCGGCGCCACCGCGTTGGCCGTGATGCCCATCGCCCCCACCTCCTTGGCCAGGGTCCGGGTGAAGCCGGCGATGCCGGCCTTGGCCGCGCTGTAGTGCGCCACGCCGGGCCGGCCCCCGCCGGTGAAGTTCATCGACGAGGTGTTGACGATGCGGCCGAAGCCGTGGGCGGCCATCGCCGGGATCGCCGCGCGGGACCAGAGGAAGGTGCTGTCCATGTGCACGCCCAGCATGCGCTGCCAGGCTTCGTAGGGCATGTCGGCCACAGGCCAGGCGGGCTTCACGCCGATGCCGGCGTTGTTGACCAGGATGTCCAGCCGGCCGCAGCGCCGCACCACCTCGTCCACCACCCGGCGCGCGGTGGCTTCGTCGGCGGCGTCGCCCGCGAAGGGCTCGACCCGGGCGCCCGCGGCCCGCAGCCCGGCAGCGGCGGCCTCGGCCGCCTCCCCGTCCAGGTCGACCAGCGCCAGCACGCAGCCTTCGGCGGCCAGGGCCTGCCCCTCGGCCAGCCCGATGCCGCGCGCCCCGCCGGTGACCAGCGCCACCCTGCCCTGCAACCCGAAGTCCATCGCCCTACCCCTTGACCGCGCCCGCCGCCAGGCCCTGAATGAAATAGCGGCTGAGGAACACGAAGATCACGAACAGCGGCGCGGCGATGAGGGTGGCGCCCGCCATCACCTCGCCCCAGCGCGCATCGAAGGTGCCGAGGATGGCGGCCAGCCCCACCGGCAGCGTCAGGTTCGAATCGCTGGAGACCAGCACGAACGAGAAGACGTAGTCCGTCCACGACAGCAGGAACGCGAAGATCGCCACCGTCACGATGCCCGGCAGCGACAGCGGCAGCACCACGCGCACGAAGGCGCCCAGCCGAGTGCAGCCGTCGACCATCGCCGCCTCCTCCAGGTCGAAGGGCATGCCCTTGAAGAAGCCCCAGAAGAGCCACACACCCAGCGGCAGCGTCAGCGTGCAGTGCGCCAGCACCACCGACAGCAGGTGGTCGGCCAGCCCCATGCGCGCGAAGATCGACAGCATGGGGATCGCCAGCAGCAGCGGCGGGAACATGTAGGCGTACAGCATGCCGCCGACGATGGCCGACTTGCCCCGCACCCGGTAGCGCGTGACGGTGTAGGCGATCACGATCGACAGCACCAGCGTCACCGCCACCACCACCGAGGCCACCACCAGGCTGTTGCGGAACTGCTGCGCGTAGTCGGTCAGCTGCAGCAGCATCGTGTAGTTCTCGAACTGCCAGTCGATGCGATCGGGCAGCAGCTTCGGCGGCGCGAACAGGTCGCGCGGCGGCCGCAGGCTCGACACCACCATCCAGTAGATCGGGAACAGCGACCACAGGCACATCAGGCCGGTGCCCAGCCACAGCGCGGCACGCGCCCAGAACGGCATGGCGCCGATGCGTCGGTCGATCATGAGGCCGCCTTGTCGTCGAGCGGAAACCGCCAGAAGTAGATCGCGATCATCACGGACAGCACCAGGAACGACAGCGTGGCCACGGCCGCGCCGCCGCCCACGTCGAACTGGTTGAAGGCCTTGCGGTACGACAGCACCGGCAGGTGCTCGGTGGCGCCCAGCGGCCCGCCCTTGGTGAGCAGCCACACGATGTCGAACTTGTTGAACATCCAGATCGAGCGCAGCAGCACCACCACCAACAGCACCGGCTTGAGCATCGGCAGCGTCACATGCCAGAAGCGCATCCAGGCGCCGGCGCCGTCCACCCGCGCGGCCTCGTAGAGGCTCGAGGGAATGGTCTGCAGGCCGGCCAGGAAAGTGATGGTGACGAACGGCGTCCAGGTCCACACGCTGGCGATGATGACCAGCAGCGCGGCCGACACCGGGTGGTCGTACCAGGCCGGCCGGCCGAAGCCCATCTGCTGCGCCCAGAGCGTGAAGAGGCCGAAGGCGCCGTCCAGCAGCCAGTGGGCGGTGACCGCGATCACCACGGTGGGCAGCAGGTAGGGCAGCACCGCGGCGCCGCGCACCAGCGCCCGCCCCGGGAACGGCCGGTTCAGCAGCATCGCGAAGCCAATGCCCAGCACGAGCTGCAGCCCCATCGCGACCACCGCGAAGCCGAGGCCGAGCGCAAAGGCCTTCCAGAACAGCGGGTCGGCCAGCACCCGCGTGTAGTTGGCGAGCCCGACGAACTGCCGCTCGCTGACGAACGACTGCGCCTGGTAGAACGACAGCTGCACCGCGTGCAGCACCGGCACCGCGATCAGCGCGCCGACCAGCACCACCGACAGCACGAAGGCCGCCAGGATGATGCGGTCGGTGGGCGTGGTGAAGCCGCGCATCGCCGCCGCGTCAGGCCAGCGCGGCCTTGAGCTTGCGCACCGCGAGCTCGGTCGCCTCCGGCGCCGGCATGTCCTTCAGCAGGCGGTTCTGCAGCGCCTCCATGATGCCGAAGCTCTCGAACATCTTGCCGGGCCGCACGTCGGGCGCCGGGCCCTCGGTGTCCACCGAGCGGATCACCACGTCGTCGCGCGTGAGGATGCTGCGCATGAAGTCGACCAGCTCGCCGTGCTTCTCGATCAGCGGGTGCGCGCGCCAGCGGCGGTCGTCGTACACGTCCATGCGCGGCGGCTGGAAGTGCAGCGGCGCCGAGTGCAGGAAGTTGATGTACTGGTTCTCGGTGAACCAGGCCATGAACTTCATCGACTCCTCGCGCATCGGCGTGTCCACCACCACCCAGCCGTCGTAGCCGTGGTTCACCGCCACCTGCTTGCCGGCCGAATCGGGGTACATGAAGAAGCCCGTCTTGCCCGCCAGCTCGGGGCTGCGGTCCTCCAGCACCTCCATCAGCCGGCCGGCGTACGGCACCATCGCCGCCTGGTTGCCGGAGTACTGGCCGATCACCGTCGCGAACAGCGCCTGCGACATGCCGGGCGGCATCGACGGCGACAGCTTCTTCATGAAGTCGAGGTAGGCCGCGAACTTCTGCCGCATCGCGGGCGTCTCGAGCAGCAGCGCGAACTTGTCGTCGAGCAGCTTCACGCCGTCGGCCCACATGTAGCCGATCGACATCCACTGGCCCGCGCCGTTGGAGCCGATCGGGTGCGAGATGCCGAAGCGCTGCCCGTCGGTCAGCGCCTTCGCGTTGTCGAGCACCTGGTCCCAGGAGGTCGGCACCTTCAGGCCCTTCTGCTCGAACAGGTCCTTGCGGTAGTACATCCAGCAGAAGTTGTAGTCGTAGGGGTACCAGTAGTCCTGGCCCTTCACCGGGAAGCGGATGCGCGGCCCCCACTTGTGGCGGTTCATCAGTTCCGTCAGCGGCACCAGCTTGTTGGCCTGCGCCAGCAGCACCACGTGGGCCACGAAGATCAGGCCCGAGATGTCGTAGGGCGTGCCGGCGGAGATCGAGGCCTGCAGCTTGTCGTACACCTGGTCGGGCGGCACGGTATCGACCACCACGCGCACGCCGGTGGCACGCTCGTACTCGGCCGCGGCCACCTTCATCGCGCGCACGTTGTCGCGGCCCGGCTCGCAGTTGAGGAAGCGCAGCGTCTTCTGCTGCGCGTTGACGAAGGGTGCGGCCAGACCCGTGAGCGCCGCGGCGCCCAGTGCCTTGGTGATGCGGCGGCGTTGGGCGCCCGCGCTGCGCTTGTCGTGGTCGAACATGTCATCCTCCAGCGTGGTTGGACAAGGCCCGGCCCATCGAGGCGCCGGTTTCGGAATCGAAGAGGTGCAGGCGCTGCGCATCGAGGCCCAGCGTGCGGGTGTCGCCCCAGGCCACGGCCTCGTCGCGCGACAGCATCGCGCGCAGCCGCAGGCCCTCGGCCTCGAACGTGGCCAGCGTGTAGGCACCCATCTGCTCGACCTGCACGGCCCTGGCCGCCAGCGCGCCGGGCGTGCCGGCGGCCACGGGCAGCACATGCTCGGGCCGCACGCCCAGCACCACGCGCCGGGCGTCCGGCGACGCAGGCTGCAGGTGCGCCGGCAGCGGCAGCAGCAGCGGACCGCAGCGGACCTGCAGCACGCCGCCCTCCCGCGCGAGGGCGCCGTCCAGCAGGTTCATCTCCGGTGCCCCGATGAAGCCCGCGACGAAGCGGTTGGCCGGCCGGTCGTACACCTCCAGCGGTGCGCCCACCTGCTGGATGCGGCCGTCCTTCATCACGACGATGCGATCGCCCAGCGTCATCGCCTCGACCTGGTCGTGCGTGACGTAGATCATGTTGGTCTTCAGCGCCCGGTGCAGCCGGGCGATCTCGTCGCGCATGCGCAGCCGCAGCTTGGCATCGAGGTTGGACAGGGGCTCGTCGAGCAGGAACACGTCGGGCTCGCGCACCAGCGCCCGCCCGAGCGCCACGCGCTGCATCTGCCCGCCCGACAGCTGCCGCGGCTTGCGCTGCAGCAGCGACTCCATGCCCAGCATCTGCGCCGCCCACTGCACCCGCTGCTCGATCTGCGCGCGTTCCTGGCCGCGCATGCGCAGCGCGAACGCGAGGTTCTCGTAGACCGTCTTGTGCGGATACAGCGCGTAGTTCTGGAAGACCATCGCGATGTTGCGGTCCTTCGGCTCCAGGCGCGTCACGTCCTTGCCGCCGATCAGGATCTGGCCGGCACTGGTGTCCTCCAGGCCCGCCACCATGCGCAGCGTGGTCGACTTGCCGCAGCCCGAGGGACCCACGAACACCGTGAGCTCGCCGTCCCGGATGTGCAGGTCCAGCGGATGCACCGCGGTCACGTTGCCGTAGGTCTTCTCGACCTGCTTCAGAACGATCTCGGCCATGCCTCAGGCTCCCGCCGCCGCGCTGCGCGCGAAGTCGTGCAACCGGTGGTTGATGCCGGCCAGCGCCTGCTGCGTTTCCTTGTAGAGGCCGAACAGGTCGTCGTAGAGCGCCCTGCGCGCCGGATCGGGCTCGTGCACCGCACGGCTGCCCTGGCCATGGCGCGCGGCGCTGCGCTCGTCCTCGAAGAAGCCGCAGGCCACGCCCGCGAGCAGCGCGGCGCCGAACGATGCGTCGGTGACCGCGGGCAGCACGATGCGCACGCCCAGCGCATCGGCCACGACCTGGCGCCAGGTGGCGCTGCGTGCGCCGCCGCCGACGATGCGGGCCTCCACCATGTCGAGGCCCTGCGCGCGGAACTCGCCCAGCACGTCGCGCAGCGACAGCGCGATGCCCTCGTACAGCGCGCGCACGAAGTGGCCGGGCTCGTGCCGCAGCGTCATGCCCACGAAGTCGGCCCGCAGCAGCGGATCCCAGTAGGGGGCGCGCTCGCCCTGCAGGTAGGGATGGAACAGCAGCCCGTCGGCCCCCGCGGGGGCCTGCGCGGCCAGGCGGTCCATCTCGGCGAACACGGCGGAGCCGCTGTCGCCGGGCCGCGCGAAGAAGCGGTCGCGCAGCCAGCGGTGGGCCGAGGCGCAGCCGTTGGTGCCGGTGATGGTGTACCAGAGCCCGGGAATCGCGAAGGGGTAGTTGATGAGCGTCGGGTGCACGCGCGGCTGGTCGCCGACGATGCTGACGGTGCCCGCCGTGGCCAGCTTGACCACGCCGCAGCCGGGCGCATCGGAGCCCGCGCCATACGACTCGCAGGAGGTGTCGGAGGTGCCGCACACCACCGGCGTGCCGGCCGGCAGGCCGCAGGCGCGGCTGGCCGCCTCGGTCACCGCCCCCACCACGTCGGTGGGCGCCACCACCGGCGGCAGGGTGGACACGTCCCAGCCCGCCATGGCGCACAGCTCGGGCGACCAGCGGTGGCCGGCGTGATCCCAGAGCAGCGTGCCGACGGCGTCGGTGACGTCGGTGTGCCAGTCGCCGGTGAGCTGCGCCCGCAGCCAGTCCTTGGCCACGTAGACGTGCCGCACCGCATCGGCCACCTGCGGCTCGTGGCGGCGCAGCCACCTCAGCTGCGGCAGCGTCCAGGTGGGCGTGGGCCGGTTCAGCGCGACGGACAGGATGCGCGCGCCGTGCGCCTGCTGCAGCTCGGCCGCCTCCGCGCCGCTGCGCTGGTCGTTCCACAGGATGGCCGGCCGCAGCACACGGTGCTGCGCGTCGGTGAGCACCGGCGTGTGCGCGCCGGCGCTGAACGCCACCGCCCGGACCGACGACGCCGGCAGGCCGGCATCGGCCAGCGCACGGGGCACCGTGTCGCACAGCGCCTGCCACCAGTCCTGCGGGTCCTGCTCGCTCCAGCCCGGCTGCGGCGTGCGGGTCGAGAAGTCGCGCGAGGCACTGCCGCGCTCGCGTCCGAGGCCGTCGACGACGGTGGTCTTCAGGCTGCCGGCACCGATGTCGATGCCCAGCACCGACGACTCAGCGGGACTGTGCATCGGCCGGCTCCTGCTGGCTGCGGAAGGCATCGATCGCACCCGCGATGTCGAAGCCGTAGGGGCATGCCGGCCGGCAGGCATGCGCGGCGGCGGTGCGCGCGAGCGCCCGGCGCGTGCCCTCGTCGAACGGCAACGCGCCGTCGATCACGGCCAGCGCGATCAGCGACAGCGCCGACGGGGTTTGCGATTCGGTCTGCAGGCCGTCGTCGCCCGCCGGCACCGCGCGCCGGCAGGGGTTGGGGCAGCAGGCGCAGAAACGGAACAGGTCCCGGCCTTCGATCACGATGCATGCTCCCCGGTGGTGCCGCCGGCGGCGGCGATGTCGACCGCCCCTGCCCGCCCGCGCAGGGCGAGCTTGCCGGGCACGAACAGGTTGGCGGGGTCGAGGTGGTCCTTCAGGCCCTGCAGCAGCTCCAGCCCCACGCCCAGCTCTTCCTTCAGCCACGGATTGCGGAACACGCCCACGCCGTGGTGGTGGCTGATCGAGCCGCCCAGCGACAGGCACACGCGCTGCGCCACGTCCCACGCCTGGCGATGCAGGCGCAGCGCCTCGTCGCGGGCCATCGGCGGCAGCCGCAGCGTCATGTACTGGCAGGCGCCTTCCGGGTACACGTGCGACCAGTGCGTGCCGAAGTACATGCCGGGCGACAGCGCGCGCAACCCGTCGCGGATGCGCTCGTACATCTGCGGCAGCTGGCTCCAGCCGCCGGTGACCTCGATCGTGTCCATGAAGTGGTCGCGCGACTGCCACTGCGGCGAGTAGGACTCGTAGCGGTGCTGCATCCAGTGCCGGTAGGGGCCGTCGGCGAGCACCACGCCGCCCTCGCCGGCCACGATCTCGAGCGCCAGGTCGCGCTCCAGCGCGGCGAGCCGGGGCAGCCCGCAGAACTCGAGGATCGCCAGGATGGGCAGCGCGGCCCCGATGCCGGCCTCCTTGCCGCGCTGGGCCGATTCCTCGGCGTCGTAGAGCCGCACCACGGCCGGTCGCAGCTCGCGCTGCATCACCGTGCGCAGCGCGTCCAGCCCCGCCTGCAGCGAGGGGAAGCCCAGCACGACGCCGTGCCGCGCTTCCGGCAGCCGCCACACGCGCAGGGTCAGCTCGGTGATGATGCCGAAGCTGCCTTCGGAGCCCACCAGCAGGTCCTTGACGCTGGGGCCCACCGCGCGGCGCGCCACGGGCCGAACACGCAGCTCGCGGCCGTCGGGCAGCACCGCAGCCAGGCCGAGCACGATGTCCTCGATCTTGCCGAAGCGGGTCGAGTTCTGGCCCGCGCCGCGGCACGCCGCCCAGCCGCCCACGGTCGACATGTACAGCGATTGCGGCAGGTGGCCGCAGGTGTAGCCGCGGTCGTTGAGCCAGGCCTCGAACTGCCCGCCGTTCATGCCGGCCTGCACCGTCACGCTGGCGTCGGTCTCGTTGAGCTCGATCACGCGGTTCAGGCGCTTCAGGTCGACCATCAGCTCATGGTCCAGCGGCACCGTGCCGCCGAGCACGCCCGAGCCTGCGCCGAAGGGGATCAGCGGCACGCCCTGCGCGCGCGCCAGCCGCACCACGGCCTGCAGCTCCTCGATGCCGCCCGGGCAGGCCACCGCGGTGGGCAGGGTGCCGGGCAGGTCGCCATCACGCACGTGGAAGGTGGCGTAGGGCAGGCGGTCGCGGGCGTAGGCCCACAGGTCGGCGGCGGAGGTCAACAGATGGCCCTCGCCGAGCAGGCCGGCCAGCGGCTCCAGCCAGGCCGGCGCCCGCTGCGCGCGCAGCCCTTGGGCCAGCGGCTGGCTCATGCCGCACTCCGTTCCGCGCGGACCGGTGGTGACGTCAAACAAGGCATCTGGACTCCTTGATAAAGCGATGCCCGAGTTGAGCAATCGATTTTCCAATCATCGGATCGCGCCCCCGTGCCGTCAACGGGAACCTCCTCGGGACTTCTAGCTAGGGGCGACTACCTAGCGGGGCGGCACAGGATTGCCGTGCGACGAGCCGCTCGATCGGCAGCGTGCACTCGACCTGCCCGATGCGGCCCTCGAGCAGGTCGATCAATCCGTGGGTCGCCACCGAGCCCATCTCCCGCAGGGGCAGCCGCACGGTGGTCAACGGGGGATGCAGCATGTCGGCGATCGCGGCGTCATGGATGCCCACGATCGACATCTGCGACGGCAGTTGCAACCCGGTGGCATGGAGCACCTTCATCGCGCCGGCCGCCGTCAGCACCGTGGCCGCGACGATGCCGGTGAAGCCGGCGCCACGGCCGAGCAGCTCGCGGATCGCGGCTTCGCCGCCCTCCACGGTGTAGCCGGCGGCCACCACGAGCGACGGATCGAACACGAGGCCGGCGGCTTCCAGCGCCGCCCGGTAGCCGGCCAGCCGGCGCGTGCCGTTGTAGCCCTCGGTGCGGCCGGCGAGGTGCGCGA
The DNA here is from genome assembly GCF_036621135.1 of Aquincola agrisoli. Lineage (NCBI taxonomy): Bacteria > Pseudomonadati > Pseudomonadota > Betaproteobacteria > Burkholderiales > Sphaerotilaceae > Aquincola > Aquincola agrisoli. Next base: position 57,184 of record NZ_JAZIBG010000056.1, read on the forward strand.
TGCGGCGGTGGCCCAGCGACAGCAGGTGCTCGGTGGCCACGCGCGCGGCGGCGAAGCTGTCGAACACCACATGGTTGGCGATGCCCTCCAGCTTGCGGTTGATCACCACGAAGGGCACGGTGCTGCGTGCCAGGGCCGATGCCAGCACGGCCTCGTCCTCCAGCGTGGCCACCAGCAGGCCGTCGACGCGGCTGACCGCGGCGAGCGCCTCGTACAGGCGGGCATCGCCGTCGGCCTCGCCGGAATGCGAGATCAGCAGCGAATAGCCGCGCTCGCGCGCCGCGGTCTCGGCGCCGAGGATGATCTCGGGGAACACGGGGTTTTCCAACTGCGGCACCGCGATGCCCAGCATGTGCGAGCGCGCGGTGCGCAAGCCGCGCGCCAGCGCATTGGGGCGGTAGCCCAGGGCCTTGGCGGCCGCCAGGATGCGCGCCCGCGTGTCCGGCCCCACCCGCACCGCCGCATCGCCGTTGAGCACCTTCGATGCGGTGGACGCATTGACGCCCGCAGCGGCCGCCACATGGGCCAGGGTGACCACCCGTGCAGTTGGCATCGATCCCGTGCTCCGTATCCCCGATCCTGCAAGATTGTGATCGAGTCGGCCGCGGCGCCTGCAGGGTCGTGGCTACACGCGCACGCTCGCGCTGCCCATGCCGTCAAACACCACCTCCACGAGGTCGCCCGGCCGGGCGAACGGCAGCCCGCACCAGGTGCCCGTCGTGACGACGGTGCCGGCCTTCACCACCGCGCCGTCCCGCGTCGCATGGCGCAGCCAGGCCGGCAGCAGGAAAGCCGGATCGCCGAGCGAATGGGTGCCGGTGAAGCGCTGCTCGGCGCCGGGGCCGATCGTCACACGGCAAACCTGGCGGGCCCAGTCCCTGGCCTCGAAGGGCCGCCACGCGCCGAGCACCAGGGCGCCGTGGGACTGCAGGTCCGCGAGCTTGCACGGCGCCGGGGCCTCGATGCCTTCGGCCCAGCGCGATTCGACGATCTCGATCGACACGCACATCGCATCGACCCAGGCCCGCGCCGACTCGACGTCCAGCCCGGCCGCCTGCCGCGCATCGACATCGCGGCCGAGCCGCAGCGCCACCTCGGCCTCGATGCCCCGCAGCCGCAAGGGCCAGGCGCTGCCCGACGCCGGGCTGGCCCACGCGCCCGGGGGCGGCAGCGGCGCATGCGTCAGCACCGCCTCGCGCGAGGGGCCGCCGCTCTTCCAGTGGCTCGGGGGTGCCGAGGCGAACCAGCCGAGTTCACGCGCGACGCCGGCCTGCACGGCATACGCCGCATCGTCGTCGGCCAGCGGATGCTGGGCGGCGGAGACGGCACCGCCACTGCGGCGGGCCTGGACGAGTGCCTGGACGGCGCTGGAGATGGGATCCATGGGGAGGTATCAGGTGGCGGGTGTCACAGTGTGGGCCATCGGTGGGCCCAGGGCGCACGCTGCTCGTAGGCGGCCGCGAGGTCGAAGAGCATGTCGTCCTGCCCATAGGGACCGATCAGCTGGATGCCGATCGGCAGCCCTTCGCGCGAAGGCGATGCCGGCAGCGCCAGCCCCGGCAGGCCGGCCGCGTTGACCCAGCCGGTGTAGGCCGCGTGCCCGCGCGGGCCGACGGGCTGGCCGTCGATCACCGGCGGATAGGCCTGGTCGGCAGGCCAGGGCAGCGCGGCCGCCGCCGGCATCACGATGACGTCGCAGCGTTCGAACATCGCGGCGCTCTCGCGCCGAAGCGCCCTCACCCGCTCCATGATCTGCCACACGCGCGCACCACCCACACGGCGCCCGGCCTCGGCCGCCTCGCGGTACTTGGCGCTCGCCTGGGCCTCCCAGTCGGGATGGTCGTCGAACATCGCCGCCAGGCCCACCTGGCCGATCTGCTGCCACGCCTGCATCACGAAGCCCACGTCCAGCGGGAGCGCGCCACGCTCCACGCGGTGGCCCAGCGCCGCCAGGTGCGCCACCGCTTCGGCGCAGCTGGCGGCGATCTCGCGGTCGAGCGGGTTGGCATCGAGGTGCTCGACGTAGAGGATGCGCAGCGGCCCGCCGCGGCGGGGCTGCGCCGCCGCCCAGGCCGCCGCCATCGACGAACGGTCGGCCGCCGCCGGCCCGCGCAGCACCTCGAACAGCAGGCGTGCATCGGCCACCGTGCGGGCAACCGGCCCGATGCAGTCGAAATCGAGCAGCAGGCCCGGCAGGGCGTGCTCGCGCGGCCAGGCGCTCAACGACGGCTTGAGGCCGACGAGCCCGGTGTGCGACGACGGCCGGCGGATCGAGCCGCCCCCGTCCTGCGCGATGGCCACCGGCCCGATGCCGGCGGCGACCGCGGCGACCGCGCCGCCGCTGGAGCCGCCCGGCGTGAGCGCGGGCGCCCAGGGGTTGCCGGTCACGCCGTACACCGGGTTGGCCGTGTAACCCTCGTTGGCGAACTCCGGCACGTTGGTCTTGCCGAGCAGCAGGCCGCCCGCCTGCCGCGCGCGTGCCGCCGCCAGCTCGTCGTGGCCGATGCAGTGGTCCCGCAGCGCGGGCGTGCCGCAGGTGGTGGGCATGTCGGCGCTGTAGAGGCTGTCCTTCAGCGTGAGCGGCACGCCGTCGAGCGGCGACAGCGCCTGCCCCTGGGCATGGCGCTGCGTCGAGGCCTCCGCCTCGGCGAGCACCGCCTCGTCGCGCCGTGCCACCACGGCGTTGATGCGCGGGTTCACGGCGTCCAGCCGGTCGAGCACCGCACGCACCACCGCGGTGGGCGTCAGGCTGCGCTCGCGGTAGCGGCGCTGCAGTTCGGTGGCGCCGAGGCGCCAGAGCTCGGCCTCGCTCACTTGATGCCCACCACCGGGCCGAGCACCTGCTTCCAGGTGGCCGAGCACTTGTCGTAACTCTTGTCGCACAGCTCGCTCCAGGTGGGCAGCGAGACGGTGGTGAGCGCATCGCGCACGAGCTGGATGTCGGCCGGCGTCACGGGCACTTCCTTCAGCGCGTACTTCTTCACCGTCTTGCAGGGGTCCTTGCCGACGTTGCAGCGTACCGCGTCTTCGTACAGCTCGCGGGAATAGGACCAGAGCTCGCCCTCGAACTTGCGGAAGGCCTCGGCCAGCTTGCTGCGCTGGTCGGGCGTCATCGCGTTCCACTTGCTCAGGTTGATCGCGTAGGCGTTCAGCGCGATCTGGAAGCCGATGGGCATGAAATGCGTGGTCACCTCCGTCCAGCCCGCGGAGTTGGCGGAGCTGGGACCGGTGATGGCGCAGTCGGTCACGCCGCGCTCGAGCGCCTGCTGCGTCTCGCCGAACGGGATGGTCACCGGGATGCCGCCGAGCTTCTCGATGAACTTGGCGAGCGACTGGTCGTACACCCTCACCTTCTTGCCCTTCAGGTCCGCGAGGCCGCCGACCGGCACCTTGCAGAACAGCACCTGCGGACCGAAGGGGTAGATGCCCAGCAGTTTGCCGCCGTGGCGCTCCTGCAGGCGCTTGTCGAACGCCTCGCGGTAGGCGTCGACCACCTTGCGCGCAGTGTCGTAGTCGGTCGACAGCCCGACCACGTCGGGCCCCAGGAAGAACGGCTCGTCGCGAGAGACCTGCGCGAGCCGCAGCGTCACGATGTCGAACAGCCCCGACTTCAGCACCCGCAGGCCGTCGGCGTCCTTGACGCCGAGCACGTCCATCGGCTTGTAGTCGATGTCGATCGGCAGGCCGGTGTTCTTCGCGAACTGCTCGAAGAAGGGCTGCTCCTTGGTCTGCTGGATGAGGCCGGTGGCCACCAGGTTGCCGGCGGCGCGCAGCTTGAGGTTGTCGGCCTGCGCCGGCAGGGCGAGCGCGAGCGCCGCCGCGACGAATGTGAAGTGGGCTTTCATGAGGGTTCCTCTGTCTTGAACGGTTGACGGATCACTTCAGGCCGATCACCGGCCCCAGCGCCTGCTTCCAGGTGGCCGAGCACTTGTCGAACGACTTGTCGCAGATCTCGGCCCACAGCGGCAGCGACACCGAGGTGAGCGCGTCCCGCACCACCTTCCGGTCCGCGGCGGTGGCGGGCACCTCCTTCAGCGCGTAGCGCTTGCCGTTGCAGGGCTGCTGGCCGACGTTGCAGCGCGAGGCGTCGTTCCACAGCTCGCGCGAGTAGGCCCAGGTATCGGCCTCGTACCGCTTGAAGGCCGCGGCCAGCTTGGCCTGCTGGTCGGCCGGCAGCGCCTGCCACTTCTTCAGGTTCATCGCGTAGGCGACCAGGTGGATCTGGAAGCCGATCGGCATCACGTGCGTGGTCACCTCGGGCCAGCCCGCGGAATTGGCGGAGCTCGGGCCGGTGATGGCGCAGTCGGCCACGCCGCGCTCCAGCGCCTGCTGGGTCTCGCCGAAGGCCAGGGTCACCGGGATGCCGCCGAGCTTCTCGATGAACTTGGCCAGCGACAGGTCGCTCACGCGCACCTTCTTGCCCTTCAGATCGGCCAGCCCGGTGACGGCGCCCTTGCAGAACAGCACCTGCGGCCCGAACGGGTAGGTGCCGAGCAACTTGGCGCCGTGGCGCTCCTGCAGGCGCTTGTCGAAGGCCTCGCTGTAGGCGTCGACCACCTTGCGCGCGGTGTCGTAGTCGGTCGACAGCCCGACGAGGTCGGGGCCGAGGAAAAAGGGCTCGTCGCGCGAGACCTGCGCGAGCCGCAGCGCGACGATGTCGAAGAGGCCCGACTTGATGATGCGCAGGCCGTCGGCGTCCTTCACGCCGAGCACGTCCACGGGCTTGTATTCGGCATCCAGCGGGAGCCCGGTGTTCTTCGCGAAGTTCTCGAAGAAGGGCTGCTCCTTGTGCTGCTGGATCATGCCGCCCGAGACCAGGCTGCCGGCCACGCGCAGCTTCGGGTTGTCGGCATGGGCGTGGGCGGCCGCGAGCGCGAGCGTGGCGGCGGCGAAGGCGAGCTTGAGTTTCATGGGTCAGCGTCCGAACATCAGGTTGGGGAGGTAGGTGGCGATCGCCGGGTAGTGGATGAGGATGGCCGTCATCAGCACCATCGCGGCGAAGAACGGCAAGGTGCCCTGGAACACCTCGTTGATCGAACCCTCGCGCCGCACGCCCTGGATCACGTAGAGCGTCATGCCGATGGGCGGGCTGATCAGCGAGATCTCGCACATCAACACCATGAAGACGCCGAAGAACACCGGGTCGATGCCGGCCGCCTGCACGATCGGAAAGACGACCGGCAGCGTGCCGACGAGCATCGGCATGGTCTCCAGCGCAATGCCGAGCACCAGGTACATGACGGCCAGCATCCACAGCAGCATGATGGGCGACACGTCGACCGACTTGATCAGGCTCGCGAGCGCCTGGGGCACGCCCAGCATCGACAGCACGAAGTTCAGGTACAGCGCCGCCACCAGAATCAGCGCGGTCATCGCGGTGAGCCGCATCGTCGAGCGGAAGCATTCGTGCAGCATCGTGATGCTGAGCTTGCGGTAGCCCGCGGCGATCGGCAGGCTGACGAGCACGCCGAGCGCGGCGCTCTCGGTCACGGTGGCCCAGCCGGTGTAGATGCCGCCCATCACCACGCCGAACACCGCCAGCGGCCCCAGCAGGTGCACCGAGTTGCGCAGCTTCTCGCTCCACGGCACGCCCGCCTCGCGGGCCCCGGCCATCGACGGCCGCCACACGCAGATCGCGAGGATCGTCAGCAGGAACAGCACCGTCATGATGGCGCCGGGCACGATGCCCGCCATGTACAGCCGCGCCGCCGACGTGTTGGTCATCGAGCCGTAGATGATGAAGGCCACGCCCGGCGGGATCAGGTTGCCCAGGCTCGCCCCGGCGGCGATGGTGCCGAGCACCATGCGCTGGTCGTAGCGCCGGTTCTTGAAGGCCGGCAGGGCGACGGTGGAGATGGTGGCGGCGGTGGCGACCGACGAGCCGGACACCGCCGAGAACAGCGCGGACGCGCCGATGTTGGTGTGCAGCAGGCCACCCGGCAGCCGGTTGAGCCAGTCGGCGAGCGAGCGGTACATCTTGTCGGTGGCCCCGCCGCGCATCAGGATCTCGCCGAGCAGGATGTACAGCGGGATCGACAGCAGCAGGTAGTCCTCCCCCGCCGCCCAGAGCTGCTCGCCCACCGCGTTGATGGCCGGCATGCCGAAGTGCAGCGTGGCGCCCACCAGGGCCACGACCAGCATGGTGGTGGCGACATGGAAGCCGATGAACATCAGGCCGAGCATCAGCGCCAGGCCGATCAGGATTTCGAGCGAAGAGATCACGATGCGGCTCCCACGGCGGAGGACGGGGCGGCGGCGGAAACGGACGGGCCCGCGGGCCGGGCGAGCTGGATCTCGGTCTCGGCCTCGATCTCCTCCTCCAGCGTCTGCGGTCCGAAGCGGGCGTTGAGCTCATCGGTCCTGCCGCGCACGAAAAGGCGTGCCGCATCGAACGCGGCCCAGGCGGACACCAGCGCGAACATCAGGTAGCCGCCGAGCCAGATGAGCTGGGGGATCCACATCGGCGTGGCCAGCGGCGTGGCCGCGGTGGCGCCGAGGTCGACGCTCTCCATCACCACGTGCCAGCCGCGCCACAGGCACAGCAGCGCGAGGGCGGCCAGGCTCAGCATCGCGAGCAGGTTGAGCAGCGAGCGCACGCGCAGCGGGAAGCGCGAGAGCAGGAAGTCCACCCGCGTGTGGCTTCGGGTGATCAGCGCATAGGCGAAGCCGAAGGCGCCGACGATGCCGTAGGTGTAGGAGCCGATCTCGTCGACCCCCTGCAGGCTGAAGCCGAGCAGCTTGCGCCCGACCATCTCGATGCAGGTCAGGCCGCTGAGCGCGATGAGCCACCAGCCGCAGGCGATGACCGTGAAGTCGGCCACGCGGGCGAGATGCCGGCTGGTGGCGCCGGGTGGAAGGATGGTTTTCAACGCGCTTGCTCCTGGAGGCTCGGGAAGTTGGAGGGGATGCTGCGGGGTCGCGGCCGCTGGGATGCCGCCGCGTCAACCGTCGATGCTGACCTTGGCGTCGCGGGCCACCTGGGCCCACTTGGCGATCTCGGCCTGCGTGAACTTCGCGTACTGCTCGGGCGTGCCGCCGCCGTCCTCGACGCCGAAGCCCTCGAACCGCTCCTGCACGTCGGCCATCGCAAGCACGGTGTTGACGTCCTGGTTGATCCGGCGCACGAGCGCTGGCGGCAGCTTGGCCGGCCCGGAGATGCCGTACCAGTTCATGGTCTCGAACGCCGGGAAGCCCTGCTCCTGCATCGTCGGCACCTGGGGGTAGGCCTTGGAGCGCTGGGCACGTGTCTGCGCGAGCGCCACCACGCGGCCGTTCTTCAGGTGCGGCGTGGCGGCCGTCATCGTCTCGAACGTGAACTGGATCTGCCCGCCGATCAGGTCGGTGAGCAGCGGACCGCTGCCCTTGTAGGGCACGTGCAGCGCATCGACGCCGGCCTGCAGCTTGAACTTCTCGATCGCGAAGTGCTGGATCGTGCCGGGCCCGGCCGAGCCGAAGCTCACGGTGCCGGGCTTGGCCTTGCACAGGGCCACCACGTCCTTCACCGAGCGGGCGCCCTGCGACGGGCTGGCGATCAGCAGGTTGGGCGTGACGCCCAGCAGCACGATGGGGGTGAAGTCGCGCGCGGCGTCATAGCGCAGCTTGCGCTGCACGGCCGGCGCGAGCGCATGGCTGTTGATCGTGCTCAGGAACAGGGTGCTGCCGTCGGCCGGCTGCTGGGCCGCGTACTCCGCGCCGATGACGCTCGAGGCGCCGGCCTTGTTGTCGACGATGACCTGCTGGCCCCAGACATCGCCGAGCTTCTGCGCGACCACGCGCGCGAGGGCATCGGCGCCTCCGCCGGGCGGAAAGCCGACGATCAGCCGGATGGGACCGCCGGGCAGGCTGGCGGATGCGGCTTGGGCGTGCACGGCGGGCGCGCCGATCGAGGCCAGCGAGAAGGCGCCGGCGGCCTGGAGGAAACGACGTCGTTGCATGGGGATGTCTCCGCTATCGGTGGGATGTGTCGCCGCGGTGGTCAGGCGTTGCGGCCCGCGAGCAGGGCCTCGATGGATGCAGGCAGGCCCCGGTGGGGCTTGAGGGGGGGCGGGGCGAAGCTGCCGCGCCGCGCCGCGCCGGGGTCGAGCGCGACGAGGGTCTCGGCGTGGCGCACCGCGCTCGAGACGCCGTCGACCACCGGCACCGGCAGCTGCCCCTTCAAGGTGCGCGCCAGGCCCGCCAACGGTGCGCCGGCCAGCACGATGACCTCGGCACCGTCTTCGTCGACGGCCCGTTCGGCGAGCGCCTTCAGCGCCTGCGCATGCTCGTCCTGCACCGCGCCGATGCCGGACAGCGGCCGGTCGAGCGCGCGGATGCTGGCCAGCCGCCCGCCGAAGCCGCAGGCCTCGACCACCTCGCGGTACCAGGCCTGGATGCGCTGCGAGATCGCGATGATCGAGATGCGGTGGCCGAGCAGGTGCGCGCTGGCGAGCGCCGCCTCGGTGAGCCCCGTCACCGGGATGTCCATCGCCTCGCGCAGGCCGCCCAGGCCCGGGTCGCCGAAGGCCGCGACGACGATCGCATCGAAGCGCTGGTGATGCTCCGCGGCCAGCTGGGCAGCGGCATAGGCCCCGATCAGCGCCTCGAAGCGCGTCTCGATGTAGGCCACGCCGAAGGGCGCGGTCAGCACCTCGACCTGCGTGCCGGCGCTCGCGCTGCGCTCGGCTTCGGCGCGGATCAGCGCCGAGACGCTGTCGGAGATGTTGGGGTTGATCAGCAGCAGCTTCATGCGCGGCTCCGCGGCAGCAGCGACGGCGTGCCGCATTCGAGGAAGCGTCCTCGCCCGGTGCGGCCGAGGAAGGCCTGGCCGTCCCACACCACCTCGCCCCGCGAAAGCGTGAGGCCGGGCCAGGCCTTCAGGCGCATGCCCTCGTAGGGCGTGTGGTCCACCGCGTGGTGCAGCCGCTCGTTGCGCACGGTGCACTCGCGCTCGTCCCAGATCACGAGGTCGGCGTCGGAGCCGATCGCGATCGCGCCCTTGCGCGGGTGCAGGCCGTAGACCTTGGCCGGGTTGGTCGCGGTGAGTTCGACGAACTTCTCGAGCGTGATGCGCCCCTCGAGCACGCCCTCGGAGTACAGCAGCGCCATGCGGGTCTCGATGCCCGCCAGGCCGTTGGGGATGTGCCGGAAGGGCACCTCTTCGCCGCCGGGCTTCTTGCCCTCGGTGCCGTCGTAGCTGAACGGGGCATGGTCCGACGAGAACACGGTGAACAGGCCGTCGTTCAGGCCGTCCCAGATCACCTCCTGGTTGGCCTTGTCGCGCGGCGGCGGGCTGCAGATGCAGCGCGCGCCCTGGTAGCTGTCGTCGACGCCGAGGTCCTCGGCGGTGAGGAAGAGGTACTGCGGACAGGTCTCGGCCAGCACGCGCAGGCCCTGCCCCCGTGCCCACCGGATCTGCTCGACCGCCTCGCGGCCGGAGACGTGCACGATGAGGATGGGCACGTCGACGAGCTGCGACAGCGAGATCGCCCGGTGCGTCGCCTCGCGCTCGACGAGCATCGGCCGTGCATGCGCGTGGAAGCGCGGCGCGGTGCGGCCAGCCGCCTCGAGCCGCTTGGTGAGCCACTCGATGCAGTCGGCGTTCTCCGCATGCACCATTGCCATCGCACCATGGCGGCGCGCGATCTCCAGCACGTCCAGGATCTGGCCGTCGTCGAGCTTCATGTCGTCGTAAGTCATGTAGATCTTGAACGAGGTGTAGCCCTCGGCGATCAGGGCCGGCAGTTCCTCGTTCAGCACCTGGGGCGTCGGGTCGCTCACGATCAGGTGGAAGGCGTAGTCGATGTGCGCCCGGCCCTCGGCACGCCGGTGGTAATCGAAGACGGCCTCACGCAGCGACTGGCCCTTCTCCTGCGCGGCGAACGGGATCACCGTCGTCGTGCCGCCGCAGGCCGCGGCACGCGTGCCGGTGTCGAAGTCGTCGGCCATGCGCAGGGGCGGCGCCATCGGCTGGTCGAGGTGGCAGTGCGCATCGACACCGCCGGGCGTGACGACACGGCCCGCGGCGTCGATCTCGCGCGCGCCGGACGGCAGCTCGTGGCCGAGCTGCGCAATGCGGCCGCCGCGGATGCCGATGTCCGCCATGAAGACGTCGCTGGCGGTGGCAATCCGCGCACGGCGGACCACGAGATCGAAGGGTGCCGCTGGGGCGGGCGACTCTGACGACATATGTGTTGACAATGTGAGGGTGTGATCCGTGATGGTGCACACCTGCTGGCGGCCACCATCCATCGCAAGTCGCATGCCAGTTTGTCGACTGGTTGCCCAACTCACTTGTCAACATAATCGTTGACAGAAAGTTTGTTTGTACTAGTGTTAGCACCACTGTCGACAATGATGCGCTCGATCGCGAGCCCACCACAGGAGCCCTGATGAACCGGCCTTTCCGTCTCGGCGTGCTGACGCCTTCGTCCAACACCGCGCTGGAGCCGCTGACGAGCGCACTCGTGGCCACCGTGCCCGGCGGCAGTGCGCACTTCTCGCGCTTCACGGTCACCGAGATCTCGCTGTCGGCCCAGGCCCTCGGCCAGTTCGACGACAGCAAGATCCTCGCGGCAGCGGAGTTGCTGGCCGACGCCCGCGTCGACGCCATCGGCTGGAGCGGCACCTCGTCGGGCTGGCTCGGATTCGATGCCGACCGGCGCCTGTGTGATCGCATCACCCAGCGCACGGGCATCCGCGCGACGACGGCCGTGCTGTCGCTCAACGAGTTGATGGCACTGCGCGGCATCAAGCGGCTGGGGCTCGTGACGCCTTACACCGCGGATGTGCAGCAGCGGATCGTCGAGAACTACCGCACGATCGGCATCGAGGTCGTGGCCGAACGCCACCTCGGCATCCAGGTGAACCACGATTTCGCCCTCGTCGAGCCACCACGCCTGCAAGCCTTGATGCGCGAGGTGGCGCAGGAGGCATCGCCCGAGGCGCTGACCACCTTCTGCACGAACCTGCGTGCCGCGCCGCTGGCCGACGCGGTGGAGGCCGAGCTGGGCATCCCCCTGCTCGACACCGTGAGCACGACGGTGTGGGGCCTGCTGCGCACGGTGGACGTGGACCCGTCCGTGGTGAAGGGCTGGGGACAGCTCTTCGGCTGGAAATGAGCCCCCCGCAACCGCTCGACACGGGGTGCGCTCCGGCAGAAGTGTCGGCAGGCGTGCCTACAATCGGCCCGCCGCATGCCGGCTGCGGGCACGACCACCGGCCCGGGCCGGCCCCGGACCCGCTCGCCCAGCTGAACCCGTCCGACATGCCGACCAAACGCACGCGCTCCTCCGCCACCGGCGCCCGACTGGAGCGCGAGAACACCAATGACGACGTCTACGAGAAGATCTACGTCGCGATCCTGGAACACCGGCTGCATCCGGGCACCAAGCTGGTCGAGGAACGGCTGGCCGACATCTTCGGCGTGAGCCGCGCGCGGGTCCGGGAGGTGCTGGCCCGCATGGCGCACGAGCAGATCGTCGAGCTGTATCCGCAGCGCGGCGCCTATGTCGCCAAGCCCTCGGCCGAGCAGGCGCTCGACGTGTTCGAGGCGCGCCGCCTGATCGAGCCCGCGCTGCTGCGCCGGCTGATCGACACGCTGACGCCCGACAAGGTGGCGCGCCTGCGCAGCCACCAGCAGCTCGAGGTCGATGCACGCCGCCGCGAGGACAAGCGCGCGATCGTGCGGCTCTCCGGCGAGTTCCACACGCTGCTCGCGGAGCTGGCCGGCAACTCGGCGCTGTCGCGCAGCATGCGCGAGCTGTCGTCGCTGACCTGCCTGATCATCTTCCTCTACGACTCGCCGACCGCGACCAGCTGCCGCGCAGACGAGCATTCGCAGATCGTCGAGGCCATCGCCAAGCGCGATCTCGCCCGCGCGGAGAAGCTCATGCTGCAGCACCTGGACCACATCGAGAGCAGCCTCAAGCTCGACGCCGCCGCCGACGAGGTGGACCTGGAGGCGATCTTCAGGGAATGAGGCCACTCGCGTGCCAGGGCACCGCACGCCGGCGCACGCGCAAAAGGAAACGGGTCAGCTCCTTGTGAGAACTGACCCGTTGATTTCAATGGTCGGGGCGGCGGGATTCGAACTCGCGACCCCTTGCACCCCATGCAAGTGCGCTACCAGGCTGCGCTACGCCCCGACTGAGCCAAAGAGTATAGCCTGATTTCTTCTCAAATCACCAGCAAGCCGCGAATCGACAGCAGTTCACGACGAAGCTGGTCGAGGGACCACTCCTGGACATCGGGCAACGGCAACGCGGCATCGCTGGGCGGCGAGCCGTCACCGCGGGGGGCTTCGAGCACGTCGGCCGTGTGCTGCAACAACGACGCGTCGCTGCGGCCCATGCCCTGCAGTTCGGACAGCCGGTTGCGTGCCCCGCTGATGGTGAAGCCCTGGTCGTACAGCAGCTCGCGGATGCGCCGGATGAGCAGCACCTCGTGGTGCTGGTAGTAGCGCCGGTTGCCCCGGCGCTTCATTGGCTTGAGCTGGGTGAACTCCTGCTCCCAGTAGCGCAGCACGTAAGGCTTGACGCCGCAGAGGTCGCTGACTTCACCGATGGTGAAGTAGCGTTTGGCTGGGATGGCTGGGAGCGCTTTTTCCATGAAAATCAACGCTCCTCGGCGCTAACGCTCAAACTTTACTCGAACTCGTCAGGGCTCGGTATGTCGCCCTGCACCAAGCCTTTGAGTTTGTGGCTCGCGTGGAAGGTCACGACGTTGCGCGCGGCGATCGGGATCGCCTCGCCGGTACGGGGGTTCCTCCCCGGCCGAGGCGCCTTGCGGCGGATGTTGAAGTTGCCGAAGCCCGACAGCTTGACGTCGTCACCCTTCACCAGGGCGGCGTGGATGATGTCGAAGAACGCCTCGACCATGTCCTTCGACTCGCGCTTGTTCAGCCCGAGGCGCTCGAAGAGCAGATCAGCCAGTTCCGCCTTGGTCAGCGTGGGCGTTTCCAGCGTCGGCAGGATCACGCGGTCCATAACAGCCTCCCCTCCTCGTTCAACCCCGCAGCCGCGCTTGCAGGCGGCCACGCAGGCGTTCGACGATGCCGGCCACGGCCGCATCGATGCGGTCGTCGGTCAAGGTCGCCGTGTCGTCGAGCAGTTCGATGCGAACCGCCATGCTGCGCTCCTCGGCGCCGATCTCCGCGGTCGGCGCCTTGGGCTTGTAGATGTCGAAGAGCTGCGCCGAGCGCACGAGGCCCGACGCGTCATCCTCGATCGTCGCGATCAGTGTGTCGTGGGCCACGCCGTCGTGCACCACGAGTGCCAGGTCGCGCCAGACCGACTGCTGTCGTGCGATCGGCCGGAAGACCGGCACCGTCTGCACCTTCAACGCCTCGACGTCCAGTTCGAACAGCACCGGCGGCTGAGGCAGGTCGTAACCCTGGCGCCATTTGGGATGCAGTTCGCCGATCCAGCCGATGGCCTGGCCATCGACCTCGACCCGCGCGCTGCGGCCGGGATGCAGCGCCGGGTGCTCGGCCGCAACGAAGGCGGCGCGGCGCGGCGCGAGCAGCGCCTCGACGTCGCCCTTCACATCGAAGAAGTCCACGGCGCGCTCCGGCACACCCCACTGCGCGGGCTGGGCCGGGCCGTAGGCCAGCCCGGCGATGCGCAGAGGCTGCGCGATGCCTGCCACCGTGGTGTCGGTGTCCACGACGGCATCGTCGCGCATGAAGACACGCCCCAGCTCGAACAGCCGCACGCGCTGCGCCTTGCGGGCCAGGTTGTACTGCAGCACCGAGACCAGGCTGCCGATCAGGCTGGAACGCATCACCGCCAGCGGCGCGGCGATGGGGTTCAGCACGCCGACGGGATCGGGATTGCCCGCCAGCTCGTGCTCCCAGCGCGCCTCGACGAAGCTGAAGTTGATGGTCTCCTGGTAGCCCAGCGCCGCGACCGACCTGCGCAGTGCATGGCTGCCGCGCTGCGCCTCGGGCCGCACGCGCGCCGTCACGGGCGCGAGCGGCGGCGTGTCGGGCAGCTGCTGGTAGCCGATGACGCGGATCACCTCCTCGATCAGGTCCTCCTCGATCTGCAGATCGAAGCGGAAGCTCGGGGGCGTGACGGTGAGCACGCCGTCGGCTTCGGTGAAGGGCAGGCCGAGGCGGCGGAACACGTCGGCGCATTGCGCCTGCGTCACCGGCATGCCGATGACCTTGGCAGCGCGTGCGACGCGCAGCGCCACCGGTGCGCGCTGCGGCAGGGACGGCTGCTGGTCGTCGATCGGGCCGGCTTCGCCGCCGCAGATGTCGATGATGAGCTGGGTTATGCGCTCGATGTGCTCGACCGTCAGCGCCGGATCCACGCCGCGCTCGAAGCGGTGGCCGGCGTCGGTGGAGAAGTTGAACCGGCGCGACCGGCCCGCCACGGCCTTGGGCCACCAGAAGGCGGCCTCCACGTAGACGTTGCGGGTGTCGTCGGACACCGCGGTGGCGTCGCCGCCCATGATGCCGGCCAGCGACTCGACGGCCTGCGCATCGGCGATCACGCCGACCTGTTCGTCGAGCTCGATGGTGTTGCCGTTCAGCAGCTTGAGCGTCTCACCCCGGCGGCCCCAGCGCACCACGAGGCCCTGGTGGATCTTGTCGAGATCGAAGATGTGCGAGGGACGGCCGTACTCGAACATCACGTAGTTCGAGATGTCGACCAACGCCGTGACCGACCGCTGGCCGCAGCGCGCCAGGCGCTCGACCATCCACGCCGGCGTGGGGGCGCGCGTGTCGACGTTGCGCACGATGCGGCCGGAGAAGCGGCCGCACAGGTCGGCCGCCTCCACGCGGACGGGCAGCTTGTCGTCATGCGCGGGCTTCACCGGCGCGATGGCGGGCGTGAGCAACGGCGCGCCGGTCAGGGCCGACACCTCGCGGGCGATGCCGTACACGCTCAGGCAATGCGCCAGGTTCGGCGTGAGCTTGAGCGTGAAGAGCGTGTCGTCGAGCTGCAGCACCTCGCGCACGTCGGCACCCACCGGCGCGTCGGCGGCCAGCTCCAGCAGGCCGCCATGATCCTCGGACAGCTTCAGCTCACGCGCCGAGCACAGCATGCCGAAGCTCTCGACGCCGCGCAGCTTGCCGACCTTGATCTCGAACGGCTTGCCGTCCTCGCCCGGAGGCAGTTGCGCGCCGACCAGCGCCAGCGGCACGCGGATGCCGGCCCGTGCATTGGGCGCGCCGCAGACGATCTGCAGCGGGCCGTCCTTCGAGTGTTCGCCGGCGTCGACGGTGCACACGCGCAGCCGGTCGGCGTTGGGATGCTGGGCCGCTTCGAGGATGTGCCCGACGACGATGCGCGAGAACGGCGGCGCCACCGGGCGCATCTCCTCGACCTCCAGGCCGGCCATCGTCAGCGTGTCGGCCAGTTGCTCGGTGGTGATCGGCGGATTGCAGAACGAGCGCAACCAGGATTCAGGGAATTGCATGACTCTCTCTTACTGGAACTGGCTCAGGAAGCGCAGGTCGCCGTCGAAGAACAGGCGCAGGTCGTTGACGCCGTAGCGCAGCATCGTCAGCCGGTCGGGGCCCATGCCGAAGGCAAAGCCGATGTAGCGCTCCGGATCGAGCCCGAAGTTGCGCACGACGTTCGGATGCACCTGCCCGGAGCCGGCCACCTCGAGCCAGCGCCCCTTCAGCGGGCCCGACGCGAACGCGATGTCGACCTCGGCCGACGGTTCGGTGAACGGGAAGAAGCTCGGGCGGAAACGGATCGTCAGGTCGTCCGTCTCGAAGAAGGTCCGGAAGAAGTCGGCGAACACCGCCTTCAGGTCCTTGAAGCTGACGTTCTCGCCGATCCACAGGCCTTCGCACTGGTGGAACATCGGCGAGTGCGTCGCATCGCTGTCGACGCGGTAGGTGCGGCCCGGCGCGATCACGCGGATCTCGGGCATCGACGCCTTGCCGGCGTGCTGCTTGACATGCTGCACCGCATAGCGCACCTGCATCGGGCTGGTGTGCGTGCGCAGGACATAGCCGCCGCTCGGGCCCTTGGCATCGACATAAAAGGTGTCGTGCATCGAGCGCGCGGGGTGGTCCGCGGGCGTGTTGAGCGCGGTGAAGTTGAACCAGTCGTTCTCGATCTCGGGGCCGTCGGCGACGTCGAAGCCCATCGAACCGAAGATGGCCTCGATGCGCTCCAGCGTCCTGGACACCGGGTGCAGCCCGCCCTGCCCGCGACTGCGGCCGGGCAGCGTCACGTCGAGCGCCTCGGCACGCAGCTGCGCCTGCAGTTCCGCGTCGGCCAGCGCCTGGCGGCGATCGTTGAGCGCGGCCTCGATGCGCTGCTTGGTGGCGTTGATCTCCGCGCCACGAGCCTTCTTCTCGTCGGCCGCCAGCGTGGCCAGCGATTTCAGCAGCTCCGTCACCCGGCCCGCCTTGCCCAGGAACCGGGCCTTGGCGTTCTCCAGGTCGGCTGGCGTCGCGGCCTGGGCAAACTGCTCTTGCGCCGCGAGCACCAGGGAATCGAGATCGTTCATCGTGAGTCGAAAATGAAAAAGGCCGCCACCAAGGTGACGGCCTTGAAGCTTGCGGACACGCCGGGCGAACGGCGCGCCGGGATCAAGCGAGCTGGGCCTTCACCTTGTCGACGATGCTGCCGAAGGCAGCGGGGTCGTTGACGGCGAGGTCGGCCAGGACCTTGCGGTCGATGCCGATGTTCGCCTTCTTCAGGCCGGCCATGAACTTGCTGTACGTCACGCCCAGCTCACGGCTGGCGGCGTTGATACGGGCAATCCAGAGCTTGCGGAAAACGCGCTTGCGGGTACGACGGTCGCGGTAGGCATATTGCCCGGCCTTCATCACCGCCTGCTTGGCGATGCGGAAGACATTCTTGCGACGGCCGCGGAAACCCTTGGCCAGGGCCAGGATCTTCTTGTGACGAGCGCGTGCGGTGACACCACGTTTGACGCGAGGCATGGTCTTTCTCCTTTACCTTGAAATCACAGACCCGCGAACGGCAACATCTGAGCCATGTGGCCCATGTTGGTCTCGTGCACGTTGACGGCACCACGCAGGTGGCGCTTGTTCTTGGTCGACTTCTTGGTGAGGATGTGGCGCTTGAATGCCTGACCGCGCTTGACGGTGCCACCCGGGCGAACGCGGAAACGCTTGGCCGCGCTCTTCTTGGTCTTCATCTTGGGCATGACTGCTCCTTCTTTGTGACCCCTGCAGGCGACCGCAAATAGCTTGCGATGCTTGTTGGCCTGACAGCGGCTTCTCATCGAGCCCCGCGGCGACCAGACCGCAGGGCCGAATCCCTTTGACTTGCTTACTTCCTCTTCGGGGCCAGGACCATGATCATCTGGCGCCCTTCGAGCTTGGGCATGTTCTCGACGACGGCCACGTCGGCCAGTTCGTCGCGGATGCGCTCCAAGAGGCGCATGCCGATGTCCTGGTGGGTGATCTCGCGGCCGCGATAGCGCAGCGTGACCTTGCCCTTGTCGCCGTCTTCCGCGATGAAGCGGCGTAGGTTGCGCATCTTGATCGCGTAGTCGCCTTCATCGGTACCGGGACGGAACTTGACTTCCTTGATCTCGATGACCTTCTGCTTGCTCTTGGCCTCGGCAGCTTTTTTCTGTTCCTGGTACTTGAACTTGCCATAGTCCATCAGCCGGCACACCGGGGGATCGGCCGTGGCGGCGATCTCGACCAGATCGACGTCCAGCTCGCCCGACATTCGCAAAGCCTCCTGGATGCTGACGATGCCGAGCGGCTCGTTGTTCACGCCATTCAGGCGCACTTCGGGCGCCATGATCTCGCGGTTCAGCCGGTGCTTGCGCTCCGCGTTCGGAGTGCGGCGGTCAAGGAAAGTAGCGATGGTTCAGACCTTCAAACGAGCCCAAGGCAAGCAACGGCTCGACAGTGATGACGGGTGTGCGACGAGGATCCCTCAGACCTTGCCGTCGATGTCCGCCACGAGCTTCTGGATGAAGTCTTCGAGCGGCACCGCGCCAAGATCCTGGTTGCCACGTGCGCGCACGGCAACGGCCCCGCTTGCCTTTTCCTTGTCGCCGACGACGAGGATGAACGGAACCTTTTGCATGGAATGCTCGCGGATTTTATAGTTAATCTTCTCGTTGCGCAAATCGACTGCAACCCTAACTCCTTGTTTTTGCAGCGTTTTCGCAATATCGGCGGCGTAGTCGGCCTGCGCGCCGGTGATATTCGTAACAAGAACCTGCACCGGCGCCAGCCAGACGGGCATCGCGCCGGCATGCTGCTCGATCAGGATGCCGATGAAGCGCTCGAGGCTGCCGACGATCGCGCGGTGCAGCATCACCGGCGTCTTGCGCTCGCCCGACTCGGCCACGTACTCGGCGCCGAGCCGCTCGGCCATCGAGAAATCGACCTGCATCGTGCCGCATTGCCACTGGCGGCCGAGGGCGTCCTTGAGCGTGTATTCGATCTTCGGGCCGTAGAACGCACCGTCGCCGGGCGCGATCTTGAACTCCACACCCGAGCGGCGCAGGCTCTCCATCAGCGCGAACTCGGCCTTGTCCCAGATCTCGTCGGAGCCGATGCGTGCGTCGGGGCGCGTCGCCACCTTGTAGATGATGTCGGTGAAGCCGAAGTCCCGGTAGACCTTCTGCAGCAGCGTCGTGTAGGCCACGCATTCGTCGAGGATCATGTCCTCGGTGCAGAAGATGTGGCCGTCGTCCTGGGTGAAGCCGCGCACGCGCATGATGCCGTGCAGCCCGCCCGTCGGCTCGTTGCGGTGGCACTGGCCGAACTCGCCGTAGCGCAGCGGCAGGTCGCGGTAGCTCTTGATGCCCTGCTTGAAGATCAGGATGTGGCCGGGGCAGTTCATCGGCTTGAGCGCGTAGTCCCGCTTCTCGCTCTCCGTGGTGAACATGTTGTCGCGGTACTTGTCCCAGTGCCCCGTCTTCTCCCAGAGCGTCTTGTCGAGGATCTGCGGGCCCTTGACCTCCTGGTAGCCGTTGTCGCGGTACACCGCGCGCATGTACTGCTCGACCTGCTGCCACACCGTCCAGCCCTTGGGATGCCAGAACACCAGGCCCGGCGCGTGCTCGTCGAGGTGGAACAGGTCGAGCTCGCGGCCCAACTTGCGGTGGTCGCGCTTCTCGGCCTCCTCGATGCGCTTGATGTAGTCGTCGAGCTGCTTCTTGTCCGCCCAGGCCGTGCCGTAGATGCGCTGCAACTGTTCGTTCTTGGCATCGCCGCGCCAATAGGCGCCCGACAGCCGCGTGAGCTTGAAGCTCTTGAGGAAGCGCGTGTTCGGCACGTGCGGCCCGCGGCACATGTCGACGTACTCCTCGTGGTAGTACAGGCCCATGGCCGTCTCGTTCGGCATGTCATCGATCAGGCGCAGCTTGTAGTCTTCGCCGCGCGACTTGAACACTTCGATCACTTCGGCGCGCGGCGTCATGCGCTTGATGACGTCGTAGTCCTTCGCGATCAGCTCGCGCATGCGCGTCTCGATGGCCGCCATGTCCTCGGGCGTGAACGGGCGCTCGTAGGAGATGTCGTAGTAGAAGCCCTCCTCGATCACCGGGCCGATCACCATCTTGGCCGTCGGGTACAGCTGCTTGACCGCATGCCCCACCAGGTGGGCGCAGGAGTGGCGGATGATCTCCAGCCCCTCGTCGTCCTTGGGCGTGATGATCTGCAGCTTGGCGTCATGGTCGATGCGGTCGCTGGCATCCACCAGCCTGCCGTCCACCTTGCCGGCGACGGTGTTCTTCGCCAGGCCGGGGCCGATGGACGCCGCCACCTCGGCCACCGACACCGGGCCGGGAAACTCCCGCTTCGAGCCGTCGGGCAGTTGAATCGAGACCATGAATGAAACTCCGAAATGAAAAAAGCGCGGGTTCGAGCCGCGCTTTTGTTCGTGCACCAGCGGTGCAGGCAGGGAATGGACGTGACGACGCGGCAGCGGCTAGCCAGGAGGGGCCCAGCGACGAGTTCGCGGTGTCATAACCGTCATGCCTTTCTCGCCCTTGTTGGTAGTGAACTGGATGGGAAGCCTGCGATTCTAGTCCACCTGCCCGCGGGAGCGCACGCGGCGGCGGCCTGCGCGGATGGCGTGTGCCGTTCAGGGTTCCTACGCATATCGTTTGTTGCACCGCGTCATTGTTGGATACGCTATGCCTACACGCCCAACCGCGTTTTCGGGCGACAGTCGCGTTATCCATGGACGACCCTTCGCACGCCCTTGCAGACCACGCCCACGCCCGCCATCGCATCACGGGCCTGCACGGCCTTTTCCCCACTGCCGCCGCCTCGCGCGGGCGATCTCCCACTTCAGGCATCCGTCTAGACGTTGCATATTTGCAACAGATTTTGGCTGTTTTGCCAATCGACGCGGCCGCCGTGCCCGACACGGGCCGGGGCCTGTCATCCAAAACCTCGGCCGCAACATTCGCATCCGGGTGCAACAACGTGACCTCCGCGCCGCGAGCCGGAACGTTGCAGCTCCCACGGCCATTGACGGTGCGGTCCTACAGGCGGTCCGACGGCCTGCCGCCAGACTCGCTGCGCACCCCCCGCTTTCATTGAAAGACTCACACATCACCACCATGGCTGATTCCGATCTACCCCAGCGCGCCTCCACCGCGCCCCCGCTGCGCCGCGGCTCGATGTCGCCGCGCCCCTGGTTCGGCGTGCTGCGCGGCCTGGCCTGGGCGCTGTGGCCGGGCGTGCAGCGCTTCCCGGCCGATCGCAGCAGCCCGTGGCGCGCTGCGGCCGACCGCCGCCGCACGGTGTTCCTGTGGTCCGTGCTGAGCGTCAGCGGGCTCGCCACCTGGCTGCTGCCGTCGAGCGACGCGCCGCTCGACGCCTTGCACGTCGTGCAGACGGGCCTCTTCGCGCTGCTGTTCGCGTGGCTGTCCGCCGGCTTCATCACGGCGCTGATGGGCTTCAAGGTCACCTTGTTCGGCGACAAGCACGCGCTGTCGCTGCCCGATCCGCGCATGCCGCTGGACCGCAGCGCCCGCACCGCGCTGATCATGCCGATCTGCAACGAGGACATCGACACGGTGTTCAGCGGGCTGCGCAAGACCTGCGAGTCGCTCGCGCGCACCGGCGCGCTCGACCTGTTCGACGTCTACGTGCTGTCCGACAGCTCCGACCCCGCGATCCGCGATGCCGAGGTGCAGGCCTGGCGCGAGCTGCGCCGCACGCTGGGCGACGACGGCGAGCCGCTGGCGGGCGAAGGGCGCATCTTCTACCGCTGGCGCAAGCGCCGCACCAAGCGCAAGGCCGGCAACGTCGCCGACTTCTGCCGCCGCTGGGGCCGCAACTACCGGTACATGGTCGTCCTCGACGCCGACAGCACGATGACCGGCGAGACGCTGGTGCAGATGGTGCGCATGATGGAGGCGCATCCCAAGACCGGCATCCTGCAGACGCTGCCGCGCACCGAAGGCCACAGCACGCTGCACGCCCGCACCCAGCAATTCGCGTCCGCGGTCACCGGCCGCCTGTTCGCCCTCGGCCTGGCCTACTGGCAGCTCGGCGAGTCCCACTACTGGGGCCACAACGCGATCCTGCGCATCGAACCCTTCATGAAGCACTGCGCGCTGGCACCCATCCAGGGCAGTGGCGGCCTGTCGGGCGAGATCCTCTCGCACGACTTCGTCGAGGCCGCCTTGATGCGCCGCGCGGGCTACGAGGTGTGGCTGGCACCGTCGCTCGAAGGCAGCTTCGAGCAGCAGCCGACCAACCTGCTCGACGAGCTTCAACGCGATCGCCGCTGGTGCCAGGGCAACCTGCAGAACTTCCGCCTGATTGCCGAGCCGGGCTGGCAGCCCGTCCATCGCGCGATGTTCCTCACCGGCGCCGTGTCGTACGTCGTCGCCCCGGTCTGGCTGGCCTTCGTCGGCGTCGGCGTGTGGCGCGCGGCGACCAACCCCGCCGGCACGATGGACATGCCCGGCCTGCTGGGCGCCGCCGCAGGCCCGGCCGCAGCGGTGTGGGCCCTGACGCTGACGCTGCTGCTGCTGCCGCGGGCCCTCGGGGTCTTCTCGGTGCTGCTGCGCGGCGACCAAGGCCGCTTCGGCGGCACCGCCCAGCTGCTGAAGAGCTCCGTGGCCGAACTGTTTCTTTCCGCGCTGCAGGCACCGGTGCGCATGTTGGCCCACACCAGCTTCGTGATCGGCGGCCTCACCGGCCTGAAGCTGCAATGGAAGTCGCCACCGCGGGATGCTGAGAGCCTGGGCTGGCGCGATGCGTTCACGCGCCTGGCGCCGATGCTGCTGCCTGCGCTGGCGCTGGCCTGCGCGGCCCTGCTGGCCGATGCCAACATCGTGTGGATGCTGGTGCCGCTGCTGCTGGCGACGCCCCTGGTCGTCTTCGGCAGCCGGGATCAGGCCGGCCAGGGCGGCCGCCTGCCGGGGATGCTGCTGACGCCGGTGGAACACGAGGTGCAGGTCCGCCGCGGCCTGATGCCGCCGGCCGGGGTGTCACGCGCCAGGGCGGCCCGCCGGCCTGCAGCGGCCGTGCGCACGGCCCCGCGGGTGCAACGGCCCGCCTCTGCCGCGGCCACGTTGAGCCGCTGGCCGGCGCGGGTGGGGCTGGCATTCGTGCCGGCGGTGCTGGCATTGACGGTGCTGACCCCCCAGCCGCTGGCCACCAGCCCGGAGCCGCCGCGCGTCGTGGCCGAGATGGACACGCGCTATGCGGAGCGGGTCGCGCCCAAGCGCGTGGTGCGCACGGCTTCCGCCGGCACGCCGCGCGCCGACGACCGCGCCAACAAGGACACCGCTCCACTGGCAGCGCCCACGGTGCCGCTGCCGGCGGCGATGGTCGACAGCTGACCGGCCTCCTGAAAAAACCAAAGGCGCTCCTCGGAGCGCCTTTTTTCATGGCCGGCCAGCGGCCGGTGCATGGGACTGCCTCAGCGCGCCGCGATGACGCCGCATGCCAGGCGCGGACCGGCGTTGCCGGCGGGCTGCGAGCGATAGTCATCCGGGTTGGCGTGGACGATCACGGCCTTGCCGACGATGTCGGCCGCTCCGCTGCCGATCGTCACGCCCATCAGGTGCAGGCGCACATCGGCCTGCCCGGCCGCGTCCGCCTTCAGGTTGGGCATGTCGCCGGCATGCCGCGCGCCGCCTTCGCCGCCGTGTGGTTGCCCCGAGGGATTGAAATGGCCGCCCGCGCTCATGCCGTCCGGACTGCTGCAGTCGCCCTTTTCGTGCACATGGAAACCGTGTTCGCTGCCCGGCTTGAGGCCGGTGATGCGCGCCTGCACCACGACGTGCTCGCCGTCCTTGTAGAAGTCGACCGTGCCGGCCGTGGTGTTGCCCTGGGTCGGTGCCAGTTTGGCCGTGGCGGCGGGCTTCGAGCCACCGGGCATCGCACACGCCGACATCAGCACCGCCGCACAGACCGCCGCGGCGGACAGGCCGCCCAGGCGGGCGGGAACATTCGACAGGGACATTTTTGAGCCTCCTACAAACGGGCGCCGCGACCATCGCGGGCACCCTTGTCCGTTCACGCCCGGCAATCCGCATGCCCCGGGCGGGCGAGCGCCTCGCCCTTGGGCGCATCCTTCAGGTAGAGCTTCCACAGGAAGCCGACCACATCGTCGCCGTAAGAGATCGCCTTGCGCGGCAGGGCCAGCGGGTCGAACGCCGGCGTGGCAGCGCCGCGCTGGCAGGTCACGCCGCTGGTGTAGCCGGCCTCCGCCGCGGCCATCAGCGTGTCGATGCTGTGCGAACCGTAGGGGTAGCAGACATGCGCCACCTCCCTGCCCAGCTCGTGCTGCAGGCGTTCGCGGCTATCGCGCAGCTCGCTGCGCTGCACGTCGACGGGCTGTTCGGCCAGGCGCACATGGTTCAGGGCGTGGCTGCCGATCTCCACGCCCAGCGCGGCGATCTCGCGCAGCCGGGCGGCCGTCATCAGGGGCGGGGTCGGATGGCCCTCGGCGGCCAGCCAGGCGGCGCTGCCGCCGAGTTGTCCGGCAATGGGGTAGACGATGGACGGATAACCATGGTCCTGCAGGATCGGCAGCGCGTGCTCATAGAAATTCTCACAGCCGTCGTCGAAGGTCAGCACGGCGGCGCGCTCCGGCATCGGCGCCTCGCCGCGCAGCGCCGCCACGGCCTGGCCCATCGAGAGCACCTTGACGCCGAAGCGCCGCAGCGCGCGCATCTGGCTGCGGAAGCGATCGACATCGCAATAGGACGCACGGTGCGTCTTCATCGGCGCGAAACGGCCGACCTGGTGGTACATGAAGATCGAAATGCCGCTCACGCCGACTTCCCTGGGCTGCCGCCCGCATGGATCGCCGCATCGTAGACGGCTTCGACGCCTTCGCGCATCGCGGCCAGCGTGAACCGCTGTTCGTAGCGCCGCCGTGCGGCCGCGCCCAGGGCCAACCGCAGCGCCGGTTGCGCTGCGAGGCGACGGATGGCACCAGCCAGCGCATGGGGATCCTCCGGCGGCACCAGCAGCCCGCCTTCGTCCTCGCCCAGCACCTCCGGGATGCCGCCCACACGTGCGGCGATGCCGGGGCGGCCGGCGGCCCCGGCCTCGACCAGGCTCAGGCACAGGGACTCGCGGCGCGACGGCGCCAGCACGACATCCAGGCGCGCGAGCACGTCGGGCACGTCGCTGCGCTGACCCAGGAACTCCACCACCTCGCCCAACCCGAGGGCCTGCACCTGCGCATGCACTTCACGGCCCCAGGCCGTGGTGTCGGCGCCGGCCAGGCGCAGGCGCACCGGCAGCCCGGGCCCCAGCTCCGCCAGCGCCCGCAGGGCCAGGTCATGCCCCTTCACCGCCTCGAAGCGCGCGATCATGCCGAGCACCAGCGGACGCTGCGGCGACAGGGCCGCGCCGTCCGGCGCGGGCATCGGGCCGACATCGGGCACGCCCGAGTACACGACGCGCACAAGCTCGGCTGGCAGGCCCTTGTCCAGCAGGAAGCCGCGCACCGCCTCCGACACCGCGATCAGCCGCCGCCTGGGCGAAAACCACTTCCAGGCATTGGTGGAGTGCGCCGTCGCCACGGCCGGAACGCCGCTCCAGCGGCCTGCCCAGTCGGCATAGCGGCCGCCGCGCAGCGCATGGCCGTGCAGCACGTCGGCCCCCCAGCGCCGCGCGAACCGGGCGAGCCGCCAGGCCGACACCGGGTCGTACATCCCGTTCATCGGCAGGTCGATGCAGGTGTGCCCGGCCGCGCGCATCTGCGCACCCAGCCAGCCGTCGGACGGCCCGGCGTAGGCCACGGCGTGGCCCTGCCGGGCCAGCTCCGCAGACAGGGTCACCACGTGCTGCTCGATGCCGCCAAGCACATGGCTGTGCGCCACCATGGCGACCCGCCGCCGCACGCCGGCGCGCTGCACCTCCGCGGAACCCATCTGCAGCGACCCGGCGTGCGCCCTAGCGCCGCCCCTGCAGCTTGGCGAAGGCCGCGGCCATCGCGCTGCCCTGCGCCGGCTCGGGCGCGCGGCCGCGCGGGGCGCGCTGGTCGCGCGACGCCGGCCGGTAGCCGCCGCCGTCGGCGCCCTTGGCCGGCACCGCGGTGTCGAGCTTCATCGTCAGCGAGATGCGGCCGCGCGCCAGGTCGACCTCCAGCACCTTCACCTTCACGATGTCGCCGGTCTTCACCACCTCGCGCGCGTCGTTGACGAACTTGTTCGACAGCTGGCTCACGTGCACCAGGCCGTCCTGGTGCACGCCCAGGTCGACGAAGGCGCCGAACTGCGCGACGTTGCTGACCGTGCCCTCGAGCTGCATGCCCGGCTGCAGGTCCTTGATGTCTTCCACGCCGTCGTTGAAGCGCGCCACCTTGAAGTCGGGGCGCGGGTCGCGGCCGGGCTTCTCCAGCTCGGCCAGGATGTCCTTCACCGTGATGGCCCCGAACCTCTCGTCGGCGAAGGCCTCGGGCTTGAGCTTGCGGATGACATCGGCGTTGCCCACCAGCTCGCCGATCGGCCGCCCCGCGGCGGCGATGATCTTCTCCACCACCGGGTAGGTTTCCGGGTGCACGCCCGACTGGTCCAGCGGGTTGTCGCCGTCGCGGATGCGCAGGAAGCCTGCGGCCTGCTCGAAGGTCTTGGCGCCCAGGCCCGCCACGTCGAGCAGCTGCTTGCGGTTGCGGAAGGCGCCATTCGCGTCGCGCCAGCGCACGATGCTGGCGGCCACCGCGGACGACAGGCCCGACACCTGCGCCAACAGCGGCGCCGAGGCGGTGTTCAGGTCGACGCCGACCGAGTTCACGCAGTCCTCGACCACCGCGTCCAGCGTGCGCGCCAGCTCGCTCTGGTTCACGTCGTGCTGGTACTGGCCGACGCCGATGCTCTTCGGGTCGATCTTCACCAGCTCGGCGAGCGGGTCCTGCAGGCGGCGGGCGATGCTCACCGCGCCGCGCAGGCTCACGTCCAGGTCGGGCAGCTCCTTGCTCGCGAACTCGCTGGCCGAGTACACCGAGGCGCCGGCCTCGCTGACGACGACCTTCGTGATCTCGGGCGCGTCGGGCGCCAGCTTCTGGATGCGCTTGATCAGGTCGCCGGCCAGCTTGTCGGTCTCGCGGCTGGCAGTGCCGTTGCCGATGGCGATCAGGTTCACGCCGTGCGTGGCCACCAGGCGGCCCAGCGTGTGCAGCGCGCCTTCCCAATCGCGCCTGGGTTCGTGCGGGTAGACGGTGGCCGTGTCGAGCACCTTGCCGGTGTCGCTCACCACCGCCACCTTCACGCCGGTGCGGATGCCGGGGTCGAGCCCCATCACCACGCGCTTGCCGGCCGGTGCGGCCAGCAGCAGGTCGCGCAGGTTCTCGGCAAAGACCTTGATGGCCGTGCCCTCGGCCGCCTCGCGCAGGCGGGCGAACAGGTCGCGCTCGATGCTGAGGCTCAACTTGACCTTCCAGGTCCACGACACCGACTTGCGGATCAGGTCGTCGGCCGCGCGCTTGGCGTGGCTCCAGCCCAGGTGGCGCGCGATGCGGCCTTCGGCGATCGACGGCTGGCCGGGCACCACCTCCTCGTCGATCTTCAGCTTGGCGTCGAGCAGCTCCAGCGTGCGGCCGCGGAACACCGCCAGCGCGCGGTGCGAAGGCACCCTGCCGATCGGCTCGCTGTAGTCGAAGTAGTCTCGGAACTTGGCGACGTCCGCGTTCTGCTCGTCCTTGCCGTCCATCAGCTTCGAGGTGAAGAGACCTTCTTCCCACAGCCATTCGCGCAGCTTGCCCACCAGCGCGGCGTCTTCGGCCCAGCGCTCGGAGAGGATGTCGCGCACGCCGTCGAGCACCGCGAACGCATCGGCGAAGCCGGCGTCGGCGTTGATGAACGCGGCGGCCTCGGCCTGCGGGTCGAGCGACGGATCGGCGAACAGCTTGTCCGCCAGCGGCTCGATGCCCGCTTCGCGGGCGATCATGCCCTTGGTGCGGCGCTTGGGCTTGTAGGGCAGGTAGAGGTCTTCCAGCTCCTGCTTGGTAGGCACGGCCTCGATCGCGGCGCGCAGCTCGGGCGTGAGCTTGCCCTGCTCCTCGATGCTCTTCAGCACCGCGGCGCGGCGGTCTTCCAGCTCGCGCAGGTACGACAGCCGCGCTTCCAGCTCGCGCAGCTGGATGTCGTCGAGCCCGTCGGTGGCTTCCTTGCGGTAGCGCGCGATGAAGGGCACCGTGGACCCGCTGTCGAGCAGTTCGACGGCGGCTTTGACTTGGGCCGGCCGAACCTTCAGTTCGGCGGCGATTTGCAACAGGATCTTGTCCAAGGCAGACGGGAAACCAGCGGAAAGGGCCCGCAGTTTGCCACTGTGGCCCGGCGGGCCGGCCAACGCGGTCGGGTTTGTGTTTTGTCAGGAAACCGCAGCCCCGGCCCTCCTAGACTGGCCCCATCCACCCGGCCGCAGTGCCGGGGGCCGGTCGAGGAGCCAACACAGTGACAGCCGCCTTCATCACGCATGCCGACTGCGCCCGCCACGAGATGGGCCCCCAGCACCCCGAATGCCCCGAGCGGCTGGCCGCGATCCACGACCACCTGCTGATCAAGGGCCTGCTCGACTACATGACGCCCTACGACGCCCCGCTGGCCACCGAGGCGCAGCTCGCCCGCGCCCATTCGGCGATGTACGTGCGCGAGCTGATCGCCTCGTCGCCCGCCGAGGGCCACCGCCAGGTCGACCCCGACACCTGCATGTGTCCGCACACCGTGCAGGCCGCGCTGCGAGCCGCCGGCGCCGCGGTGCAGGCCACCGACCTGGTGCTGGGCGGCGAGGCGTCGGCCGCCTTCTGCTGCGTGCGGCCGCCCGGCCACCACGCCGGGCAGGCCTCGGCGATGGGCTTCTGCTTCTTCAACAACGTGGCGGTGGGCGTGCGCCACGCGCTCGACGTGCACGGCCTGCGGCGCGTGGCGGTGATCGACTTCGACGTGCACCACGGCAACGGCAGCGAAGACATCTTCCGCGGCGACGAGCGCGTGCTGATGTGCTCCATCTTCGAGCAGGGGCTCTACCCCTTCACCGGCGAAGGCGCCACCGGGCCCAACATGGTCAACGTGGGGCTGCCCACGCGGTCGGGCGGAGAGCGCTTCCGCGAGGCGGTCACGCAGCGCTGGCTGCCGGCGCTGGACGCCTTCGCACCCGAGCTGATCTACGTCTCGGCCGGCTTCGACGCCCACCGGGAAGACGACATGGGCAACCTCGGGCTGGTGGAAGCAGACTACGAATGGGTGACGCAGCAGCTGATGGGCGTCGCCCGGCGGCACTGCGAAGGCCGCATGATCTCGTGCCTGGAGGGCGGCTACGTGCTCAGCCCGCTCGCCCGCAGCGTTGCGGCCCATGTCAAGGTGCTGATCGGCGCCGACTGAACCCACGATGGAAAAGCACTACCTCTCGTCGCTCTTCTCGCCCGAATCGATCCTCGTCTTCGCCGGCGACGCCGACGAGCCCGGATCGCTGACGCCCCAGGCGCGCACGCTGCACGAGGCGCTGCGCGCCCAGCGCTACGCGGGCACCCTCGCCTTCCTCGACACCCGCACCAGCGGCACGCTGGCCGACCTGGCGCAGACACGCGCCGACCTGGCCATCATCGCGCTGCCTCCGGCCGAGGTGGCCGCCGCGCTGGAGGTGGCCTGCCGCATCGGCTGCCGCTCGGCGCTGGTGATGTGCAACAGCCTCGGCGCGGCGCAGGCGGCCGAGCTGCGCCGCATCGCCCGGCGCGAGGGCGTGCACCTGCTCGGCCCCAACGGCCTGGGCATGCAGTGCCCGCGCCTGCAGCTCAATGCCAGCGCCATCGGGCCGCTGGCGCGCAGCGGGCCCCTGGCGCTGGTGTGCCAGTCGGGCGCGCTCACCGCCTCGATGCTCGACTGGGCGCGCAGCAACGCGGTCGGCTTCTCGTCGGTCGTGTCGCTCGGGCCGAACACCGCGGTCGACATCGCGCAGGTGCTCGACTACCTGGCCAACGACGCGCACACCCACAGCATCCTCGTCTACCTGGAAGGCATCTCCAGCGCGCGCCGCTTCATGAGCGCGCTGCGCTCGGCGGCCAACGCCAAGCCGGTGGTGGTGCTCAAGGCCGGCCGCCGCCCGGCGGGCAACGAGGCGGCGCAGACGCACAGCGGCGCCATCGTCGGCAGCGACGACGTGTTCGACTCGGCCCTGCGCCGCGCGGGCGCGGTGCGCGTGCGCTCCTTCGTCGAGCTGTTCTCGGCCGCCAAGTGCCTGGCCTCGCGCTACCGGCCGGTGGGCAAGCGCCTGGCCATCGTCACCAACGGCGGCGGCCCGGGCGTCCTGGCGGCCGACTGGGTCAACGAGATCTTCCTGCTGCTCGGGCGCCTGTCGCCCGAGGCCGCCGACGCACTGAAGCCCCAGCTTCCGGAGCTGGCCTCGCTGACCGACCTGATCGACCTGTCGGAAGACGCCACCCCGGCGCACTACCAGTTGGCGCTCGAGGCCACCGCGCACGACCGAGAGGTCGACGGCGTGCTGGTGATCTTCTCGGCCAAGGCCGGCAGCGACGCCGAGGCGGTGGCGCGCGCGGTGGCCGACACCAAGAAGTCCATAGGCAAGCCCGTGCTGGCCTGCTGGATGGGCGACGCGACGATGGGCACCGCCCGCAGCGTGCTGAACGACGCGGCGATCCCGAGCTTCCGCACGCCCGAGGCGGCGGTGGGCGCCTTCGGCAACATCGCCTCGTTCTACCAGAACCAGCTTCTGCTGCAGCAGACGCCGCCGCCGCTGTCGACGCTGGCCAAGCCCGACATCGAAGGGGCGCGCCTGGTCATCGAGAGCGTGCTGGCCGAGCGCCGCAAGGTGCTGACGGAGATGGAATCGAAGACGCTGCTCTCGGCCTTCCACATCCCCGTCACCCAGACCACGCTCGCACGCAACGCCAACGAGGCGATGATGATCGCCACGCAGCTCGGCTTCCCGGTCGCGCTGAAGATCGATTCGCCCGACATCACGCACAAGAGCGACGTGCAGGGCGTGGCGCTCAACATCATGAACGGCGCCGGCGTGCGCGACACGTACCACGACATGGTGGAGCGCGTGGCGCGGCTGCAGCCCGGCGCACGCATCAACGGCGTGACCGTGCAGAAGATGGCGCGCGCCCAGCGCGGCCGCGAGATCTGCGTGGGCATGGTGACGGACGACCCGTTCGGCCCCGTCATCGTGTTCGGCGCCGGCGGCACGATGATCGAGCTGATCCGCGACCGCGCGATGGAGCTGCCGCCGCTCAACCAGTTCCTGGCGCGGCGGCTGATCGAGCGTTCACGCGTGGCCGAGACGCTGGCCGAATGGCGCGGCGCGAGCCCGGTCGACATGGACGCGCTGGAGCGCGTGCTGCTGCGCGTGTCGGAGATGGTGTGCGAGCTGCCGCAGCTGCGCGAGATGGACATCAACCCCATCATCGTGGACGAGTCGGGCGCGGTGGCGGTGGACGCGCGCATCGTGATCGACAGCGCCCCGCAGGGCGCAGGCCTGGGCGCTGGCCCCAGCGCCTACGCGCACCTGGCGATCCTGCCCTACCCGGCCCGCTACGAGCAGGTGTGGCCGATGCGCGGCGGCGGCGAGTACACCGTGCGCCCCATCCACCCCAACGACGCGCAGATGCTGCAGGCGCTCGTGCAGAGCCTGTCGCCCGAGAGCCGGTACTTCCGCTTCGTCTCGTCGATGACGAAGCTGCCGCCGCCGATGCTGGCGCGCTTCACGCTGATCGACTACGACCGAGAGATGGCGCTGGTGGCCGTCTGCAAGCAGCGCACCGCCGCGACCGACGGCTCCATCGTCGAGACCGAACGCATCATCGGCGTGTCGCGCTACGTGACGAATCCCGACCAGTCGACCTGCGAGTTCTCGCTGGTGGTGGCCGACGACTTCGCCGGCAAGGGCATCGGCTCGCGCCTGATGGAGAACATTATGGACGTGGCCCGCGAGAAGGGCCTGTCGGAGATCGTCGGCCTGGTCCTCACCAACAACCCGGGCATGCTGAAGCTGATGCGCAGCCTGGGCTTCGAGGTCAAGCCCTTCCCGGAGGATCCGGACTTCAAGCTGGTGACGCACGCGTTGTGACGGGGGCGCCTCAGCGGTCGCGGTAGCCCGCGCCGAACGCATGGACGCCGCACAGGTCGATGGTGTCCATCATCCGGATCGACTCCGAGAACCACACCGCGATGGCCGCCTTGCGTTCGCCGACGTAGACGGGCCGGCCGTGCTCGTCCAGCGTCATCGACAGGTCGTGCCCGGGGATCAGCACCGTGCCGGGCACGCGCCGCCAGCAGGCCCAGATGTCGTCGATGCTGCGGCGGCTGGCCTCGGCGTCGCCGGTGGCGTCCACCTCGCGTGACAGCAGCTCGGCCCGGTTCTTCGCTGCGTCGCCGGTGAAGAGCACCGGGGTCGGGTTGGCGTCCAGGTACAGCAGCAGGTGCCCCGGCGTGTGGCCGGGCGCGGCCAGCACGTGCAGCCCCGGCAGGATGCTGTCGCCCGCCCGCACGCGATGCACACGCGGGCTGCGGGCCAGCTCCGCCACATAGAGCTCCGGCAAGGGGTTGAAGCCGGGCGGTTGCGCGGCGGCCCACCCCAGTTCCTCGGCGCCGATCCACACGGTCGCGTTCGGAAACAGCACGAAATTGACGGCATGGTCGTAGTGCGCGTGCGTGAGGAAGACGTCGGTCACGTCCTGCGGCGCGACACCGCGGGATTCGAGCTGCTTGTGCAGTTCGCGCCGCACGCCGAAGGCACCCACGTCCACCAGCACCGTGCGGCCGCCGCCACGCAGCAGCGTGACGGTGCTCCATCCCAGGCCGCCATGGCACACCGCCTTGCCGGGAAACCCCTGCACGAGCACATCCACCTGGTACATGGGCCTCACTCCGGCTGAATCTTCGCGTCGGTCACGAGTTTGCGGTACATCGCCAGCTCGCGGGTGATGGTGGCCGCGAAGGCCTCGGGCGTGCTGCCCACGAGGTCGTTGCCGCCTTCCACCTGCAGGCGCTCGATGACGTCGGGAGACTTCAACGCCTTCACCACCTCCTGGTGCAGGCGGCGCACGATGGCGGGGTCGGTCTTCGCCGGCGCCATGAGGCCGACGAACTGCGTGATGTCGAAGCCCTTGTAGCCCAGCTCCTGCATGGTCGGCACCTGCGGCAATGCGCTCGCGCGCCGGGGACCACTGACGGCCAGCGCGCGCAGGCCGCCGCCGCGCACGTGCGGCGCCGCGGTCGTCACGGTGTCGAAGGTGAACGACAGCTGTCCGCCCAGCAGGTCGTTCAGCGCCGGCGCGTTGCCCTTGTAGGGCACATGGATCATCTTCGTCGACGTCGTCCAGGCGAGCATCTCGCCGGCGAGGTGGCCGCCCGCGCCGGTGCCCGCCGAGCCGTAGGTCATCGTGCCCGGCTTCGCGCGGGCCGCCTCGACCAGCTCGCCCACGCTCTTCACCGGCGAGGCGCCCGGCACCACCAGCGCGTACTGGTAGGTCAGGATCTGGCTGATCGGCGCCAGGTCCTTCACCGGGTCGTACGGCACCTTGGCGTAGAAGACCGGGTTCACGACGATCGGGCCGCTGGCCACCATCAGCAGGGTGTAGCCGTCGGGTGCCGACTTGGCCACGGCGTCGGTGCCGATGCCGCCGTTGGCGCCGCCTCGGTTGTCGACCACGATGGGCTGGCCCAGCCCTTCGGACAGCTTGCGCGCCACCACGCGCGCGGCGATGTCGGCGTTGCCGCCCGCGGCGTAGGGAACCACCAGCCGGATGGGCTTGCTGGGGTAGGGGTCGGCCCAGGCGGGCGCGATGAGGGCCATGCCGAGGGCGGCGGCCAGGGTGAGCTTGCAGAACACGGTCGTCTCCTTCAGGGGTTCTTGTTCGCTTCGATCAATCCGATGACGGCGGCGCGACCACCGCGCCCTGGATGCCATGGCGGCGCATCGACTCGGCCACGACGCCGGTGCGCTTCATGTCCTCGACGAACTGCCGCAGGTAGGCTGCGGCCGCTTCGCTGCGGCCGCGGGGCATGCCCATCGCCTGCTCGATCACCATGAAGCGGCCGGGCAGCAGGCGCAGGCCCGGGTGCTGCGCCGCATCGGCCTCGAGCTGCTGGCGCACGCCGGCGGCCACGTCCGCCTGCTGCGCCAGGAACGCCTCGACCACCTTCGGCGAGGTCGGCGCCCGCAGGATGGTGGCGTGCTTCAGCTCGCGCGTCAGGTAGAGGTCGTACGCGCTGCCCTTGCCGACCATCACGCTGGTGCCGGCGGCGTCCACCTCGCCGTTGTGCTGCAGCGCCGAATCCTGCCGCACCAGGTAGCTGCCCTCGATCAGCACGTAGGGCCGCGTGAAGTGAAGGCCGCCGGCCCGCAGCGGATCGACGGCGAAGAAGCCGATGTCGGCCTCCTCGGCCGTGACGGCAGCGACCGACTTGCCGGCCGCGTCGAACACGACGAGTTCCAGCGGCGCGTCGAGCCGGTCGGCGAGGTGGCGGGCCAGGTCCACCGAGATGCCCGCCGGCGCACCGCCCGCGTCGCGGCCGGCCAGGATCGGGTTGCCGAGGTTGATGGAAGCACGGAGCACGCCCGTGGGCAGGAAGGCGGCGCGGACCTCCGCGGTGGGCGGCATGGACGAGGCTCCCATCACGGCGCCACCGCGATGCCTTCGGCATGGCGTTGCAGCAGTTCGTAGGTCGCCGGGTCCAGCACGATGCCTTCGCTGCGCTGGCGCCGCAGCTTGCCGAGCTCGATCTCGCCGGGCACGATGACCGGCCGGTCCGCATCGGCCGGCGGGCTCGCGTGCAGGATGGCCGCGAAGTCCCGCATGCGCTGCGCGAGCCATTGCGCGGAGCCGAGCCGGCGGGTGTCGATCAGGATGAAGAAGTGCCCCAGGTTCTGCGGCTCGTCGGGTGCGTCCGACCACGACTTCACGTGCGTCAGGTAGGCCGCATCGGAGAGCAGGCCGGCAAACAGGTCCACCATCAGCGCGAGGCCGTAGCCCTTGTGGCCGCCGATGGGCAGCAGGAAGCCGTCCAGCGCCGCGGCGGGGTCGGTGGTCGGCCGGCCGCCGGCGTCGGTCGCCCATGTGTCGGGGATCGGCTCGCCGCGCTTCAGCGCATTGCGGATCTTGGCCCGCGCGGCCACGCTCATCGCCATGTCGAGCAGGAACGGATCGCCGCCCGGATGAGGCACGCCGAAGCCGATGGGGCTGTTGCCGAGCCTTGCATCGCTGCCGCCCCAGGGCGCGATGGTGGTGGTGGCATTGCTGCCGATGATGCTGGCGAAGCCGGCCTCGGCGGCGATCAGCGAGTAGGGCGAGATCGGCCCGAAGTGGTTGCTGCCGCGCGCCAGCGCGACGCCGACGCCGCACTCCTTCGCCGCGTCCATCGCGGCCTGCAGCGCGCGCATGCCGACCAGCGGGCCCACGCCGTTGTCGCCGTCGACCTGCCGCAGCGCCGGGGCCGGCTGGTGCACCGTGATGTCGGGCCGGGCCTTGATGCCGCCGACCTTCAGCCGCTCGCCATACGACTCGATGCGGCTGAGGCCGTGGGTGGACAGGCCGAACTGGTCGGCGGTCACGAGCACGCGGGCCACGAGTACGGCGTCAGCGGGCCGCAGGCCCAGGCCCGTGAAGGCACGGGCGCCCAGCGCCAGGAGTTCGGCTTCGGACTGCCGGGGAACGGTGGTCAGGGTCGTGGTCATGTCTATTCAACTTTCAGCTTGGCCTGGCGGACGACGATGCCCCAGCGCTCACGTTCGGACTGGATGAAGGCAGCGAACTGCGGGCCCTTCATCGGGGCGGGGACGGTCGCTTCGCCCTTGAGGCGTTCCTGCACCGAAGGCACCTGCAGGGCCTTCTCGGCGGCGTCCTGGATGCGGGCGACCACGTGCTCGGGCGTACGGGCCGGCGCCAGGAAGCCGAACCACTGCGAGCTGTCGAAGCCGGGGTAGCCGTGCTCGGCGACGCTCGGCACCTCCGGGAGCGCGGGCAGGCGCTGCGGCGAGCCGGTGGCGATGACGCGCAGCCGCCCGCCTTCGGCATGCTGGATGAAGGCCGGCGGGCCGGCCGAGGCAGCGTCGATGTTGCCGGCGAGCAGGTCGTTGAGCTGCGCGCCCGTGCCCTTGTAGGGCACGTGGATGACGTCGATGCCCGCAGCGAGCTTCAGCATCTCGAACGCGAGGTGCCCCGCGCTGCCGTTGCCCGCCGACCCGTAGCTGAACTTGCCCGGGTTGGCCTTGGCGAGCGCGATGAACTCCTTGAGGTTCTTCGCCGGCACGTGGGCGCCGACCGCGAACACCATCGGCACCTTCGCCAGCAGGCCGACGGGCTCGAAGTCCTTGTCCGCATACGGGAGCTTCTCGAACATCGCCGGGTTCACGGCCAGCGTGCCCACATGCCCGAGGACGATGGTGTAGCCGTCGGGCGCCGCGCGCGCCACCTCCTGCATCGCGACCTGGCCGGAAGCGCCGCCCTTGTTCTCGACGAAGACCGTCTGGCCGAGGATCTTCGTCATCTCGGCCGTGAGCAGCCGGGCGACGACGTCCGAGCTGCCGCCCGGCCCGTAGGGCACCACGACCCGGATGGGCCGCTGCGGCTGCCACGGTTTGGGCTGCGCCGAAGCCGGCGCCGCAGGCAGGGCCGAGAGCCCGCCGACGGCGAGCCATGCCGCCAGCAGCAGGCCGCGGCGCCGGGCCGGTGCGGAAGGAAGAAGCGAGGTGGCGGGCATGTCCGTTCGAGAGGTCCGGTTCAACAGGATGAACAAGATGGTGCCCAGCCCCCATTCACCAGTAAAGTGCAAATATCTGAAGCATTCTTGCGTCCGACACATGAAATTCGACCTGGCCGATCTCCGGGCGTTCCTGGCCGTCGCGGACCTCGGTTCGTTCCGCGCCGCATCGCAGGCGCTGCACCTGTCCCAATCGGCGGCCTCGCGGCGGATCGACAAGCTGGAGGAGGCGCTGGGCGTGGAGCTCTTCCTGCGCACCACGCGGCGCGTCGAGCTGACGACCATCGGCAGGACGTTCATCCACAGGGCGCGCGCCGTCATCAACGACCTTGAAAGCGCGCTCGTCGGCATCGCGGACTTCGCCGACCGCATCTCCGGCGAGGTGTCGGTGGCCTGCGTGCCTTCGGCGGTGGGCTACTTCCTGCCGGGCGTGATCGAACGCTTCCACCGGCTGCATCCGCGCATCCGGGTCCGGCTCATCGACGAGTCGTCGTCCGAGCTGCTGCTGGCCGTGGCCAACGGCGAGGCCGACCTCGGGCTGACCTACATCGGCACGCAGGAGCCCGACATCGAGTTCGAGCCGCTGCTGGAGGACCTGTTCGTCGTCGCCTGTCCGAAGGAGCACCCGCTGGCCCGGCGCCAGCGCGTGAGCTGGGCCGAGCTGGCGCCCTACGACCAGGTCTCGCTGGCGCACGGCAGCGGCAACCGTTTCCTGATCGACCAGGCGCTGGCGCAGGTCGAACACAAGCCGGAATGGTTCTGCGAAGTGCGGCACGTGCCGGCGCTGGTCAGCCTGGTCGAGGCGGGGCTGGGCATCGGCGTGGTGCCGCAACTGGCCCTGCCGCCGCGCGGCCGGCTGGTGAGCGTCGAGCTCGAAGCGCCCACCGTGAGCCGCACCATCGGCATCATCCGCCGCCGGGGGCGCGCCCTGCGCCCGCCGGCCGAACTGTTCCAACGGCTGCTGATGGAACTCACGGCGCAGCAGCGCGCGCCGCGCCCTGCAGCAGGCAGGCCGCGCACCGGATCGCCGCCGGCGGCCGGACGCAGCGGCGTCCCGAGACGCCGCGCGCCGTGACTGGAGGGCAGGCCGCCGCGCCCCGACCGCGAGCAGCCGCGAGCCTCAGCGCCCTGCCAGCCAGGCCGCCGCGCCCTGCCCCGCCAGCCGCCCGCTCGCGAAGCTGGCCTGCAGCAGGTAGCCGCCGGTGGGCGCCTCCCAGTCGAGCATCTCGCCCGCGCAGAACACGCCGGGCCGGGCCGCCAGCATCAGCTGGTCGTCCATCGCCTCCAGGCGCACGCCGCCGGCGGTGCTGATGGCCTCGGCGATCGGACGCGGGGCCACCACGCGCACCGGCAGCGCCTTGAGCGCCGCGGCCAGGCGGGCGGGGTCGTCGATCACCTCGCGCGGCAGCAGTTCGTACACCAGCGACATGCGCGCGCCCGCCAGGCCCAGCCGGCTCTTCAGGTGGGTGGCCAGGCTGCGCGGGCCGCGCGGGCGGGCCACCTCCGCCGCCACACGCGCCGCATCGAAGGTGGGCAGCAGGTCGAGCATGAGCGTGGCCTCGCCCTGCGCCGCAATGGTGTCGCGCAACAGCGCCGAGACGGCGTAGACCAGGCTGCCCTCGATGCCGTACCGGCTCAGCACGAACTCGCCGGCGCGCTCGAAGCGGCGGCCGTCGGGCGCGGTGAAGGCGATCGCCGCGGGCTTGATCGGTGCGCCCGCGAAGCGCTCGAGCAAGTGGGCGCTCCAGCCCCGCGTGCCGTCGGGCCGCTGCACCTCGAAGCCGCAATTGGACGGCTGCAGCGGCGCCACGTCCACGCCCTGTGCCGCCAGCAGCGGCATCCACGCGCCGTCGGAGCCCAGGCGCGGCCAGCTCGCGCCGCCGAGCGCGAGCACGGTGGCCCCGGCCTGCACCTTCAGCTCACCGTTCGGGCCCGAGAACATCAGGGCGCCGTCGTCCGACCAGCCCTGCCAGCGGTGGCGCTGGTGGAAGCGCACGCCCGCCGCCCGCAGCCGATGCAGCCATGCACGCAGCAGCGGCGCGGCCTTCAGGTCGGCCGGGAACACGCGGCCCGAGGTGCCGACGAAGGTCTCGATGCCCAGGGCTGCGGCCCAATCGCGCAGCGCCTGGGGACCGAACTCCGCCAGCCAGCGCGCCGCGGCCGGCGCGCGTTCGGCGTAGCGCGCCACGAACGGTTCGAGCGGCTCGCTGTGGGTCAGGTTGAGGCCGCCCTTGCCGGCGAGCAGGAACTTGCGGCCGACCGACGGCATCGCATCGAACACGTCGACCGCATGGCCGGCGGCCGACAGGGCTTCCGCGGCCATCAGGCCGGCGGGGCCGCCGCCGACGACGACGGCCCGGCACGGCAAGGGAGAAAGGAGGTTGCGCATGCGGCATTGTTGCAGCGCACCCGCCGCGCGCCGTGCCGCCGCAGGCGTCAGCCCCGGCGCAGCGCGTCGCGCAGCTCGGCGCCGATCGCCGGGCGGTCGGCAAACGGATCGCCGGGGTTGCGCTGCTGGAGCAGGTCGTCCATGCGCTGCTGCACCGTCTTCAGGGCATGCGGATGGCTGTAGATGTAAAACCGGCGTTCGCGCACCGCGTCGAGCACCTTCTGCGCGATGTGCGCGGCCGTCACCTTGCCGCTGCCCACGGCCTTGCTCATCATCGCGCGCGAGAGGGCCTGGCTGGCCGTGGGCGCCGTGTCGTCCGCCAGGTCGGCCGGGCGGTTCCGGGCGCTGTCGTGGATGCCGGTAGGCACGAAGAACGGGCACAGCACCGAGGCGCCGATCTGGTCGGTGACGAGCGACAGGTCCTGGTGGAGCGTTTCGCTCAGCGACACCACCGCGTGCTTGCTGACGTTGTAGACGCCCATGTTGGGCATGTTCACCAGGCCCGCCATCGATGCGGTGTTGACGATGTGGCCCTCGTAGCCGGCATCGGCGCGGGCGGCGGCCAGCATCATCGGGGTGAACACGCGCACGCCGTGCACCACGCCCATCAGGTTGACGCCCAGCACCCATTCCCAGTCCTCGGCACTGTGCTCCCAGATCAGCCCGCCGCTGCCCACGCCGGCGTTGTTGAACACCAGGTGCGGCGCGCCGAAACGCTGCTGCACCGCGGCGCCCAGCGCCTCGACCTCGGCCGCCTTCGAGACGTCGAGCCGGAACGGCAGCACCTGCGCGCCCAGGCCGCGGATCTCCTCGGCCGCACGCTCCAGCGCCTCGGCCTGCACGTCGGCCATCGCCACGTTCATGCCGGCCTGCGCCGCGAGGCGCGAGGTCTCGAGGCCGAAGCCCGACGCGGCGCCGGTGATCACGGCCGTGCGGCCCTGCAGGGTCTTCATCGCGGGGGGTCTCCGGCCGGGCACAGCATCTCGACGTGCGGGATGCCGTCTTCGAGGTAGGCCTCGCCGACGGGCTGGAAGCCCAGGGTGCCGTAGAAGCGCTGCAGGTGCGCCTGCGCGCTGATGCGCACCGCGCGCCCCGGCCACACGCTGCGGCAACGCGCCAGGCCTTCGCGCATCAGCACGAGGCCGAGGCCGGTGCCGCGCGCCTCGGGCGCGGTGACCACGCGGCCGATCGAGGGCTCGTCGTACTTCACGCCCGGGTCCACCACGCGCAGCACGGCCCGCATCGGCCCCGGCCCGGCGCCCTGGGGCGCGCCGCGGCCCAGCAGGTGCCAGGCCTGGCGGTCGACGCCGTCGGCGTCGAGGTACACGCAGTGCTGCTCCACGACGAACACCCACGAGCGCAGCATCAGCGCGTCGTACAGGTCCTCGGCCTGCAGCTCGCCCAGGCGCGCCCAGCGCCATTGCAGGTCCGCCATCGGCTAGACCAGCTTGACGAGCTGCTTGCCGAAGTTGCGGCCCTTCAGCAACCCGAGGAAGGCCTCGGGCGCCGCCGCCAGCCCTTCGGCCACCGTCTCGCGGTACTTCAGCTTGCCGGTACCCACCAGCGTGGCCAGCTCGGTCAGCGCCTGCGGCCACAGTTCCATGTGCTCGCTGACGATGAAGCCCTCGAGCCGCAGCCGGTGGGTCAGGAGCAGTTGCGGCTGCTGCAGCGGGATGGGCTGGCCGTCGTAGCCGGCGATCATGCCGCACAGCGCGATGCGGCCGAACGCGTTCATGCGCTGCAGCGCGGCATCGAGGCCCAGGCCGCCGACGTTCTCGAACACGCCGTCGATGCCGTCGGGGCAGGCCTGCTTCAGCGCCTGCGAGAACGATTTCAGGTCGGCGTGCTGGCGGTAGTCGATGCAGGCGTCGAAGCCCAGCTCGTCCACCACGTAGGCGCACTTCTGCGGCCCGCCGGCGATGCCCACCGCACGCGCGCCGCGCACCTTGGCGAGCTGGCCCACGGCGCTGCCCACCGCGCCGCTGGCGGCGCTGACGAGCACCGTCTGCCCTTCCTTGGGCGCGATGATCTGCGTGAGGCCGTACCACGCCGTCACGCCCGGCATGCCCACGGCGCCGAGGTAGGCCGACAGCGGCACGTGCTCGGTGCTCACCTTGCGCAGCATCCCGGGCTTGCCGGCATCCACCACCTGGTACTCCTGCCAGCCGCCCATGCCGACGACCTTGTCGCCGACCGCGAAGGCCGGGCTCTTCGAGTCGACCACCTCGCCGACGGTGCCGCCCTGCATCACCTCGTTCAACGGCTGCGGCGCGGCATAGCTCTTGGCGTCGTTCATGCGGCCGCGCATGTACGGGTCGAGGCTCATGTAGTGGTGGCGCACCAGCACCTGGCCGTCGGCCAGCGTGGTCGGCAGCCGCGTGCGCACCATGTGGAAGTTGTCGGCGACGGCTTCGCCGGCGGGACGCGACACGAGATGGATCTGGTGGTTGATCGTCATGGTGGTCTCCTGCTCCTGGTGGGTGTCAGTCCGATGCGCCGTCGCGCTGCACCTTCCGGCCGCCGACGGTGAGTGCCTTGAGGTGCTTGAAGGTGCCGGTGGCATGCGCGACGAGGGCCCCCTGCTCGTCGAACGCGCTGGCCTCGCAGAACGACAGGGTCAGCGTGCGGTCCATCACCCGGCCGCGCACCGTGAGGCGGCCGACCCCGGGGCGCATGAAGCTGGTCTTCATCTCGATCGTGACGACCCCGGTGCGCGGCGTGCCGCCAGGCTCGTCGGGGCTGCGGGCCGCGTGGCCCATCGCGGCGTCGAGCAGCGTCATCGTGACGCCGCCGTGGGCCGTGCCCCAGTTGTTGGTGAGTTCCTCGTGCACGTTCAGCGACAGCTCGGATTCGCCGCCGTGGAAGCGCGACA
This sequence comes from Aquincola agrisoli, assembly GCF_036621135.1. Taxonomy (NCBI): domain Bacteria; kingdom Pseudomonadati; phylum Pseudomonadota; class Betaproteobacteria; order Burkholderiales; family Sphaerotilaceae; genus Aquincola; species Aquincola agrisoli. The sequence continues at coordinate 98,532 of NZ_JAZIBG010000056.1, forward strand.
CCTCGCAGCCGAGGTGGGCCAGGAAGGGGACGTGGGCAAGGGACTGCATGCGGTCTCGTCGGGGGGTGTTCAGTTCGGCCGGCGCGAGCGCACCCAGATGAGGAGCACGCCCGCCGCCACGGCCACCGCGCCGCCGAGCTGCATCAACCCGCCGAGCACCGCGTCGGCGACGAAGAAGCCCAGGCTGGCCGCGATGATGCCGCCGTAGATCAACACCCACACCAGGGTCTCCAGCGTCTGCGCACGCATCGGCAGCCCGCTCAGAACCACTCGTCGCGCATGTCGCGCGCGAGCGTGTTGCGGGCGGCGACCGGCCGGAGCCAGGCGTCGATCTTGGGCAGCTCGTGGTCGAAGAAGTAACGCATGGCCGAGAGTGTGCCTTGCCGCCGGGGCTCCGGGAGCGGCACCGCGGCGCAGGCCGCCAGCGCCACATCGAGCCACAGCCAGGCCAGCACCAGGTGGCCGAAGGCCTGCAGGTACGGCGTGGCGTTGGCCAGCGCATCTTCCGGCACGCCGGTGGCCCAGGCCGACTTGGTGGCCGCGCCCACGCGCTGCAGCGCAGCGGCCAGCGTGTTGCCGTATTCCGCCAGACCCTCGACATGGCCGGCACGCTGCGCGGTCTCGCTCACCTTGGCGGCGAGCAGCTTCAGGCCCGCACCGCCGTCCATCACGACCTTGCGGCCCAGCAGGTCGAGCGCCTGGATGCCGTGCGTGCCCTCGTGGATCATGTTCAGGCGGTTGTCGCGCCAGTGCTGCTCCACCGGGAAGTCGCGTGTGTAGCCGTAGCCGCCGTGCACCTGTATGGCGAGGCTGTTGGCCTCGAGGCACCATTCGCTGGGCCAGCTCTTGGCGATGGGCGTCAGCACCTCCAGCAGCAACCGCGCTTCCTCCGCCGCCTCGGGCGTGCCGGTGTGCTGCTCGTCGACCAGCCGCGCGCAGTACACCGCCAGCGCCACGCCGCCTTCGGCATACGCCTTCTGCGCGAGCAGCATGCGCTTGATGTCGGCATGCGCGATCAGCGGCACCGGCGGCGTGGCGGGATCCTTGCCCGCCGGGCCCACCGGGCGGCCCTGCGTGCGGTGGCGGGCATAGTCCAGGCTGGCCTCGAACCCCGCGCAGCCCAGCATCACCGCACCCCAGCCCACGCCGATGCGCGCCTCGTTCATCATGTGGAACATGCAGCGCAGGCCCTGCCCCGGCGCGCCGACGCGGTAGCCGATGGCGCCCGCGGCGCCCTGCGGCAGGTGCCAGCCCTCGCCGAAGTTGAGCAGCGTGTTGGTGGTGCCGCGGTAACCGAGCTTGTGGTTGAGGCCGGCCAGCGCCACGTCGTTGCGCTCGCCGGTCAGGCGGCCTTCTGCATCGACCAGCCGCTTCGGCACGATGAACAGCGAGATGCCGCGTGTGCCCGGCGGCAGCCTGCCGTCGGGCCCCGGGATCTTGGCCAGCACCAGGTGCACGATGTTCTCGGTGATCTCGTGCTCGCCGGCCGAGATCCACATCTTGTTGCCGGTGAGCCGGTAGCGCGGGCCGAGCGGGTCAGCCTCGAAGGCATCGCCGTCGGGCACGGCACGCGTGGTGATGTCGCTCAGGCTGGAGCCGGCCTGCGGCTCCGACAGGCACATGGTGCCGAACCAGCGCCCGGCGAACTCGTTCTTCGCGAACACCTCGCGCTGCCGCGGCGTGCCGTGGGCCATCAGCAGGTTGGCGTTCGCCGAGGTGAGCATGCCGTAGGCACTGATCGCGATGCTGGCCTGCTTGAAGAAGCCGTTGGCCGCGAGTTGCACGGTGAACGGCAGCTGCATGCCGCCCACCTCGTACGGCTGCGCCGCGGCGAGCAGGCCGCTGGCCGCGTAGGCCCGCGCGGCCTCGTGCGTGGCCTGCGGCAGGTGGACGCGCTCGCCGTCGAAATGCGGCTCTTCGGTGTCGGCCAGGCGGTTGAAGGGCGCGAACTTGTCGCGCGCCAGGCGCTCGCAGGTGTCGAGCACCGAGGTGACGGTGTCCTGCGAATGGTCGGCGAAGCGCTCGCGGCTGAAGAGCTCATCGAGCCGCAGCCAGTGCTGCAGCAGGAAGTCGAGCGTGGCGCGGTACTGCTTCATCGTTGTCCTTGGTCGTCGGCCGGGCCGGCAGCCGTGCCCCTGGGGCGGTCACAGCACTTCGAACACGCCGGCGGCGCCCATGCCGCCGCCGATGCACATCGTGACGACGACACGCTTCGCGCCGCGGCGCTTGCCCTCGATCAACGCATGGCCGGTGAGCCGCTGGCCGCTGACGCCGTAGGGGTGGCCGAGCGCGATCGCGCCGCCGTTCACGTTGAGCCGGTCCATCGGGATGCCCAGGGTGTCGGCGCAGTACAGCACCTGCACAGCGAAGGCTTCGTTCAACTCCCACAGGTCGATGTCGGCCACCGTGAGGCCCAGGCGCTTCAGCACCTTGGGCACGGCGTACACCGGGCCGATGCCCATCTCGTCGGGCTCGCAGCCGGCCACCGCGAAGCCGAGGAAGCGGCCCAGCGGCTTCAGGCCCTTGCGCTCGGCGTAGCGCTCGTCCACCACCACGCAGGCGCCCGCGCCGTCGCTGAACTGGCTGGCGTTGCCGGCGGTGACGACGCCGCCCGGCAGCGCGGGGCGGATGCCCTTCACCGCCTCGTACGTGGTGCCGGGGCGGATGCCCTCGTCGGCGCTCACCGTCACCTGCTTCGTGCGCAGGCCCAGCGCCGGATCGGCGATGCCGGCGGTCACGGTGATGGGGGCGATCTCGTCGGTGAACCTGCCGGCCTCCTGGGCCGCGGCGGCCTTCTGCTGGCTGGCCGCGCCGTACTCGTCCATGCGCTGCCGGGCGATGCCGTAGCGCTTGGCCACCGTCTCGGCGGTCTCCAGCATGCTCATGTAGATGGCGGGCTTGTGCTCCACCAGCCAGCTTTCGCGCAGCATGTGCCTGTTCATCTCCTGCTGCACGCAGGAGATGCTCTCGACGCCGCCAGCGACGAACACGTCGCCCTCGCCCGCAACGACGCGCTGCGACGCCATCGCGATGGTCTGCAGCCCGCTGGAGCAGAAGCGGTTGACGGTGGCGCCCGCCACCGTGAGCGGCAGCCCGGCGCGCAGCGCGATCTGCCGCGCGATGTTGGCGCCGGTGGCGCCCTCGGGGTTGGCACAGCCCATCAGCACGTCTTCGATGGCGCCGGGGTCGATGCCCGCGCGCTGCACGGCGGCGGCCACCGCATGGCCGCCGAGCGTGGCGCCGTGGGTCATGTTGAAAGCGCCCTTCCAGCTCTTGGCGAGCGGGGTGCGGGCGGTGGAGACGATCAGTGCGGAAGTCATGTTCGAGGTCTCCCTGGCTTTAGTTGAAGCGCTTGCCTTCGTCAGCGAGCTTGGCCAGCAGCGGCGCGGGCTGCCAGAACGCGGCATCGTCGTGCGGGTTCTTCGCGAAGCGCTTCATCGCCTGCACCACGTTGTACAGGCCCTGCTCGTCGGCGTAGTTCATCGGCCCGCCGCGCCACAGCGGGAAGCCGTAGCCGGTGAGGTAGACCATGTCGATGTCGCTCGCCTTGCTGGCGATGCCTTCCTCCAGGATCTTCGCCGCCTCGTTGACGAGCGAGTAGACGAGCCGGTGCACGATCTCGTCGTCGCTGATCTTGCGCGGCGTGATGCCGAGTTCGGCGCGGTGCTTCTCGATCATCTCGACCACGGCCGCCGACGGGATCGCGTCGCGCTTGCCCGGCAGGTAGTCGTACCAGCCCGCGCCGGTCTTCTGGCCGTAGCGGCCCATCTCGCACAGCAGGTCGGCCGTCTTGCTGTAGCGCATGTTCGGCTTCTCGACGTAGCGGCGCTTGCGGATGGCCCAGCCGATGTCGTTGCCCGCCAGGTCGCCCATGCGGAACGGGCCCATGGCAAAGCCGAACTTCTCGATCGCCTTGTCCACCTGCTGCGGCGTGGCGCCCTCTTCCAGCAGGAAGCCGGCCTGGCGGCTGTACTGCTCGATCATGCGGTTGCCGATGAAGCCGTCGCACACGCCCGAGACCACGGCGGTCTTCCTGATCTTCTTGGCCACGGCCATCACGGTGGCCAGCACGTCCTTGCCGGTCTTCGCGCCGCGCACCACCTCGAGCAGCTTCATCACGTTGGCCGGGCTGAAGAAGTGCATGCCGACCACGTCCTGCGGGCGCTTCGTGAAGGCCGCGATCCTGTCGACGTCGAGCGTGGAGGTGTTGCTGGCGAGGATCGCGCCGGGCTTCATCACCTCGTCGAGCGCCTTGAACACACCTTCCTTGACGCCAAGGTCCTCGAACACCGCCTCGATCACCAGGTCGGCGTTCTTGATGTCGTCGTAGCTCAGCGTGGTGCTCAGCAGCGCCATGCGCTGGTCGAGCTTGTCCTGCTGCAGCTTGCCCTTCTTGACCTGCGCCTCGTAGTTCTTGCGGACGGTGGCGATGCCGCGGTCGAGCGCTTCCTGCTTCGTCTCGAGGATCGTGACCGGGATGCCCGCGTTCAGGAAGTTCATCGCGATGCCGCCGCCCATGGTGCCGGCGCCGATGACCGCCACGCGCTCGATCTTGCGCTGCGGCGTGTCCTCAGGCACGTCGGGGATCTTGCTGGCCGCGCGCTCGGCGAAGAAGGCATGGCGCAGCGCCCGGCTCTCGGGCGTGAACATCAGCGCGGTGAACGCCCCGCGCTCGTAGGCCAGGCCGGCGTCGAAGCTCGGCGCCTTCACGGCCTGCTCCACACAATCGACGCAGCGCGCCGGCGCGGGGAAGTGCTTCGCCATCGCCTTGACGGTGTTGCGCGCGAACTGGAAGTAGGCGTCGGCCTCCGGGTGCACAGCCTTCAGCTGCCGCACCGAAGGCAGCGGGCGCCGCGCCGCCACCTCGTTGGCGAACGCGATGGCGCCTTCGAGCAGATCGCCGTCGATCAGCCGGTCGAACAGCTTCTGGCCCGGCAGCGCGGCCAGCACCTCGCTCTTCACCGGATCGCCCTTGACGATCATGTTCAGCGCCATTTCCACGCCCAGCACGCGCGGCAGCCGCTGCGTGCCGCCGGCGCCCGGCAGCAGGCCGAGCTTCACCTCGGGCAGCGCGATCGAAGCACCCGGCGCGGCCACGCGGTAGTGGCAGCCCAGCGCCAGCTCGAGCCCGCCGCCCATGCACACGGTGTGGATGGCCGCCACCACGGGCTTGCCGCTGGCTTCCACCGTCTTGATGAGGCTCAGCAGGTTGGGCTCGGCCAGCGCCTTGGGCGTGCCGAACTCGCGGATGTCCGCGCCGCCCGAGAAGGCCTTGCCGGCGCCGGCGAGCACGATGGCCTGCACCGCCGCGTCATCGTTGGCGCGCGCCACGCCCTCGGCCACGGCCTTGCGCGTCGCGTAGCCCAGGCCGTTGACCGGCGGGTTGTTCAGCGTGATCACGGCGACCGCGCCGCGCACCTCGTAGCTGGCTGTCATTCGATGTCTCCTCGGAGCCCAGAAAGGAAAAGAACGATCGTTCGATTCTAGGGAGGGAGGCGGGCAGTTCCTTGTCGCTGTCGGGACAAACGGCGGGGCGGGACAAACCCGCGTAGACAAACCAGGCGTTGCGCGGCCGGCGTCTTCTAAGCGGCAGGCTCCGCGCAGCCCGCAGGCTTCAGCACGAGCTCGGTCGACGCCGGGAATCTCTCTAGCTTGCCCGCCGGCCGCCGCGGCCGAGCCACCAGTTCGCCGCCGCAGTTCGGGCACGCGCCTTTCAGCACCCGTTCGGCACAGTGGCTGCAGAACGTGCACTCGAAAGAGCAGATGCGGGCGTCGGTGGACGCGGCCGGCAGATCCTTGCCGCAGCATTCGCAGTTGGGGCGGAGTTGGAGCATTCGGGTCCCTTGGTTGATTGGAGCGGCGCATCTATCAAGGTGCATGCACCGCGTCGGCAAATGCTACCCCTCCGTCGGCATCGAGAGCCGAAAACACTTCCAGCCAATTCATGCGGAATAACACCGAAACCGAAGCTCGTTTCGACATGAAACAAATTTAGAGCATATTCGTCGGTTAAAACGGTTCGCCGCATTGAACGCGGCAGTTTCCTGGCTCAGTATTCGTCAGATTCAGTACTGCGTAGATCACAAATAAATTCCATGATGAATAAATCTGCAGTAATTTTTCTCGCGCTTGGATGCAGCTTATCTCACAGCCAAACTCCACCAGTAAGCAAATACATCAAGGTGGACAACTTCGGCTACATGCCGTCGCACAAAAAATTTGCGATTCTCGCCGACCCAATTGCTGGGTTCAATTCGACTGAATGGTATGCAGCAGCAACTGGATTTCAAGAATACCAACTTCGAAGAAAATCAGATAATGCGGGCGTCTGGTGGGGTACTGTCGCTCAATGGAAAGGAGGAATGACCCACGCTGCATCAGGTGACGCAGGCTGGCAACTTGATTTCTCTTCGTTTGTTACACCGGGCACCTATTATATTTACGATGCCGTACATAACGTTCGATCAGAATATTTTGACATCAAGGCAGACGTCTATCAAGCAGCATTGACGCAAGCAACCAGAGCTCTGTACTACCAACGGTTAGGCATCGCCCATGCAGCACCGTATGCGACAGCCCCATGGACAGATCTTCCCGCATACCTGGGCTCAAACCAAGATGTAGGCGCACGAAACATTCTCACGCCGACTCTGGCGTCCAGCGCACGGGACTTGAGGGGAGGCTGGATGGATGCTGGAGACACCAACAAATACACCACCTTTGTAGCAGACGTGATAGTCCAATTGCTAAGCGCCTACACCAAAAATCCTGCTGCGTTCACAGATTCGACCGGCATTCCGGAATCAGGCAACGGCGTCCCAGACATCCTTGACGAAATCAAATGGGAGCTTGATTTCTTGATCCGCATGCAGGATCCCTCTACCGGAGGAATGCTATTGAAAGTAGGGCATAACAGTTACGTTGGCGATGTCACGCCGCTGAGCACGGACGCCAGGCCAAGATACTATGTAGGCGAATGCACCTCTTCCACAATCGCAGGCGCACTTATATTCTCTGCTGCAGCAAGGGTTTTCAGCAAAATTCCATTCTATGGCACCTATCATCAGGATCTCGCCGACCGTGCAAAATGGGCATGGGCGCGCGTCAATTGGCAAACAAGCGGTTTTAGTGCAGGCTTCCAGGAAAACTGTGACAACACAACGGTGAAAGCGGGCGACGCGGATTTATCAGCCGATGAACAGCGAGGGCTCGCCGTGGCCGCATCAGTATATTTATATGACAATGCGTACCGGCTGGGCGACTTTACCAACGCAAGTGCATACAAATCATTCTTCGAAACGAACTATACCAATGCCTTGCCGCTGAAAAATGACTGGTGGGGTGCAATGTGGATCGAACAGCAAATCGCCCTGCTGGACTATACCAAACTTCCTTCAACCACCAGTGGAGTGCCCGTCAATTCCGCTGTTGTTGCATCAATACTTGCAAGCAAGCAAAACATGGATTGGGTCATGTCGATTCAGGACTACGTCGACGCCACCGATCTTTACAAGGCACACATCATAGATGATCTTTATATATGGTCGCACAATAAATGGCGCGCCAATATGGCGATAGCAAACATGAAGCCTTAATTTTTGATACCTTGGGAGGTCCACACCTCCCAGGCCGCATAGCGGCGATAAATGGCCATGCAGGACAAAAATCGCTCATTGAGCGCAAGAGAGGAACTATATGGGGCCTTCCGACGTCGCGCCACCGAAGAATAAGATGCTTATAAGCCTGCAAGGCCTGCGAGGAGCCGCAGCACTTCTTGTAGTTATTGACCATTCCCTCGCCACGTTGGCGGAGAAGGCCGGGCAACGCGTAGACTTAAGTGTGGCCTTCTTTATTGGAGGACTAGGCGTATGCGTCTTTTTTACGATCAGTGGCTTTGTCATGGTGGTCAACCACCATCAAGACTTCCAACGCCAGAAGGTCGTTAGTTTTGTTTTAAAGCGAGTCGGCCGGGTCATACCCCTGTATTACATAACGACTTGCATATATGCACTCAAACTTACGCTGCAAGGCAGCCCCCCCGATCTGCAATCGCTCTTCTTATCTGTGCTTTTCATACCGCACCCATCATCTGGCAGCGAATATGGGCAACCAGTTTACGGCTTGGGATGGACGCTGCAATACGAGATGTTTTTTTACGCCATCTTTGCGCTATCATTATTCCTTAGCCTTGGCAAAGGAATAACAATAACAATATTGACTTTCACCTCTCTGGTAGTCGCAAATCATCTAGGCATTCTTAACAACTTTGCGGAGATAAATTATCTTTCCCAGCCGATAGTCTTGTATTTCGTAGCGGGCGTGGTGCTTGGTTTTCTTAAAGTAGGAAATTGGAGACTTCTGAGAGCAAGACATCTGTCACCGACTTCGCTTTTTACCTTCGCAACGGGGCTTGCAGTTTGTGCGATCTGGCTTTTCTCAACGACAAAATCGAACGCTTACGCACCAATTTTTTGTATCAGCGCTTGCGCTATATGCATGCTGACATCGGAAAGACCAAGCACCGGACTCACAGCATCTCTGATGATGCTCATCGGCAACGCGACTTACTCGATCTATCTCACCCACAGCTTCGTGGTAGGGCCCGCCGGACGACTCGCTGCGAAATTTCCCGGCAAGATGTCGGCAGTTCTCTTCTGCGCCCTGACGGTCCTCATTTGCAGCGCACTGGGTGTTTTTGTACACCGATTTGTAGAGAAACCGTTACTGCACGCTTGGAGTCGGGCTACCGCGCCCCTACTGAAACGGATTTATGGCCGTCGAGCGGAAATCCCAGCTTAGACAGGACGAGGTAGCACCAAACGCCGAAGCGCGCTGCGTCAAACCTCCAGCCACTCCCGGCGCACGTACGGGTCCGCCCGCAGAGCCACCGGCGTGCCCTCGAACACCACCTGGCCATGCCCCATCACGAGGCAGCGCTGCGACACCTCCAGCGCGATGGTGAGCTTCTGCTCCACCAGCAGCACCGACACACCGCGCCGCTCCAGCGCGCGCAGGTAGTCGGCCACCTGGTCGACGATCTTGGGCGCCAGGCCCTCGGTGGGCTCGTCGATCATGATCAGGTCGGGGTCGCCCATCAGCGTGCGGCAGAGGGTGAGCATCTGCTGCTCGCCGCCCGACAGCACGCCGGCCTCGGTGTGCTGGCGCTCCTTCAGCCGAGGGAACAGCGCATACATGTCGTCGAAGCCCCAGCGCGGCGGGCGCGCACCGCCGCCGCCACGCTTCTGGCCGAGCATCAGGTTCTGGTGCACGGTCAGCCGGGGGAAGATGTCGCGGTTCTCCGGCACGTAGCCGATGCCGCGGTGCGCGATCTCGAAGGCCTTGCGGCCCAGCAGCTCCTCGTCGTGCCAGCGCACGGAGCCGGTGGCCTCCACCAGCCCCATCACGGCCTTGACCGTGGTGGACCGGCCCGAGCCGTTGCGCCCCAGCAGGCTCACGATCTCGCCACGCCCGATCTCGAAGTCCACGCCATGCAGCACATGGCTCTTGCCGTAGAACGCATGCAGCCCCGACACCTTCAGCATGGCCCGGCCTCCGTGGCCTGCGGCTGCGGGTCGGCCAGCATCGAGCCGAGGTAGGCCTCCTGGACGCGCCGGTCGGCGCGCACGGCCTCCGGCGTGTCGAAGGCGATGATCTCGCCGTACACCAGCACCGCGATCTTGTCGGCCAGGCCGAACACCACGCCCATGTCGTGCTCCACCATCAGCAGCGTCTTGCCCACGGTCACCTCGCGGATCAGCTCGACGAAGCGCCGCGTCTCGCTCTTGCTCATGCCGGCGGTGGGTTCGTCGAGCAGCACCACGTCGGCGCCGCCGGCCAGCGTGATGCCGATCTCCAGCGCGCGCTGCTCGGCGTAGGTCAGGTTCATCGCCAGCGCGTCGCGCTTCCTGTGCAGGTGCAGCATCGCCATCACCTGCTCGGCACGTTCGTTGGCATCGCGCAGGCGCGACAGGCGCTTCCAGAACGCATAGCGGTGGCCCTGCTGCCACAGCACCGCGCAGCGCAGGTTCTCGAAAACCGAGAGCCGGTTGAACAGGTTGCTCACCTGGAAGCTGCGCGCCAGCCCCCTGCGGTTGATCTCGTAGGGCTGCAGGCCGTGGATGCGCCGGCCGTTCAGCAGGATCTCGCCGCCGCTCGGCGCGAAGCGGCCGCTGATGAGGTTGAACAGCGTCGACTTGCCCGCGCCGTTGGGGCCGATGATCGCCACGCGCTCGCCGGGCCGCACCGCCAAGCTGGCGCCGCGGATGATCTCGGTCTTGCCGAAGGACTTGCGCAGGCCGGCGAGTTGCAGCACCGGCGGGATGTCGGGGATCATGCCGAATCCTCCCGGCGGCTCAGTTCGCGCTCGATCGCCGCCTGCGCCTCGCCCCACTGCTGGACGAACTGCCGTCGCACCAGCTCGAACAGCGCCATGCCCACCGCCATGACCAGCACGGCGCCGAACCAGCTGTCGACGTGCCGGATGTCCAGCGTCGCGCCCAGGTAGCGCACCGTGGGGCCGAGCGCCGCGTCGAGCTGCAGGTGGTAGACCATCTCCACCAGCGCGCCCGCGCCGGCCAGCGCCGCCATCGCCGCCGCGCCGAGCGCGAGGTAGGCCGTCCACAGCGCCCGCAGGCGGCCGAAGGCGGCCAGGCGCAGGTTCATCAGCAGCAGGCTGGCGATGCCGCCGGGCGCATACATCACCATGAAGAGGAACAGCAGGCCGAGGTACAGCAGCCAGGCCTTGGTGAACTCCGACAGCAGCACGGTGGCCAGCACCATCAGCACTGCGCCAACGATGGGGCCGAAGAAGATCGTCGCACCGCCCACGAAGGTGAACAGCAGGTATGCGCCCGACCGCGCAGCACCCACCACCTCGGCCGTCGCGATCTCGAAGTTGAGCGCGTACATGCCGCCCGACACGCCGGCGAAGAAGCCCGCGATGACGAAGGCGATGTAGCGCACGCGCTGCGGGTCGTAGCCGACGAAGGCCACACGCTCCGCGTTGTCGCGCACGGCGTTGAGCATGCGCCCCAGCGGCGTGCGCGTGAAGGCGAACATCGCCGCGGTGCACACGAAGGTGTAGGCCGCCAGCAGGTAGTACACCTGCAGCTGCGGCCCGAAGCTGATGCCCCACACCGGCTTGCCCACGACGCGGTTGCCGGAGACGCCGGCCTCGCCGCCGAAGAACTCGGGCACCATCAGCGACATCGCGAACACCAGCTCCGCCAGGCCGAGCGTGATCATCGCGAACGGCGTGCCGGATTTGCGGGTGGTCACGTAGCCCAGCAGCACCGCGAACCCCATGCCGGCCACGCCGCCCACCAGCGGCAGCAGGCTCACAGGAATGGGCAGCGCGCCGGCGCTCATCGCGTTGAGCGCGTGGATGGCGACGTAGGCGCCCAGCCCGGTGTAGACCGCGTGGCCGAAGCTCAGCATGCCGCCCTGGCCCAGCAGCATGTTGTACGACAGGCAGGCCACGATCGCGATGCCGATCTGCGAGAGCATCGTCACTGCCAGGCTGCTTGAGAACAGCAGCGGCGCGGCCAGCAGCACGAGGGCGAAGCCGCCCCACACCGCCCAGCGGCCGACGTTCATCGGCCGGAAATGAAACTGCCGCCGCACCCCTCACCCCTCCCGCGTGCCGAGCAGGCCCTTGGGCCTGAAGATCAGGATCAGCACCAGGAAGAGGTACGGCAGGATCGGCGCCACCTGGGAGATGGTCAGCCGCAGCAGCGAATGCGACGCCGCCTGCGCCCCCGGCTGCAAGCCGAGCAGGCGCAGGAGGTCGAGCACCGAGTAGTCGAGAGCCACCGCGAAGGTCTGCACCACGCCGATCAGCAGCGACGCCACGAACGCGCCGGCCAGCGAGCCCAGCCCGCCGACCACCACGACGACGAAGATCACCGATCCCACCGTGGCGGCCATCGCCGGCTCGGTGATGAAGGTGCTGCCGCCGATCACCCCCGCCAGCCCCGCCAGTGCCGAGCCGGCGCCGAACACCAGCATGAAGACCCGCGGCACGTTGTGGCCCAGCGCCTCGACCATCTCCGGATGGGTGAGCGCGCTCTGGATCACCAGGCCGACCCGCGTGCGCGTGAGCAGCAGCCACAGCGCGAGCAGCATCGCCAGCGCGACCACCATCATGAAGCCCCGCGTGGCCGGGAACGGCGAGCACGCCGCGGCACGGCACACCGCCTCGGACGCCGCGCCCCACACCACGTGCAGTCCGTCGGCCGGCGAATCGACCAGCGTGAACGCGGGGCCCTGCAGTACCGCCGGCGGGCTCAGCTCCACCGCCGTGCGGCCCCAGACGAGCTGCACCAGCTCCAGGATCACGTACGAGAGGCCGAAGGTCGTCAGCAGCTCGGGCACATGGCCGAACTTGTGCACCTTGCGCAGGCAGGTCCGCTCGAAGAGGGCCCCCAGCGCGCCGACGGCCAGCGGGGCGATCACCAGCCCGGGCCAGAAGCCCACCCACCGCGCGATCGAGTAGGCGACGTAGGCCCCCAGCATGTAGAAGCTCGCGTGGGCGAAGTTCAGCACGCCCATCATGCTGAAGATCAGCGTGAGCCCGGAGCTGAGCATGAACAGCAGCAGCCCGTAGCTCAGCCCGTTGAGCATCGAGATCGTGAACAGTTCCATAGGCGGCAAGTGTCGGCGCAGTTCGGCATCGCCCGGCACGCCGCCCGGGCCTCGGCGGCCTCAGGGCCGCGCCATCTGGCAGCTGGTGGGCGTGCTCGACACGAAGGGCGCGAACTCAGCCACCGGCGCCAGCGTCATGCCGGTCTTCTCGGGGCTGTAGGCGTACTTCGCATCGGCCTTCTGCCACACGGCGATGTAGAGCGACTGCTGCAGCTGGTGGTCGGCCTTGCGCATCTCGACCTCGCCGCCGAAGGCGCTCTGCAGCTTGAGCCCCTCCATCGCCGCGGCCACCTTCACCGGGTCGGTGCTGCGCGCCTTGGCCATCGCGGCACCCAGCATCTCGTAGATGCGGATGACCGAGCCGGTGTAGAAGTCGTCGTTGAACCGGGCCTGGAACTCCTTCATCCAGGCATCCATCTGGCCGCCCATGTTGTAGTGCATGTAGCCGACCTGGTAGACCCGCCCCGCGCCGCTGCCGCCCAGCGCGGTGGGCGTGCCGGTGACGCCCGCGTAGTAGGTGTAGAACTTGCCGTTGTAGCCCGCCTCGCCGGCGGCCTTGACGAGCAGCGACAGGTCGGAGCCCCAGTTGCCGGTGATCACGCTGTCGGCGCCGGAGGCCTTGATCTTGGCCACGTAGGGCGCGAAGTCGCGCACCTGCGCCAGCGGGTGCAGGTCTTCGCCGACGATCTGGATGTCGGGCCGCTTGCGCTGCAGGTTCTCCTTCGCGTACTTGGCGACCTGGTGGCCGTGCGAGTAGTTCTGGTTCAGCAGGTACACCTTCTTGATGTCGGCCTGGCCCTTCATGAAGGTGGTCAGCGCCTCGATCTTCATCGAGGTGTCGGCATCGAAGCGGAAGTGCCAGTAGCTGCACTTGCTGTTGGTCAGGTCGGGGTCGACGGCGGCATCGTTGAGGTAGACGATCTCCTTGCCCGGGTTGCGCTCGTTGTGCTTGTTGATCGCGTCGATCAAGGGAATGGCCACCGACGAGCCGTTGCCCTGCACCACGTAGCGGATGCCCTGGTCGATCGCGGCCTTGAGGTGGTTGAGGCTCTCGGTGGGGCTCAGCTTGTTGTCCATGCCGATCACCTCGAACTTCACGCCCGCCGGGTTCGTGGCGCTGAACTTCTCCGCGAAGAACTGCAGGCTCTTGAGCTGGTTGTTGCCCACGGGCCCCATCAGGCCGGACAGCGGGTCGATCCACATCAGCCGGACGGTCTGCCCGGCCAGCGGCTTGGCCTGGGCCCAGGCGGCGCCTGCGCAGGCCGACGCGAGCGCCGCGCCGAAGCAGAGGGAAAAGGCACGACGCGACGTGCCGTTCGATCCGAGCTTCATCCCGATGTCTCCTTGCCGTGCGGCGCGCCGGGCGGCGCGGCTCGCGTGCAAGTTATCGGATGCGCCGGCGGCTCGTTAGAGGGTGTTCCCGCGTCAGGTCGGCAGCTTGTGGTCCTTGAACTGCTCGCGCAGCTTGAGCTTCTGCAGCTTGCCGGTGGCGGTGTGCGGCAGCTCGTCGACGAAGGCCACGTCGTCGGGGATCTGCCACTTGGCGATGCGGCCCCCGAAGAAGGCGAGCAGTTCCTCGCGCGTGACTTCAGCGCCGGGCTTCTTCACCACCACCAGCAGCGGGCGCTCGTCCCACTTGGGATGGGCGCAGGCGATCACCGCCGCCTCGTGCACCGCCGGGTGCGCCACCGCGATGTTCTCCAGGTCGATCGAGCTGATCCATTCGCCGCCCGACTTGATCACGTCCTTGCTGCGGTCGGTGATCTGCATGTAGCCGTCCGCGTCGATCGAGGCGACGTCGCCAGTGGGGAACCACAGCCCGTCTCGCCCCGGCACCTCGATCAGCGGCGACGCCTCGGTCTGGAAGTAGTGGTCGATCACCCAATGGCCGCGCACCACCAGGTTGCCGGCGCTCCTGCCGTCCCAGGGCAGCGGCCGGCGTTCGTCGTCGACGATCTCCATGTCGACGCCGCAGATGCCCTTGCCCTGCTTTTCGAGGATGCGGCGGCGTGACACGGCATCGAGCACGTCGTGCTTGCTCTTCAACTTGGCCAGCGTGCCCAGCGGCGACATCTCCGTCATGCCCCAGGCGTGGATGACCTCGACGCCGTAGTCGTCCTCCAGCGTGCGCAGCATCGCCGGCGGGCAGGCCGAGCCGCCGATGACGGTGCGCTTGAAGGTGCTGAACTTCAGGCCGTTCTGCTGCATGTAGGTGAGCAGGCCCAGCCACACGGTGGGCACGCCGGCGCTGAAGGTGACCTTCTCCTGCTCGAACAGCTCGAACAGCGATTTGCCGTCGAGGTGCGGGCCGGGCATCACGACCTTGCAGCCCACCAGCGCGGTGGCATAAGGCAGCCCCCAGGCATTGACGTGGAACATCGGCACCACCGGCAGCACGACGTCGCGCGCCGAGCAGGCCATCGCATCGGGCAGCGCCGCCCCGTAGGCGTGCAGCACCGTGGACCGGTGGCTGTAGACGGCGCCCTTGGGATGCCCGGTGGTGCCGGACGTGTAGCAGATGCTGCTGGCGGTGTTCTCGTCGAACGACGGCCAGGCGTAGTCGCCGGTCTCCGCCTCGACGAGTTCCTCGTAGCACAGCAGCCCGGGCAGGGACGTGCTCGCCGGCATGTGCGAGCGGCCTGCGAGCAGCACGAAGTGCTCCACCTTGCCGAGCTGCGGGGCGAGCTTCTCGACCAGCGGCAGGAAGTTCAAGTCGAAGCACAGCACCCGGTCGGCCGCGTCGTTGGCGATCCAGGCCACCTGCTCGGGAAAGAGCCGGGGGTTGATGGTGTGGCACACGAGCTGCGAGCCGGAGGTGCCGTAGTACAGCTCCAGGTGCCGGTACCCGTTCCAGGCCAGCGTGCCCACGCGGTCGCCGGGCTGGCAGCCGAGCCGCGCCAGCGCCTGCGCTACCTTGCGGGCCCGGACGGCCACCTCGGCCCAGGTGGTGCGGTGGAGGTCGCCCTCGACACGCTTGGAGACGATCTCGGTGTCGCCCGAGTGGCGCGCGGCATGCGTCAGCAGCGACGAAATCAGCAGGGGGACCTGCATCATCTGGCCCATGAGGGTCATGGCGTGTTCCTCTCGTCCTGTCGGACCGTGCACGGTGGCGGAAGCGGGAATGATAGAAAGCGCGCAACGCGCAGGAAGCCGGCGGTTTACCCTGATACGCCGGACGGCCTTGCCCCCGGGCCCCCTGCCGCGGACAGCGCGGCGGCTGATACTGCCACCCCGCCATTCCGGCCCGCGCCGCGTCCCATGACCTCGTCCTCCACCTCGCCCCGGGCTGCGGCGCCCGCCTACCTCGGCACGCCGGTGCTGCTGCTGATGGCCATGGCCACCGGCCTGTGCGCCGGCAGCAACTACTTCAACCAGCCGCTGCTGCACTCGATCGCACTCGGCCTGGGTACCACCGATGCCGCTGCGGCGCTCACCGTCACCTTGTCGCAGGTGGCTTATGCCTGCGGGCTCTTCCTGCTCGTGCCGCTGGCCGACAAGCTCGAACGCCGCGGCCTCGCCGTCGGGCTGATGCTGCTGGCCGCGCTGGGGCTCTTCCTCAGCGGCTACGCGCAGCACATCGGCATGCTCGTGGCCGGCACCATGATCACCGGGCTCTTCTCGGTGGCGGCGCAGACCCTGGTGCCGATGGCGGCCACGCTGTCCGACCCGCAGCGCAGCGGCCGCGCCGTGGGGCTCGTGATGAGCGGCCTGCTCACCGGCATCCTCGTGGCGCGCAGCGTGGCCGGCCTGCTGTCCGCGGTCGGCAGCTGGCACACGGTGTACCGCGCGGCGGGCGCACTGATGGTGGGCGTCGCCGCCGTGCTGTGGTGGGCGCTGCCCGCGTCGCGCAACCCGGTGCCGATGGGCTCCGGCCGGCTGCTGCGCTCCCTCGGCGGCCTGGCGCTGCGGCACCCGCGGCTGCGCAGCCGCTCGCTCATCGGCGCCCTGGCCTTCGCGTCGGTGAGCGTGCTGTTCTCGACGATGGCCCTGCTGCTGTCCGGCCCCGGCCACCGCATGACCGACGTGGGCATCGGACTGGTGGGCCTCGTGGGCGTAGCCGGCGCGCTGACGGCCACGGTGGCGGGCCGGCTCGCCGACCGCGGTTGGGGGCAGTGGACCACGGCCGGCTCGGTGCTGTTGCTGGTGCTGAGCTGGGCGGCCTTGTGGCTGGGCATCGCCAGCCTCGGCTGGTTCCTGCTCGGCGTGCTGCTGATCGACATCGCGCTGCCGGGCGTGCACATCAGCAACCAGAACGTGATCTACCGCCTGGAGCTGCAGGCGCGCTCGCGCATCAACGCGGTCTACATGACCAGCTACTTCGCCGGTGCCGCAGCGGGCTCCGCGCTCGGCGCGCTGGTGTGGCGCACGGCCGGCTGGCCGGGCGCCTGCCTGCTCGGCGCGCTGCTGGCGGTGCTGTGCGGGCTGGCGCTGCTGCACGACCGGCGGCTGGCCCGCCACGATGCCGCGCAATAACGCTGTCGCCGGTGCGGACAGGCGCGGCGCGGGCGCGTGGCGGCTGCGCCTAGACTGCCGGGGATGATGGCCCCCACCGCTTCCTCTCCCGCTGCCGCGCCCGAACCGCCGACCGTCGTGGACGACGCCCCGCCCGGCGTGGTGCACGACAGGCACCGCTTCGCAAGCCTGGGCGAGCGGTTCTCCACCCGGCTGGCCGGCATGCCGGTGCCGCAGGCGCACTGGGTCGCCGTCAGCGACGACTGCGCCGAACTGCTCGGCTGGCCGGCCGACTGGTGGCAGCGGCCCGAGTGGCGTGCGCTCGACGTGCTGCGCGGGGCCGCGGCCTGGTCCGGGATGCCGACGCTCGCCACGGTCTACAGCGGCCACCAGTTCGGCGTGTGGGCGGGACAGCTGGGCGACGGCCGGGCACTGCTGCTGGGCGACGTGCAGACGCCCGCCGGCCCCATGGAGCTGCAGCTCAAGGGCGCGGGCCGCACGCCGTATTCACGCATGGGCGACGGCCGCGCGGTGCTTCGCTCGACGGTGCGGGAGTTCCTGTGCTCGGAGGCGATGGCCGCGCTCGGGGTGCCCACCACGCGTGCGCTCGGCATGGTCGGATCGCCGCTGCCGGTGCGGCGCGAGACGGTCGAGACCGCGGCCGTGGTGGCACGGGTGGCGCCGAGCTTCCTCCGGTTCGGGCATTTCGAGCACTTCGCGCACACCGCGGCCGACGTCGAGGCGCTGCGCCGCCTGGTCGACTTCACGATCGAGCACCATTTTCCCGAGCTGGCCGGCGCGCCGGTGCCGGCGGTCGCGCTGCTCGAACAGGTGGCGCTGCGCACGGCCGCCCTGGTGGCGCACTGGCAGGCCGTCGGCTTCTGCCACGGCGTGATGAACACCGACAACCTGTCGATCCTCGGCCTGACGATCGACTACGGTCCCTTCGGCTTCCTCGACGCCTACGACCCCGGCCACATCTGCAACCACTCCGACGACCGCGGCCGCTACGCGTACGGGCGCCAGCCCAACGTCGCGTTCTGGAACCTGCACGCGCTGGCGCAGGCGCTGCTGCCGCTGGTGGGCCGCACGGACGAGGCCACCGAGCAGCTGCTCGAGGCGCTGGAGCCCTACCGCAGCGCCCTGCCGCTGGCGCTGCTGCAGCGCATGCGCGCCAAGGTCGGGCTGGCCACCGAACAGGAAGGCGACGCGGCGCTGATCGAGGCGCTGCTCGACCGCATGGCGGCCGACCGTGCCGACTTCACCATCACCTTCCGCCGGCTTTCGCAGTTCAGCACCGCCCCCGGCGCGGCCAACGAGGCCGTGCGCGACCTGTTCATCGACCGCGAGGCCTTCGACGCCTGGGCGCAGCGCTACGCCGAACGCCTGCGCGCGGAGGGCAGCGACGATGCCCAGCGGGCCTTGCGGATGAACGCCGCCAACCCCAAGTTCGTGCTGCGAAACCATTTGGCGCAAAACGCGATCGAAGCCGCCCAGCAGGGCGATTTCAGCGAGGTGCGGCAGTTGCTGAAAGTTCTGCGCCATCCGTTCGACGAACAACCCGAGCACGCCCGCTATGCGGGCTTCCCGCCCGAAGGGTCCCACCTGATCGAAGTTTCATGTTCTTCGTGAGCCTCCCCTGAGCCCGCCATGAGCCATTCCCACGACGACCCCAAGTACCCCGTCCACAAGACCGATGCGCAGTGGCGCAGCGAGCTGGATCCGATGCAGTACCAGGTGGCGCGCCACGCCGCCACCGAGCGCGCCTTCACCGGCAAGTACTGGGACCACACCGAGCGCGGCGAATACAACTGCATCGGCTGCGGCACGCCGCTGTTCGACTCGAGCACCAAGTTCGATGCCGGATGCGGCTGGCCGAGCTACTACGCCCCGATCAACAGCGAGATGATCGAGCGCGTGGTCGACCGCACGCACGGCATGGTCCGTGTCGAGGTGCGCTGCAACAACTGCGGCACGCACCTGGGGCACGTGTTCGAGGACGGCCCCGAACCGACCGGCGAGCGCTTCTGCATCAACTCCGCAGCGATAGACTTCGCGCCCAAATGAAGCTGCTGTTCGATTTCCTCCCCATCATTCTTTTCTTCGGTGCGTTCAAGTACGCCGAGAACCACAAGGAGTGGGCCGCCGCCTTCGCCTCCGAGCACTTCGGGTTCATGGTGTCGGGCGGTGCCGTCGGGCTCAACGAGGCACCGGTGCTGCTGGCCACGCTCGTGGTCATCGTCGCCACGCTGGCGCAGGTGGCCTGGATGATGGCGCGCGGCAAGAAGGTCGACGTGATGCTGTGGGTGAGCCTGGTGCTCGTCGTGGTGCTCGGCGGCGCGACGATCTGGTTCCACAACGAGACCTTCATCAAGTGGAAGCCCAGCGTGCTGTACTGGGTGATGGGCTCGGCCTTCCTGCTGAGCGACCTGCTGTTCGGCAAAAACCTGCTGCGCCTGCTGCTTGGTGAGCAGATGCAACTGCCCGACGTCGCATGGCGGCGGCTGAACCTCGCCTGGGTGGCGTTCTTCGGCATCATGGGCGTGCTCAACATCTGGGTGGCCTACAACTTCTCGACCGACGCCTGGGTCAACTTCAAGCTCTTCGGCGGCATCGGGCTGATGCTGGCCTTCACGTTGGCGCAGGGCGTCTACCTGAGCCGTTACATGAAGGACGAACAGCCGGCCGTCGACGCGGAGACCCCGCGGCAATGAGCGCAGCCGGTCCCGCCGAAGGCGCCCTCCGCGGCGTCACCGCCGAACGCATCGAGGGGTGCCTGCGCGAGGCGCTGGCGCCCACGGCGCTCGAGGTGCAGGACGACAGCCACCTGCACGCAGGCCATGCCGGTGCACGCGAAGGCCGGCATTTCACCGTGCGCATCACCAGCCCGCGCTTCGCCGGCGTGGGCCGGGTGGCGCGCCACCGCCTCGTGTACCATGCCCTGGCAGCCCTGATCCCCCAGGGCATCCACGCGCTGGCCATCGAGGCCCGCACGCCCGAAGAGACCGGCTGAACCACAACCCTTCCTCGACGGCCGCCGCGTGTGCCCACTGCAGCGGCCGTCCACGTTTCACCCCCACCTGCATACGCAGCATCGTTCAAGAGGCACTTCGCTCATGAAGAACAAGCTTTCCCTGCTCGCCGCCGCCGCGGCCCTGGTGCTGCCGCTGGCCGCCAGCGCGCAGAACGTCGCCATCGTCAACGGCAAGGCCGTGCCCAAGGCGCGCGTCGACGCACTGATGACCCAGGCGACCCGGGGTGGCGAGCAGCCCCGCACACCGGAGCTCGAAGCCCGCGTGAAGGAAGAAGTCGTGCTGCGCGAGATCTTCGCGCAGGAAGCCGAGAAGCGCGGCGTCGCGCAGACGGCCGACTACAAGAGCCAGATGGAACTGGCGCGCCAGAGCATCCTGATCCGCGGCCTGTTCGAGGATTTCCAGAAAAAGAACACCGTTTCAGACGTCGACGCCAAGGCTGAATACGACAAGTTCAAGGCACAGGCCAGCGGCCTGGAATACAGCGCACGCCACATCCTGGTCGAGACCGAGGACCAGGCCAAGGCGCTGATCGCCGAGATCAAGGGCGGTGGCAACTTCGAGGAACTGGCCAAGAAGAACTCCAAGGACCCGGGGTCCGGCGAGAACGGCGGCGACCTCGGTTTCGCCAAGCCCGACGCCTACGTGCCCGAGTTCGGCCAGGCCATGGCCGCCCTGAAGAAGGGCGAGCTCACCGAGACGCCGGTGAAGACGCAGTTCGGCTACCACATCATCAAGCTGGACGACACGCGTGAAGCGCAGTTCCCGGGCTTCGAGGAAGTCAAGCCGCAGATCATGCAGCGCCTCACGCAGGTGAAGCTGCAGGAGTTCCAGAAGGAACTGCGCGACAAGGCCAAGACGGACTACAAGTTCGCCAACTGAGCCCCCCCCGGAGCGCCTTCGGCGCTCCCCTCAAGGGGCGCCATCAGCGGACCGGCGCAGCCGGATCCGCGATGGCTGCTTGATCCCCGGCGCGCGGCGACAGCCCGCCGTGCCGAAGATATCTAGGCCGCGCCGACGCTTTCCACAAGCTGGGCCGCTTCGGGCACCAGGCGCCCGGCCTCGATGCGCAACTGCCGGTCGCAGCAGGCCGCGATGCCGCGGTCATGGGTCACCAGCACCAGCGTCGTACCCGCCTCGCGGTTCAGCGCGAAGATCAGCTGCATTACCGTCTCGCCGGTGGCGAAGTCGAGGCTGCCGGTGGGTTCGTCGGCCAGCAGCACGGCGGGCCGCACGACGAAGGCCCGCGCCAACGCCACACGCTGCTGCTCGCCCCCCGACAAGACCCGCGGGTAGTGGCCCAGCCGCTCGCCCAGCCCCACGCGCCCGAGCATCTCGGTGGCCTGGGCGCGTGCATCTCCGCGGCCCAGCAGCTCGAGCGGCAGCATCACGTTCTCGAGCGCCGTCAGGTTGCCCAGGAGCTGGAAGCTCTGGAAAACGAAGCCCAGCTTCTGCGCACGCACCGCGGCACGTGCATCCTCGTCCAGGGTGAAGAGGTCGGTGCCGCCCAGGCGCACCGTGCCGCTGGTGGGCACGTCCAGGCCGGCCAGGATCGACAGCAGCGTGCTCTTGCCGGACCCGGACGCACCGACGATGGCGACGGATTCCTGCGCACGCAGACTGAACTCGATGTCATGGAGAATCGTCAGAACACCGGTCGAATCGCGCACCTGCTTGCTGACGCGGTCGACTTCGATGATGGATGGCGGCATGAAGAATCTTTGGGACGTGAATCGGATCGGTGTCGGCCTGCTCGGACGGCGCCGTGTGCTGGCGCACTGTAGCGCGCTGGTCTTGGCCCTCGGGCTCGGCGGGTCGCTGCCCGTGCAGGCCGCGCGCGCGCCGGTGATCCTGGTGGTGGGCGACAGCCTGTCGGCCGAGTACGGCCTGCCGCGCGGCACCGGCTGGGTCGCGCTGCTGGAACGCCGGCTGGCCTCGCAGCGCATCGAGGCGAAGGTGGTGAATGCCAGCATCAGCGGCGACACGACCTCGGGCGGGCGCTCCCGCCTGCCCGGCCTGCTGGCCCAGCACAAGCCGACGCTCGTGATCCTCGAGCTGGGTGGCAACGACGCGCTGCGCGGCCTGCCCCTGGCCATGACCCAGGCCAACCTGACCGAGATGGCGCGTGCCAGCAAGGCGGCCGGCGCACGCGTGCTGGTCGCGGGCATGCAGGTGCCGCCCAACTACGGCCGCAAGTACAGCGAGGACTTCGCGGCGCTCTTCGGCACCGTGGCCAAGGCCGAGGGAACGGCCCTGGTGCCCTTTCTGCTGAAGGGCGTCGCCGACGCGCCCAATGCCGATGTGCTGTTCCAGCCCGACCGCATCCACCCCCGGGAAACGGCGCATCCGACGATGCTCGACAACGTCTGGCCGGTGCTGCGGCCGCTGCTGAAGTAGCCCCGGGGCGTCAGCGGACGCCCCGCGGGTTCAGCGATCGTTCTGCCGTGGGCCGCGGTCGCCGCCGCGGAATGCGCGGTCCGACGACGGAGCTGGGCGCTCCGCCCTGGCACCGTCCGGCTGCCCGCCGCCCCGATTGGCCTGCGACCCCATCGACGGCATCAGCCGCGGCCGCTCGCCGCGCGGCGCGTCGACCCGCGGCGCCTCCATGCGCGGCGCCGGAATGGCCGGCGCGTTGATCGCCGGCGCCGGGCGCACCAGGGGCGCGGCCGGGCTGCCGTCGCGCTGGCGCAGTGGGCCCCCGCCGTCACCGCCGCGGAAGGCATCGCCGCCCCGGCGGCCGTCGCCCCGGCCATCACGCCCGTCACGGTCTCCGCGATCGCTGCGGTCGCGGTCCCAGGGTTGGTCGCCGCGGCCCCGCGACGGGATGTGCACATCGCCCGGACTCCGCTGCGGCGGTCGGACGGTATCGACCGTGCGGCCCGGCGGCCACGGCCGGCCGTTCGACGGGCCGGTGTCGATGACGCGGGAGGGCGGCGGATCGTCGCGCCGGCGGTCAGGCCAGCCGGGGCGCCCGTCGCGGTCGCCACCGGGCCGCGGCACGAAGACCCGATCGGGCGGTGGCGGCCGGTAGCCGTCGCGCCGGTCGCCGAAAAAGTCGCGCGGGTTGCGCGAATCGCCGATGAAGCGGTCGCCGATCGGCTGGCGGTGCCGGAAGCCGTCGCGCGGCACGACGGTGAACCCGCCCGGCACGCGCTCGTTCACCCAGTGGCCGTCGTGGCCCCTCGGCGGCGGGCGATGGCCCCGGCCAGGGCCGTAATGCGGATCGAGGCGGTCGCGGTAGCCGTGCCCGAACCGGTAGCCCGGCACGAACCGTTCACGCGGGGCGAGCGGCACCCAGCCCACGTAGGGTGGGCCGCCGACGGAGACGCCCACGCTGACGTTGCCGCCCCCGACCCATGCGACCAGCGCCGGCGCATACACCGGGCGCGCCACGTAGCGCCCGGGTGTCCAGCACCAGCGGCCGCGCCATTGCACCCAGCGGCCGTAGTGGAAGGGAGCGAACCCCCAGGGCGCGTCGTCGACCCAGGTCCAGCCCCAAGGGGCCACCCAGGTCCACTGGCCGTAGCGGTACGGCGCCCACCCAGCCGACACTTGCGTCGGCGCCCAGATCGCACCGTACTCGGGGTGCGTGTCCCAGTCGCCGTAGCGCCCGAGGTCGTCGACGCCGGTCATCTCCGGCGACACCTCGCGGTCCAGCGCCGCCAGGCGGGCTTCGTCGGCGCGATCCTGCGCCAGCACCCAGTCGTTGAACGGGCCCTGCTCCACCGGCGTCCAGGTGTAGTGCGTCACCTGCCCTTCGCGCCAGAACTGGGCGCGCTGGCCGGCGCGCACATCGAGCGCGCTGTCCGGGGCGTCGAAACGCAGCGCGCCCGACCACGCGCCGGCCTGCGTGCTGCCGTCCTCGGTGTCGATGCGGTAGTGGCCGGCCTGCTGCGGCAGGAGGCGGCCCGCGCCGGTGGCGACCTCGAACTCGCGCGCCGCCTCGTCGGTGCGGGCGCGCAGGGCCAGGGTGCCGCGCGCCAACGCGATCTTCACCTGGTCGTCGTCGAGTTCGTCGAGTGCGATCTCGGTGCCGCCGTCCAAGCGCAGCGTGGAGGAGCCGATCTGCACCTCGGCCCGTGCACCGGCGTCGGTCGACAGGCGGTCCCCCCGGGTCACCGGCCGATTGCGCTGCGCCGCGACCCATTCGTTGTCCGCCGGATCGAGCAGCCATACGGTGCCCTGCGTCTGCGCGATGCGGCCCACCCGGCCGGGCGGGTCTTCCTGCGCCGCGGCGGACCCGGCCGCCAGCAGGCCGGCACACAGCACCAGCCCTGCCAGCACGCCGGCACGGCCGCGCTGCCAGGCAGCGACGATAAGGTCGGAACTCATGCGATGGATCTCCCGGTCCACACTCAACGCAGTTCGGCCGCTGCCGGCCGACTTGGTTCACCCGGGCTTACAACTGCCGCAGCTTTGCGCGATTTGTGCACGCTGCGCAACGCATTGCTTCAATCGTCGGCGGCCGGGTCGAGCCCGGGGAACAGCACGCTGGTGAACCCCAGCTGCGTCAGGTCGCGCATGCGGGTGGGGTAGAGCCGGCCGATCAGGTGGTCGCATTCGTGCTGGACCACGCGCGCGTGGAAGCCCTCGGCCTCGCGGTCGAGGGGCCGGCCCTGCGGGTCGAAGCCGGTATAGCGGATCCGGCTGTAACGCGGCACCACCCCACGCAGGCCCGGCACGGAGAGGCAGCCCTCCCAGCCGTCTTCCTCGTCCGACGAGAGCGGCGTGATGGTCGGGTTGATCAGCACCGTGCGGGGCACGGCGGGCGCATCGGGATAGCGGTCGTTGCGGTCGAAGCCGAAGATCACCAATTGCAGGTCGACGCCGATCTGGGGCGCCGCCAGGCCGGCGCCGTTGGCGGCGGCCATGGTGTCGAACATGTCATCGATCAGCGCATGCAGCTCGGGCGTGTCGAAACGCTGCACCGGCGGCGCCACCCGCAGCAGGCGGGGGTCGCCCATCTTCAGGATCTCGCGGACGGTCATGGCGGGCGGGCGGGAAACGGCGGGCGGACATCATAGGGCGCACCGGCCGCGCAGGCGGCGGCGAGCGCCGCAACGCCCTCATGCCGCCGGCGGGGCCTCCAGCATCGCCAGCATCGCCGATTCGTCGATCACCGCCACGCCGAGCTGCTGCGCCTTCTCGAGCTTGCTGCCGGCCTCCTCGCCCGCGACGACGAAGCTGGTCTTCTTGGACACGGAGCCGGCCACCTTCGCGCCTGCCGCCTCGAGCAGGTCCTTGGCCTCGTCGCGGCTGAGCGTGGGCAGCGTGCCGGTGAGCACGAAGGTCTTGCCGGCCAGCGGCTTGGACGCGGCGCGCTCGACCCCTTCGGTCTCGGCCCAGGTGATGCCGGCGGCGCGCAGGTGCTCCACCACCTCCCGGTTGTGCGGTTGGTCGAAGAAGGTGCGGATGCTTTGCGCCACGATCGGGCCAACGTCGGGCACCTCGAGCAGCTGCTCGACGGTTGCGTCCATCACCGCGTCGAGCTGGCCGAAGTGGCGCGCCAGGTCCTTCGCGGTGCTCTCGCCCACCTGGCGGATGCCCAGTGCATACAGGAAGCGGCCGAGCGTGGTCTGCTTGCTCTTCTCCAGCGCCTGCACGAGGTTGGCGGCACTCTTTTCGGCCATGCGGTCGAGCGCGGCGAGCTTGGCGATGCCCAGCGTGTACAGCTCGGGCAGCGTGCGGATCAGCCCCCCGTCGACGAGCTGGTCGACGAGCTTGTCGCCCAGGCCCTCGACGTCCATCGCCCGCCGGCCGGCGAAGTGCAGCAGCGCCTGCTTGCGCTGCGCGGCGCAGAAGAGGCCACCCGAGCAGCGGTGGTTGACGCCGCCCTGCTCGCGCACCACCGCGCTGCCGCATACCGGGCATTCGCGCGGCATGCGGAAGTTCGGCACGTACGCCGCGCGGATGCCCGGCACGCGGCCGACGACCTCCGGGATCACGTCGCCCGCGCGGCGCACGATCACCTTGTCGCCGATGCGCACGCCCTTGCGGCGCAGCTCGAACACGTTGTGCAGCGTCGCGTTGCTGACGGTGGTGCCGCCGACGAACACCGGCTCCAGCTTGGCCACCGGCGTGAGCTTGCCGGTGCGGCCGACCTGGATCTCGATGTCGCGCAGCGTGGTCACCTGCTCCTGCGCGGGGTACTTGTGCGCCACCGCCCAGCGCGGCTCGCGTGTCTTGAAGCCGAGCTGCTGCTGCAGCGCGCGGTCGTCGACCTTGTAGACGACGCCGTCGATGTCGAAGGGCAGCGCGTCGCGCTGCGCGGCGATGCGCGCGTGGAAGGCAGCCAGCCCGTCGGCGCCGTCGACCACCTCGCGGTCGGCGTTGACGGGCACGCCCATCCTGCCCAGCGCGTCGAGCGTGGCCGAGTGGCTGCCGGGCACCTCCCAGCCCTGCACGTCGCCCAGGCCGTAGGCGAAGAAGCTCAGCGGCCGCTGCCTGGCGATGTTGGCGTCGAGCTGGCGCACCACGCCGGCCGCGGCGTTGCGCGGGTTCACGAAGGTCTTGCCGCCGGACTCCCGCTGGCGCTCGTTCAGCGCCTCGAAGTCGTCGCGGCGCATGAACACCTCGCCGCGCACCTCGATCACCGCGGCGCTGCTCTTCTTCAGCCGCTTGGGGATGGCGCCCACCATCCGGATCGTGTGGGTGACGTCCTCGCCGGTTTCGCCGTCGCCGCGGGTGGCGGCCTGCACCAGCGCACCGGCTTCGTAGCGCAGGTTGATCGCCAGGCCGTCGAACTTCAGCTCGGCGCAGTAGCGCACCGGCGGGTCGGTGTCGGTGAGCTTCAGCGCATTGCGCACCGAGGTGTCGAACTTCGTCGCCCCGGCGGGCGTGGTGTCGGTCTCGGTCTTGATCGACAGCATCGGCACCGTGTGGCGCACGGCCACCAGGCCCTCCATCACCGCGCCGATCACGCGCTGCGTGGGCGAATCGGGCGTGCGCAGCTCGGGGTGCCGCTCCTCGATCTGCTGCAGTTCGTGGAAAAGCTTGTCGTATTCGGCGTCGGGGATGGTCGGCGCGTCGAGCACGTAGTAGTTGTGGGCGTGCTCTTCGAGCAGGCGCCGCAGCTCGGCGGCGCGGGTGGCGATCGGGTCCGGGGAAGGCATGGCGCCAGTGTAGACAGGCGGCCTGTGCCAGGATGGGAGCCTGTTCAACGGCATGGCGGCACCCCATGAGCGGCAACGACTCCTTCGACTTCGACCTGATCACGCTGGGCGCGGGCTCCGGCGGCGTGGCCGCTTCGCGCCGGGCCGCCACGCTGGGCGCGCGCGTGGCCATCGTCGAAGGCAGCCGCGTCGGCGGCACCTGCGTGATCCGCGGCTGCGTGCCGAAGAAGCTGATGATGTACGCCGCGCAGCTCGGCGACGCGATCAACGAAGCGCGCGGCTACGGCTGGGCCGTGGAGGCCGCACGCTTCGACATGGCACCCTGGGCCGCGCAGAAGGCCGCCGAAACGCGCCGGCTCGAAGGCGTCTATCGCCAGAACCTCGCTGGCTCCGGCGTGAAGGTGATCGACGGCTGGGGCCGGCTCGACGGGCCGAACACCGTGGTCGTCGGCGAGCAGCGGCTCACCGCCAGGCACGTGCTGATCGCCACGGGCGCACGCCCGGTGCGCGACAGCATCGAAGGCATCGGCGACTGCGCCACCTCCGACGAGGTCCTGGACCTGGAAGCGCTGCCCGACGAGGTCGCGGTGATCGGCGCCGGCTACATCGGCGTGGAGTTCGCGAGCATCCTCGCGCGGCTGGGCGCCAAGGTGCACCTCTTCTACCGCGACCGCCAGCCGCTGCGCGGCTTCGACGAAGACCTGCGCACCCGCGCCGCGCAGTCGCTGGAGGCCGCGGGCGTCGTGCTGCACGCCGGCCAGGCGCCGCAGCGTGTGCAGCGGCAGGACAGCGGCTTCGAGCTGCACATGGCGGGCGGGCTCACGCACCGCTTCCCCTTCGTGCTGAACGCCACCGGGCGGCGCCCGCACACCGAGGGGCTGGGGCTGGAGACCGTCGGCCTGACGGTCGACAAACGCGGCGCGGTGCCGGTGAACGAGCGCTTCGAGACCCCGGCGGCCGGCATCCACGCGATCGGCGACGTGACCAACCGGCTCAACCTCACGCCCGCGGCCATCGCCGAAGGGCGCGCGTGGGCGGAATCGCTGTTCGGCCCCACGCCGCGCACGCTCGACCTGGGCCGCGTCGCCACGGCCGTCTTCACGCTGCCGCCGTTGGGCACCATCGGCCCCACCGAGGCGCAGGCCCTGAAGGACGGGCATGCGCTGAAGGTCTTCGAGGCCGACTTCCGGCCCATGAAGCAGACCTTCATCGGAGGCGCCGAGCGCAGCTACATGAAGCTGCTGGTCGATGCCGACACCGACCGCGTGCTGGCGGTCCACATGCTGGGCGCCGACGCGCCGGAGATCGTGCAGAGCCTGGCGGTGGCGCTGACTTGCGGCGCGACCAAGGCGCAATTCGACCGCACGCTGGCCGTGCACCCGACCTCCGCGGAGGAGTTCGTGCTGATGCGCGAACCCACGCGCGTGCTGCCGGCCGCGGCCCGCAGCGGTGCCGCTTGACCGGCCGGATCGGCAGGCTCAGCTGAACAGCCGCCGGGCGGCCGGCGAACCGGCGGCGAGGTCGCGCGATTCCAGGGTGCGGTAGAGCACCTGCAGATCGGCCGCGATGCCGGTGAAATGCTGCAGCGTGATCGGCCATCCGCGGTCGTCGACCAGCGTGCTGTCCATGCTCGCCGCGAGCGCGCGTGCCGCCTCCTGCCAGGCGGCGAAGGGCTCGGCGGTCTCCGGCGTCTGGGGCACGTCGAGGCTCAGCGTGACCTCGCGCAGGGCGGCGGCAGCCGGATCCTCGGCCAGCGCCGCCTGCGGGTCGAAGCTCAGCACCAGCACCGGCGGCGCGCCCTCGTCGGGGGCGGGCAGCACGAGCCGGCCCGGCAGCGCCCCGGGCACGAAGCCCTGACGCGCCGCGCTCTGCTGGATGAAGCCCACCGACCAGGCCGCGCTGTTGGCACGCAACAGCATGCTGAGCTGCGCATCGTGGGGGCTGGCAAAGCCGTCCAGTTCACGCGCGCGGGCGGCGACGTCGAGCATGTCGGGGAAATCCGGCATCGCGCCCACCGCCTCCGCGAAGGCCTGGACCTTCTGCACGAACTCCGAATACTCGATCTGGTTCAGCGCGCCGCTGCGGTTGGCCAGTTGCACACCCGCCTGCAGCTCGCCGTAGCGGCGGCCCGGCATCGGTGCCTCCCAGTCGCCGGTCTCGACGTTGAGGCCTTCGATGTGGAAGGGCTTGGTGCCGGCCCGCCGGGACGGGGGCATGTGCGCCAGCACCATGTCGCCGCTGATCGGCGCATCGAGTGCCAACGGCGCGATCGCGTCGATCAGCGGATCGAGCCGCGCCGGGCGCCGCGCAGCGGGCGGGGGCGGGCGCAGCGCGGGGTGGGGCTCGTCGGCAGGATCAGAGGCGCCGGACGACGGCTCCTTCGTGCCGTCGTCGGCCGAGGCCGAGATCGCGTCCAGGCCGGGTTCCACCCGATGGGCCGGCAGCTCGCCGTCGGCGCGCCGGGGGCCTGCCCGTCGCGCGGTCCAGATGCTGTGCACGACCAGCGCCGCTATCACGATCCCGGCCAGGATCGCCAATGCCACCGTCAACGTCATTCGTTCGTCCTCACGCCGCCTCGACCATGCCGACGGCGGTCTCCATGTCCACGGCCACGATGCGCGACACGCCCTGCTCCTGCATCGTGACGCCGATCAGCTGCCGCGCCATCTCCATCGCGATTTTGTTGTGGCTGATGAAGAGGAACTGCGTGCCCTCGCTCATCTGCGTCACCAGCTTCGCGTAGCGTTCGGTGTTGGCGTCGTCCAGCGGCGCATCCACTTCGTCGAGCAGGCAGAACGGCGCCGGGTTCAACTGGAAGATCGCGAACACCAGCGCGATGGCGGTGAGCGCCTTCTCGCCGCCTGACAGGAGGTGGATGGTGCTGTTCTTCTTGCCGGGCGGCTGCGCCATCACCTGCACGCCCGCGTCGAGGATCTCGTCGCCGGTCATCACCAGCCTGGCGTTGCCGCCGCCGAAGAGGCTGGGGAACATTCGCCCGAAGCCGTCGTTGACCTGGTTGAAGGTGTTGCTCAGCAGGTCGCGTGTTTCCAGGTCGATCTTGTGGATCGCGCCTTCGAGCGTGCCGATGGCCTCCATCAGGTCGGCGTTCTGGGCGTCGAGGAAGGTCTTGCGCTCGCGCGCCGTCGCCAGTTCGTCGAGGGCGGCGAGGTTGACGGCGCCCAGGGCGGCGATGTCGCGGTTGATGCGGTCGATCTCGCCCTGCAGGCTCCACAACTTGACGCCGTCGGCCTCGATGGCGGCCGCCAGCGCCTGCAGGTCGACCTGCGCGGCCGTCAGCTGCTCCATGAACTGCGCGCCGCCCAGCGAGGCCGCCTGCTGCTCGAGCTGCAGCTTGGTGATGCTTTCGCGCAGCGGTTCGAGGCTGCGCTCGAAGGTGAGGCGCTGCTCGTCGGCGCGCCGCAGCTGGGCCGACAGGTCGTCGTACTGGCTGCGCTGCGCGGCCAGGGCGCGCTCACGCTCCAGCTTGAGCGCCAGCGCCTCCTGCAGGCCGGCCTGCGCGGCGGCGTCGTCGAAGCCGGCCAGCTCCTGCTGCAGCTGCTCGGTGGCCTGCGTACTGGCGGCCACCTGCTGCACGGCCGTCTCGATGGAGCGCTGCAGCTCGCCGCGGCGGGCCGCCAGCGAGCGGGCCGAGAACTGCGCCTCCTGCGCCTGGCGCTCCAGCGCCCGCAGCTGCTCGCGCGCGTCGGCCAGCTTGCGTTCGGCGGCGATGACCGCCTCTTCCAGTTCAGCGTGGCGCTCCTGCGTGTTGGCGAGCTGGAGATCCAGCTCCTCGAAGCGCGCCTCGCCCGTGGCGCGCCGTTCGTTCAGGTCCTCGACCTGGCCGTCGACCTCCCCCAGTTCGCCTTCGAGCTGGCTGCGGCGGCTGCTGGCGGCTTCGGCCTGCTGCTGCAGGCGCATCAGCTCGACCTGCAGCTGGTGGGCACGCGTCTGCGCCTCGGCGGCCTCGCGGCGCACACCGGCCAGGCGGGTGGCCGCCTCGGTGTAGGCCGCCTCGCTGCGCACCGCGGCGCCCTTGCTCTCCTCGCTGATCAGCGACTGGGCGCGGAGCTGGCGTTCCAGGTTCTCGATCTCCTGCGCACGCGCCAGCATGCCGGCCTGCTCGGAATCGGGGGCATAGAAGGCCACCGCGAACTGCGACACCGCATGGCCCTCCCGCGTGACGATGATCTCGCCATGCGTCAGGCGCCCGCGCGCTGCGAGCGCCTCGTCGAGCGACGGGGCGGTGTAGACGCCTTCCAGCCAGTCGGTCATCAGCGCCTTGAGGCCGGCATCGCCGAGCCGCAGCAGATCGGACAGGCGCGGCAGCGTCTGGTGGGTGTCGGAGAAGCTGCCGGCAGGCTTGGTGTAGAAGGCCAGCTTCGCCGGCGGCGCGTCGGCGGCGAAGGCCTTGACCGTATCGACGCGGCCCACCTCGAGCGCGTTGAGCCGCTCGCGCAGCACGGACTCGAGCGCGGTCTCCCATCCGGTCTCGATGTGGACCTGGGTCCACAGCCCCGGCAGGCCGTCCAGGCCGTGCTTGGCGAGCCAGGGCTTCAGCTTGCCCTCGGTCTGCACCTTCTCCTGCAAAGCGCGCAGGGCGTCGAGGCGGGCGGAAAGGTCCGCATGCCGGGCCGTCTCGCGGTTGACCGCCTCCTGCTGCGCACGGCGCTGCTCATCGAGCTGCGGCACCTGCTCGGTCAGCTCGTGCAGGCGCTCCTCGGCGATGGCCTGCGTCTCGGCGGCCTGCTCGCTCTGCAGGCGCAAGTCGTCCAGCCGGCCCGCGTCCGGCGCCGCCAGGCCCTGCCGCTCCGCCGCCAGGCGCTCCCGCCGGCCGCGCAGCGCACGCATCTGCTCATCGATGTTGCGGCTCTCCGCGGCCAGCAGCTGGATCTGCTGCTGCACCTGCGTGACCAGCCCGCGCTGCTCGTTGGCACGGCCCTGGGCGGTGCGCACGGCGTCTTCGAGCGTCGGCAGCTGAACGCCCTGCTCTTCCGCCTGCGCCGCAAGGACCTCGGCCTGCTCGTCCGCCGCGGCGATCTGCTCGGCGATGTGTTCCAGCTCCTCCTCGGCCTGCGCGCGGCGTTCGGCCCATTGCCCCATCTGCGCCTGCAGCTCGGCGAGCCGCTGCGCCGCCCGCGCCCGGCCTTCGACCACGTAGCGGATGCGCTCCTCGAGCCGGCTCACCTCCAGCGAGGCCTCCGCCAGGGCGCCCTGCGCGGCATGCAGGCCGTCGCTCGACGCGTAGTGCGCCTGGCGGATGGTTTCGAGCTCGGCCTCGACATGGCGCAGCTCGGCCAGCCGGGCCTCGAGTGCGACGCTCGCCTCGGCCGCCGCCTTCTTGATGCGGTCTTCCTCGGTGGCCGCGTCGCGATGCTTGAGGAACCAGAGCTGGTGCAGGCGCAGCGTGCCGCGCTGCTGCAGGCTGTGGTACTCGGTCGCGACCTCGGCCTGCTTCTCGAGCTTGTCGAGGTTCGTGTTGAGCTCGCGCAGGATGTCCTCGACCCGCGTGAGGTTCTCGCGCGTGTCCTTCAGCCGGTGCTCGGTCTCGCGGCGCCGCTCCTTGTACTTGGAGACCCCCGCGGCCTCCTCCAGGAACATGCGCAGCTCCTCGGGCTTGGACTCGATGATCCGGCTGATGGTGCCCTGGCCGATGATGGCGTAGGCCCGCGGGCCGAGGCCGGTGCCGAGGAACACGTCCTGCACGTCGCGCCGGCGTACAGGCTGGTTGTTGATGTAGTAGCTGCTCGTGCCGTCGCGCGTCAGCACGCGCTTGACGGCGATCTCGGCGAACTGGTTCCACTGGCCGCCGGCCCGTGCATCCTCGTTGCTGAACACCAGCTCCACGCTGGCGCGGCTCGCCGGCTTGCGGTTGCCCGAGCCGTTGAAGATGACGTCCTGCATGGACTCGCCGCGCAGCTCGCTCGCCTTGCTCTCGCCGAGCACCCAGCGCACCGCGTCCATGATGTTGGACTTGCCGCAGCCGTTGGGCCCGACGACCCCGACCAACTGGCCGGGCAACTGGAACGTGGTGGGTTCGGCGAAAGACTTGAAGCCGGAAAGCTTGATCTGGTTGAGCCGCATGAGCACGTAGCCCTGGAGCACGCCAAGGTATTGATTCAGAAGGGATTTTTGCCCTTGACCGCGGGCAGGAACGGGGGCGGATGATAGCATCGCACCCCTTTTGCCCGACCGCCTTCCGTCATGGCCAAGACCGCCAAACCCGCCCCCGCGCCGCAACGCACGGCGCCCGTGAACCCGCCGACCGCGCCGAGCAAGGAACTGCACGTGTTCCCGAATCCTGCTCCGCAACGGGACTACGTGATCCAGTTCCAGGTGCCGGAGTTCACCTGCCATTGCCCGCTGACGGGGCAGCCGGACTTCGCGCACTTCATGATCGACATGATCGCGGACGAACTGTGCATCGAGCTCAAGAGCCTGAAGATGTACTTCTGGAGCTACCGCAACGAGGGCGCCTTCCACGAGAAGGTGACGAACACCATCCTCGACGACATCGTCAAGGCGACGCAGCCCCGTTTCGTCCGCATTACGGCCAAGTGGTACGTGCGGGGCGGCATCTACACCAACGTGGTGGCCGAGCACCGCCAGAAGGGCTGGAAGCCGCAGCCCGTGGTCGAGCTGCCGCAGCACGCCGCCGAGCGCGGCCTGCTCTAAGCCGGACCGCTCCCGTATGCCTCTCGCCGAACGGCCGGCCTACCAGAAGTACGACGTGCGCGTCGCCCGCAGCCGGATCGACGGCTTCGGGGTGTTCGCGTCGGAGCCCATTCCTGCGCGGCTGAAGATCGGCGAGATCCGCGGGGAGGCGATCAGCGTGTCGGAGGCGAGGCGGCGCGCCGAAGGGCAGCAGCGCATCATGATCGTCGAGGTGTCGCACCGCACCGCCATCGACGCCTCCCGGTCGACCGACCCGATGCGCTTCACCAACCACTCCTGCGCCCCCAACGCGCGGCTGATGATCCGCGGCGGCCGGATCGAGTTCTATGCGCTGAAGGCCATCGAGCCCGGCGAGGAAATCACCGTGAACTACGGCGAGACGCACCACGAAGGCCGCTTGGCCTGCCGCTGTGGCGCGGTGGGGTGCGTGGGTCGCCTCTGAGCGACGACGCGGGCGTGAAGCCCGTCACGCCTTGCGGTTGGAAGAGGCTCGACCCCCCCTGTGCGAGCGGCCCGGCGGCGAGGTCTTGCTTCTGAGAATGCGGGCTCACCGCAGCCAGCCCGATATCCCGGGCGGCGCGGCCTCACCAAGGGAACACCGAACACCATGAAGAAGAGCCTGATCGCCGCAGCCGTCGCCCTCGCCGCCACGTTCGCGAGCGCCGCCCCCACCTCGACCCCGCTGACGTTCGACAACGACACGCTCTACCTGGGCAACACGCCCGGCGCCGGCGCCTTCTTCGACGAATACACGTTCGAAGTCCCGTATGCGCTGTCGAACATTTCCGGCAGCCTGAACACGACGCTCCTCGGCAACCAGGACGTCGACTTCACGAAGATCTACCTCACCAACGGCTCGACCGTCGTCTACAACTTCACCCAGCTGCTCGCCGATTCCCCCACGAACGGCACCGAGGTCTGGGGCCTGAGCAATGCATCGCTGGCCTCCGGCATCACCTACCACCTCTTCGTGGAAGGTGTTTCCACCGTGGGCCGCACGGCCTACAGCGGCGTGATGACCGTCAGCGCCGTCCCCGAGCCCGGCACCTGGGCGCTGGCGCTCGCCGGCCTCGGTGCCATCGCCTTCGTGGCGCGCCGTCGCCAGGCCTGATCCGTTCGCCAGACCGGCATCAGTGCAAAGCGGGCCTTGGGCCCGCTTTTTTCATGGTGCGACGACCTTGCGCTTCACCTTGGGATTCAGGCAGACGCGACGGCGTCGGCGATGGCCTTGCCCACGTCCACCGTGGTCGCGCGGCCGCCCAGGTCCGGCGTGCGCGGCCCGTCCTGCAGCACCGCCTCGATCGCACGCAGCACCGCCGCCCCGGCCTCGGCGTGGCCCAGGTGCTCCAGCATCATCGAGCCCGCCCAGATCTGGCCGATCGGGTTGGCGATGCCCTTACCGTAGATGTCCGGTGCCGACCCGTGCACCGGCTCGAAGAGCGACGGGAAGCGGCGCTCGGGGTTGAGGTTGGCCGACGGCGCGATGCCGATGGTGCCGGTGCAGGCCGGCCCGAGGTCCGACAGGATGTCGCCGAAGAGGTTGGAGGCCACCACCACGTCGAACCAGTCCGGGTGCTGCACGAAGTGCGCCGTCAGGATGTCGATGTGGTACTTGTCGGTCCGCACGCCGGGGTAGTCCTTCGCGATCTCGGCGAAGCGCTCGTCCCAGTAGGGCATCGAGATCGAGATGCCGTTGGACTTGGTGGCCGAGGTCAGGTGGCGCTTGGGCCGCTTCATCGCCAGCTCGAACGCGAACCTCATGATGCGGTCGGTGCCATGCCGGGTGAACACGCTCTCCTGCAACACCACCTCCCGCTCAGTGCCCTCGAACAGCTTGCCGCCGACGCTCGAGTACTCGCCCTCCGTGTTCTCGCGGACGATGTAGAAGTCGATGTCGCCCACCTGCCGGCCGGCCAGCGGCGAACTCACGCCGGGCATCAGCCGCGCCGGCCGCAGGTTGACGTACTGGTCGAACTCGCGGCGGAACCTGACCAGCGAGCCCCACAGCGAGACGTGGTCGGGCACGCTCGCCGGCCAGCCCACCGCGCCGAAGAAGATGGCCTCGTGGCCGCCGATCTGGGCCTTCCAGTCGGCCGGCATCATCGCCCCGTGCGCCAGGTAGCGGTCGCAGCTCCAATCGAAGTGGTCCCACTGCCACGCGATGCCGAAGCGCCGTGCCACGGCATCGAGCACGCGCAAGCCCTCGGGCACCACTTCCTTGCCGATGCCGTCGCCGGGGATCACGGCGATGCGATGGGTCGTCATGTCAAAGTTCTCCTGCTGAAGTAAGGAAAGGCAGCAGCTCGGCGAGCAGCGCGTCGGGCGCTTCCTCGGCGATGTAGTGCCCGCACGGGAGCGGGCCGCCGCGCACGTCGCGCGCGACCCGGCGCCACTCCTCGAGCGGCTCGAAGCAGCGCTGCACCACGCCCTGGGCGCCCCACAGCGCGAGCAGGGGCATGGGCAGCAAGCGCCCGGCCGCGCGGTCGGCGCGGTCATGCTCGAGGTCGATGCCGGCAGCCGCCCGGTAGTCTTCGCAGATGCCGCGCGCCGTGCCGGGCAGGGCGATGCAGCGTTCGTACTCGGCCCAGGCCCGTGGATCGAAGGGCGACATGCCCGCGCTGCGCCGGCCCATCACGTCACGCAGGTACGCGGCGGGGTCCGCCTCGATCAGCCGCTCCGGCAGCGGCGCGGGCTGGATCAGGAAGAACCAGTGCCAGTAGGCCCGCGCGAACGCGTCGCTGGTCTGCTCGTACATCGCCAGCGTCGGTGCGATGTCGAGCAGCACCAGCCGCCGCACCGCCTCGGGGTGGTCCGCGGCCAGCCGGTGCGCGACCCGTGCGCCGCGGTCGTGGGCCAGCACGTCGAAACGCTCGTGGCCCAGCGTCCGCATCAGCACGCGCAGATCTTCTGCCATCGTGCGCTTGGCGTAGGCGACATGGCCATCGCCACCAGCGGGCTTCGACGAGTCGCCATAACCGCGCAGGTCCGCCGCCACCACGCGGAAGTGCCGCGCCAGCTGCGGCGCCACCTTGTGCCAGATGGCATGTGTCTGCGGATGGCCATGGAGCAGCAGCAGCGCCGGTCCGTGGCCACCCGCCACGCAGGCCAGTTCAATGCCGGGCGCCGTGGCGACGCGCAGCGACTCGAAGCCGGGAAAGAGATTCATCGCGGAGGTGCATCGGGTGCCTGTGGACGCCAGGACTTTAGTTGCACACCCCGCGAAGAACCCAGTCGGCACAGGCAATTCATCCGGTCCCCGAGGGCACGAATCGGGCCGGCGCCCCGCCGCGATAATCCGCCTCCATGAACCCCCTGCTGAACCGCCTGCAGCCGTACCCGTTCGAGCGGCTGCGGCAACTCACCAAGCACATCACACCCCCCGCGGCGCTGGCCCCGATCAGCCTCGGCCTGGGCGAACCGCGGCACGCGCCGCCGGCATTGGTCAAGGACGCCCTGACCTCCTCCCTCGCCGGGCTGTCGAGCTATCCGGCCACGGCGGGCGAACCCCGGCTGCGCGAGGCGATGGCCGGCTGGCTGCAACGGCGGTACGGCACGGCCGTGGATCCCGCGACGCAGATCCTGCCGGTCAACGGCTCGCGCGAGGCGCTGTTCTCGCTGGCCCAGACGGTGATCGACCCGACGCGCGCCGGCGCCACCGTCGTCTGCCCCAATCCGTTCTACCAGATCTACGAAGGCGCCGCCCTGCTGGCGGGCGCCGATGTGGCCTTCGCCAACAGCGACCCCGCGCGCAACTTCGCGCCCGACTGGTCGCAGATCGACGAGGCGACCTGGTCGCGCACGCAGCTGGTCTACGTCTGCTCGCCCGGCAACCCGACCGGTGCGGTGATGCCGCTGGACGAATGGCGCACGCTGTTCGAGCTGTCGGACCGGCACGGCTTCGTGATCGCCAGCGACGAGTGTTACTCGGAGATCTACTTCCGCGACGAGCCCCCCCTGGGCGGCCTCCAGGCCGCGAAGGCGCTCGGGCGCGACGACTACCGCCGCCTGGTCACGCTCACCAGCCTGTCCAAGCGCAGCAGCGTGCCGGGCATGCGCTCGGGCTTCGTGGCGGGCGACGCGCAGGTGATGAAGCAGTTCCTGCTCTACCGCACCTACCACGGCGGTGCGATGAGCCCGGTCGTCCAGGCCGCCAGCGTGGCCGCGTGGAGCGACGAGGCGCACGTCGTCGCCAACCGCGACCTCTACCGCGCGAAGTTCGCGCAGGTCGAGCCGCTGCTGGCCAGCGTGCTCGACGTGAAGCTGCCCGACGCCAGCTTCTACCTGTGGGCCGGCGTGCCCGCGGCCTTCGAGGGCGACGACGTGGCCTTCGCGCAGGGCCTGCTCGCTCAATACAATGTTTCGGTGCTGCCCGGCAGCCTGCTGGCCCGCACGGCCCACGGCATCAACCCCGGCGCGGGCCGCGTACGGCTGGCGCTGGTGGCCGAGGTGGCCGAATGCCTCGAAGCCGCCCAGCGCATCGTCTCCTACGTCAAGTCCTTGTGAGTACCTCCATGAACGCAGAACTGCAAAGCACCATCGAACTCGCGTGGGAAGCGCGCTCCGACATCACGGCGCTCAACGCGCCCGCGGTGCGCGAAGCGGTGGAGGAAACCATCGCCGCGCTGAATACCGGCCACCTGCGCGTCGCCGAGCGCCAGGGCGTGGGCCAGTGGAGCGTCAACCAGTGGGCCAAGAAGGCCGTGCTGCTGAGCTTCCGCCTGAACGACAACAAGCCGATGCACGCGGGCGAACTGGCCTTCTTCGACAAGGTGCCGACCAAGTTCGCGCACCTCAACGAGGAGCAGATGCGCGCGACCGGCGTGCGCGTGGTGCCGCCCGCGGTGGCGCGCCGCGGCAGCTTCCTCGCGAAGAACGTGGTGCTGATGCCCAGCTACGTGAACATCGGCGCCTACGTGGACGAAGGCACGATGGTCGACACCTGGGCCACCGTGGGCTCCTGCGCGCAGATCGGCAAGAACGTCCACCTGTCGGGCGGCGTCGGCATCGGCGGCGTGCTGGAGCCGCTGCAGGCCAACCCGACCATCATCGAGGA
This sequence comes from Aquincola agrisoli, assembly GCF_036621135.1. NCBI lineage: Bacteria > Pseudomonadati > Pseudomonadota > Betaproteobacteria > Burkholderiales > Sphaerotilaceae > Aquincola > Aquincola agrisoli. Next base: position 137,495 of record NZ_JAZIBG010000056.1, read on the forward strand.
CAACTGCTTCATCGGGGCCCGCTCCGAGATCGTCGAAGGCGTGATCGTCGAGGAGAACTCGGTCATCTCGATGGGCGTGTACATCGGCCAGAGCACCAAGATCTACGACCGCGAGACCGGCGAGGTGCACTACGGCCGCGTGCCGGCGGGCTCGGTGGTGGTCAGCGGCAACCTGCCGAGCGCCGACGGCAAGTACAGCCTGTACTGCGCGGTGATCGTCAAGAAGGTCGACGCGCAGACACGCGCCAAGACCAGCCTGAACGACCTGCTCCGCGCTTGATGGCTCCCTCCCGCAGCGCCTGCGGCGCTCCCCCCGGGGGGGCCGGCCGGCCCACCCCATGAGCGGCGGCAACCTCGAACGTGTGCTGCGGCTGATGGCCGAGCGCTCGGCCTCGGACGTCTACCTCTCGGCCAAGACGCCGATCCTCATCAAGATCAACGGGCAGATGATGCAGCTGTCCGACCAGCCGCTCACGCCGGCGCAGCCGCGCCAGCTGCTGGCCGAGATGCTGTCGGAGGCCGACCTGGCCGAGCTGGACGAATCCGGCGAGCTCAACATGGCGGTCGGCGTGGCCGGCGTGGGCAGCTTCCGGCTGTCGGCGTTCAAGCAGCGCGGCTCGGTGGCGGCGGTGTTCCGCTGCATCCCGTTCAACATCCCGGCGATCGACACGCTCGGCGTGCCGGACGTGCTGTCGCAGATGGTGCTCGACAAGCGCGGCCTGATCCTGATGGTCGGAGCCACCGGCAGCGGCAAGAGCACCACGCTGGCGGCCATGCTGGAGCACCGCAACCAGCGCATGACCGGCCACATCCTCACGATCGAGGATCCGATCGAGTTCCTGTTCAACAACAAGAAGTCGGTCGTCAACCAGCGCGAGATCGGGCGCGACACGCAGAGCCTGCAGGTCGCGCTGCGCAATGCCTTGCGCCAGGCGCCCGACTGCATCCTGATCGGCGAGATCCGCGACCGCGAGACGATGTCGCTGGCGCTGTCCTATTCGCTGTCGGGCCACTTGGTGCTGGCCACGCTGCACGCCAACAACAGCTACCACGCGCTCGGCCGCATCCTGTCGATGTACACGCCCGAGTCGCGCGACGCGCTGCTGGCCGACCTGGCGGCCGGGCTGCGCGGCATCGTCTCGCAGCGGCTGCTGCGCGCGACCACCGGCGGCCGCGTGCCGGCGATCGAGGTGATGGTCAACACGCAGCTCGTCTCCGAGTTGATCGAGAAGGGCGACATGCACGGCGTCAAGGAGGCGATGGAGAAGTCGCTCGCCGAAGGCTCGCAGACCTTCGAGCAAGACCTTGCCCGCCTGATCGGCGCCGGCACCGTCACGCGCGACGAGGCCCTGGCCAACGCCGATTCGGCCACCAACCTGCTGTGGCGGCTGCAGAACAGCACCGCCCAGGCCGCGCGTCCGGTGGCCAAGCCCGAGGACGACGCCAACGCCGTCTTCACCGAGCTGACCATCGACGTGCCGCCCGTCGCGGCGCCTGCCGCCACCGGCCTGCCCCCCCTGCCCCGCACCTGATGACCGCTGCCCTGCACCTGGCCGAGGCGCTGATCGCCCGGCCCTCGACCACGCCCGACGACGCCGGCTGCCAGGCCCTGGTCGCCACCCGCCTCGCCGCCCTCGGCTTCGAGTGCGAAACCATCGAGAGCGGCCCCGACGACTTCCGCGTCGTCAACCTCTGGGCCCGGCGCCGCGGCCCCCGGCCGGGGCCGTGCTTCGTCTTCGCCGGCCACACCGACGTCGTGCCGACCGGCCCGCTCGCGCAGTGGACGAGCGACCCCTTCACGCCCACGCACCGCGACGGCAAGCTCTACGGCCGCGGCGCGGCCGACATGAAGAGCTCGATCGCCGCGATGGTCGTGGCCGCCGAGGAGTTCGTCGCCGCGCACCCCGCGCACGCCGGCACCATCGGCTTCCTGCTGACGAGCGACGAGGAAGGCCCGGCGCTCGACGGCACGGTCAAGGTCGTCGACCTGCTGGCCGCGCGCGGCGAGCGCCTCGACATGTGCGTGGTCGGCGAACCCACCTGCGTCGACACCCTGGGCGACATGGTCAAGAACGGCCGGCGCGGCTCGCTGTCGGGCCGGCTGCGTGTCGTCGGCATCCAGGGCCACATCGCCTACCCGCAGCTCGCGCGCAACCCGGTGCACCAGTTCGCGCCCGCACTGGCCGAGCTGGCCGCCGTCGAATGGGATCGCGGGAACGACTACTTCCCGCCCACCAGCTGGCAGGTCTCGAACATCCACGCCGGCACCGGTGCGGGCAACGTGATCCCCGGCGAGGTGGTGGTGGACTTCAACTTCCGTTTCTGCACCGAATCGACGCCGGACACGCTGAAGGCCCGCGTGGCGGACGTGCTGGACCGCCACGGCCTCGAGTACACGATCGACTGGACGCTCGGCGGCGAGCCCTTCCTCACGCCGGTCGGCACGCTCACCGAGGCGCTGGGCGCGGCCATCCATGACGAGACCGGCGTCGTCGCCGCGCTCTCCACCACTGGCGGCACCTCGGACGGCCGCTTCATCGCCAAGCATTGCCCGCAGGTGATGGAGTTCGGGCCCTGCAACGCAAGCATCCACAAGATCGACGAGCACGTGGCGGCGGCCGACGTCGAGCGGCTGAAGAACATCTACCGCCGCCTGCTCGAGAAGCTGCTGCCGTGAGCGACGCCCTCCCGACCCCGGCCACGGTGCTGCAGGCCATCGAGGCCGCCGCTGCGCGCCTGGACGCGGCCGGCGTGTCGTTCGGCCACGGCACGGCCAACGCCTTCGACGAAGCCGCCTGGCTGGTGCTGTGGCGCCTCGGGCTGCCGCTGGACGACCTCGACGGCGCCGCCGGGCAGGCACTGCAGCCGCAGCAGGCCGCGGCGATCGACGCGCTGGTGGCCGAGCGCATCGCCAGCCGCCGGCCCGCCGCCTACCTGACGCGGGAGGCCTGGCTGCAGGGCGTGCCGTTCTACGTCGACGACCGCGCCATCGTGCCGCGCTCGCTGATCGCCGAGCCGCTGGCGGAGGGCACGCTCGACGCCTGGCTCAGCGACGCCACCACGCGCGTGCTCGACCTGTGCACCGGCAACGGCAGCCTGGCGGTGCTCGCGGCGATGGCCTGGCCCGACGTGCAGGTCACCGCCGCCGACATCAGCGCCGACGCGCTGGCCGTGGCGCGCATCAACGTCGACCGCCACGGGCTGCAGGACCGCATCACCCTGGTCGAGAGCGACGGGCTGGCTGCGCTGCCCGGCCCCTACGACCTCGTGCTGTGCAACCCGCCCTATGTCAACAGCGCGTCGATGGCCGCGCTGCCGGCCGAGTACCGCGCCGAGCCCGCGCTGGCGCTGGCCGGCGGCGAGGACGGCATGGACTTCGTGCGCCACCTGCTGGCCGGGCTGCCGCAGCGGCTGTCGCCGCACGGCGTGCTGGTGCTGGAGATCGGCCACGAGCGCGCACATTTCGAAGCCGCGTTCCCGGACCTCGACGTCGTCTGGCTGTCCACCAGCGCCGGCGACGACCAGGTGCTGCTGATCGAAGCCGGCGCCCTGCCGCGCTGACGCACCGCCCGCAACGACCCTAGGGGTGGTCGGCCGCCGCCAACGGCCAACAATGGTCGGAGCGCCCACGCCGCCCCGATGTCTGAAAGCCCACCCGCCCGATCCGCCCCGCCCCCGGGCCCCTCGGGCGGTGGGCCGTCGGAGTCGGTGAAGACCGCCCGCCCGGCCGATCCGGGCAGCCCGGAACCGCCGCCGCGGCGTGCCACCGGCGGCAGCCCGGCGCGCCGGCCCTGGCCGCGCTGGCGATACCGCGCCGCCTTGGCCGGCGTGGTGCTGCTGCTGGCGGTCGCGACCCTGGCGGCGCTGCGGCAGCCCGCGCACCCCGATGCGCTGCGGGCGCTGGACCCCTGGGACGTGCACCGCGCCGCATGGTGGCTGCACCCGCTGGAGCGCAACACCTTCCGCCGCGACGTGGTGCGCGGCGACCTGCTCGCGCTCGCCGCGGCCCCCGAGGACGGCCGGCTGATGTGGGCCGTCGGCACTAGCGGCCTGGTGCTGCACAGCCGCGACGGGGGCCGCTCCTGGACCCAGCAGCGCCCCGCCCCGGTGCCGGCCGTGCGCGCCGCGCGGGCGGGAGGCGGGTGGCCGCTGGCGCAGGCGGCCGAACCCCCCTCGAAGGGCGCGCCGCCGCAGCTGCAGAACAACCCCTCGTGGACACCGCAGCAGCAGCAACAGCAACAGGAGCAGCAGCCTCCACCATCACAGCAACAGCAACAGCAACAGCAACAACAACAGCAACAGCAGCAACCCACCGACCTGCAGCCCCAGCGCCAGCCCGACCCGCCTGACAAGGTGCAGGTCGATGCCGACACGCCGTCCGCCGCGCCCCCGCCGCAGGCCAACACCCGCCCGCGCCCCGAGCCGTCCGCCCCGCCGTCCTCCACCCGCCCCGCCGCCGCGCCGGCGGCCAGCGCGCCCGACGCCGAGGGGCTGCGCGCCCGGGCCGAGGGCACCGCGGCGCTGCTGGCCGTGCAGTTCGTCAACACGAGCCAGGGCTGGGCCGTCGGCGAGTGGGGCAGCATCCTGGCCACGAGCGACGGCGGCGCCACCTGGGCGCCGCAAGCCAGCGGCACCGACCGGCACCTGCGGGCGGTGGCGTTCGCCGCCGACGGGCGCATCGGCTGGGCCGCCGGCGACGAGGGCACGCTGCTGCGGACCGACGACGGCGGCGGCACGTGGCAGGCGCAGTCCCGGCCCACCACCTTCGACCTGCACGCGCTGCACATCACGCCCGACGGCAGCACGCTCTGGATGGCCGGCGACGGCAGCACCCTGCTGCGCCGGCCCGGCCCCGAACTGCCCAGCGGCGGACCCCGGCTCGACCTGCGGGCGCTGCGCATGGCGCGCAGCGGCATCGAGGGCGTGGCGGTCGGGCTCGACGGTGCGGTGCTCCACACGCAGGACGGCGGGCGCACCTGGACGCCGGGCCGGTCGGACACCCGGGCCGGCCTGCACGGCGTCGTGCTGTCGGCCGACGACCCGCGCAAGGCCTGGGCCGCGGGCGACGGCACCGTGCTGGCCAGCACCGACGGCGGTGCCACCTGGCACGCCCAGCCCGCCGGGACGCAGGCGCAGTTGCGGGGGCTGCAGGTCGACGCCGCGGGGGCCCAGGCCGTCGCCGTCGGCCAGCTCGGCACGGTCCTGGCCACGGCCGACGGCGGCCGCCAGTGGCGGCTGCTGACGGCCGGCATCGCCAGCCGGCTGACGAGCGTGGCGTTCGATGCCGCCGGCCGGCGCGGCCTCATCGTCGCGGGCGATGGCACGGTGCTCGGCAGCGACGATGCCGGGCAGACCTGGTCGGTGCGGCACCGAGGCGGGCCGGGCCTGGCCCGGGCCGTGCTCGCCGCCGACGGGCAGCCCGCCTGGGCAGCCTCGCACCAGGGGCAGGTGCTGCGCAGCCTCGACGAAGGGCGGAGCTGGCAAGGCGCCGGGCCGGCGGCCGGCGGCCCGCTGCACGACCTGCAGTTCCTGGCCGACGGCCAGCGCGGCTGGGCCGCCGGCGACGACCGCATCGTGGCGAGCCGCGATGGTGGCACAAGCTGGGAGGCCCAGGCCGTTGCAGCCGCGCCCGCATCCGCAGGCCCCCGGCGCCTGCTCGGCCTGCGCATGCACGCCGACGGCCTCGCCGGCTGGGCCGTGGGCGAAGGCGGCACGGTGCTCGCCACCCGCGACGGCAGCAGTTGGACCGCGCAGCCCGCCGGCACCCCGCGCACGCTGCGGGCGGTCGACCTGGACATCGCCGGCAACCGGGTGCTCGTCGCCGGCGACGACGGCCTGCTGCTGGCCGGCAGCCTCGCCGGCACCGCCTGGCGCCCCCTCGACGGCGGCACGCGCGCCCACCTGCACGCCCTGCGCATCGCCGGCAACAGCGGCAACGCGTGGGTGGCCGGCGCCGACGGCACGCTGCGCGTGACCCGCGACGGCACGCGCTGGAGCGCCGTCGAGACGGGAACCCGGGCCCAGCTGTGGAGCCTGCACCTGCACCCCGCCGGCCAGCGCGGCTGGGCCGTCGGGGACGGCGCCACGGTGCTGTCCATCGACACCGCCGCGGGGACCGCCCGGGCGATCGCCCCCTACAGCCGGCACCTGCCACCCTGGTACTTCGCGGTGCTTGCCGCCAGCGTGCTGGCACTGGCGGGGCTGCTCGGACTGGTGCCGGTGCACGGCGCCGAGGCCGCCACGCAGGAGGACGGCACCGATGCCGCGCCGGGCGCCGCCACCACGCTGCAGGCCGACCAGCCGGTGCTCGACAAGGCGCTCGACCGGCTCGGCCACCGGCCGGTGGTGGAGGCGCTGTCCTCCTTCCTGCGCAATGCCGCCACCCAGCCGCGGCTGACGATCGCGATCAGCGGGGATTGGGGCTCCGGCAAGAGCTCGGTGATGCGGATGCTGCAGACCGACCTGCAGCGTGCCGGCTTCCGCACCGCGTGGTTCAACGCATGGCACCACCAGCAGGAGGGCCGGCCGCTGACGGCGCTGTTCAACGTCGTGCGCCGGCAGGCCGTGCCGCAGGGCTGGCGGCAGGCCGGCGCGGCGCTGAAGGTGCGCTCCCAGCTGATCTGGGGACGGGGGTTGTTCTACAAGCTCGTCTCGATCGGCGTCGCGCTCGGCATCTGCGTGCTGCTGGGCGATTTCTTCGGGGCGGGCGGCGACGCCAGCACGCCCTGGCAACGGCTGCGCGCGAACTTCGCCCACTACGTGCTGCAGGAGAAGCCGAGCGCGATCAGCCGCAACAGCCTGGCCCGGCTCGATCCGCTGCTGCGCAGGGCCGCGCAGCCCGCCGACCGCGCCGGCTCCGATGCGCCCGCCGGCCCCGCCGCCGAGACGGCGCAGGCCACGACGCCGAAGGACACCGCCGCGCTGGCCGCCCTGTGCGCCGACCGCGCGGCCGTCGCCGCGCTGCGCAACGCGGAACCGGTGCGGGCCGAGGTGTTCTGCGAGCTGGCCACGCGGCTGGTGTGGGACGAGGGCGGCAGCACCGATCGCTGCCGCGTGCAGCCCGGCCCGGGCCAGCAAGCCGGTGCCCGCTGCGTGTTCCGCTCCGGCGCCGACCTGATCGCGACGATCGAAAGCGGCAGCGGCCTGAACAAGCCGCTCGCCCCGAGCGAGCGCAAGGCCATCCTCGCGGCGGCCGAGACGCTGCCGCCCCCGCCGCTGTTCCGCTGGTTCGAAAGCTCCCTGCTCGGCGGTGCCGCCGGCTTCATGCTGCTGCTGTTCACCAAGGGGATCTCGGTCTACGGGCTGCAGCTCACCGCGCCGCTGCGTGCGCTGATGGGCCGCGCCGCCGGGCCGCCCGACGACGGCAAGGAGGCGGCCGGGGCGGTGGAACGCTACCGCGCCGAATTCGGCCTGCTGTGCGAGGCCCTCGACCGGCGGCTGGTGATCTTCATCGACGACCTGGACCGCTGCACGCCGGAAACCGTCAACGGCGTGCTCGAGCTGACCAACTACCTGGTCGACGTCGGCCCCTGCTTCGTCGTCGTCGGCGCCGCGATGGACCGGGTGATGAAGTGCGTGCGCTCGCCGGTCAAGGAGGAGGACGCCGATGGGCGTTATGCCGCGGAGTACCTCAAGAAGCTCGTGCACATCGAGCTGCCGGTCCCGCGCGAGCGGGCGGCGCTGGACCGGCTGGTCGCGCCGCAGCCGGGGGCGGTGCGCTCGCAGGAGGCGATCGACCGGCTGGCGCGGCGCGCGGCCCGCCTCGGGCTGGCCGTGGCCGTGCTGGCCGCGCTCGGCGGCGCGGCGGGGCTCGGCCAGATGCTCCACGAGAGCGGAAAAGGCCGGCCGAGCCGGGTCGACGCCGCGCTGCCGGCAGCGTCTCTGCCTGCCGGTGCCGCCGGCCCCCTCGCCGCACGCCCGCCCGAGGCGGCCGCCGCCGATGCACGGCCCGGCGCGGCCTCGCCGGGGGCGGTGGACACGGCGCGCTCGACCGATGCCGGGCTGGCGCCGCCCGCGCCCTCCGGCGTGTCGCCCTGGCCCTGGCTGGCCGGCCTCGGCATCGTGGCCCTCGCGGTGGCATGGCGGCGCGCGCAGCGCTACCGCGACGAGATCCGCGTCGCGCTCGGCGGCAGCATCCGCGAGACCGACTCGTCGCGCTTCCTCGACGCGCTGCAGCTGTGGAACCCGGTGGTGACCTCGCACGACGCCACGCCGAGGCAGGTCAAGCGCTTCTTCAACCGCGCCCGCCTGTTCGCCGCCTGCGAGCGCATCGAGCCGCGCCCGGCGGGCACCGCGCCGATCGACGAGGCGATGCTCGTCGCGCTGGCGGCCACGCACCACGTCGCGCCCGCGGCGCTGGAAGACCTGGCGCTGGTGCTGGACAGGCAGGAGGCGCACGGCGCGCAGGACGGCCTGCGCACCTGGATCGCCGAGGCCTCCGCCGCGCCGATCGAGGATCCGGACGACCCGCAGGCGCCCGTGCACCGGCTGCCGGCCGACATCGTCCGAAGCCACGCCTTCAAGACGCTGATGCGCCGCTGGCACGTGCATGTCGGGCGCCTGGGCGACCGGCTCACCGCCGCCGACGTACAGCGCTTCAACGCCCGCGTCGCCGGCATCCAGGTGCGCTGACGACAGGGGCGACAATCGACGCTTTGGCGATCGGGGCACCCCGCGCCACCGCCTGCTCCCCTGCCTGTCCCCGATGATCACCCTCCGCAACCTCACCCTGCGCCGCGGCACCAAGGTCGTGCTGGCCGACGCCAACGTCACGCTCAATCCCGGCGAGAAGATCGGCCTGGTCGGCCGCAACGGCGCCGGCAAGTCGAGCCTGTTCGCGCTGCTCACGCACCGCCTGCAGGCCGACGCCGGCGATGCCGAGATCCCGGCGCGCTGGCGCGTCGGCGAAGTGGCGCAGCACATGCCCGAGACCGGCGACGGCGCCACCGACTTCGTGCTGCAGGGCGACATCCCGCTGATGGAAGCCCAGGCCGCCCTGGCCGAGGCCGAGGCCGCCGAGGACGGCCACGCGATCGCCGAGGCGCATGTGCACATCGAGGAAGCCGGCGGCTTCGATGCCCGCGCGCGCGCGCAGTCGCTGCTGCTGGGCCTGGGCTTCGCGGTCGCGCAGCTCGACGCCCCGGTCAACAGCTTCTCGGGCGGCTGGCGCATGCGGCTGCAGTTGGCGCGGGCGCTGATGTGCCCCGCCGACCTGCTGCTGCTGGACGAGCCCACGAACCACCTGGACCTGGACGCGCTGGTGTGGCTCGAAGGCTGGCTGCAGCGCTTCACCGGCACGATGCTCGTGATCAGCCATGACCGCGAGTTCCTCGACGCCATCACCAAGGTGACGCTGCACCTCGACGACGCCAAGCTCACGCGCTACGGCGGCAACTACACCACCTTCGAGGAGATGCGCGCCGAGCGCATGAGCCAGCAGGCCTCGGCCTACGTCAAGCAGCAGGAGCGCATCGCGCACCTGCAGAAGTTCATCGACCGCTTCAAGGCCAAGGCCTCCAAGGCCAAGCAGGCGCAGAGCCGCGTGAAGGCGCTGACGCGCATGGAGAAGCTCGCGCCGGTGTTGACTGCCAGCGACTTCAGCTTCGAGTTCCGCGAGCCGCCGAGCCTGCCGAACCCCATGCTCGCGATGCGCGACGTGGTGTGCGGATACCAGAAGGCGAACGAGGACGGCAGCGACAAGCCCATCGTCCACAACGTCACCCGCACGGTGATGGCCGGCCAGCGCATCGGTATCCTGGGGGCCAACGGCCAGGGGAAGTCGACGGTCGTGAAAACCATCGCGCGCGAACATCCGGCATTGGCCGGCACGATCACCGAAGGCAAGGGCCTGTCGATCGGCTACTTCGCCCAGCAGGAGATGGACCTGCTGCACGCCGACGACGCGCCGCTGCAGCACATGGTGCGGCTCGCGCGCACCGTCGGGCCCGAAGGCCGGGAGCAGGAGCTGCGCGATTTCCTCGGCCAGTTCCGCTTCGTCGGCGACATGGTGCAGCAGCCGATCGGCACGCTCTCGGGCGGCGAGAAGGCGCGGCTCGTGCTGGCCAGCCTGGTGTGGCAGCGCCCCAACCTGCTGCTGCTTGACGAACCGACCAACCACCTCGACCTGACCACGCGCGAGGCGCTGTCGATGGCGCTCAACGAGTTCGAGGGCTCGGTGATGCTGGTGAGCCACGACCGCGCGCTGCTGCGCGAGGTGTGCGACGAGTTCTGGCTGGTCACCGGCGGCACGCTGCAGCCGTTCGACGGCGACCTGGACGACTATCAGCGCTGGCTGCTCGATCAAGCGCGTGCGACGCAGCGTGCGGCCAGCGGCAAGGGCGAGAAGCGTGCTGCCGCGGCGGCCGCATCGTCGGCGCCGGCAGCGGCCGTGAAAGCCGCCCCGGCGGCCCCGACGGCGCCCACCCCGGCGTCCGGCGCGCAACGGCGCGACGACCGCAAGGCGCAGGCCCAGGCCCGTGCCCGGCAGGCCGAACGCACCCGGCCGCTGCGCATCGAAGTGGACCGCATCGACGCTCGGATGGCGACGCTGGCCAAGGAACGCGAGCAGTGCGAAGCCGCCCTCGCGCGGGGTGGGCTGCCCGGTGCGGAGATCGCCGAGCTGGGCCGCCGGCTCGCCCACATCGGCGCCGAGGTGGCGATGCTGGAGGAGCGGTGGCTGGAGCTGTCCAGCGAGATCGAGGGCATCCAGGCCGCAGGCTGACGGGACGGGCCGCAAGGCCCTTCCGGCAACGGGTCAATTCAATTGCTCGCAATTGAATTGCGAGCTATATTTACACCCATGCCGACCCGCCCGACGCCCACCACCGCTCCCCAGCCCGACTGGCTGGCGCTCGACCAGCAGCTCTGCTTCGCGCTGTATTCGGCATCGCTGGCGATGACCAAGCTCTACAAGCCGCTGCTCGAGCCGCTGGGCCTCACCTACCCGCAGTACCTCGTGATGCTGGTGCTGTGGGAAGCCGACGGCCCCACGGTCAGTGAACTGGGCCAGCGCCTGTCGCTCGACTCCGGCACGCTGACGCCGCTGCTCAAGCGCCTCGAAGCGCAGCAGCTGGTGAGCCGCCTGCGCGATCCGGCCGACGAACGTCGCGTGCGTGTGCAGCTCACCGCCGCAGGCCGCGCGCTGCGGGCACAGGCCCAGGCCATTCCCCGGGCGGTCGCCTGCGCCAGCGGCTGCGACCTCGACGAACTGGTGTCGCTCACCGGCCGACTGAAGGCACTGCGCGACACCGTGATCACCCAAGCCGAGCGTGCGGCGGCCTGATTCCGCACCCCCCACAGAAAGGCAATCCACCATGGCCATCGAAAAGACCCTCTACACCGCCCACGCCACCTCCACCGGCGGCCGCGACGGCCGCTCCAAGAGCGACGACGGCAAGCTCGAAGTCAAGCTCGCCCCGCCGAAGGAAATGGGCGGCAACGGCGACGGGACGAACCCGGAGCAGCTGTTCGCGGCCGGCTACTCGGCCTGCTTCCTGGGTGCGATGAAGTTCGTCGCGGGCCAGCAGAAGACCACGCTGCCGGCCGATGCCTCGATCACGGCCGACGTCGGCATCGGCCCGCTGGCCGGCGGCAAGGTGGGCTTCGGCATCACCGCGGTGCTCAACATCAGCCTGCCCGGCTGGGAACAGGCCAAGGCCCAGGAACTGGTCGACGCGGCGCACCAGGTGTGCCCGTACTCGAACGCCACCCGCGGCAACATCGACGTGACGCTGAACGTCAGCGTCTGAGTCGGCGGCGCGCGGCGCTCCTCACGGCCGGGCGTCGCCGCCCGGCGTGTCCAGCAGGGCGAGCAGCAGCGCCACCCTCGCCTGCTGAGGCGTGAGCGTGCCGGCGGAAGGCAGGGCGCCGGCCGTGTCGATCACGCCGCCCTCTGCGCAACGGGTGCAGCGCAGCACCCGCACGCCGGCCGCCTGCGCCTCCCGCAGCGCAGCCTCCATCGCGCCATGCAGCGCCCCGTTGCCCGTGCCGGCCGCCACGATGCCCGCCACGCCGGCCGCACGCAGCGCGTCTACCGCACGGCCATCCGTACCGGTCGTGCTGGTCAGGATCTCGACCCATGGCCACCGGCCGGCCGCCTGCGCTACCTTCTGCGCCAACCGCGCGGCCTCGGCGGCACCCGACGCAGGCCAGTTCCGGAACTGCCGCAGCCGGCCCGCTTCGATGCGCGCCAGCGGCCCCGCGTCGCCCGACCCGAAGGCGTCGAGCCGGTAGGGGTGGGTCTTGCGCACCTCCGCCCCCGCGTGCACCGTGCCCGCCAGCACGGCCAACACCCCCTGCACCCCGGGCGTGCCGGCCAGCGTGACAGCATCCAGCAGGTTCTGCGGACCGTCGGCGCCGAGCGCGGTCGCCGGCCGCATCGCCGCCACCATCACCACCGGCTTGGCCGGCGACAGCACGCGCTGCAGGAAGTACGCGCTCTCCTCCAGGGTGTCGGTGCCGTGCGTCACCACCACACCGGCCACCTCCGGCCGCGCCAGGTGGCCGGCGGCCGCGGCGGCCAGCGCGCACCACACGTCGAACCGCATGTCCTTGCTGTCGATCTGCGCGACCTGGGCCGTCTCCAGCGGCCGGCCGGCCAGCGCCGGCACCGCGGCCACGAGCTCGTCGACGCCGAACTGCGCCGCCGTGTAGCCCACGGTGTCGGTGGGCGACGCCGCCGCGCCCGCGATGGTGCCGCCCGTGCCCAGGATCACGATCTTGTTTTGCATTTGCAACGAAGCTGGATAAGATTACAGTGACTGGACGAATCCACAGGATACGCGATGGCCGACCGCCCGAAGCTGACCGAACGTCAGCAGCAGATTTTCGACCTGGTTCGCAGCGCGATCGAGCGTACGGGCGCGCCGCCCACGCGCGCCGAGATCGCCCAGCAACTCGGCTTCCGCTCGGCCAATGCGGCTGAAGAGCACCTGCAGGCGCTGGCACGCAAGGGGGTCATCGAACTGGTGGGCGGCACCTCCCGCGGCATCCGCCTGCCCAGCGCCGCGCTGCGTGCCGTCAACGAAGCGCGCGAGGCCCGCGGCCGCCAGTTCAGCCTGCCGCTGCCCGGCCTGTCGCAGCTCACGTTGCCGCTGATCGGCCGCGTCGCCGCGGGCAGCCCCATCCTCGCGCAGGAACACGTCGACCAGACCTACGTGCTGGAGGCCAGCCTGTTCCCCCGCAAACCCGACTACCTGCTGCGCGTGCGGGGCATGAGCATGCGCGATGCCGGCATCCTCGATGGCGACCTGCTCGCGGTGCAGAAGGCCAGCGAGGCCCGCAACGGGCAGATCGTGGTCGCACGGCTGGGGGACGACGTCACCGTCAAGCGCTTCGAGCGCAGCGGCAGCGGCATCCGCCTGCTGCCGGAGAACCCTGAGTTCGAGCCGATCGTTGTCTCCCCGGCCGACAGCTTCTCGCTGGAAGGCCTGGCGGTCGGCCTCGTGCGCAACTCGATGCTGATGTAGGCGGCAACACGATGCGGCGCACCCTGGTCAAGTCGCCCAAGGCCGTCGACGCCGGTGCCTGCACGGCGCTGGAGCAGCTGCCCAACGTCGGCCCCGCGCTGGCGGCCGGCCTGCGGCAGATCGGCATCCAGCACCCACGCGACCTGCTCGGCCGCGACGCCTTCGTCCTCTACCAGGCGCTGTGCGCCGCCACCGGCAAGCGGCAGGACCCGTGCGTGCTGGACACCTTCATGGCGGTGACCGATTTCATGGGCGGTGCCGCGGCCGCGCCGTGGTGGGCCTACACCCCGCAGCGCAAGCGGTTGTACGGCCAGGTCGAGCGCGGCTGAGGCGGTCCGCCGCCCCACGGGGCAGCGGCCAACAAGCACGGTTACGGGCGCCTTATCGGCGCTTCGCACCGCGGAAGCGGCGCAAAGAATGGCTTTATTCACGAAGCCACGCGCCGATATCCCGCAGACCATGCTCAACGCCTTCCTGTTCCAAGTACGACGCCTGCGGGTGAGCGGCAGCGCGCGGGTCGAGGTCTGCCCGCCTGCGGTGCTGTCGTCGGTCGATCCGCTGTGGTCCCGGCTGCTGCGCTGGCTGTCGGCGCCGGCGCCATGGCAAACGGACGTGGTGCCCGCCGCATCGCGCCGGCTGCAGCGCACCCGTGACGATTTCGTCGCCTGCCTGAAGGACATCGAGACGCCGCAGGCCGGCCTGCTGGCCGACCGCGTGCGCACCGCCCGCTCGCCACGGGAGCTCTGGCACCTGCGCTCGGCGGTGTTCCAGCTGGTCTCGCTGCACCACAGCCAGCGCGAGGCGTTGCACCGCATGGAACGGCTGAACCGCCACTTCCCGACCCGCGCCCCGAAATCCGGCTTCGGCGCGCTCGACGCATGAACCCGGTGCCGCTCGTGCCCGCGATCGACCGCCCTCCGGCACGCCGGCCCGCCGCACCGGGCGAGCCGCGCAACTACACCGTCTCGGGCGGCATGCGCAACATCGCGCCGACCGCCCAGCTGGCGCGCATCGCCGCCCGCCGTGCCTTCGTCGAGACCAAGCAGGCGTTCATGCAGGTGCTCGCCACGACCGACGCCAGCGCACCCGGCGTGGACTGGCTGCGCAAGCAGGTGCGCAGCGCGCAGACGCCCGAGGACCTGTGGCTGCTGCGCTCGGCGGTGTTCGAGGTGCTGCGCCACGACGCCCTCAACGGCGCGCGCCTGCGCGAATCGCTGCGGCGCAGCCTGGACGGCGTTTTCCCCGGCACGTACTTCGCGAGCGGCTTCTCCACGCTCTGAAGCGGCCGGCGTGGCCGAGGCACAATGCCGGGCCACATGAACATCATCATCCTCGACGATTACCAGGATGCGGTGCGCAAGCTCAAGTGCGCATCGCTGCTCGAGCCGCTGAATGCCAAGGTGTTCACCAACACGGTCAAGGGCATCGGACAACTCTCGGTGCGCCTGCGCGACGCCGACGTACTGGTGCTGATCCGTGAACGCACCGCGTTCCCCCGGCAACTGCTGGAAAAACTCCCCAAACTCAAGCTGATCTCCCAGACCGGCAAGGTCGGTTCGCACATCGACGTCGAGGCCTGCACACGCCTGGGCATCGCGGTGGCCGAGGGGGTGGGCTCGCCCATCGCCCCGGCGGAGCTGACCTGGGCGCTGATCCTGTCTGCGATGCGGCGGCTGCCCCAGTACATCGGCAACCTGAAGCACGGCGCCTGGCAGCAGTCGGGGCTCAAGGCCGCCGGCATGCCGCCCAACTTCGGCGTTGGGCAGGTGTTGCGCGGCAAGACGCTCGGCATCTGGGGCTACGGCCGCATCGGCCAGCTGCTGGCCGGCTACGGCCGGGCCTTCGGCATGGACGTCATCGTCTGGGGTCGCCAGCCTTCGCTCGACCGGGCGCGCGCCGACGGCCTGGCCACCGCCGTCTCGAAGGAGGCATTCTTCGAGACCTGCGACGTGCTGACCCTGCAGCTGCGGCTGAACGACGAGACCCGCGGCATCGTGACGCTGGAAGACCTCTCGCGCATGAAGCCGACCTCGCTCTTCGTCAACACCTCTCGGGCCGAGCTGGTGGAGGAGAACGCCCTCGTGTCCGGCCTGAACAAGGGCCGCCCGGGCATGGCCGCAGTCGACGTGTTCGAGAGCGAGCCGATCCTGCAGGGCCATCCGCTGCTGCGGCTGGAGAACGCCGTGTGCACGCCGCACATCGGCTATGTGGAGCAGGACAGCTACGAGCTGTACTTCGGTGCCGCGTTCCAGAACGTGGTCAATTTCGTCAACCAGCAGCCCACCAACCTGCTCAACCCCGAAGCGCTGAAGGTGCACCGGTGAACGCCGCGCCGGCTGCCGGCGCCGAGCCTGCCGCCGCGCTGCGCTGGTCCCTGCTCTTCGGCAACTTCGCCATCGGCTGCGGCGTGATGGTGACGGCCGGGTCGCTCAACGACCTGACCCGCTCGCTGCAGGTGAGCGTGGCGGTCGGCGGCCAGCTGATCACGATCGCCGCCGTGGTGATGGCGCTGGGCGCCCCGCTGCTGGCGGCCGTGGTCGGCGGCTGGGACCGCCGCCGGCTGTTGACGCTGTCGCTGGCCTGGTATGCGCTCGGGCACGGGCTGTCGGCACTGATGCCCAGCTATGCGTCGCTCATCCTCGTGCGGGCGGCCTGTGTGCTGGCGGCAGCGGTGTTCACCCCGCAGGCCGCGGCCTCCATCGCCTGGCTCGCCGCGCCGGCGGCGCGGGGCCGCGCCATCACCTTCATCTTCCTCGGCTGGTCGGTCGCCAGCGTGCTGGGCATGCCGCTGCACAGCTTCATCGGCGAGACCTTCGGCTGGCGCTACGCCTTCGGCACCGTGGGCGTGCTCGCCGCCATCGCCGCGGCGTGGGTCTGGCACGAGGTGCCCGACGGCGTGCGCCCGCCGGCCATGAGCCTGCGGTCGTGGCAGGCGGTGTTCTCCCATCCCGCCCTGATGGCGGTGGTGCTGGTGACCGCGCTCGCGGCGGCCGGCCAGTTCACCGTGTTCGCGTACTTCGCGCCCTACTACCGGCAGGTGCTGGGGGCCAGCAGCGCCGAGACGAGCCTGCTCTTCGGCTGGTTCGGCGCGTTCGGCCTGCTGGGCAACCTGCTGCTGTCACGCCATGTCGATCGTTTCGGCGCCTCGCGCGCCGTCGCGCTGGCGGTGGCGCTGATGGCCGTGTCGATGCTGCTGTGGCCGCTGGCGGCCAGCGTGCCCTTGATGGCGCTGGTGATCATGCCCTGGGCGCTCGGCTGCTTCTCCTGCAACTCGGCGCAGCAGGCCCGCCTGGGCCAGGCCGCGCCGGCGTGGGCGCCCGCGCTGATGGCGCTGAACAGCTCCGCGATCTACCTGGGCCAGGCCGTGGGCGCGGCCGGCGGCGGGGCGCTCGTCGCAGCCCACAGCGGCGAGACGGGTGCGGCCGCCTTCGGATCGTTCCACCGCGTCGGCTTTGCCTGGCTCATCGCCGCCCTGGCGCTCAGCGCCTGGGCGTCCCGCCGCCTGCACAGACATGACTGACACCCCCTCCCCCGTGAACGTCGCGGCTCCCGTGCGGCGGCCCGAGCGCCCCGGCGACCTGTTCCGCGCCTTCACGCGCATGAGCCTGATGGGCTTCGGCGGCGTGCTGCCGATCGCGCAGCACGAACTTGTCGAGCGCCTGCAATGGCTGACGCGCGACGAGTTCGTGGAGATGCTCTCGGTCGGCCAGGTGCTGCCCGGGCCCAACGTCGTCAACGTTGCGCTGATGGTCGGCGACCGCTTCTTCGGCTGGCGGGGCGCCGCCGCGGCGCTCGGCGGCATGCTGGGCGCGCCGCTGCTGCTGGTGATGACGCTGGCGATCCTCTATACCGGCTTCGCCGGCCACCCGCTGGTGGCAGGTGCGCTGCGCGGCATGGGCGCCGTGTCCGCGGGGCTGGTGCTGGCCACCGCGCTGAAACTGCTGCCCACGCTGAAGAAGAACCCGGCCGGCAAGCCCGCCTGCGCCCTGGCCACGCTGCTGACGGTGGCCGCGATCGCCTGGTTGCGCGTGCCGATGGTGTGGGTGATCGCGCTGCTCGGCGGCAGCTCGGTCGGCTACGCGTGGTGGGCGCTCGGGAGGGTGCGGCGATGACCTGGCTCGTCGGACCCCATGCCCTGGGCGCTGCGGAGTGGCTGGGGCTCTTCGGCCACTTCCTGATGCTGTCGATGCTGGCCATCGGCGGCGCCATCGCGACCGCGCCCGAGATCCATCGCTACGTCGTCGGCCAGCACGGCTGGCTGACCGATGCCCAGTTCACCGCCTCGGTCGCGCTCGCCCAGGCAGCACCCGGCCCCAACGTGCTGTTCCTGCCGGTGATCGGTTATGGCGTCGGCGGGCTGGCCGGCGCGGCGGTGGTGCTGGTCGGAAGCCTCATCCCGAGCACGACGCTGGCGCTGCTGGCCACGCGCTGGGGCGCGCAGCGGCGCAGCAGCCGCGGCGTGCGGGCCTTCGTCGCCGGCATGGCGCCCATCACGCTGGGCCTGCTGCTGTCCACCGGCTGGATCCTCACCGAGCCGTCGCGGCAGCATGCCGGCTCGGTGGCGCTGGTGCTCGTCACCGTCGCGGTGATGTGGCGCACGAAGACCAGCCCGATCTGGATGGTCGGGCTGGGCGCCGTCGCCGGCATGCTCGGCTGGGCCTGAGCGGCCCGCGGGGGCCGCTCAGCCCAGCGCGCGCCGTGCGTTGTGGAACATCCTCAGCCACGGGCTGGCCGCGTTCACATCCCCACCGGTCCAGCTCATCTGCACGTTGCGGAACACACGCTCCGGGTGCGGCATCAGCACCGTGAAGCGGCCGTCGGGCGTGGTGACGGACGTGAGGCCCTCGGGGCTGCCGTTCGGGTTGAACGGGTAGGCCTCGGTCGGCTGTCCGGCGGCGTCGACGAAGCGCATCGCACGCTGCACCTTCGCGGCGTCGCCGCGTTGCGAGAAGTCGGCGAAGCCTTCGCCGTGCGCCACCGCGATCGGCAGGCGGCTGCCCGCCATGCCGGTGAAGAAGAGGCTCGGGCTCTGCAGCACCTCGACCTGCGCCACGCGCGCCTCGAACTGCTCGCTCTTGTTGCGGGTGAACTTGGGCCAGGCGTCGGCGCCCGGGATGATGGAGGCCAGCGCCGCCATCATCTGGCAGCCGTTGCACACGCCCAGCGCCAGCGTGTCGCTGCGGCCGAAGAAGGCCGCGAAGGCTTCGGCGAGCTGCGGGTTGAAGAGGATCGAGCGCGCCCAGCCTTCGCCGGCGCCCAGCGTGTCGCCGTAGCTGAAGCCGCCGCAGGCGACGAAGCCCTGGAACTGGTCGAGCCGCGCGCGGCCCGACTGCAGGTCGCTCATGTGCACGTCGTAGGTCTCGAAGCCGGCCAGCGCCATCGCGTAGCTCATCTCGACGTGGCTGTTCACGCCCTGCTCGCGCAGGACCGCCATCTTCGGCTTCGCGCCGCCGACCAGCGGGGCGAGCGAGGTGGGCTCCTCGGCCGGGTCGAAGCTCAGGTGCCATTGCAGACCGGCGTCGTCGGGCCGGCCGGCCGCGGCGTGTTCCGCATCAGCGCAGGCGGGGTTGTCGCGCAGGCGCGCGATGCGCCAGCTCACCTCGTCCCAGGCCTGGTGCAGCGCCTGCAGCGGCGCGCTGAACACGGCCTTGGCGTCGCGCCACACCTCCACCACGCCGCGCGTGTTGGTCTTGCCGATCACGTGGCTGTGGCGGCTGAGACCATGGGTGCGCAGCACCGCCAGCACGGCGTCGCGGTCGGCCGAGGCCACCTGCAGCACCGCGCCCAGTTCCTCGTTGAAGAGGGCCTGCAGCGTCAGCTCGTTGCGGCGTTCGCCGACCTGGCTGGCCCAGTTCTTCGAATCGCCGTACTCGGCGCGGCTGTCGGCGATGCCGTCGCTGTCGGTGACGAGCATGTCGATGTTCAGGCTCACGCCCAGGTGGCCGGCGAAGGCCATCTCGCACACCGCCGCCCACAGGCCGCCGTCGCTGCGGTCGTGGTAGGCCAGCAGCTTGCGGTCGGCGCGCAGCGCGTTCACCGCCGTGACCAGCGCCTTCAACTGCGCCGGATCGTCCACGTCGGGCACGGCGTCACCGAACTGGTCCAGCGTCTGCGCGAGGATCGAGCCGCCCATGCGGCGCCGGCCGGCGCCAAGGTCGATCGCGATCAGCGTGGTGTCGCCTTGCTGCAGTTGCGGCGTCAGGGTGCCGCGCACGTCGTCGAGCGTGACGAAGGCGGTGACCACCAGGCTCACCGGCGCGACGACCTGCTTGTCCGTGCCGCCGTCCTGCCAGCGCGTGCGCATCGACAGCGAATCCTTGCCGACCGGCACCCCGATGCCCAGCGCGGGGCACAGTTCCATGCCGACGGCCTTGACGGTCTCGTACAGCGCGGCGTCCTCGCCGGGCTCCCCGCACGCCGCCATCCAGTTGCAGCTCAGCTTGATGCGCGACAGCTCGATCGGCGCGGCCAGCAGGTTGGTGACGGCCTCCGCCACCGCCATGCGGCCGGAGGCCGGCGCGTCGAGCGCGGCCAGCGGCGTGCGCTCGCCCATCGCCATCGCCTCGCCGCGGAAGCCGGCATAGTCGGCCAGCGTGACGGCGCAGTCGGCCACCGGCACCTGCCACGGGCCGACCATCTGGTCGCGGTGGCTCAGGCCGCCCACGCTGCGGTCGCCGATGGTGATCAGGAAACGCTTGGAAGCCACCGTGGGGTGGCGCAGCACGTCGAACGCGGCCTTCTCGAGCGACACGCCGGTCAGGTCGAGCGCCGGCAGCGCGCGCGCCACGCGCTTCACGTCGCGGTGCATCTTGGGCGGCTTGCCGAGCAGCACGTCCATCGGCATGTCGATCACGCGCTCGCCGCCCGGGCCGTCTTCCAGCAGCAGCTCGCGGTCGGCCGTGGCCACGCCCACCACGGCGAAGGGGCAGCGCTCGCGCGCGGCCATCGCCTCGAAGAGCGGCAGGCCGGCCGGGTCGAGCGCGATCACGTAGCGCTCCTGGCTCTCGTTGCACCACACTTCCTTGGGCGCCAGGCCGGTCTCCTCGAGCGGCACCTTGCGCAGGTCGAAGGTGGCGCCCTGGCCCGCGCCGTCCACCAGCTCGGGGAAGGCGTTGCTGATGCCGCCGGCGCCCACATCGTGGATCGCGACGATGGGGTTCTTGTCGCCAAGGGCCCAGCAGTGGTTGATAACCTCCTGCGCGCGGCGTTGGATCTCCGGGTTGCCGCGCTGCACCGAATCGAAGTCGAGCGCCGCGGTGTTGGTGCCGGCCGCCATCGAGCTGGCGGCGCCGCCGCCCATGCCGATGCGCATGCCGGGGCCGCCGAGCTGGATCAGCAGCGTGCCTGCGCCGAAGGGCAGCTTCTTGGTCTGATCGGCGCGGATCGAACCCAGGCCGCCCGCGATCATGATGGGCTTGTGGTAGCCGCGGCGCAGGCCGTCCACCGTCTGCTCATACACGCGGAAGTAGCCCGCGAGGTTGGGCCGGCCGAACTCGTTGTTGAACGCCGCGCCGCCCAGCGGCCCGTCGACCATGATGTCGAGCGCGCTGGCGATGTGCTCGGGCTTGCCGTAGGGCTGCGCCTCCCAGGGCTCCTGCGTGTCGGGCAGGTGCAGGTTGGAGACGCTGAAGCCGGTGAGGCCCGCCTTGGGCCGCGCGCCGCGGCCGGTGGCGCCCTCGTCGCGGATCTCGCCGCCCGCGCCGGTGGCCGCGCCGGGGAATGGGGAGATTGCCGTCGGGTGGTTGTGCGTCTCCACCTTCATCAGCACGTGCGACAGCTCGGGCCGCGCGGCATACACGGGCGCATTGGTGTAGCCCTGGGGCTGCCAGCGCTCGATGGCCCCCCCTTCCATCACCGCGGCGTTGTCGTTGTAGGCAATCACGGTCGCCTGCGGGCTGGTCTGCTCGGTGTGGCGGATCATCCCGAACATCGACAGCGGCTGGCGCTCGCCGTCGATGGTGAAGTCGGCATTGAAGATCTTGTGGCGGCAGTGTTCGCTGTTGGCCTGCGCGAACATCATCAGCTCGACGTCGCTCGGGTTGCGGGCCAGGCCAGTGAAGGCATCGACGAGGTAGTCGATCTCGTCGTCCGACAGCGCGAGGCCGAACTCGACGTTCGCCTCCTCCAGCGCGGCGCGGCCGCGGCCCAGCACGTCGACGTGGGCCAGGGGCCTGGCGGGCTGTTCGTCGAACAGGTGCGCGGCGGCGGCGCGCTCGAACGCGACGTTCTCCGTCATGCGGTCGTGCAGCAGCAGCGCGGCAGCCTGGAGCTCGGCGTCGGCCAGCGGCTTGCTGCCGCCGAGCAGGCCGGTCTTCAACGTGAGGCGGTACTCGGTGACGCGCTCGACGCGGTGGATGCCCAGGCCGCAGTTGTGCGCGATGTCGGTGGCCTTGCTGGCCCAGGGCGACACGGTGCCCAGGCGCGGCATCACGACGATGACGGGCCCTTCCGCCGGGCCGGCATAGGCGTCGCCATAGGTGAGCAGGGCCGCGAGCTTGCCCTGCGCGGCATCGTCCAGCGGCGCGTCGCTCCATACCCAGTGCACGTGGCGCGCGGCCACGCCGGTGATGCGTGGGCTCACGGCGGCCAGCCGCGCCAGCAGCGCCTGCGCACGGAAAGCCGAGAGGGCGTTGCCGCCCTCGAAATGCAAGAGATGCTTGGATGAAGTAGGAGAAACGGCAGCCATGGGTTTCCGCCTGGGCGGCGGCAGGGGGACTGAGGCGGAGCCTGCGATTCTAGGATGTCGATGGGATAATCCCGACCCATGACGATCACCCTCAAAACCGGCGCCGACATCGACGGCATGCGCGTGGCCGGGCGCCTGGCTTCCGAGGTCCTGGACATGCTCACCCCGCACGTCAAGCCGGGCGTGAGCACCGAGCAGCTCGACAAGCTCGCGCACGACCACATCGTCAACGTGCAGGGCGGCATCCCCGCCCCGCTGAACTACGCGCCGCCGGGCTACACGCCCTACCCGAAGTCGATCTGCACCTCGATCAACCACCAGGTCTGCCACGGCATCCCGAACGACCGGCCGCTGAAGAACGGGGACATCGTCAACATCGACGTCACCGTCATCAAGGACGGCTGGCACGGCGACACCAGCCGCATGTTCATCGTGGGCGAAGGCTCGATCGCCGCCAAGCGCCTGTGCTCGATCACGTTCGACGCCATGTGGAAGGGCATCGCCAAGGTCAAGCCGGGCGCACGCCTGGGCGACATCGGCCACGCGATCCAGACCTTCGCCGAGAACCAGGGCTTCTCGATCGTGCGCGAGTTCTGCGGCCACGGCATCGGCCGCAAGTTCCACGAGGAACCACAGGTGCTGCACTACGGGCGCCCCGGCACGCTGGAAGAACTGCAGCCGGGCATGATCTTCACGATCGAGCCGATGATCAACGCCGGCCGTCGCGAGATCCGCGAGATGGGCGATGGCTGGACCATCGTCACGAAGGACCGCTCGCTGTCCGCCCAGTGGGAGCACACGGTGCTGGTCACCGAGACCGGCTACGAGATCCTCACGGCTTCGGCCGGCACGCCGGCACCGCCGGCCTTCGTCACCGACGCCAGGCCCGTCACGGCCTGACCGCGATGTCCGCGCGTCCGAACGCAGCGCCGGCGCCAGGCGGGGTCGGTGCCCTGCGGCAACGCTTCCGCGACACCAAGAACGAACTGATCGACCACTTCCGCCAGGGGCGCGCCACGGCCCCGGCCGCCGCGCGGCTCATCCGCGGGCTCGCCAAGCATGCCGATGCCACGCTGGCCGGCCTGTGGCTGCACGCCGGCATGCCGCCGGGGGCGACGCTGGTGGCGGTCGGCGGCTACGGCCGCGGCGAGCTGTTCCCGTACTCCGATGTCGACGTGCTCGTGCTGCTGCCGTCCGACGCGCCCCTGGGCGCCAACGACGCGCTGCGCTCGTCGGTCGAGGGCTTCATCACGGCCTGCTGGGACATCGGGCTGGAGATCGGCTCCTCAGTGCGCACGGTGGAGGAGTGCGTCGCCGAGGCGAAGCGCGACGTGACGGTGCAGACGGCGCTGCTCGAATCGCGCTTCGTCTGCGGCGCGCGCCGGCTCTTCCAGGCGTTCCGCAACGACATCGGCGAGGCGATGGACGCCAAGGCCTTCCTGCGCGCCAAGGCGCTGGAGATGCAGCAGCGCCACGTCAAGTACGAGGACACGCCGTACTCGCTGGAGCCCAACTGCAAGGAGAGCCCCGGCGGGCTGCGCGACCTGCAGACGGTGATCTGGGTGGCGCGCGGCGCGGGCCTGGGCCGCACCTGGAGCGAGCTGGCGGCCAGCGGCCTGATCTCGCCGTTCGAGGTCAAGCAGCTGCAGCGCAACGAGGGGCTGCTCAAGCTGATCCGCGCGCGGCTGCACGTGGTGGCCGGCCGCCGCGAGGACCGCCTGGTGTTCGACCTGCAGACCGCCGTGGCGGAGAGCTTCGGCTACCGCTCCGAGAACGGGCAGCGCGCCTCGGAGGCGCTGATGCGCCGCTACTACTGGGCGGCCAAGGCGGTGAGCCAGCTCAACCACATCCTGATGCTCAACATCGAGGAACGCATCAACGGCTCCGAAGACCTGCCGATGCGCCCGATCAACGAGCGCTTCTTCGACCGCGGCGGCATGCTGGAGGTCGCGTCCGACGACCTGTACCTGCGTGATCCGCACGCGGTGCTCGAGACCTTCCTCGTGCACCAGCAGACGGTGGGCCTGAAGGGCCTGTCGGCGCGCACGCTGCGCTCGCTGTACAACGCCCGCAACGTGATGGACACGGCCTTCCGCCACGACCCCGTCAACCGAGCGACCTTCATGCGCATCCTGAAGGAGCCGAGCGGACAGACGCATGCGTTCAGGCTGATGAACCAGACCTCGGTGCTGGGGCGCTACCTGTGGGTGTTCCGCCGCATCGTCGGCCAGATGCAGCACGACCTGTTCCACGTCTACACGGTCGACCAGCACATCCTGATGGTGCTGCGCAACGTGCGCCGCTTCTTCATCCCGGAGCACGCGCACGAGTACCCCTTCTGCTCGCACCTGGCCTCCCAGTTCGACCGACCCTGGGTGCTCTACGTGGCCGCGCTGTTCCACGACGTGGCCAAGGGCCGCGGCGGCGACCACTCCGACCTGGGCGCCGTGGAAGTGCGCCGCTTCTGCCGCGACCACGGCATCGGGCGCGACGACGCGCAACTGATCGAGTTCCTCGTCAAGCACCACCTGACGCTCAGCCGCACCGCGCAGAAGGAAGACCTCTCCGACCCGGACGTGATCCAGCATTTCGCCGCGCTGGTGCACGACGAGCGCACCCTGACCGCGCTCTACCTGCTGACGGTGGCGGACATCCGCGGCACCAGCCCCAAGGTCTGGAACGCCTGGAAGGGCAAGCTGCTGGAAGACTGCTACCGCTTCACGCTGCGTGCGTTGGGCGGGGCCAAGCCCAACGTCGACGCCGAGATCGAGGCCCGCAAGGCCGAGGCGCGCGCGCTGCTGGCGCTGGCCTCGCAGCTGCCCGGCACCGAGACGCCGCTGTGGAACACGCTGGACCTCAGCTACTTCACCCGGCACGATGCGGTCGACATCGCCTGGCATGCGCGCATGCTGTGGCGCCACCTCGCCTCGCAGGAGCCCGTGGTGCGCGCCCGCGCGTCCTCGGTCGGCGAAGGCCTGCAGGTGCTGGTGTACGCGCCGGACCGGCCCGACCTGTTCGCACGCATCTGCGGCTACTTCGACGGCGCCGGCTTCAACATCCAGGATGCGAAGGTGCACACCACGCGCAGCGGCTATGCGCTCGACACTTTCCAGGTGGTGCATCCGCAGATGGACGACACCCCCACGAGCTACCGCGACCTGATCTCGCTGGTCGAGGTGCAGCTGATGAAGGCGCTCAGTGCGACCGGGCCGCTGCCCGAGCCCAGCCGCGGCCGCGTGTCGCGGCGGGTGAAGAGCTTCCCGGTGGTGCCGCGCGTATCGCTGCGGCCCGACGAGCGTGCGCAGCGTTGGCTGCTGTCGGTGAGCACGAGCGACCGCTCCGGCCTGCTGTACGCCATCGCCCGCGTGCTCGCCCGGCACCAGATCAACCTGCAGCTCGCCAAGATCAGCACCCTCGGCGAGCGGGTGGAAGACACCTTTCTGGTCGACGGCAGCGCGTTGCAGCGATCCAAGGCACAGTTGCAGATCGAGAGCGAACTGCTCGACGCTGCCGCGCCCTTGCCGACCTGATTCCCGAACCCACCGGACCGCCCATGAACCGACTGCAACAACGCCTGCAGGACCTGGCGCCTGCCCGCCTGGCAGGCATCCGCCGCGGCATCGAGAAAGAAAGCCTGCGCTCTCAGCCGGACGGCGCGCTGGCCCTGACGCCGCATCCGGCCGGCCTGGGCTCCGCGCTGACCAACCCGAACATCACCACCGACTTTAGCGAGTCGCAGCTCGAACTGGTGACCGGCGTGCACGCCGACGCGCAGGCCTGCATCGACGAGCTCACCCGCATCCACCAGTTCACCTACCAGGTGATGGCCGAGGCGGGCGACGAGATGCTCTGGGTTTCCAGCATGCCCTGCGGGCTGCCGACCGACGAGACGATTCCGCTGGGCCGCTACGGCAGCTCGAACGTCGGCCGCGCCAAGAGCGTCTACCGCATGGGGCTGGGCCACCGCTACGGCCGCCGCATGCAGACGATCTCGGGCATCCACTACAACTGGTCACTGCCGGGGCTGAGCAACGAAGAGTACTTCGCGCTGATCCGCAACTTCCGCCGCCAGTCCTTCCTGCTGCTGGTGCTGTTCGGCGCCTCGCCCGCGGTGTGCTCCAGCTTCGTCGCCGGCCGCCAGCACGAGTTGCAGCCACTGACCGAGCGCACCCTGCACATGCCGCACGGCACCTCGCTGCGCATGGGGCGCCTGGGCTACCAGAGCGATGCGCAGGCCTCGCTCTCGGTGAGCTACAACTCGCTGGAAGGCTACGGTGCATCGCTGCACGAGGCGTTGACGCGGCCCTACCCGGCCTACGAGGCCGTGGGCATCCGCAACCCCGGCGGCGACTACAACCAGCTCGCGACGACGCTGCTGCAGATCGAGAACGAGTTCTACGGCACGATCCGCCCGAAGCGCGTGATCTTCCCCGGCGAACGCCCGCTGCACGCGCTGCGCGAGCGCGGCGTCGAGTACGTCGAGGTGCGCTGCATGGACCTCAACCCGTTCCTGCCGGTGGGCATCGACGCCGCGACGGCGCGTTTCCTCGACGTGTTCCTGCTGCACTGCCTGCTGACGGACAGCCCGCCCGACACGCCGGCAGAGATCGCTGCGCTGGCGCGCAACCAGCACCGCACGGCCGCCCGGGGGCGGGAGCCGGGCCTCACGCTCGAGCGCGACGGGCGCGAGGTGGCCTTGCTCGACTGGGGCCGCGAGATCGTCGAGGCCTGCGGGCCGATCGCCGCTTCGCTCGACGCCGCCACCGGCGCCGAACGCCTCTACCGCGATGCGGTGGCGGCCGCGGCAGGCGCACTGGACAACCCGGCGTCACTGCCGTCCGCACGCGTGCTGCAGGCCCTTTCCGACGAGCACGGCGGTTCGTTCATCGGCTTCACGCGTGCGCAGTCGCTGCTCGCGCAGCAGGCCTTGCGCAGCCTGCCCTACCCGCCCGAAGTGCATGCGCAGTTCGAGGCCATCGCCCGCGCGTCGGTCGAAGAGCAGCGGACCATCGAGGAATCCGACTCGATGCCTTTCGAGATCTACCGCCAGGCCTACCTGGCACCCCGCCGGCTGATCGCCTGACGGGGCTGCAAGCCGCCGCCGGGCGGCGTCAGGGTGCCGGGTGCGGCATCGGGTCGAACTCCGGATCGGCGGGGTCGCCCGGCGTCGGCGCCTGGCCGTCGTCCGGCTCCACCGGTTGCGGGCCGGGCTGGTTCGGCGGCAGTTCCTTCTCTTCGTGCGGACGGGGCTTCATCGACGGACTCCTGGGATGGTCCGCGAAGTATGCGACGCGCACGCAAAAAAGCCCGCACGGCGGCGGGCTTGCGGGCCAGGCGCTGCCGCCTCAACCCAT
This sequence comes from Aquincola agrisoli, assembly GCF_036621135.1. Classification (NCBI taxonomy): domain Bacteria; kingdom Pseudomonadati; phylum Pseudomonadota; class Betaproteobacteria; order Burkholderiales; family Sphaerotilaceae; genus Aquincola; species Aquincola agrisoli. The sequence continues at coordinate 165,001 of NZ_JAZIBG010000056.1, forward strand.
GTGCAGGCCGCCGTTGCAGCTGAAGTCGGCGCCGGTGGCAAAGCCGGACTCCTCGCCCGCCAGCCACGCGACGATGGAGGCGATCTCCTCCGGCGTGCCCAGGCGCTTGATGGGGATGGTGCCGATGATCTTGTCGAGCACGTCCTGGCGGATGGCCTTGACCATGTCGGTGGCGATGTAGCCCGGGCTCACGGTGTTCACCGTCACGCCCTTGGCGGCCACTTCCTGGGCCAGCGCCATCGTGAAGCCGTGCATGCCGGCCTTGGCGGCGGAGTAGTTGGTCTGGCCGAACTGGCCCTTCTCGCCGTTGACCGACGAGATGTTGATGATGCGGCCCCAGCCCTGGTCGAGCATGCCGTCGATCACCTGCTTGGTGACGTTGAACATGCTGTCGAGGTTGGTCGACATCACGGCCTGCCAATCGGCCAGGCTCATCTTGCGGAACTGGCCGTCGCGGGTGATGCCGGCGTTGTTGACCAGCACGCTGATCTGCCCGTGCTCGGCCTTGACCTTGTCGAACGCGGCGACCGTCGAGTCCCAGTCGGCCACGTTGCCCACCGACGCATAGAACGTGTAGCCCAGCGCCTTCTGCTCACCGAGCCACTTGTCGAAGTCGCGGCTCGGGCCGCAGCCGGCGATGACCTTGAAGCCGTCCTTGTGCAGCCGCTGGCACATCGCCGTGCCGATACCACCCATGCCGCCCGTCACATAAGCCACTTTCTGTGCCATCTGAATCTCCTCTTGCATCGTGGATGGATGCATCACTATGTCTGTTGGCGCCCGAGCCGGCGCTCGGACTTACCCGCGAAATGGTGGAAACGCTCGAAACCGGCGGCTCAGCGCTCGATGGTCAGGGCCACGCCCATGCCACCGCCGATGCACAGGCTGGCGATGCCCTTCTTGGCGTTGCGGCGCTGCATCTCGTGCAGCAGCGTCACCAGGATGCGGCAGCCGGATGCACCGATCGGGTGCCCGATGGCGATGGCACCGCCGTTGACGTTGACCTTGCTCAGGTCCCAGCCCATCTCGTTGTTGACCGCGCAGGCCTGCGCGGCGAAGGCTTCGTTGATTTCCAGCAGGTCCAGGTCCTGCGGCTTCCAGCCGGCGCGCTGCAGCGCCTTCTGCGAGGCGGGCACCGGGCCCATGCCCATGATCGCCGGGTCGAGCGCCACGGTCGCGTAGCTGGCGATGCGGCCCAGCGGCGTGAGGCCGAGCTGCCCGGCCTTCTTGGCCGTCATCAGCACCACGCCGGCGGCGCCGTCGTTGATGCCCGAGGCGTTGCCGGCGGTCACGGTGCCGGCCTTGTCGAAGGCGGGGCGCAGGCCGGCCAGCGCGTCGGCATTGGTCTTCTTGTTGATGAACTCGTCGGCGTCGAAGACCACCGGGTCGCCCTTCTTCTGCGGGATGCTGAAGGGCACGATCTCGTCCTTGAACCTACCGGCTTCCTGTGCCGCGGCGGCCTTCTGCTGGGAGGCCAGCGCGAAGGCGTCCTGCTTCTCGCGGCTGATGTCGTACTTCTTGGCCACGTTCTCGGCGGTGATGCCCATGTGGTACTTGTTGTACACATCGAACAGGCCGTCGTTGATCATGGTGTCGACCATCTTCCAGTCGCCCATGCGCTGGCCGTCGCGCGAGCCCATCAGCACGTGCGGCGAGGCGCTCATGTTCTCCTGGCCGCCGGCGATGATGATCTCGGAGTCGCCGTCGCGGATCGCCTGCGCGCCCAGCATCACGGCCTTCAGGCCGGAGCCGCAGACGGCGTTGATCGTCAGCGCGGGCACCGACTGCGGCAGGCCGCTCTTGATGACCGTCTGGCGTGCCGGGTTCTGGCCCGAGCCGGCGGTGAGCACCTGGCCGAGGATCACCTCGTTGATCTGGTCGCCGCTGAGCTTGGCGCGCTCCAGCAGGCTGGCGACCACCGCCGCCCCCAGCTCGGGCGCAGCGATCTTGGACAGGGAACCGCCGAATTTGCCAACGGCCGTGCGGGCAGCGGCAACGATCACGATATCGGTCATGGAAGTCTCCTCGAGTGGACCGGGAAAAGAAATGCGGGGTCGGACGCGTTCGTCAGGCTTTCTGCTGGACGTAGCGGCCGGGGGCAGGTTCGATGACCTTGTGGGTGCGGCTGCCATAGGACTTCGGTGCTGCAACCTGTTTGCCAGCGTGCTTGGCGAGCCAGGAGGACCAGTCGGTCCACCAGCTGCCGGGATGCTCCGTGGCGCTGGCGAGCCACTCCTCCGACGTGGCCGCGGCCTTGCCGGAGGCCGGGCCCGTCCAGTAGCTGCGCTTCTTCTTGGCAGGCGGGTTGATCACGCCGGCGATGTGGCCCGAGGCGCCCAGCACGAAGCGCGTCGGGCCGGACAGCAGCTTCAGCGACTTGAACGCCGCCGTCCACGGCACGATGTGGTCCTCGCGGGAGCCGTACACGTACACCGGCGCCTGGATCGCACCGAGGTCGATCTTCTCGCCGCACACCGTGAGCCGGCCGGGCACCTTGAGTTCGTCCTGCAGGTAGGTATGGCGCAGGTACCAGCAATACATGGGTCCGGGCAGGTTGGTGGCGTCGCTGTTCCAGTAGAGCAGATCGAAGGGCGGCGGCGACTCGCCCTTCAAATAGTTGCCGACGACGTAGTTCCAGACCAGGTCGTTGGGCCGCAGGAAGCTGAACGTGGTAGCGAGCTCCTGGCCCTTCAGCAGCCGCGGCCCGCCGGGCGCCTGGTGGCCCAGCGTCATCTCGCGCAACTTCACCGAGGCTTCGTCGACGAAGATGTCGAGCACGCCGGTGTCGCTGAAATCGAGCAGCGTGGTCAGCAGCGTCAGGCTGGCCGCGGGGTGCTCGCCGCGTGCCGCGAGCACGGCCAGCGCCGTGCTGAGGATGGTGCCGCCCACGCAGAAGCCCAGCATGTCGAGCGTGGCGGCGCCGGTGATGGCCTGCACCGCGGCGATCGCGGCGAGCGGCCCCTGCTCGATGTAGTCGTCCCAGCCCCGGTCGGCGAGCTGCGCATCCGGGTTGCGCCAGCTGACCACGAACGTGCGATGGCCCTGCTCGACCGAATAGCGGATCAGCGAGTTCTCCGGCTGCAGGTCGAGGATGTAGTACTTGTTGATGCACGGCGGCACGAAAAGCATCGGCTTTTCGAAGACCTTGTCCGTCAGCGGCTTGTATTCAAGCAGCTGGAACAGCTCGTTCTCGAAGACCACCGCGCCCTCGGTGGTCGCGACGTTGCGACCGACCTCGAAGGCGCTCTCGTCGGTCTGCGAGACGTGGCCCTGCTGCACGTCGTGCCAGAGCTGCCGCATGCCCTGCGCGATGCTGTCGCCCTGCGTATCCACCGCCTTGCGCAGCGCCTCGGGATTCAGCGCGAGGCAGTTGCTGGGGCTGGCCGCGTCGATCCACTGCTGCACGGCAAAACGCAGCCGCGCCTTGGTCTTCGCGTCGCCTTCGACGGCCTCCGCCATCTGCATCATCGTGCGCGCATTGAGCAGGTAGACCTGCGCGAGGTAGGCCGCTGCCGGATTGCTCGCCCAGTCGGTGGCCGAGAAGCGGCGATCCGCGAGCGTCGGTGACGGTGCGCCCGCGTCCCCTGCGTTCGCCCGCGCCAGCGTGCTGTTCCACAGCGCAGTGGCCTGCTGGACGTAGTCGCTCTGCAGCGCGTTCAGCGTGTCCGCCTGCACCTTGAGGCCGGACATCGATTTCCAGATCTCGCCCAGGGCGTGCCCGAACGCCTGCATCCCTTCGGCGGGCTGGGGCAGGGACGGGTTAGGCTTTGCCATCGTCTTGTCTCCGTTTTGAGTGAGCCCCGACCACTACACCCGTCGGGAAGCGACCTGCATGGGCTGATTGTGGCGTTTTGGATCAGTGGCTCGTGAAGAACTGCACTGTCCTAAACCCTAGCGATTCTCGCATCATGATCTTACTTTTCACTGACTGAAATACGCAGGTTTACCTAATCCATGTACCTCGTCGCCATTGCCTGGATCTATGTTGTTCTGATGATGGCCCTGGCCGAGGCCACCAGCCCGCAGGGCAGCGTGCTGGGCGCGCTGATCACCTTCGGGCTCTACGGCCTGCTGCCGCTGTCGATCGTGATGTACCTGCTGGGCACGCCAATGCGCCGGCGCAAGCGCCGTGAGCGTGAAGCGCAGGAGGCGGCCGGGGCAGCGGCGGCGGCGTCAGTCCCGCCAGACGGCCGCGGCCAGCCGGCCGGTGACGCCGTCGCGCCGGTAGGAAAAGAACCGTGACCGGTCCTCCACCGTGCACCAGGTGCCGCCGCTGACGGTGGCCACGCCCAGGCCGGCCAAGCGGTCGCGGGCCAGGCCCGGCAGGTCCGCGAGCCACGCGGCGCTGCCATCCGCCCGGGCCCTGGGCACGAAGCGCGCATCGGGGCCGTGGGCGGCGAACGCCGCGACCACCTCGGCCCCCACCTCGAACTGCCGCGGACCGATGCACGGACCCAGCCAGGCCTGAACCTCGGCAGGCGCGCAACCGGCCGCCGCGCACAGCGCCTCGAGCGCCGCGTCGAGCACGCCGCCGGCCAGGCCCCGCCAGCCCGCGTGCGCCGCCGCGACGGCCCGCCCCGCCGGCGCGGCGAAGAGCACCGGCAGGCAGTCGGCCACCTGCACCGTGCAGGCCACGCCGCGCTCGGTCGTGACGCAGGCGTCGGCTTCCAGCGGCTCGGTCCGCGCGGCATCCGCGGCGACCACGCGCACGACCCGCGCGCCGTGCACCTGGCGCAGGAACACCGGTTCGGCCCCGATCGCCCGCGCGAAGCGCCGGCGGTTCTCCTGCACCGCCGCGGGCTCGTCGCCGACCGCCGTGCCGAGGTTCAGCGACGCCCACGGCCCGGTGCTGACGCCGCCGTCGCGGGTGCTCATCCAGGCGCCGACGCCCGCCGGCGCCGCCCAGCCGGGCGTCAGGCCGTCAGGCCGCATCCGGGCACTTCGACGGTTGGGTCTCGCTGAAGGCCGGCAGCTTCATGCAGGCATCGAAGACGCGCATGACGGTCGGCACGTGGTCGAGCCGGCATTGCAGGCGTTGTGCATTGAAGATCTGCGGCACCAGCGTGCAGTCGGCCATCGTCGGCGCGTCGCCATGCGCGTAGATGCCCGTCTGCGGCTGCGAGGCAAGCTGCTGCTCCACCGCCAGCAGGCCCGTCTCGACCCAATGGCGGTACCAGCGGTCCTTGTCCTCGTCCGACACCTTCAGGTCGCGCACCAGGTAGCGCAGCACGCGCAGGTTGTTCAGCGGATGGATCTCGCAGGCCACGTCGAGCGACAGCGCACGCACCCGCGCCCGGCCCAGAGCATCGCGCGGCAGCAACGGCGGCTCGGGATGCGTCTCGTCGAGGTACTCGATGATCGCCAGCGACTGCGCGATGACGGCATCGCCGTCGCGCAGCGAGGGCACCAGCCGCGACGGAGCGACCGCCGCATACGACTCGGACTGCTGCTCGTTCTTCAGGAGGTGGATGGCCTTGTAATCGTAGGCCAGGCCCTTGAGCGCGAGCGCGATGCGCACGCGGTACGAGGCCGACGAGCGGAAATAGCTGTAGAGCTCCATCTGCACCGCCCCTGCGTTCAGCGCAGCGCGACGCGCAGCGAGCCCAGTCCTTCGACCGAGCCCTCGAGCACGTCGCCGGCGACCACCGCACCGACGCCCGCGGGGGTGCCGGTGAAGATCAGGTCGCCCGGCTGCAGCGTCCAGGCCTTCGACAGCGTCTCGATCGTCTCCGCGACGCTCCAGATCAGGTCGGCCAGGCGGCCCTGCTGGCGCAGCTGGCCGTTGACCGACAGCGTGATCGCGCCCGCCAGCAGTTCGCCCGTGCGGGCGATCGGGTGGATCGGGCCGATCGGCGCCGACTGCTCGAACGCCTTGCCGATGCACCACGGGCGGCCCTGCTTCTTCATCTCGTTCTGCAGGTCACGGCGGGTCATGTCGAGGCCCACCGCGTAGCCGTAGATGTGCTTGACGGCATCGGCCGCCGCGATGTTCGTGCCGCCGGTGCCGATGGCGACCACGAGCTCGATCTCGTGGTGCAGGTTGCCCGTCAGCGGCGGGTAGTCGATCAACCCGGTTTCGCCTTCCGCCACGGGCACCACCGCATCGGCCGGCTTCATGAAGAAGAACGGCGGCTCGCGGCCGGTGAAGCCCATCTCCTGCGCATGCTCGGCGTAGTTGCGGCCCACGCAGTAGATGCGGTGGACCGGAAACAGCCCGCCGCCGGCCACGGGCACGGCCGCTGTGGCCGGGGGTTGCACGACAAATTGCATGGGTGTCCTTGCTTGCTGGAACGACAGTGGAGCCGGCGATGATGCCACCGGCCACGGCTAAACTCTGCCGCCATGCTGCTGACCGAGCGCGACAAGATCAAGCACTGCCGCGCCTGCGGCAACGCGGTGGCGTACCGCATCCCGGCCGATGACAACCGCGAGCGCGCGGTATGCCCGGCCTGCGGCACCATCCACTACGAGAACCCGCTGAACGTCGTCGGCACAGTGCCCTGGTGGGACGACCAGGTGCTGCTGTGCAAGCGCAACATCGAGCCGCGCTACGGCTTCTGGACGCTGCCGGCAGGCTTCATGGAACTGGGCGAAACCACGGCCCAGGGCGCCGCCCGCGAGACCGACGAAGAGGCCGGCGCCCACATCGAGATGGGCCCCCTGTTCAGCGTGATGAACGTGATGCGGGTCGGCCAGGTGCACATGTACTACCTGGCCCGCCTGCTCGACACCGAGTTCGATCCGGGCCCGGAGAGCATCGAGGCCCGGCTCTTCCGCGAGGACGAGATCCCCTGGGACGAGATCGCCTTCCGCACCGTGCGCGAGACGCTGCGCCGCTACTTTGACGACCGGCGCGCGGGCCGGTTCGGCGTGCACACGGCCGACATCGGCTAGCGCTGGCTGGCCCAGGGGCCGGTCACCGCATCGACGCCGCATTCCCACAGCGTACGCACGTCGGCGTCGTCGGCGACGCCCTCGACCTGCACCGACACCGACAACGCGTGCAGCAGGGCCACCGTGCTGCGCAGGAACTCCTGGCCCGCCGCGCTGGCGGCCACGCCGGTGCAGACGGCGGCATCGAGCTTGACGTAGTCCAGGCCCAGCTCGAACAGCCGATCGATGCGGTGCAGCCGCTCGCCGGCATGCTCCAGCCCGAAGCGCACGCCCAGCGGACGCACGGCCCGGCCGAAGGCCTGCACCGCCTCGAAATGATCGGCCGCCGCGGCCTCCGGCACCTCGAGCCACAACGATCCCGCCAGGCGCGGCCGGTCCTCGAGCCATTGCCGCAGGTGCGCCACGAAGCCGCTGTCCACCACGGATGCCGGCGCGATGTTGACCGCGCGCGGGGCGCCGTCCACCTCGATGGCGCCCAGCGCGAGCGCGACCGCCTCCGCGTCGAACAGCGCCGTCAGCCGGTTGCGCATCGCCAGCGGCAGCCAGCGCGCGGCCGGCTCGAAGGCGCCGCCCGGCTGCAGCTGTACGCGCAGCGGCGATTCGAGGTGCAGCTGCTGGAGCTGCCTGTCCACCACCGGGAAGTCCACCAGGCGCAACCGGGCCGCCTTGTCCTCGATGGCCGACAGCAGCTGCACACGCCAGGCACGCTCGCCCTCGCCGACCGAGCTGTCGCCCGGCGTGCCGTCGAGCACCTCGGCGCTGTAGGGCTTGCCGGCCTCGGCCTGCGCAAGTGCCAGGTCGGCCTGGGCCATCAGCACGCCGGGCGCCGCGTCGCGCGCCCATTCGACCGCGCCGACATAGGCCCGCACGCCCGTGCTGAAGCTGGGCAGGCTGCTGCGCAGCGCCAGCGCGATGGCGCTCGCCGTCTCCGCCGCCAGGCCCGGCGTGGGCAGGGCCAGCGCGAAGTCCGCACCGTTGAGCCGGCCGGCCAGGCAGCCCGCCACGCGCTCGGGATAGGTGCTCAACACCTGGGCGACGGTCTGCAGGATGTGGTCTGTCGTCTCGCGGCCGACGGCGCGGTTGAGCCCGGTGACGTCGGCCAGCCGCACCAGCACCAGCCCGCCGCCGACCACGCCGTCCTCGCGCTGCTGCAGCGCGCCCAGCTGACCCAGGAAATGCGCGCGGTGCGACAGGCCCGTCAGCGCGTCGCAATGCGCCTGCCGCCGCAGCGCCTCCGCGTGCGCGGCCTGCGCCTCGAACAGCGTCTTCATGCGCACCACCATGCCGTTCATCGCCGAGGCCACGCGCCGCAGGTCGGGCATCGCGGGTTCGTCGACGATGACGTAGCGCCCCTGCTCCAGCGCCTGGGCCTGGCGCACGGTGGCCTCCAGCGGCGCCCGGATGCGGCGCACGACCACCAGCGACAGCAGCGCCGCCACCAGCCCCACCCCCAGCATCACCCAGGCTGCGCGGACGCCGCCGCGCCAGAGTTCGTCATACGCATAGGTGTCCTGCGACACCACGGCCACCTGGCCCAGCGAGCGCCAGCCGTCGGAGACCTGCGCGATGCCGGGGGGCGAATCGATCGGCAGCAGCGCCACGAACCACTGCGGAGCCCGCAGCGGCACCGCCGGCCCCTGCTGCTCGATGCCGGGGCGCCCGTCGCTGCGCGTGAAGCGGATGCTGCGGTAGAAACCCGTGTCAGCCTGCGCGGCGACGACCAGCCGCATCAGCTCCTCTTCGCCGCGCTGCTGCGACAGCACCAGCGCGAGCGCCTGTGCACTGTCGTTGTTCTTCACCGCCAGCTGCGTCTGCAGCACGGCGCGGGTCGACAGCAGGTTGACGCTCACCGCTCCCACGATCGCGAGCGCCAGTACCGCGGCCAGCAACAGCCAGAGTTGGCGTATCAACGACATCGAACGATCCTCATCCTGTTGGTGGTTCGCCAGTGTGCATGCTCAGAACCCCTCGGCCCGCGCCTTGGCGAGCACTTCCCGCCAACGGGACAGGCGCGCCACCGGATCCCCTGCGCTCTGCGAGCCGACACCTTGCCACAGGCCTTCACCGTTGAAGCTGAAAACAGGCACGAGATCAGGGCGGCGCGCGGCGGGGCGGACCTCGCCGACCAGGTTGTCCAGGATCAGCGGCTCGGCATCGGGGGTGCCGTAATAGGCCAGCACCATGTGGGCCTGCGGGCCGGGCTGGCCGCGCAGCTGCGCCCGCACGTAGACGAGCCGCAGCCGCTCCACCGGCGTGCCGGCGGCGACGAGGGTGAAGTACTTGGCGATGGCGTAGTCCTCGCAGTCCCCCTCGCCTTTCGACAACGCCTCCAGCGGGCTGGCCCAGTAGTCGACCTGGCCCCACACCGGCAGGTCGTCGCGGAAGCGGATGCGGCGGTTGAAGAAGTCGTTGACGTAGTGCAGCCGATCGGCCTCCGCCAGCTCCGACGCCTGCACGAGCGCCGGCCGCAGCCCCTGCAGTTCGCCCACCGCGCGCGGGCCCAGGCGCTGCGCGGCGGCGGCCATGCGTTCATCGTCCCAGGCCGAGGCATGCAACGCGGCCACCAGCATCGGCACCAGCAGCGCGCGCCCGAGCCCGCGCAGCCGCCGCGGCGGCCGGGCAGGCGCCGCGGACACGCGGTGGCAGGGAGGGGGCAAGGCAGGCACGGGAACGGACGACGCAGGCGGCCGCCCGAGGCGGGCGGCTCGTCCGTGTAGTTTCGTCCTCGCCGGGGGCTGACTTGAGCGGCGCCGGCACATAAAAAAGCCGCCCGAAGGCGGCTTCAGCAGGGAACCACGCCCGCTCTTCAGCGCTTCTGCGGCGGCAGGTCCGTGCAGGTGCCGTGCGCCACCTCTGCCGCCATGCCGATGCTCTCGCCCAGCGTGGGGTGCGGGTGGATGGTCTTGCCGATGTCGACCTCGTCGGCGCCCATCTCGATGGCCAGCGCCACCTCGCCGATCATGTCGCCGGCGTGCGTGCCGACGATGCCGCCGCCCAGGATGCGGTGCGTCTCGGCATCGAACAGCAGCTTGGTGAAGCCTTCGTCGCGGGTGTTGGCGATGGCGCGGCCGGAGGCCGTCCAGGGGAACAGGCCCTTCTTCACCTTGACGCCGCGCGCCTTGGCCTCGTCCTCGGTGAGGCCCACCCAGGCCACCTCGGGGTCGGTGTAGGCCACGCTGGGGATCACGCGGGCGTCGAACTGCGCCTTGGTGTCGCCTGAAGCCACCTCGGCCGCCACGTGCGCCTCGTGCACCGCCTTGTGCGCGAGCATCGGCTGGCCGACGATGTCGCCGATGGCGAAGATGTGCGGTACGTTGGTGCGCATCTGCACGTCGACCGGGATGAAGCCGCGGTCGCCGACGATCACGCCGGCCTTCTCGGCGCCGATCTTCTTGCCGTTGGGTACGCGGCCCACGGCCTGCAGCACCAGGTCGTAGAGCTGCGGCTCGGCCGGCGCGCCTTCGCCCTCGAACTTCACGCGGATGCCTTCGGTGGTGGCCTCGGCCCCCACGGTCTTGGTCTTCAGCATGATGTTGTCGAAGCGCGGCGTGTTCATCTTCTGCCACACCTTCACCAGGTCGCGGTCGGCGCCCTGCATCAGGCCGTCGAGCATCTCGACCACGTCCAGCCGCGCACCGAAGGCGGACGAGTACACCGTGCCCATTTCCAGGCCGATGATGCCGCCGCCGACGATCAGCATGCGCTTGGGCGTCTGGCGCATTTCCAGCGCGCCGGTGGAATCGACGATGCGCGGATCGTCGGGCAGGAACGGCAGGTGCACCGCCTGCGAGCCCGCGGCGATGATGCACTGCTTGAAGCGGATGACCTGCGACTTGCCGGTCTTCTCCTGCGCGCCGCCGGTGGTCTCCTCGACCTGCAGGTGGTGCGGGTCGAGGAAGGTGCCGTTGCCGCGCACGGTGGTGACCTTGCGCATCTTGGCCATCGCCGACAAGCCGCCGGTGAGCTTGCCCACCACCTTGTTCTTGTGCGCCAGCAGCTTGGCGGCGTCGACCTGCGGTTCGCCGTAGCTCACGCCCAGGTCGGCGAAGTGCTTCACCTCGTCCATCACCGCGGCCACGTGCAGCAGCGCCTTGCTGGGGATGCAGCCCACGTTCAGGCACACGCCCCCCAGCGTCGCGTAGCGTTCGACGATCACCGTCTTCATGCCCAGGTCGGCCGCGCGGAAGGCGGCCGAGTAGCCGCCGGGGCCGGCACCGAGCACCAGCATGTCGCACTCGAGGTCGACGGTGCCGGTGTAGGTGTTGGGCACGGGGGCCGGGCCGCCGGCCGGCGCGGGGGCCGGTGCCGCCGCGGCAGGCGCCGGGGCGGGTGACAGTGCCGGCGTGGGAGCGGGAGCCGGCGCCGCCGGAGCCGGCGCGGCAGCCGGGGCCGCGGCGCCCTCGGCCTCCAGCGACAGGATCACCGAGCCTTCGTTGACGGTGTCACCCACCTTCACCTTGAGCTCCTTCACCACGCCGGCGGTCGACGAGGGGATCTCCATCGAGGCCTTGTCGCTCTCCACCGTGATCAGGCTCTGCTCGGCCTTCACCGTGTCGCCGGGCTTGACCAGCACCTCGATGATGGCCACGTCCTTGAAGTCGCCGATGTCCGGCACTTTCACTTCGATCAATGCCATGTGCGTGCTCCTCGGGGCTCAGAGCACGATGCGGCGGAAATCCGCCAGCAGCGATGCGAAGTAGACGTTGAAGCGCGCGGCCGAGGCGCCGTCGATCACGCGGTGGTCCCACGACAGCGACAGCGGCAGGATCAGGCGGGGCGCGAACTGCTTGCCGTCCCAGCTCGGCTCCATCGTGCTCTTGCACACCCCCATGATCGCCACCTCGGGCGCGTTGATGATGGGCGTGAAGTACTTGCCGCCGATGCCGCCCAGCGAGCTGATCGAGAAGCAGCCGCCGGTCATGTCGGCCGGGCCGAGCTTGCCGTCGCGCGCCTTCTTGGCCAGTTCGCTCATCTCCTGGCTGATCTGGAAGATGCCCTTCTTGTCGGCGTCCTTGATCACCGGCACGACCAGGCCGTTGGGCGTGTCCGCCGCGAAGCCGATGTGGAAGTAGTTCTTCAGCACGAGCTGCTCACCGTCGAGCGAGCTGTTGAACTCGGGGAACTTCTTCAGCGCCGCGACGGCCGCCTTGATCATGAAGGCGAGCATCGTGACCTTGACGCCCGACTTCTCGTTCTCCTTGTTCAGCTGCACGCGGAACGCTTCCAGCTCGGTGATGTCCGCGTCGTCGTGGTTGGTGACGTGCGGGATCACGACCCAGTTGCGGTGCAGGTTGGCGCCGCTGATCTTCTTAATGCGCGAGAGGTCCTTGCGCTCGACCGGGCCGAACTTGGCGAAGTCGACCTGCGGCCAGGGCAGCAGACCCGGGAACGCACCGCCGCCGGCCGCCGCGGCCGCCGGCTTGGCCGCTGCGGCCGCCTGGGTTTGCGCGGCGCCCGACATCACGCTCTTGACGAACGACTGCACGTCGTCCTGCGTGATGCGGCCCTTGGGGCCGGAGCCCTTCACTTCGTCCAGCGGCACGCCGAGTTCGCGCGCGAAGCGGCGGATCGACGGCGATGCGTGGGGCAGGTTGCCCTTGGGCGTGGTCGGTTCGTGCGCGGGCAGCGCAGCCGTGGGCGAGGCGCGCTCGGCGGCGGGCGCGGCAGCGGCAGCGGCAGCGGCAGGCGCCGGTGCTGCCGCGGCAGGCGCGGGTGCGGGGGCAGGCGCGGCGGCGGCGCCGCCTGCACCTTCGAGGATCGCGACCAGGGAGCCCTTCGAGACCTTGTCGCCGACCTTGACCTTCAGTTCCTTGACCAGCCCGGCGTGCGACGACGGGATCTCCATCGACGCCTTGTCGCTCTCGACGGTGATCAGGCTCTGCTCGACCTTGACGGTGTCGCCGGCCTTGACCATCACCTCGATCACGGCCACTTCGTCGAAGTCGCCGATGTCGGGCACGGTGACTTCCACGGTGCCGCCCGAGGCGGCGGGCGCTGCGGCCGGTGCCGCAGCCGGCGCGGCGGCAGCGGGTGCCGGCGCGGGGGCTGCGGCGGCAGGTGTCGGCGCAGGTGCGGGTGCCGAAGCGCCGGCATCCGCGGTTTCCAGCATCAGCACCAGCGTGCCTTCGCTCACCTTGTCGCCGACCTTCACCTTCAGCTCCTTGACCACGCCGGCGTGCGACGACGGGATCTCCATCGAGGCCTTGTCGCTCTCGACCGTGATCAGGCTCTGCTCCGCCTTGATGGTGTCGCCGGGCTTGACCATCAGCTCGATGATCTCGACTTCCTTGAAGTCCCCGATGTCGGGCACTTTCACTTCGACCAATGCCATGTTGTGCGTCTCCGTGAGCGTTTGTTATGCGTACAGCGGGTTGATCTTGTCGGGGTTGATGCCGTACTTCTGGATGGCCTCGGCCACCTTGGCGGCCGGCACCGTGCCTTCGTCGGCCAGGGCCTTCAGCGCCGCGACGACGACGTAGTGGCGGTTGACCTCGAAGTGCTCGCGCAGCTTGCTGCGGAAGTCGCTGCGGCCGAAGCCGTCGGTGCCCAGCACGCGGTAGGTGCGGCCCTTCGGGATGAACGCGCGGATCTGCTCGGCGTAGTTCTTCATGTAGTCGGTGCTGGCGATCACCGGGCCCGCGTGCGGCGCGAGCTGCTGCGCCACGAACGGCACGCGCGGCGTGTCGGTCGGGTGCAGCAGGTTCCAGCGGTCGGCGTCCTGGCCGTCGCGGGCCAGCTCGTTGAAGCTCGGGCAGCTCCACACGTTGGCGGCCACGCCCCAGTCGGCGGCCAGCAGCTCGGCGGCGGCCTGCGACTCGCGCAGGATGGTGCCGCTGCCCAGCAGGTTGACGCGCGGCGCGTTGGCGGCGGGCGCCTTGGCCTCGTCCAGCAGGTACATGCCCTTGATGATCTCTTCCTCGGTGCCGGCCTTCAGGCCGGGCATCGGGTAGTTCTCGTTTAGCAGGGTCAGGTAGAAGTAGACGTTGTCCTGGTTCTCGACCATGCGCTTCAGGCCGTGGTGCAGGATCACGCCCACCTCGTGCGCGAAGGTCGGGTCGTAGCTGATGCAGTTCGGGATCGTGCCGGCGAGGATGTGGCTGTGGCCGTCCTCGTGCTGCAGGCCTTCGCCGTTCAGCGTGGTGCGGCCCGAGGTGCCGCCCAGCAGGAAGCCGCGCGCCTGCATGTCACCCGCGGCCCAGGCGAGGTCACCCACGCGCTGGAAACCGAACATCGAGTAGTACACGTAGAACGGCACCATGATGCGGTTGTTCGTCGAGTACGACGTCGCCGCTGCGATCCAGCTGCTCATGCCGCCGGGCTCGTTGATGCCCTCCTGCAACACCTGGCCGGCCTTGTCCTCCTTGTAGTACATGACCTGGTCCTTGTCGACCGGGGTGTACTGCTGGCCTGCCGGGTTGTAGATGCCGATCTGGCGGAAGAGGCCTTCCATGCCGAAGGTGCGGGCCTCGTCGACCAGGATGGGCACCGCGCGCGGGCCGAGGTCCTTGTCGCGCAGCAGCTGCGTCAGGAAGCGCACGAAGGCCTGCGTGGTGCTGATCTCACGGCCTTCCGCGGTGGCTTCGAGCACGGCCTTGAAGGTCTCCAGCGGCGGCACGGCGAGCTGCTCGTCGGCCTTGGTGCGGCGGTGCGGCAGGTAGCCGCCCAACGCCTTGCGGCGCTCGTGAAGGTACTTGGCTTCGGGCGTCTCGTCGGCCGGCTTGATGAACGGGATGTCGGCCAGCTGGTCGTCCGGGATGGGGATGTTGAAGCGGTCGCGGAAGGCCTTCACGTCCTCGTCGATCAGCTTCTTGGTCTGGTGCGCGGTGTTCTTGCCTTCGCCGCTCTTGCCCATGCCGAAGCCCTTGACGGTCTTGATCAGCAGCACCGTCGGCTGGCCCTGGGTGTTCACGGCCTTGTGGAACGCGGCGTACACCTTCTGCGGATCGTGGCCGCCGCGCTGCAGGCGCCAGATGTCGTCGTCGCTCATCTTGGCGACCATCTCCAGCAGCTTGGGATCGCGGCCGAAGAAGTTCTTGCGGACGAAGGCGCCGTCGTTGGCCTTCATGGCCTGGTAGTCGCCGTCGACGGTCTCCATCATCACCTTGCGCAGCGTGCCGTCCTTGTCGCGGGCCAGCAGCGGATCCCAGTAGCTGCCCCACAGCAGCTTGATGACGTTCCAGCCGGAGCCGCGGAATTCGCCTTCCAGCTCCTGGATGATCTTGCCGTTGCCGCGCACCGGGCCATCGAGGCGCTGCAGGTTGCAGTTGATGACGAAGATCAGGTTGTCGAGCTTCTCGCGCGCGGCCAGGCCGATCGCGCCCAGGCTTTCCGGCTCGTCCATCTCGCCGTCGCCGCAGAACACCCAGACCTTGCGCTTGCTCGTGTCGGCGATGCCGCGGGCGTGCAGGTACTTCAGGAAGCGGGCCTGGTAGATCGCCATCAAGGGACCCAGGCCCATCGAGACGGTCGGGAACTGCCAGAACTCAGGCATCAGCTTCGGGTGCGGGTAGCTGGAGATGCCCTTGCCGTCGACTTCCTGGCGGAAGTTCAGCAGCTGCTCCTCGCTGATGCGGCCTTCCAGGTAGGCGCGGGCGTAGATGCCGGGCGCGCTGTGGCCCTGGATGTAGAGCAGGTCGCCGCCGTGCACGCCGTCGTCGGCGTGCCAGAAATGGTTGAAGCCGGTGCCAAACATCGTCGCCAGCGAGGCGAAGCTGGAGATGTGGCCGCCGAGGTCGCCGCCGTCGGCAGGGTGCAGGCGGTTGGCCTTGACCACCATCGCCATCGCGTTCCAGCGCATGTAGGCGCGCAGGCGCTCTTCGATCTCGATGTTGCCGGGGCTGCGCTCTTCCTGGTCGGTCGGGATGGTGTTGACGTACGCGGTGTTGGCCGAGAACGGCATGTCGATGCCGGCCTGGCGCGCGTGATCGATCAGCTGCTCGAGCAGGAAATGCGCGCGGTCGCCGCCTTCGGCGCCGATGACGGCGGACAGCGCGTCCAGCCACTCGCGGGTCTCCTGGGCGTCGGAATCATTGGCGGCGGCGCCAGCAGGGAAGGAATCGGGCACTGCAGACATGGTTGTCTCCTGTTTTTGAACGCAGAACGGGCGGGCCTGAACGGGCAAGCGGGCGAAGTTTGGCACAACTCGATTTTTTTTCAAATAGTGCGAGTTCATTTCTCAATGTGAAATTCCAAGGGAACATCCGCCCCGTGCCAGGGCATTCCCTCGTCTTATCGCTCGGATAATCCGGCAATGCAGCCGCGCCATGACCTCTTTGCTTCCGGCAACACCTCCTTCAGCCGGGGCCAGCGGCTCCTGAACCGCTGGTGGCGCCGCCAGTCGCCTGCGCGGCAGGACCGCTTCGTCACCATCGGCCCGCTCGTCTCGGTCCTGCTCTTCCTCGCAGCCATCATCTCGGCGTTCTGGTACCTGCGCAACGAGGAGATCGAGCGCGAGATCGAGTCGGTCAAACGCGACACCGAGATCGTCCAGCAGCAGATGCGGCTGCGGTTGATCGAGAGCCAGGAACAGCTGATCCGCCTGGCCGGCCAGATGACCCGCCGCCCGACGGACGCCGTCGACTTCATCGAGGAAGCCGCCTCGCTCGCGCGCGAGCGCCCCGAGATCACGCAGATCACCTGGCTCGCCGCCGACCGGGAGCGCAGGGCGAGCCACTCGGTCTCCGGCTACCCGATGGAGACCAACCCGACGCTCGACCCGTCGATGCCCGGCCTCGGGCGCGCGAGCGAACCGGAGCGCGCCTTCGTGGCGGCCCGCGACCTGCGCCAGCCGGTGTATTCACGCGCGTTCCCGAACGTCGTCACGGCGCCGGTGTTCCAGCTGCAGGTGCCGCTGTTCGAGGGCAGCCGCTTCGCCGGCGTCGTCCTGGCGGAGTATTCGGTCGCGACCCTGCTACGGCTGACCGTGCCGGACGTCGTGTCCAGCCGCCACACGATCGCCGTGCTCGACGACCTCGCCCGCGAGGTCGCGACCAGTGAACCCGCCTCGCCCGGCCAGCTGATCCACCGGGCGGCCATCGTGCACGACGCACCGCTCACGCCCACCGCCAACGGCCTGATCGTGCGCGGCCAGGGCTGGCGCACCTCGATCGGCCTGATCAGCAACACGTTGTTCTGGATGGTGGTGGCCCTGTCGGGGCTGACGGTCTGGATGCTGCTCGCCACCTGGCGCCACATGCGGCGGCGCGGGCAGATCCAGTCGGCGCTGGTGCAGGAGACCAACTTCCGGCGCGCGATGGAGAACTCCATGCTCACCGGGATGCGGGCGCTCGACCTCGAGGGCCGCATCACCTACGTCAACCCGGCCTTCTGCGCGATGACGGGCTTCTCCGAAGCCGACCTGATTGGCGCGCGCCCGCCCTTCCCCCACTGGCCGCCGACCATGATCGACGAGAACATGCGCCTGCTGCAGCAGGAGTTGCAGGGCCGCAGCCCGGCCGGCGGCATCGAGGTGAAGGTCATCCGCAAGGACGGCACGCTGTTCGACGCGCGCATGTACGTCTCGCCGCTGATCGACTCCAAGGGCCACCAGACGGGCTGGATGACCTCGATGACCAACATCACCGAGGCCAAGCGCATCCGCGACCAGCTTTCGGCCTCCCACGAGCGCTTCACCACGGTGCTCGAGGGGCTGGACGCCGCGGTGTCGGTGCTGTCGGTGCAGCAGAGCGAGCTGCTGTTCGCCAACCGCTCGTACCGCCTTTGGTTCGGGGCCGAGGCGCACGGCCACGACATGCTGGCGGGGCCGAACGCCGCCCTGCCCTTCCGCGCCGACCAGGACGACATGGTCGACAGCTTCTCGGGCCTGCCCACCGAGGAACTGACCGAAGCCGGCTCCGACCCGCGCGAGGTCTACGTCGAGCCGCTCGGCAAGTGGTTCGATGTGCGCTCGCGCTACCTGCAGTGGACGGACGGGCGCCTCGCGCAGATGCTCATCGCCACCGACATCACGGCCCGCCGGCGGGCCGAGGAACAGGCATCGCGCCAGGCGGAGAAGGCCCAGGTCACCAGCCGCCTGGTGACGATGGGCGAGATGGCGTCGTCGGTGGCGCACGAACTCAACCAGCCCCTGACGGCCATCGCCAACTACTGCAACGGCATGGTCTCGCGGGTGAAGAACGACGCCATCGGCAAGGACGATTTGATCGCCGCGCTCGAGAAGACCTCCAAGCAGGCGCAGCGCGCCGGGCAGATCATCCACCGCATCCGCTCGTTCGTGAAGCGCAGCGAACCGCAGCGGCAGCGCTCCGAGGCCAAGACCATCGTCGAGGAGGCGGTCGAACTGGCCAACATCGAGCTGCGGCGGCGCAACGTCTCGCTGCACACCTACGTCGCCCAGCGGCTGCCGCCGCTGATGTGCGACCCCATCCTGATCGAGCAGGTGGTGCTCAACCTGGTGAAGAACGCGGCCGAGGCGATCGACGTCGCGCAGATGCCGCCCCAGCGCCGCCACATCGAGCTGCGCGTGGTGCCGCGCCACACGCCCGACGAGGGCGGCGTGATCGAGTTCAGCATCACCGACATGGGCCCCGGCATGAAGGAGGAAGTGCTGTCGCGGATGTACGAGGCCTTCTTCTCCACCAAGGCCGACGGACTGGGCATCGGACTGGGCTTGTGCCGCTCGATCATCGAGTCCCACAGGGGCCGGATCAAGGCGCAGAACCTTTACAATGGAGAGGCCATCGTCGGCTGCAGGTTCTCCTTCACGCTGCCGGTGGACATCACCCTCGCCCGCGGCGAATTCCCGCCTTCGGCGCCTTCCCCGGCCCCAGCCAACAACACCGTCGCCTCATGAGTCTGATCCCCAAGAAAGGTACCGTGTATGTCGTCGACGATGACGAGGCCGTGCGCGATTCGCTGCAGTGGCTGCTGGAGGGCAAGGACTACCGGGTCAAGTGCTTCGACTCGGCCGAATCGTTCCTCTCGCGCTTCGAGCCGCGCGAGGTCGCCTGCCTGATCGCGGACATCCGCATGGACGGCATGAGCGGCCTCGAACTGCAGGACCGCCTGGTCGAGCGCCGTTCGCCCCTGCCCATCGTCTTCATCACCGGCCACGGCGACGTGCCGATGGCCGTCACCACGATGAAGAAGGGCGCGATGGACTTCATCGAGAAGCCCTTCAAGGAAGACGAGCTGCTGGGCCTGGTCGAGCGCATGCTCGATTCCGCCCGCTCCGCGTTCTCGCAGCACCAGGAGCAGGCGAGCCGCGATGCGCTGCTGTCGCGCCTGACCACGCGCGAGGCGCAGGTGCTCGAGCGCATCGTCGCCGGCCGCCTGAACAAGCAGATCGCGGACGACCTGGGCATCAGCATCAAGACGGTGGAGGCGCACCGCGCCAACATCATGGAAAAGCTCAACGCCAACACCGTGGCCGATCTGCTGAAGATCGCGCTCGGCGCCCATTCCAAGACCTGACGCAGCACCGCCGCGCGCCGCCGCGGCGACCCGATCGCCCCTCCACGAGGCCGCTGCTGAAGCGGCCTTTTTGCCTTCCGGACCACGTTTCATGACCGCACAGATCATCGACGGCACCGCCCTCTCCCATCAGATCCGCAGCCAGGTCGCGCGCGAAGCCGCCGCGCTGACCGCCCAGGGGGCCCAGCCCGGGCTCGCCGTCATCCTGGTCGGCGAGGACCCGGCCAGCGCCGTCTACGTGCGCAACAAGGTCAAGGCCTGCCGTGAACACGGCCTGCATTCGGTGCTGGAGCAGTACCCCGCCGACATGGCCGAGGCCGACCTGCTCGCCCGCATCGCCGCGCTGAACGCCGACCCGGCGATCCACGGCATCCTGGTGCAGATGCCGCTGCCGAAGCACCTCGATCCGCACAAGGTCATCGAGGCCATCGCCACCGAGAAGGACGTCGACGGTTTCTCGGTGCAAAGCGCCGGCGAGCTGATGAGCGGCCTGCCCGGCCTGCGCCCGGCCACGCCCTTCGGCTGCATGAAGCTGATCGAGAGCACCGGCGTCAGCCTCAAGGGCAAGCACGCCGTGGTCATCGGCCGCAGCAACACCGTGGGCAAGCCGATGGCCCTGCTGCTCTTGCAGGCCAACGCCACCGTCACCATCTGCCACAGTGGAACGCCCGACCTGGCCGTGCACACGCGGCAGGCCGACATCGTGGTGGCGGCCGTGGGCCGCCGCAACACGCTGACCGCCGACATGGTCAAGCCGGGCGCCATCGTGATCGACGTGGGCATCAACCGCAATGAGCAGGGCAAGCTGTGCGGCGACGTGGACTTCGCGTCCGTCAAGGAAGTCGCCGGCCACCTCACGCCCGTGCCCGGCGGCGTCGGCCCGATGACGATCGCGATGCTGCTCGTCAACACGCTCGAAGCGGCCCGCGCGGCGGCCGCCCGCTGACAGCGCCCTACCGCGAGGACCCGCGATGACCGATCTCCCGACCAATCCCCTGCTGCAGACCGGCCACCTGCCGGCCTTCGACACGATCGCGCCCGAGCACGTCGCCCCGGCGGTGGAGCACCTGCTCGCCGACGCCTCGGCGGCGCTGGAGCGTGCGGTCAGCGACGAGGTGCCGCCCGACTACGACGCCATCTCGGCCGTGCTCGACGTCGCGACCGAACGGCTGGGCACCAGCTGGGGCGCCGTCGCGCACCTCAACCACGTGATGGACACGCCCGCGCTGCGTGCCGCGTACACCGAGAGCCTGCCCAAGATCAGCGAGTTCTACACCCGCCTGGGCGCCGACGAGCGGCTGTACGCCAAGTACAAGGCGATCGCGCAGGCCCCTGCCGCGGCCGCCCTCAGCGCGCCGCGGCGCAAGGCGCTGGCCAATGCGATGCGCAACTTCGTGCTGTCCGGCGCCGAACTGCAGGGCGAGGCCAAGCAGCGCTTCGCGAAGATCCAGGAGCGGCTGTCGGAGCTCAGCCAGCAGTACCGCGAGCACGTGCTCGACGCCACCGATGCGTTCAGCTACTACGCGACCGACGAGGAAATGGCCGGCGTGCCGGCCGACGTGCGCGAAGCCGCCCGCAACGCCGCGCAGGCCGAAGGACGCGAAGGCCACAAGATCACGCTGCAGTTCCCGAGCTACTTCCCGGTCATGCAGTACGCCACCGACCGCAGCCTGCGCGAGAAGCTCTACACCGCCTATGTCACGCGCGCCAGCGAGTTCGGCCCGCCGGAACGCGACAACACCGCCGTGATGACCGAGCTGCTGCAGCTGCGCCAGGAGGAGGCGAAGCTGCTGGGCTACGGCAGCTATGCCGACGTCTCGCTGGTGCCCAAGATGGCGGCGTCGCCGGCCGAGGTCTCCGGCTTCCTGAACGACCTGGCACGCCGCGCCCGCCCGTTCGCCGAGCGCGACCTGGCCGAGCTGCGGCAGTTCGCCGCCGACGAACTCGGCCTGCCGGATCTCAAGCCCTGGGACACGGCCTTCGCCGGCGAGCGGCTGAAGCAGGCGCGCTACGCGTTCAGCGACAACGAGGTGAAGCAGTACTTCACCGAGCCCAAGGTGCTCGACGGCCTGTTCCGCATCGTCGAGACGGTGTTCGAGGTGCAGATCCGCTCCGACACCGCGCCGGTCTGGCACGAACACGTGCGCTTCTTCCGCGTGGAGCGCCAGGGTGCGCTGCTCGCGCAGTTCTACCTCGACCCGTATGCACGCCAGGGCAAGCAGGGCGGCGCCTGGATGGACGACGTGCGCGTGCGCTGGGCCCGGCCCGAGGGCGGGCTGCAGACGCCGGTCGCGCACCTGGTCTGCAATTTCCCGCCGCCGCAGCCCGGCAAGCCGGCGTTGCTGACGCACGACGACGTCATCACCCTGTTCCACGAGTTCGGCCACGGGTTGCACCTGATGCTGACGCAGGTGGCCGACATCGGCGTGTCGGGCCTGTCCGGCGTCGAGTGGGATGCCGTGGAGCTGCCGAGCCAGTTCATGGAGAACTTCGCGTGGGAGTGGGAGGTGCTGCAGCAGCTCACCGCCCACATCGACACCGGCGCGCCGCTGCCGCGCGCGCTGTTCGACAAGATGATCGCGGCGAAGAACTTCCAGAGCGGCATGGCGACGCTGCGGCAGATCGAGTTCGCGCTGTTCGACATGCGGCTGCACCACGAGCCGTCCGCCGCGACGCGTGTGCAGCAGGTGCTCGACGAAGTCCGCCAGGAAGTGGCCGTGCTGGAGGCGACGCCGTTCAACCGTTCGCAGCACACCTTCTCGCACATCTTCGCGGGCGGTTATGCCGCGGGCTACTACAGCTACAAGTGGGCCGAGGTGCTGTCGGCGGATGCCTGGAGCGCCTTCGAGGAGAACGGCGTGCTCGACGTCGAGACCGGGCGGCGCCTGCGGCGCGAGGTGCTCGAGGTCGGCGGCAGCCGGCCGGCGATGGAGAGCTTCAAGGCCTTCCGCGGCCGCGCGCCGACGATCGACGCGCTGCTGCGCCACCAGGGCATGGCCTGACGCCGGGCCAGGCGGGCCGGCGGCGCGGCAGGCCCCGCGCCGTCGCTTGCGGCGCCTGCCGGCATGGTTGTTGTATGGTCGCTTCGAAATGCAGCACTCCACCGGGTACGCCGCCATGACCTACCGCCTGAAGCCCCCGTCCGATCACGACCGCGGCGGCCCGCCACGCAGGCCCGGCCGACCGCCCCACCCGGCGCTCCGCCTGTGCACGGCATGCGGCTTCGCCGCCGCCACGCTGCTCGCCGGGTACGCCCACGCCCAGGCCCCCGCCGCGGCGCTCTACAAGATCGTCGAGCCCGACGGCCGCATCACCTACACCGACCGCCCCATCACCAGCGGCCCTGGTCGCGTGACGGCGGTCAACGACAAGGCCGGCACGGTGCTGCTCGACGACACCACCGCAGCCCTGCCGCTGCCCTTGCGCACGGCGGCGTCGCGCTTCCCGGTGACGCTGTTCGCGGCGACCGACTGCGTGCCGTGTGAGCGCGGCCGCGAGTTCCTGCGCCAGCGCGGCGTGCCGTTCCGCGAGCGGCTGGCCAGCACCGATGCCGACCGCGAGGCGTGGCAGCGCGTGGTGGGCGCGCCCGAAGCGCCCGCGCTGGCCATCGGGGGGCAGCTGCTGCGCGGCTTCGCGCCCGATGCGTGGAACGAGTACCTCGACGTGGCAGGCTACCCGCGCGACGCACGCCTGCCGGCGAGTTACCGCGCGCCGCCCCCCCTGCCCCTGGCCGAGGTGAGGCCGGTGGCACCGCCGGCCGCGGCGGCTTCTGCACCGGCTGATTCGCCCACGCCGGCCGAGGCGGTGCCGCCCGCGGCGTCGGGCATCCGCTTCTAGCCCAAGCCGCGCAGGCGGCGCGTGATCTGCGAGCCCGCTGCCACCGCCGCGCCCATCACCCAGAACACCGGCGCCACCCCCATCGCGGCGCCGGCCGCGCCGAACAGCAGCGGCATCAGCGTGCTGGCGGCATTGATGGTCATCGAGCGCAGCGCGATCGCCTCGCCGTGCCGGTCGTGCGGCGTCAGGTGGTGCAGCGTCGACATGATCATCGGCTGCACCGAGCCCAGCGCCAGGCCCAGCAGCACCGCGCAGCCGCCCATCAGCCAGGGCGAGCTGACCAGCGGGTAGACCGCGAACATCAGCGCCGTGCACAGCATCGCGCCCCTGAGCACCTGGGCGGCCTGCAGCCGTGCCGCGAGCAGCGGGATCAGCAGCCGGACCCCCGTCACCGCGAGCGGGAACACGCCCAGGATCAGCCCGATCACCGAGGCGCTGAAGCCGCGCTCGTGGCCGAGGACGGGCACCGCGAAGCTGTGCACGTCCCAGCAGGCCGACATCAGCCAGTTCACCACCAGCAGGCTGCGCATGCCGGGCGTGGCCAGCAAGTCCCACGCCGTGCGACGGCGGCCCGGCACGGCGGCGGGCGGCTCGGGCACCTCGCGCGGAACGTAGCGCGCACACAGCCCGGCAGCCAGCGGCAGCAGCAACAGGAAGACGTAGGCGCCCCGGAAGCCCACCGCGTCGATCAGCAGGCCGGCCGAGGTCGCGCCCACCACGTTCGACAGCGCGGGCGCCAGCCCCAGCCAGCTGAACACGCGCATGCGCTCGACCGTGCTGCGTGCGCTGCGGCCCGCGGTGCGCTGGATGGTGATGAGCCCGATGTTGGCGCCGCCGCCGCCCAGCACGGCGGCCACGCACAGCACCGCGAAGCGCGGCCCGGCGTCCAGCCAGGTGGAGGCCACGGCCAGCAGCGCACCAAGGGCCGTCATCGCCACCGCGATGTGCATCGGCGGGTGGTAGCCGCGCCGGTCGGCCATGCGGCCCGCCTGCAGCGCCAGCAGCACCGGCGCCAGCGCGAAGAGCGCCATCAGCGCACCGACCCCGGCCACGCTCTGGCCCTCGTGCAGCACCTGGAGCGGGGCAGCGAGGCGGATGCCGGCCATCGCGCTGTGCAGGCCGATCTGGCCCGCGATCAACGCGGCCAGCAGGCGCTGGATGGACACCCCGTCGGTGGCGGCGGCCGCGGGGCCGCTGGCAGTCGCCTCAGGCATCCGGCGCCGGCTCGGCTTCCTCGAGGTCCAGCGCGCCGGGCAGCAACTGCTGCGCGCGCGCTTCGGGCAGCGCCTCCACCGTCTTGAGCTGACGCGCCATCGCGCGGGTGCGCACCGCGGCCTGGTCGATGGTGTTGCTGGCCTCGTCGAGCTTCTTCTTGGTCTTGGCCAGCACGTCGCCGAACTTGGCAAACTCGGTCTTCACCGCGCCCAGCACCTCCCACACCTCGGCCGAGCGCTTCTCCAGCGCCAGCGTGCGAAAACCCATCTGCAGGCTGCTGAGCGTGGCCAGCAGCGTGGTGGGGCCGGCCAGCATCACCTTGTGCTCGCGCTGCAGCGACTCGACCAGCCCGGGCCGGCGCAACGCCTCCGCATAGAGGCCCTCGGTGGGCACGAAGAGGATGCCGAAGTCGGTGGTGTGGGGCGGCGCCACGTATTTCTCGCGGATGGTGCGTGCCTCCTTGCGCAGCTGCATCTCGATGGCCTTGGCCGCCACCTCCACCGCCACCGGATCGGCCCGCTCCTGCGCCTCGAGCAGGCGCTCGTAGTCCTCCCGCGGGAACTTGGCGTCGATCGGCAGCCACAGCGGTGCGCCGTCGTCGCGGCGGCCGGGCAGGCGGATCGCGAACTCCACCCGTGCGCCGGTGCCCACGAGGGTCTCGACGTTGGTCGCGTACTGGTCGGGCGTGAACACCTGCTCCAGCAGGCCGGCGAGCTGCACCTCGCCGAAGATGCCGCGCGTCTTCACGTTGGTGAGCACGCGATTGAGCGAGCCCACGTCGCGCGCCAGCGTCTGCATCTCGCCCAGGCCCTTGTGCACCTGCTCCAGCCGCTCGGCCACCTGCTTGAAGCTTTCGCCCAGGCGCTGTTCGAGCGTGGCGTGCAGCTTCTCGTCGACCGTGGCGCGCATCTGCTCGAGCTTCTTCTCGTTGTCGCCCTGGATGGCGGTGAGCTTGGCTTCCACGGTCAGGCGCACCTCGGACAGCCGCTTGTCGTTGGCGTCGGACAGGGCCCGGAGCTGCTCGCCCAGCGTGTCGCCGAAGCGGCGCAGCGCAGCGTCCTGCGCTTCACGGCCAGCCAGCAGCGCGGCGTTCAAGCCCTGCTGCAGCGCACCGAGCTGGGCGCGGAAGGTGTCCATCTGCTCGTTCTGCGTGCGCGCCACGTCGCCGGACTGCGCAAGCAGCGTCTGCTGGAACGTGGCCAGCGTCTGCGCCAGTTCCTGCCGCGTGCCGCCGAGTTCTCGCGCCAGCTCCTGCCGGGTGCCGCTGCTGCTGCGGGCGACCTCGTCGCGCAGCTCGCGCTCGAGCCGCTGGCCGTCGGCGCGGCCCTGCCGGGCGAGTTCCTCCAGCAGCGGCGCCGGGTCGGCCGGGGCGCGGCTGCGGGCCAGCAGCACCGCCAGCAGGACCAATTGGAGGACGGCGAGGACGACGAGCGCAAGGACGATCAGGGACGGTTCGATGGGGGGCATCCGGCGATTGTCCGACGTTCGCATCGCGCGGCGCCGGCGCTCCGCGATCGAGCCGGGCGGTGGCAGGTCTTCGCTATGCTCGCGTGAGGATGAGCATCCGCCTACGCCTGCTGACACTGGTTTTCGCCGTGTGGCTCCCCGCCGCAGCCGGGTTCGGGCTGCTCGCCTGGTACACCCACGAGGAGCAGGCGGCGGCGACGCTCGAGCAGGTCGAGCAGTTCGGGCTCGCGGTCAGCACCGTCGTCGAGCGGGAGCTGGACAAGCGGGTCATCCTGGCCCGGGCGCTGGCCGCATCGAACGCCGCGCGCGACGGCGACTTCGCCCAGTTCCACGAAGAGGCACGGAACGCCACCCAGGGCACCTCCGACTGGGCCTTGCTGGCGGAGGCGGACCGGCACCTCGTCAACACGCGCGCTCCCCTGCCCTTCGACCCCGTCCCGCGCGTCAAGCCGGCGCCGCTGACGCAGCGCGAGCCGCACGTCATGTTCGTGCAGCAGGGGCCCGTGGCACGCAAGCCTGTCATCACCATCTTCGTGCCGATCCCCGGCGCCTCGCCGCAGCGCTACAACGTGGGGGTGTCGTTCGAGCCCGCGGTGCTCCAGCAGATCCTCGATGCCACGCCGCCGCCCTTCCGTGGGCTGGTCGTCGTGGTCGACAACGAGCAGGTGATCATGGCGCGCAGCCGGGATCCCGAGAAGTGGTTCGGCGTGTCGGCATCGCCCGGCTTCCAACAGCGGATCCTGCGCAACGGCACGGGCTTCGCCGCCTCGACGACGCTGGACGGCGTGCCGTCGATGACGTACCTGACACCGCGCAGCGCCTACGGCTGGTCGGTCGTCGTCTCGGTGCCCATGACCGAGCTCGACGCCGCAGCGCAGCGCGCCTCCGCCAAGGCGGTGGCCGCGGCGGCGGTGCTACTGGTCATCGGCCTGGGCCTGGCGCTGCTGGGTGCCCGGCGGATCAGCCACACGGTCGACGCCCTGCGGACCTCCGCGGCGCTGCTCGGCGACAACCGGGTGCCGGAGCGGTTGAACACCGGGCTGTCGGAGGTGGACGAAGTGGGCGAGACCCTCCATGCCGCCGGCATGAAGGCCAGCGAGGCCAACCAGGTCCTGGAGCGGCGCGTGCTCGAGGCCGTGCAGCAGGCGCAGGAGGCGCAGACCAGGCTCCTGCAGGGACAGAAGCTGGAGGCGATAGGGCGCCTGACCGCCGGTGTCGCGCACGACTTCAACAACCTGCTGCAGACCATCAAGACGGCCCATCACGTGCTTGGCCGGAGCATTGCGCACGAGCGCGATCGGCGGGTGCTCGAAGGAGCGGTGCGCGCCACCTCGAAGGCCAGCGACCTCGTCAAGCAGTTGATGACCTTCGGCCGCGTGCAGACGCTGCTGCCCACGGCCGTCAACCTCGCGGACGTCGTGCTCAAGGGCCACGAGCTGACCCGCACGGCGGTGGGCAGCAGCATCGTGCTGTCCGCGTCGCTGGAACCCGGCCTGCCGGACGTGCACGCCGACCCGGTCCAGCTCGAGATGGCCCTGCTCAACCTGGTCTTCAACGCACGGGACGCGTTGCCGTCGGGCGGCCGCATCACCATCGGCGCCCGGCAGGCCGCTCCTGAAGAGACGCAACACCTCGGCGAGGGCCGCTTCGTCCGCCTGGAGGTGGCGGACGACGGCGCCGGCATGAGCGAGGAGGTGCGCACGCGGGCCTTCGAGCCCTACTTCACCACCAAGCCGGTGGGCTCGGGCAGCGGCATCGGCCTCGCGCAAGTGCACGCCTTCGCCCGGCAGTCGGGCGGCGACATCACGCTCAGCAGCGAACTGGGCGCGGGCACGCGCGTGTGCCTGTTCCTGCCCGTCGCGGCCTGCGGCGCGGCGGCGCCCGCGCCGTCTCCCAGCGGAGCGCCGTTGCATTCGGCGCTGCACCTGCTGGTGGTGGAGGACGATGCGCTGATCGCCTCGGTGACGACCGGCGCGCTCGAGGCCGAGGGCTACGCGGTGCGCCTGTGCACGACGGCCGACGAGGCGATGGCCGTGCTGCGCGGCGGGGAGCAGTTCGATGTGCTCTTCACCGACGTGGTGATGCCGGGCAAGCTCAACGGCCTCGACCTGGTCCGGTGGTGCGCCGCCGAACGGCCCGGGCTGCCCGTGGTCGTCACCACCGGCTATGCAGAGAACCTGAACAGCATCTCGGCGGAGATCCTGCGCAAGCCGTACGACATCGAAGCCCTGATCGCGTCGCTCGAGCGGGCCCATGCCGGGCCGGCCGCGCCCCCGCCGCGCGGCGCCGCCGGCCGCTGACCTGTGGCGCAGGAACGCCGATTGCCACCAGGTGCATCCGGCCCGCCCGCGGCGTGCGTGGCGCACCCATCGAGTGAAGACATGCCCAGCAAGAACACCATCTGCCTCTGGTACGACGGCACCGCGCAGGAAGCCGCCGAGTTTTATGCCGCGACATTTCCCGACAGCGCGGTCGGCGCGATCCTGCGGGCGCCCGGCGACTACCCTGCCGGCCAGGAGGGCGACGTCCTGACGGTGGAGTTCACCGTGCTCGGCATCCCCTGCCTGGGCCTCAACGGCGGCCCGGCGTTCCGGCACAACGAGGCCTTCTCGTTCCAGGTCGCCACCGACGACCAGGCCGAAACCGACCGGTTGTGGCATGCGATCGTCGGCCACGGCGGCGAGGAGAGCGCCTGCGGCTGGTGCAAGGACAAGTGGGGCCTGTCCTGGCAGATCACCCCGCGCGCGCTCACTGCGGCGATCAACGATCCGGACCGCGCAGCGGCCAAGCGGGCCTTCGACGCGATGATGCAGATGCGCAAGATCGACATCGCCGCGATCGAGGCCGCGCGGCGCGGCTGACGCGCCACGCGGCGCAGAATGATGTGGTCTCCGCGAGGCACCGGGCTCGGGCCGCCAGCGGCCAGCGTGCCGGCCGAAGGCCGGCCGGCGGGCTGGTGGCAACGCCTGCAGCGCGCGGCGCTGGCGGCGCCGGTCCTGCGCATCGTCCTGCCAGCCATCTGGAACTACATCCAGCACCAGAGCGCGAACCAGGCCGGCAGCCTGGCCTTCTCGTCGGTGCTGGCGATGTTCCCGCTGCTGATCCTGCTGTCCTCGGCGGCGGCGTACGTGGGCGAACCCGGCAGCGCCGCCGCGCTGGCCGCCCGGGTGCTCGAATACGCACCGCCGGTCGTGCGGGAGGCGCTGCAGCCCGTCGTGCGGCAGGTGCTCGCCCAGCGCAACCAGGCGCTGCTGGCCATCGGCGTGTTGATCACCTTGTGGACGGCGTCGTCCGGCATGCAGGCCGTGCGCTCGGCGCTGAACCGGGCGTACGGCGTGGAGCGCGGCCTCCCGTTCTGGAAGGCCCGGATCAAGGTCACCGCGTTCACGCTCATCGTGGGCCTCGGCATCCTGGCGGTCTTCAGCTCGGTCATCATCCTGCCTTACCTGTGGCATTTCCTGGAGAGCCGCGTGGGCGTCGGCCGGGAGACGCCCTGGATGCGCAACGGCGTCCGCTACGGCTCGGCCTTCCTGGTGATGGCCACGCTGTACGCGCTGCTGTACGGCTGGTTGCCGGACATCCGCCAGCGGCTCAAGACCGTCCTGCCCGGTGCGCTGGTGGGCGCAGCGCTGTGGGTGGCGGCTGCGGCCACGCTGTCGTACACGCTGCGCTCGGCGGGCAAGCTGGCGTTGATCTACGGCGGCTTCGCAGGGGTCGTCGCGACGCTGGTCTTCCTCTACGTCAGCGCCACCACGCTCATCTTCGGCGCGGAAGTCAATGCCGTCCTTCGGGATCGCGCCCATGGCCAGCCCGCGAGCCGGTAGCCCGGCGCCCCGAGGCTTCGCCCGGCGCGGGAACCGGATCGAGGCTGCCCGGCTCGAACGGGTTCCTCGTCCGCACTCCCTTCAACCCGCCAGCCTGTCCCTCACCGTGCAGCTCAGTCAAAAAGAACGACCGCCCTTCGCGGGTGCCGCCGCCGAAGCGCCCGACGCCCCCAGATGGACCCGGGGCCCGGGCGCGCGCCGTGTCTTGATCATCGAGGATGAGCCCGAGGTGGCCGAGACCCTCGCCACCTGGCTGGAGATGGAGAACTACGAAGTCCGCACCGTCGGCGACGGTGCCAGCGGGCTGGCCGAATCGGTCAACTTCGATCCCCACTTCGTGCTGCTCGACATCCGGCTTCCGCTGATGCAAGGCACGGAGGTCGCCCGCCACCTGCGCCTCAACGAGGAAGGCGTGCGGCGGGTCATCGTGGCCACGACCGGCTTGCCCGGCATCACCGCCAGCACGGCGCCATGGGACCACCTGCTGCCCAAGCCGATCGACCTGCAGCGGCTCGTCGCGGTGCTGGAGCAGGAGTGGCGCGACCGTTTCGAGGTGGCCTGAGGTCCGCGGCGGCGCGGCGCGGCCGCCCCAGTCAGGACGCCGCTCAGGCGCAGGGTTCGCAGCGCACCTCGGCCGTCACCGAGTTGGCGATGTAGCAGGCCTCATGCGCCGCGTGGTGCATGGCCGCCAGTTCGTCGGCCCCGGGCCGGCGATCACCCGAGAAGACCGCCTCCGGGCGCAGCGTCACCACCGTGATGGCCATGCGGCCGGCCGCGTTGACGGCCATCGTGCCGACGGCGGCATCGCGGTAGCGGTCCACACGGAAGCCTCGCTGCGCCGCGATCGACAGGAACCACAGCATGTGGCAGCTCGACAGGGACGCGACGAACGCCTCCTCCGGGTCGACCGCGGACGGATCGGAGAACGGCACCCGCACCGAATGCGGCGAGGACGAGGCCGGCACCTCGGCCCCGCCGTCGAAGCGCCAGGCGTGGCGGCGCGGGTAGCGGTTGTCGGTGAACACCGCCTCGCCGCGCTCCCAGACCACCTCGGCGACGTGCTCGGTCGCCGCGCTCATCGCTGCAGTACTTCGGGGTTGAGCGGCGTGGGCGGCGTGCCGCCGGTCAGCGCGGCGATGAGGTTGTCGGCGGCCAGGTCGGCCATCGCGCGGCGGGTGCGGGTGGTGGCGCTGGCGATGTGCGGCGTCAGCACGACGTTGGGCACGGTCAGCAGGTCCGGGTGCACGCTCGGCTCGCCCTCGAAGACGTCGAGGCCTGCCGCGGCGATGCGCCGGTCGCGCAGCGCCCGGGCCAGCGCCGCGTCGTCGACGATGCCGCCGCGGGCGATGTTCGTCAGCGTCGCGGTGGGCTTCATCTGCGCCAGCTCGGCCGCGCCGATCGCATGGTGGCTGCTGGCGGAGTAAGGCAGCACCAGCACCAGGTGGTCGGCCTCGCGCAGCAGCACCTCCTTGCTCACGTACTCGGCACCGATCGGCGCTTCCTGCTCGGCCGGCAGCCGGCTGCGGTTGTGGTAGATCACCTTCATGCCGAAGCCCAGCGCGCCGCGCCGCGCGATGCCCTGGCCGATGCGGCCCATGCCGAGGATGCCCAGCGTGGCGCCGTGCACGTCGGTGCCGGTGAAGAGGTCATAGGACCACCGCGTCCATTGCCCCGCGCGCAGGTAATGCTCGCTCTCGGCGATGCGGCGTGCGGTGGCCATCATCAGCGCGAAGCCGAAGTCGGCGGTGGTCTCGGTGAGCACGTCGGGCGTGTTGCTCGCCAGCACGCCGCGGGCCGTGCAGGCGGGCACGTCGATGTTGTTGTAACCGACGGCCATGTTGCAGACGGCCTTCAACTGCGGATGCGCCTCGAGCAGCGCCGCGTCGATGCGCTCGCCGCTCGCCACCAGAACGCCGGCGTGGCCCTCCAGCCGCGCGCTCAGCTCGGCGGGCGAATACGACACGTCGCCTTCGTTGGTGGTGACCTCGAAATGCCGCCGCAGGCGCTCGATGGTTTCGGGAAAGATCTCGCGGGTGACGAGTACGGAAGTCATCGGGAGGGCCTTGTACTTCGGTGGAGGGGTCTGCGTATTCTCGGCCGCCGGCCGCACCTCAGGGGAGGGCCAGGGGTTGCAGCGCCGCCGACAGGGCCGCGGGCAGCGCGACGGGCCGGCGCGTCAGCCGGTCGACATAGACATGGATGAAATGGCCGGCGGCGGCCGACAGGGGTTCGCCCTGGGCGAACAGCCCGACCTCGTAACGCACGCTGCTGCGGCCGATGTGCGCCACGCGCAGCCCCGCGTCGACCCCTTGCGGAAACGACAGCGGGGCGAAGTAGTTGCAGCCGGTCTCGATCACCAGGCCGATCGCCTCGCCCGCGTGCGGATCGAGGGCGCCGGCCTCGATCAGGTAGCGGTTCACCGCGGTGTCGAAGTAGCTGTAGTAGACGACGTTGTTGACGTGGCCGTAGACGTCGTTGTCCATCCAGCGCGTGGGCACGGCGCTGAAGTGGCGGTAGGCGTCGCGGGTTTCGGGCCGGGCCCGGCGGGGTTCGCTGCTCATGGCAGCGATTCTTCCATCGGCGGCGCCGGCAGCGCCGCCTGCCAGGCGAGCCACGCGCGATGCGCCTCGCGCAGCGTCTGCAGGTGCACGGCGACCGAATCGTCGATCACGCGGCCATAGCCGCCCGCCATGCTGATCGCCACCGGGACGCCGCGCGCGCGGCAGGCCCCGAGCACCCGGCGGTCGCGCTCGGCCAGGCCGGCGGCGCTGACCTTGAGGCGGCCCAGGCGGTCGCCCTCGTGCGGATCGGCGCCGGCGAGGTAGAACACCAGCCCGGGCGGGGCCGAGCCATGGCGCGCCCACAGCGCGGCCAGCGCGCCGTCGAGCGCGGCCAGGTAGTCCTCGTCGCCGCAGCCGTCGGCCAGCTCGACGTCCAGGTCGCTCGCCTCCTTGCGGAAGGGGAAGTTGCGCGCGCCGTGCAGCGACAGCGTGAACACGCTCGGGTCGTCGGCGAAGATCGCCGCGGTGCCGTTGCCCTGGTGCACATCGAGGTCGATCACCGCGACCCGCAGCAGCCGGCGCCAGCGGCGGTGCACCTCGGCCTGCATCAGCCTGGCAGCGACCGCCACGTCGTTGAACACGCAGTAGCCGCTGCCCTTGTGCGCATACGCATGGTGGGTGCCGCCGGCCAGCTGGGCGGCCACGCCGTGGGCCAGTGCCGCGCGCGCCGCCGCCCCCGTGGCACCGACCGAGCGGCGTGCACGCTCGACCATGGCTGGCGACCAGGGAAACCCGATCTCCCGCTGCTCGGCGGCCGACAGCAGGCCCTCCGCCACCGAGGTGACGTAGTGCGGCGTGTGGGCCAGCGCCAGCTCGCCGTCGGTCGCCGCGGGCGCTTCGGCGAGCTGAACCCCGGGCGCCTCCGCCTCGACCCGGTCGCGCAGCAGCCGGTACTTCGGCATCGAAAAGCGGTGCCCCGGCGGCAGTGGCAGCACGAAGTGATCGGAGTAGTACGCCTGCATTGCCGGCATTCTGACGGGCAGCCCCGCCACGCTCGCCGTACCGGGTTTTTTAGAGCGGGCCCCCTAAATTGCTGCAACGCAACAAAAACGCCTTGCAAAGGCGGCTCCCACCCCTATACTCCTGTTCATGGTGCAGTGCAGCAAAAAGCTTCCAGTCACCAACCTTGCCCGAAACCAGTCTGATGACGGAGATTTTTGACATGCTGACCCCCGAACAAGTCCTCGCCGCCCACAAGGCCAACGTCGAAACGCTGTTTGGCCTGACCAACAAGGCGTTCGAAGGCGTCGAAAAACTGGTCGAGCTGAACCTGCAAGTGGCCAAGACCGCCCTGGGCGAGGCTGCCGAGACGACCAACGCCGTGCTGTCCGTCAAGGACGCGCAGGAACTGATCGCGCTGCAGACCTCGCTGCTGCAGCCCGCCGCCGAAAAGGCCGCCGCCTACAACCGCCATGTGTACGACATCGCCGCCGCCACCGGCGCCGAAGTGACCAAGGCCGCCGAAGCCCAGTTCGCCGACGCCCAGAAGAAGTTCATGGCCGTCGTCGACACCGCCGCCAAGAATGCCCCGGCCGGCAGCGAAAACGCCGTCGCGCTGGTCAAGTCGGCCGTCGCCGCCGCGAACAACGCGTTCGAAAGCGTGCACAAGGCTGCCAAGCAGGCCGCCGACGTCGCCGAAGCCAACCTCACCGCGCTGACCAACACCGCCGTGAAGGCTGCCTCGACGACCGCCGTCAAGGCCAAGCGCGCCGCTGCCTGATTGCACGGCAGGGCTTGAAGCCCTGCCTGGCGCCTCCAGCTGCGGATGACGCGGGCCCCGGCCCGCAGTGCTCGCAGACAGGTTGTCTCCTCGGTACCTCTCGAACCTGGTTCGACGTGCCGTTCAAAAGGCCCGGTGCAATGCCGGGCCTCTTTCTTTCTGGGCCGCGTTTCAGCGCGTGGCCTGCGCCAGCCGCTGCTTCAGCGCAGGCAGCTGTGCCAACGCGGCCTCCCGGCCCGCGGCGATCGCGCGCTTGCGCACCGTGAAGTCCGCGCTCGACACGCCGACCAGCTTCGGCCGGATCACCACGTCCGCGTCACGCAGCTCGAAGGTGTTGATGCTGCGGCTCATGATCGCGAAGGTCTGCAGCAGCATGCGCATCGCATCGCCCGTCGGGTTGCCGTCGGGTGCCGTGGAGATGTCGACGGCGACGACCAGTTCCGCGCCCATCTGCCGCGCGAACCGCACCGGCACCGGCGACGCCAGGCCGCCGTCGACGTACTCCCGCCCCCCGATCGTCACCGGCTGGAACACGGCCGGCACCGCGCTGGACGCCCGCACCGCGGTGCCCGCGTCGCCGCGCTGGAACAGCACCGGCTGGCCGCTGTCGAGATCGGTGGCCACGATGCCCAGCGGCACCGGCAGCTGCTCGATGGGACGGCCACCGGTCTGCGCACGCACGTAGCGCGCCAGCGCCTCGCCGCGGATCAGCCCGCGGCCGGGAAAGGCCCAGTCGGTGATCGCCGACTCGTCCATCGCCAGGGCCACCGTCGCGAGCTCCGCGCCACTGCGGCCGGCCGCGTACATCGAGGCCACCAGGCTGCCCGCCGACGTGCCGACCACGAGATCCGGCTTGATGCCGGCTTCCTCCAGCACCTGGATCACGCCGATGTGCGCGAACCCACGCGCCGCCCCGCCGCCCAGGGCCAGGCCGACGCGCGGGGGCCTGGCCGGGGCGGGCGGCGGCGGCGGGGGTGGCGGAGGAACCGGCGGCGCAGGCGGTGGCGCGGTCGCGCAGCCCGCCAGCACGGCGGCCATCAGCAGCAATGCCTGGCGGCGGCGGGCGGCCGGGCCGCTTAATTCCTGATGAGCATTAGCAAGCAACTTATTCGTTCTTCTCAAATATATATGCGGTCACTAAAGTGCCGTCTCCTGCACGGGATGGTCCCGCGCATGCTATTGGAGAAGCGGAGCAGCGATGGATTGGATGGCGATAGCCAGCGGCTTCGGCGTCGGTGCCATCGTCGGCATGACGGGTGTCGGCGGCGGTTCGCTGATGACGCCGCTGCTGATGGGCGTCTTCAAGCTGAACCCCGCGGTCGCCATCGGCACCGACCTGTGGTTCGCGGCCCTCACGAAGACCGGCGGGGCCGTCGCGCACCACCGCCACGGCCATGTCGACTACCGCATCACCGCGCTGCTGCTGGCCGGCAGCCTGCCTGCGGCGGTGGCGACCATCGCGTTCATGCACCTCACGGGCGTCACCAAGGCCTGGGCCGGCACGCTCACCTTCGCGCTCGGCATCGCACTGCTGCTCACTGCCGTGACGGTGGCCTACCGCCAGGCCTGGCTGACGATCGGCCTGCGGCTGGAGCGGTGGATCCCGGAGCGCCGCAAGCCCGCGCTGACGGTGCTGTGCGGCCTGTTGCTGGGCGTGCTGGTGTCGCTCAGCTCGATCGGCGCCGGCGCCATCGGCGCGACGCTCATCCTCCTGCTGTACCCTCGCCTGCCCGCGCACCGGCTCGTGGGCACCGACATCGCCCACGCGGTGCCGCTGACGCTGGTGGCCGGCATCGGCCACGCCACGCTCGGCCACGTGGACTGGGCGCTGCTGGCGGCCCTGCTCGTCGGCTCCCTGCCGGGCATCTGGCTCGGCGCCAGGCTCACCAAATCCATGCCCGAGAAGCTCGTGCGTGCGCTGCTCGCAGCCGCGCTCGTCACCGCGGGCCTCAAAGTGATTCACTGAACCCAGCATGTACCAGTACACCGACTTCGACCGCCAGTTCGTCCGCGCGCGCGCGGCGCAGTTCCGCGACCAGCTCGAGCGCAACCAGAAGGGCGAGCTCGGCGACGACGAGTTCCGCCCGCTGCGGCTGCAGAACGGGTGGTACATCCAGCGCCACGCCCCGATGCTGCGCGTGGCCGTTCCGTACGGCGAGCTCAGCAGCCGCCAGCTGCGCCAGCTCGGCCGCATCGCCCGCGAGTACGACCGCGACTACGGCCACTTCACCACGCGGCAGAACCTGCAGTACAACTGGATCCCGCTCGACAAGAGCGCCGACGTGATGGACCTGCTGGCCGATGTCGACATGCACGGCATCCAGACCAGCGGCAACTGCATCCGCAACATCACGAGCGACGCGCTGGTGGGCATCGCGCGCGACGAGATCGTCGATCCGCGGCCGTACTGCGAGATCCTGCGCCAGTGGAGCACGCTGCACCCCGAGTTCGCGTTCCTGCCGCGCAAGTTCAAGATCGCCGTCAGCGGCGCGAAGGAAGACCGCGCCGCGACGCTGTGGCACGACGTCGGCCTGCACCTGCTGAAGAACGAGGCCGGCGAGGTCGGCTTCAAGGTGTTCGTCGGTGGCGGCATGGGCCGCACGCCGATCATCGGCAGCCTGGTCAACGCCTTCGTGCCCTGGCAGCAGATCCTCGTGTACCTCGAGGCGATCGTGCGCGTCTACAACCGCTACGGCCGGCGCGACAACATGTACAAGGCGCGCATCAAGATCCTGGTGAAGGCCGAGGGCCAGAAGTTCTTCGACGCGGTGAACGCGGAGTTCCAGGCGATCCTGAACCACGACACCGACGGCGACGCGCAGATCATCCCGCAGGCCGAGCTGGACCGCGTCTCGGCCTCCTTCGTGCTGCCGGCCGGCGTTGCGCCCGCCGCCGAGGCGCCCGCCCCGGCCGACGCACCGCCCGCCTACACCCGCTGGCTGGAACGCAACGTCGTGCCCCACCGCATCGACGGCTACCGCGCGGTGCAGCTCTCGCTGAAGCGACCGGGCCAGGCGCCGGGCGACATCACCGGCACGCAGATGGACCTGGCCGCCGACCTGGCCGACCGCTTCAGCCACGGCGAGCTTCGCGTCACGCACGACCAGAACCTGCTGCTGCCCTGGGTGCGCCAGGCCGACCTGTTCGCGCTGTGGGAAGCCGCCAAGGCCGCCTCGTTCGCCTCGCCCAACATCGGCCTCTTCACCGACATGATCGCCTGCCCCGGCGGCGACTTCTGCGCGCTGGCCAACGCCCGCTCGATCCCGGTGGCCGAAGAGCTGACCGAGCGCTACCAGGACCTCGATGAGCTGTACGACATCGGCGACATCGACCTGCACATCAGCGGCTGCATCAACTCCTGCGGCCACCACCACAGCGGCCACATCGGCATCCTCGGCGTCGACAAGGACGGCGCCGAGTGGTACCAGATCAGCGTGGGCGGCTCCGACGGCTCCACGCTCAGCGGCGGCGCGGTGCCTGGCAAGGTCATCGGCCCGTCGTTCGCGGCCGACGAGATCGCCGACGCGGTGGAAGCCGTGATCACCACCTACAAGCAGCAGCGCCAGCCTTCCGAGCGCTTCATCGACACCGCCAAGCGCCTGGGCGTGCCGCCCTTCCGCGCCGCCACCGACGCCGTGCGCCGCAGCACCGCAAGAGCCTGAAGCCATGAAATTCATCGATCCCAGCCGCGACCCCTGGCACCTGGTGGTGGGCGAAGACGGCCCGATGCCGCACCCCGACCCCGCGCCGAACCGCCTGCTCACGCTCGAGCAGTGGCACGCCGTGCGCGAGCACTGGCCCGCCGACGTGCCGGCCGGCGTCGTCGTGCCGAACGACGTCGACATCGAGACCATCGAGCAGTGCCTGCCGCGCCTGGCGCTGGTGGTGCTGCAGTTCCCCAAGTGGGTGGACGGCCGCGCCTACAGCCAGGCCCGCATCCTGCGCCGCCGCTTCCGCTTCGCCGGCGAGGTGCGCGCCACCGGCGACGTGGTGGTCGACATGCTGCCGCTGCTGCAGCGCACCGGCTTCGACGCCGTGGCGCTGCGCGGTGACCAGAAGATCGAGTCGGCCCAGCGCGCGCTGCAGTTCTTCCCGTCGCACTACCAGGGCGACGTGGTCCACCACGAGCCGCATTTCGCCAAGGCCTGAACCGTGAGCGCCATCGACCTCAACGCCCGCGCCAGCGCCGATTTCGACGCCAAGCTGGCGCGCACGCTCGACGTGCTGCGCCAGGCCGCGGCCGACCATCCCGGCAGCGTGGTGCAAGGCACCAGCCTCGGCGCCGAGGACATGGTGATCACCGACCTGATCGCGCGCCACCAGCTGCCCATCGCGCTGGCCACGCTCGACACCAAGGCCCTGCACGACGAGACGGTCGCGCTGATCGGCCGCATCGAATCGCACTACGGCGTGCCGGTGGAGGTGTTCAGCCCGCCCGAAACCGCGGTGATCCGCTTCGTCTCGCAGCACGGCCCTAAGGCCATGTACGAGAGCGTCGAGCTGCGCAAGGCCTGCTGCGCCGTGCGCAAGCTCGAGCCGCTGGGCCGCATGATGCAAGGCCGCGACGCGTGGATCACCGGCCTGCGCCGCGAGCAGTCGAACGACCGCGCCAGCGTGGAGTTCGTCGAGCGCGAGCCCAACGGCCGCACCAAGTACGCACCGCTGGCCGAATGGACCTGGGGCGACGTGTGGCACTACATCGGCCTGCACCAGGTGCCCTACAACCCGCTGCACGACCAGTTCTTCCCGAGCATCGGCTGCGCGCCCTGCACCCGCGCCGTGGCGATGGGCGAGGACTTCCGCGCGGGCCGCTGGTGGTGGGAGCAGGACGGCGCCAAGGAATGCGGCCTGCACGTCCATGAATCCGCCCCTGGCGCCGTCTCGGCCCTGCGTCAGCCCGAACCCGCCGCGCCTGCCGCGCCGTCGTCTTCTTTTTCCCCGGTGAACCGATGAACGCCCCCGTCTCCGTCGACCAGCTGCTGCCGCAGCTCGATCACGCCCACCTCGACCACCTCGAGGAAGAGGCCATCTTCATCCTGCGCGAGGTCGCCGCCAGCTTCGAGCGCCCGGCGCTGCTGTTCTCGGGCGGCAAGGATTCGTGCGTGGTGCTGCGCCTGGCCGAGAAGGCTTTCAAGCTGCGCCCCGACCGCAACGCACCCAACACGTTCAAGGGCAAGCTGCCCTTCCCGCTGCTGCACGTGGACACCGGCCACAACTTCCCCGAGGTGATCGAGTTCCGCGACCGCCGCGTGGCCGAGATGGGCGAGCGCCTCGTCGTGGGCCACCTGGAAGATTCCATCAAGCGCGGCACCATCCGCCTCGCGCACCCGCTCGAATCGCGCAACGGCCACCAGACAGTGACGCTGCTGGAGGCGATCGAGGAGCACCGCTTCGACTGCCTGATCGGCGGCGCCCGCCGCGACGAGGAGAAAGCGCGCGCGAAGGAGCGCATCTTCAGCCACCGCGACGGCTTCGGCCAATGGCAGCCGAAGGAGCAGCGGCCCGAGCTGTGGACGCTCTTCAACACGCGCCACAAGCCCGGCGAGCACTTCCGCGCGTTCCCGATCAGCAACTGGACCGAACTCGACGTGTGGCTCTACATCGCCCGCGAGCAGATCCCGCTGCCGAACCTGTACTACGCGCACGACCGCCAGGTGATCCGCCGCAAGGGCCTGCTGGTGCCGCTGACCGAGGTGACGCCGCCCGAGGCCGGCGAGACGGTCGAGACCGCGCAGGTGCGCTTCCGCACCGTGGGCGACATGACCTGCACCTGCCCCGTCGAGAGCCCGGCCGCCAACGCCGCCGACATCGTCGCCGAGACCTTGACCGTCACCGTCAGCGAGCGCGGCGCGACCCGCATGGACGACC
Organism: Aquincola agrisoli; assembly: GCF_036621135.1. Classification (NCBI taxonomy): domain Bacteria; kingdom Pseudomonadati; phylum Pseudomonadota; class Betaproteobacteria; order Burkholderiales; family Sphaerotilaceae; genus Aquincola; species Aquincola agrisoli. The sequence goes on from NZ_JAZIBG010000056.1 coordinate 204,819, forward strand.
GCACGTCGGACGCATCGATGGAACGCCGCAAGAAGGAAGGGTACTTTTAAATGTCAGTCTGCACCGACCACCGCGCGCTGCGCTTCCTGACGGCCGGCAGCGTCGACGACGGCAAGAGCACGCTGATCGGCCGCCTGCTGTTCGACAGCCGCGCCATCCTGGCCGACCAGCTCGACACGCTGGAGAAGAAGGCGGCCGGCCAGGCGATCGATCTGTCGCTGCTGACCGACGGCCTGGAGGCCGAGCGCGAGCAGGGCATCACCATCGACGTCGCCTACCGCTACTTCGCCACGAAGCAGCGCAAGTTCATCATCGCCGACGCGCCGGGCCACGAGCAGTACACCCGCAACATGGTCACCGCCGCCGCCGGCAGCGACGCCGCCGTGGTGCTGGTCGACATCACCAAGATCGACTGGCAGGCCCGGCCGGTGCAGCTGCTGCCCCAGACGCGCCGCCACACGCTGCTGGCCAAGCTGCTGCGCGTGCCGAGCATCGTGTTCGCGGTCAACAAGATCGACGCGATCGAGGAGATCCGCCCGGCCTTCGAGGCCGTGAAGCACGCGCTGGAGGCCTTTGCCGCCGAAGCCGGCGTCGAGGTGGCGGGCATCATCCCCGTGTCCGCGCTGCGCGGCGACAACGTGACGCAGCCGCTGGCCGCGGCCTGGTATGCCGGCCCGTCGCTGCTGCAGCTGCTGGAGAGCCTGCCCACCACGCAGGAACGCACCGAGGGCGATCTGCTGCTGCCGGTGCAGTACGTGGCACGCGACGACGGCGAAGGCACTGGCCACCAGCCGCGCACGCTGTGGGGCCGCATCGCCCACGGCGGCGTGAAGGCCGGCGACACGGTGCAGCTCTTCCCGAGCGGCGAAACCGCCACGGTCGCCCAGGTGCGCCTGGCCGGCGAGGTGGTGGACGCGGCGCACGCGGGCCAGTCGGCCGGCGTGGTGCTCGACCGCCAGATCGACGTGTCGCGCGGCGACTGGATCGCCACGCCCCGGAGCCTGCACGCGACGCAGAAGTTCTCGGCCACGCTCGCCTGGCTCGACACCGAGCCCGCCATCGTCGGCCGCAAGTACTGGGTGCGCCACGGCAACCGCTGGGTGCAGGCGCGCATCAGCTCGATCGACCACCGGCTCGACATTCACACGCTGGCCGAGACCGACGCGCACGAACTGGCCGTCAACGAGATCGGCGCCGTCACCGTCGAGACGCAGCAGCCTCTGCCGGTGGAGCCCTATGGGGCCAACCGCGTGGGCGGCGCGCTGATCGTGGTCGACCCCACCAGCAACCGCACCAGCGGCGCGCTGCTGGTCCAGCAGGCAGCTTGAGGCCCGTATGACCCTCGGCAAGGTGATCTTCATCGGCGCCGGCCCCGGTGCGGCCGACCTGATCACCGTACGCGGCGCGCGCCTGCTGGCGCAGGCCGACGTGGTGCTGTTCGATGCGCTCACCGACCCGGCGCTGCGCGAGCTGGCGCCCGGCGCGCGCTGGCTCGACGTCGGCAAGCGCGGCTTCTGCCATGCACCCAAGCAGGCCGAGATCAACGCGCTGCTGGTGCGCATGGCCGGCGAGCACCGCACGGTGGTGCGGCTCAAGGGCGGCGATCCGAGCGTGTTCGGCCGGCTGGAGGAAGAGCTGATGGCGCTGGCCGAGGCCGGCATCGCCAGCGAGGTGGTGCCCGGCGTCACCGCCGCGATCGCCGCCGCGGCCGCCACGCAGCGCCCGTTGACGCGCCGCGGCCGGGGCCGCAGCGTCAGCCTGTCGACCGCGATGACACAGGAAGGCAGCCTCGCCGACGCCACGCCGCCGCGCGCCGATACCGAGGTGTTCTACATGGCCGGCCGCCAGCTCGGTGCGCTGTCGCGCCGCCTGCTCGCCGCGGGCTGGCCCGGCGACACGCCGGTGCTGGTGGTGTCGAACGCCGGCATGCCCGACCAGCGCGCGAGCGACCACACCTTGGCCCACCTGGCCGCCGCCAGCATGCTGCACGCCGGCCGACCGGCGATCGTCACCGTGGGCGCCGGCGCCGTGCCGGTCGAAGGTGTTTCGTCCGGCCGCACGGCTGCCCGCACAACCCCCGTGGAAACCCCGGCGCCTTAGAATCCCAGGTTCTCATGGAGCGGCCGCCACATGAACCCAGGCGCTGCCGCACTCAACATTTCCAGAGGCTGAAGCCCATGACCCACGTCGTCACCGAAGCGTGCATTCGCTGCAAGTACACCGATTGCGTCGACGTCTGCCCCGTCGACTGTTTCCGCGAAGGCCCGAACTTCCTGGCGATCGATCCGGACGAATGCATCGACTGCGCCGTCTGCATCCCGGAGTGCCCGGTCAACGCGATCCTGCCCGAGGAAGACGTGCCCGGCGACCAGCAGCAGTACATCCAGCTCAACGCCGAGCTGGCCAAGAAGTGGCCCAGCATCACGAAGCGCAAGGCCTCGCTGCCCGACGCCGACGAGTGGAAGGACCGCACGGGCAAGCTGCCCGAGCTGATCCGCTGAGACGATGATCGAGACCGACGCGCTGATCGTCGGTGCCGGGCCCGTCGGGCTGTTCCAGGTCTTCGAACTGGGCCTGCTGGAGATCGGGGCGCACGTCGTCGACTCGCTGCCCCAGCCGGGCGGCCAGTGCATCGAGCTGTATCCCGACAAGCCCATCTACGACATCCCGGGCCTGCTCGCGACGAGCGGGCGCGAGCTGGTGGCACGGCTGCTGCAGCAGATCGCGCCTTTCAAGGCGCCGCTGCACCTCGACCAGGAAGTGAGCCTCGTGCAGCGTCAGCCGGACGGGCGGTTCCGCGTCGAGACGCGGCGCGGCCTGCAGTTCATGGCGAAGACTGTGTTCATCGCCGGCGGCGTGGGCGCCTTCCAGCCCAAGCCGCTGCGTGTGGACGGCCTGGCCGCCTTCGAAGGCAGCCAGCTCCACTACCGCGTCCAGGATCCGGCCCGCTTCGCCGGCCGCCACATCGTCGTGGTGGGCGGCGGTGATTCGGCGCTCGACTGGGCCAACCATCTTGCCGACCCGGCCAGCCCGCACCGCGCGGCCAGCGTCACGCTGCTGCACCGGCGCGACGCGTTCCAGGCCCTGCCCGCCGGGGTCGCCCGCATGCGGGCGCTCTGCGAAGCGGGGCAGATGCAGTTCGCGACCGGCCAGGTGGCCGGCATCGAGGTGCAGCAGGGCCGGCTCGTGGCCGCCAAGGTGCTGGGCGGCGACGGCGTGACGCGCGTGGTGCCGCTCGACGACCTGCTCGTCTTCTTCGGCCTCAGCCCGCGCCTGGGGCCCATCGCCGACTGGGGCCTCGCCATCGAGCGCAAGCAGCTGGTGGTCGACACCGAGAAGTTCGAGACCAGCGAACCCGGCATCTTCGCCGTCGGCGACATCAACACGTATCCCGGCAAGAAGAAGCTGATCCTCTGCGGCTTCCACGAGGCCACGCTCGCCGCCTTCGGCGCATTGCGCCATGTGCACCCGGACAAGCCGGGCCACCTGCAGTACACGACGACCAGCCCCCGGCTGCACGAGCTGCTGGGCGTCGAGACGCCCCTGCACGACGACGGCGGCACCTGAGCCGCCCTCGCTCCGGGCCCGGGCTGCGTCTCAGCCGAACCGCCGCGGCGCGTAGGGCGCGGCGTCCACCACCGGCGCCTCGCCGTCGACCAGTTCGGCCAGCAGGCGCCCGCTGACCGGGCCCAGCGTGAAGCCCTGGTGCCCATGGCCGAAGTTGAACCACAGCCCCCGGTGCCTTGGAGCGGGGCCGATCACCGGCTTCATGTCGACGACGCATGGCCGCGCGCCCAGCCAGGGCTGCGGCTCCACCGCGTCGGGCAGGTCCAGCAGCTCCCGTGCACTGGCCTCGGCCAGGTCGAGCTGCCTCGGCGTGGCCGGCGCGTCGCGTTGCGCGAACTCCGCCCCGCTGGTGATGCGCACGCCCTGCCGCATCGGCGCGATGACGAGGCCGCGGTCCACGTCGTACAGCGGCAGCCTCGGCCCCGCGCCACCCCGGTAGTGCCGGTGGTAGCCGCGCTTGACGAAGAGCGGCAGCCGGTAGCCGAGCGGCCCCAGCACCTGCTCGGACCAGGGGCCGAGCGCGATCACGGCCTGTTCGGCATCGAGCGTGCCGTCGGCCGTCGTCACGCGCCAGCCGGCGGGCGTCTGCTGCAGCGTGGCCGCATCGCCCTGCGCGATCGTGCCGCCGAGCTGCCGGAAGTGCCGCGCGTAGCGGGCGACCAGTTCGCCCGGATCGCTGACGCTCCACGGGTCGAGCCAGTGGATCGCGCCCGCAAGCCGCTGCCGCAGCGCGGGTTCTGCGGCCGCCAGCGCCTCGGGGCCGAGCACCTCGTGGCGCAGGCCGTGGCTGCGTTGCAGCGCCTGGGCCTTCTCCACCGCAGGGGCGAGGCCGGCGGCGTCGCGGTAGATGTGGAAGTAGCCGTCGCGCCGCACGAGGTCGTCGGCGCCCGCGGCGGCGATCAGCGGCGCGTGCTCGCTGGTCGCGTGCTCGATCAGGCGGGTATAGGCCGCGGCGATGGCCGGGTAGCGGCCGGCGCCCGAGTGCTGCCAGTAGCCGGCCAGGCGGGGCGCCACGGCCGGCAGCGCCGCCAGGTGGTAGTTGACATCCGCGCCGCGCCTGAAGGCCACCTCCACCAGCTTGGCCATGCTGCGCGGGAACGCATAGGGTTCGACGGCCTCGCGCTGGATGATGCCCGCGTTGCCGTACGAGGTCTCGCGGCCGGGCTCGCGACGGTCGACGAGGACGACGGCATGGCCGCGCCGGGCCAGGTGCAACGCGGTGCAGGTGCCGACCATGCCGGCACCGAGCACGACGACCGTGCCGCTCACTGCGGCCTGCCGGCGACGACGGTCAGTTCGACGAGCGCGCCGGGCAGCACCAGGTCGGCGCGCACGGTGGTGCGCACCGGCCGCGGCTCGGCGAATGCGTCGGCGTAGACGCGGTTGAAGGCGGCAAAGTCGTCCGCATTCACGAGGTGGACGGTGACGGACACGACGTCGGCCAGCGCCAGGCCTTCGGTGCGCAGCGTCGCCTCGATGCGGCTCAGCGCCAGCGCCGTCTGCGCCTCGATCCCGGCAGGGACCGAGCCGTCGGGCGCGATGCCCAGTTCCCCGGACAGGAAGACCAAGTTGCCGAGCGTGCGGGTCTTGGAGAACGGGAGTGCGGATGCCTGTGTCATGCCGTCAGGGAAGTGCGTGGCCGGATGGAAAATTATTCGTCAATGGGGGGTCGGCGACAATCTCATAATCCGAACAAGGCGTTGCCAATAACGCAACGCAACGCGCCGGCGTCTCATCCCTCGCGCGACAGCGTCTCGCGCAGGTGCTCGATGAAGGCGCGTGCGGCATCGGGCAGGTGGCGGCCGGCCATGGTCTGCACCTCGAAGTGGCGCTCGTTCATCTCGCGGTCGCGCAGCGCGATCGCGACGACGCTGCGGTTGTGCAGCTGCTGGCGCAGGGCCAGCTCGCCGCAGAAGGTCACGGCGCTGGTGTGCGCGACGTAGTGGATCAGCGGGTAGAGGTGGCTGCCGGTGATGACGGGTTCGAGCGTCAGCTCCTGGCGGCTGCAGCTGATGTCGAGCAGGCGGCGCAGCGTCGAGGTGGCGTCGGGCAGCGCCAGCGGAAACGCCAGCACCTGCGACAGCGACACCTGCCGGCGCTGTGCCAGCGGATGGCCCGGCGCCACCACCGCCAGGATGGGCGAGGGATGCCGAAGCTCCACCCGCAGGCCACTTTCGGAGCTCAGGCTGACGGTGATGCCGACGTCGGCGACGCCTTCGCGCACGCGCCGCGCCACCTCCTGCTGCAGGCACATGTCGAGCGTGAAGCGGATGCCCGGGCAGCGTGCCTGGAAATCGGCCACCACCGCCGGCAGGAACTCGTAGGCGAAGCCCTCGGTCGCGGCAAGCCGCACCTCGCCCTGGCGCAGGCCGCGCAGCGCGAGGATGTCGTCCGTCACCCGCTCGATGTCGAGCCAGGCGCGGCGCGCGTGCGCGGCCAGCAGCTCGCCGGCCGAGTTCAGCGCCATGCCGCGCGCGCGGCGCTCGAACAGCAGCGTGTCAAGCTCGCGCTCCAGCCGGCCGATCTGGCGGCTCACCGCGGAGGGCGCCACCTCCAGCCGCGCAGCCGCCTCGGTCACCGAACCGGCCCGCGCCACCTCGAGGAAGTAGCGGATCGCCACCTCTTGCAGCACACGTTGGTTGACCGGACGGCGCGCGCCGGTTCGGGCGGTAGGCATGTCGGAGGCGCGATGAAGATTGCTGAAACGGCAACGGAACTTTATGAACATTATGCTTGCTGCACAGGTGACCGCTCCCTAGCATGAGTTTGCCAACCCCTGCAGCACCCGCCTCATGCACACCACGCCATCGCAACACCCCGGCGCCACGCGGCGCCGCCTCTTCGCACTGACGGCCGGAGGCCTGGCGACGGCGCTGTGCGCTGCGCTGCCGGCGCCCGTGCTGGCCGATCCGGCCTACCCCGCCAAGCCCATCACGCTGGTGATCCCGTTCCCGCCCGGCGGCAGTGCCGACACCATCGGCCGGCTGGTGGGCCAGCGCCTGTCGCAGGAACTCGGTCAGACCGTGGTCATCGACAACCGGCCCGGCGCGGGCACGGCGATCGCGGCCGGCTTCGTCGCCAAGGCCGCCCCCGACGGGTACACGCTCTTCGTCAGCTCCGGATCCACCTTCACCGCCAACCCGGCCATCCGCAGCAACCTGCCCTACGACGCGGTCAAGAGCTTCGACCCGATCGCGATCGTCGCGCGCATCCCGCTGATCGTGCTGGCCAACAAGGAGGTGCCGGTGAACACCATCCAGGAGTTCACCGCGGCGATCAAGGCCACGCCCGACAAGTATTCCTACGCCTCGTTCGGCAACGGCACGACGGCGCACTTCGCCGGCGAGATCCTGCTGGGCAGGCTGGGCGCGAAGATCCTGCACGTGCCCTACAAGGGCAGCGGCCCCGCGATGACCGACCTCATCGGGGGCCAGGTCACCTTCTCGGTCGACACGGTCACGGCCGCGATCCCGCAGGTGAAGGCGGGCAAGGTCAAGGCCATCGGCGTCACCACGATCGCCCGGTCGTCGCAGCTGCCCGACGTGCCCACCTTCGCGGAAGCCGGCCACCCCGGCATCAACATCGACACGTGGATCATGATGGTCGCGCCCAAGGGCACGCCCGCGGCGATCCGCGAAAAGCTCGAGAAGACGCTGGCGAAGATCGGCGCGTCGGCCGACGCGCAGGCCAGGATGCGCGCCCAGGGCGCGGAGCCGGCCTTCGCCGGTTCGGCCGCAGCAGCCGCCCAGATCGAGCAGGAACTGCCGCTGATGCGGGCGGTGGCGCAGCGCGCCAACATCAAGTCCGACTGAAGCGCGAAGCACCCCTGGAGCCGCGATGTCCTCGCTCGTCGAAACCCCTGCCGTCGAACTGCGCCGCCTGATCGGTGCCCGGCAGGTCTCCCCTGTCGAACTGCTGGAGGCGTGCATCGCGCGCATCGAGCAGGTGAACCCCTTCGTCAACGCCGTGACGGCCACCTGCTTCGAGCGTGCCCGCACCGAAGCGAAGGCGGCCGAGCAGGCGGTGATGCGCGGCGAGCCGCTCGGCCTGCTGCACGGCCTGCCGCTGGGCGTGAAGGACCTGGAGCCCACCGCGGGCCTGCTCTCGACGATGGGCACGCCTTCACTGCGCAACCACGTGCCCTCGGCCGACGTCGAACTGGTGCGACGCCTGCGCGCCGCGGGCGCCATCGTCGCCGGCAAGACCAACGTGCCCGAGATGGGGGCCGGCGCGAACAGCCGCAACCCGGTCTGGGGCGCCACCGGCAACCCCTTCGACCCGAACCTCAACGCGGGCGGCTCGTCGGGCGGCTCGGCCGCCGCGCTGGCGCTGGACATGCTGCCCGTGTGCACCGGCTCCGACACCGGCGGCTCGCTGCGCATTCCGGCGGCCAAGTGCGGCGTGGTGGGCTTCCGGCCTTCACCCGGCGTGGTGCCCAGCGTGCGCAAGCCGCTCGGCTGGTCGCCGATCTCGGTGGTGGGCCCGATGGGACGCACGGTGGCCGACGCCTGCCTGCAACTGGCCGCCAGTGCCGGCCCGCACGCCGGCGACCCGCTGAGCCATCCGCTCGATGCCCGCGCCTTCCTCGATCCGAAGCCGCTGGACCTGTCGCGCCTGCGCGTGGCCTGGACGGAAGACTTCGGCCTGTGCGACGTCGACCCGGTCGTGCGCCGGGCGATGCGCGAGCGTGTCGATGCGATGGGCGGCCTTTTTTCGGCCTGCGACCCGGTGCGCGTCGACTTGGGCGCGCCCGCCGACGTGCACCGCTGCTTCGACGTGCTGCGCGCCGAGGCCTTCGTGGCCGGCATGCGCGAGGCCTATGAGAAGGACCCGTCGAGCCTTGGCCCGAACCCGCGTGCCAACTACGAGATGGGCGTGCGCATGAGCCTGCTCGACAGCGCCTGGGCGCTGGCCGAGCAGACGCGGATCATCGCTCGCTTCCAGCGGCTCTTCGACGACTACGACCTGGTGCTGTCGCCCACCACGCCGGTGTCGCCGTTCCCATGGACGCTCGCCTACGCGGCCGAGATCGACGGCCGCGCCCAGGAGAACTACTACCGCTGGCTCGCACTGACCTATGTCATCACACTGACCACGCACCCCGCCATCAGCCTGCCGTGCGGCGTGGACGAGCGCGGCCTGCCGTTCGGCCTGCAGGTGGTGGGCCCCTTCCGCGGCGACCTGCGGCTGCTCGCCGCGGCGCAGGCGATGGAGCAGGCGTTCGCCGCCCGCCCGCTGCTGCGCCGTCCGCGGCCCGACGTGGCGCGCCTGCGCGCGGCCACGCCGGCGCTGGACTCGATCGTGACGGCGCCGCCGGCCGACCGGCACGCCAGCACGCCGACGGTGGCTGCCGCCCCGTCGGTGGTCTGAGGCGCCTGCGCCCTGCCCTCGGCAGCGGCGCGCAACGCCCGCCCCTGGAGCGCCCGGCGCCTGCCCGGCCGGGGGCGCTTGGCATGCGCAAACCTCATCCCTCCTTCCTGATTTGGAAGTGCTCGCGCCTTGGGGCGCCTCCTACCATCGTTTGACTCGCCGGTGCCGCGTGGACGGCACCGGCGGCCGAGAAGACGGTTGAGGCGACTGCGACAAGGAGACGCGCGCATGAACAAGGTTGCACGATGGCTGGCCTGCCTCGCCTCGCCGATGTCCGGCTACATCACCGGCAAGGTGCTCGAAGTCAGCGGCGGCTTGTCGCCGATGGCCTGATCGGGCCGCGCCAGCCACACACAAGCCAACCGTGCCCAGGGGAGATTTCCGATGAATTTCGAGTTGAGCGAGGAACACACGTCCTTCGCGGATGCCGTGCGGCGCTTCGCACGCGACCGGCTTGCCGACGGTGCGCTGGAGCGCGCCCATTCGCCGCACTATCCGTGGGAGACCGCACAGGCCATCGCCGAGCAGGGCCTGCTGGGGATCACCTTCCCTGAAAACGAAGGCGGCCAGGGCGGCACGCTGATGCACGCCGTGCTGGCCATCCAGGAGGTGGCGCTGGTCTGCCCCAAGAGCGCCGACATCGTGCAGGCCGGCAACTTCGGCCCGATCCGCACCTTCGCCGAATACGCGACGCCCGAGCAGAAGGACCGCTTCCTGCCCGACCTGCTCAGCGGCCGCAAGCTCATCGCGCTGGGCATGAGCGAGCCCGACGCCGGCTCGGCCGTGACGGAGCTCAAGACCTCGGCCCGCATCGACGGCGACGAAGTGGTGATCAACGGCAGCAAGGTCTTCTCGACCCACAGCCCCGAGGCCGAGCTGTTCCTGATCTACGTGCGCTTCGGCCCGGGCGTGGGCGGCATCGGCTCGGTGCTGGTGGAGCGCGGCGCGCCGGGCTTCCAGGTCGGCCAGCCTTCGGCCTTCATGAGCGGCGAAACCTGGTGCCAGCTCTACTTCGAGAACTGCCGCATCCCGAAGAGGAACATCCTGCTGGGCGAAGGCGGTTTCAAGAAGCAGATCGCGGGCTTCAACGTTGAGCGGCTGGGCAACTCGTCGCGCTCGCTCGCGCTGGGCCGGCACGCCTTCCTCGTGGCGCGCGAACACGCGATGACACGCAAGCAGTTCGGCCGCGACCTCTGCGAGTTCCAGGGCATCCAGTGGAAGTTCGCCGAGATGAAGCTGAAGCTCGAGGCGGCGCAACTGCTGCTCTACAAGGCCGCGCTCGAAGGCGACCACGGCCTGCCTTCGGCGCAGAGCACCGCGCTGGCCAAGCTGGCCTGCAACCAGGCCGGCTGGGACGTGGCCAACGAAGCGCTGCAGGTGATGGGCGGCCTCGGCTACAGCCAGGAATCCATGATCGAATACTGCGTCCGCCGCATCCGGGGCTGGATGATCGCCGGAGGCTCGATCGAGATGCTGAAGAACCGCATCGCGGAAGGCGTCTTCGACCGCACGTTCTCGCAACGTCCCACCCCCGCCCGCTGACCCGGCAGCCCGACCGAGACCGATGACGACCTCCCGCCGCACCGAGGGCAGCGCACTCGCCCGAGCCTTGTCGAACCCGTCCAGCATCGCGCTGGTGGGCATTTCGGACGATCCCTCGAAGACGGCCGGAAGGCCGCTGAAGTTCCTGCGGGCCGCGGGCTTCGAAGGCACGCTGTACCCGATCAACCCCAACCGCGCGACGGTGCAGGGCGAGAAGGCCTACGCCAGCCTCGATGCGCTGCCCGAGGTGCCCGAACACGTGTTCACGCTGGCCCCCACCAACACCGTGCTCGACACGGCCCGGGCCTGCGCGCGGCTGGGCGTCAAGGTGCTCACGGTGCTGGCCAGCGGCTTCTCCGAATCGGGCGAGGAAGGCGCACGCCGCGAGGCCGAGCTGCGCGAGATCGGCCGCACCACCGGGCTGCGCGTGCTGGGGCCGAGCAGCCTGGGCGTCATCAACCCTTCGGCGCGGCTGGTGCTCACCGCCAACGCGGCCTTCGCCGAACCCGACATCCCGCGCGGGCGTGTGTTCGTGGCCTCGCACAGCGGCAGCATGATCGGCGCGCTGGTGTCGCGCGGCAAGGCGCGCGGCATCGGCTTCGCGGGGCTGGTGTCGGTGGGCAGCGAGTCGGACCTGAGCATCGGCGAGATCTGCAGCGCCACGCTGGACGACCCGGCCATCGAAGGCTACCTGCTGTTCCTGGAGAGCCTGCGCCACGGCAGCGCGCTGCGTGCCTTCGCGCGCGACGCGGCGCGCCGCGGCAAGCCTGTGATCGTCTACAAGCTGGGCCGCTCCGCATCGGCCGCCGAGATGGCGGCCACCCACACCGGCGCGCTGGCGGGCGAGGACGACGTGGCCGACGCGATGTTCCGCGACCTGGGCATGGCGCGGGTCGGCGTGCTGGACTCGCTGCTGGAGAGCTTCCCGCTCGCACGGCGGCTGCCGCTGGACCGGACACCGTCGCGCCCGCAACGGGTGGGCGTGGTCACCACCACCGGCGGCGGCGCGGCGATGGCCGTCGACCAGCTCGGCATCCGCGACGTGATCGTCGAGCCGGCCTCGCCGCAGACGCTGGCGCGCCTGCATGCGGCGGGCATCGCCGTGTCGGCCGGGCGGGTGCTCGACCTCACGCTCGCCGGCACCAAGTACGAGGTGATGAAGGCCACGCTCGACATCATGATCGACGCGCCCGAGTTCGACCTCGTGCTCGCCGTGGTGGGTTCGTCGGCCCGCTTCCAGCCGCAACTGGCGGTGCGCCCGATCATCGATTGCCAGGGCAGCGCCAAGCCAGTGGCAGCGATGCTGGTGCCGGATGCGCCGCAGGCGCTGGCCCAGCTCACGCAGGCGGGCATCCCCTGCTTCCGGTCGCCCGAGGCCTGCGCCGACAGCATCGCGGCGGTGTTCGCCCGGCGGCAGCCGGCGGTAGTTCCGGCACCGACGGGCCAGCCCGCCACGCCGCGGCACGGCAGTGCACGGGCGTTGAGCGAATCGCAGGCCTACGGCGTGCTCGAACGCCTGGGCGTGCCGCACGCGCCGGCGGTCACGATGCCGCTGTCCGGGCCCGCGCCCGCCCTGCCCTTCGGCTTCCCCGTGGTCGCGAAGGTCTGCTCCGCGCAGATCCCGCACAAGACCGAAGTGGGCGGCGTGGTGCTGGGCATCCGCAGCCCGGCCGAGCTCGATGCCGCGCTCGCCACGCTGCGCGCCAACCTCGCGGCGCGGGCACCTTCGGCGCGTTGCGACGACGCGCTGGTGCAGCCGATGCGCAAGGGCCTGGCGGAAGTGCTGATCGGCTACCGCGACGACCCCGAGGCGGGCCCGCTGGTGATGCTGGCCGCCGGCGGCATCTGGGCCGAGATCGCGCGCGACCGCAGCATCCGCCTTGCGCCGGTGAGCCTCGACACCGCCCGGGAGATGATCTCCGAGGTGAAGGCGCTCCAGGCCGTCTCCGGCCTTCGCGGCAAGGAGAAGGGTGACCTCGATGCACTGGCCAGGGCCCTCGCGGCGCTGTCCCAGCTCGCCTGCCGGCCGGAGCTGGGCATCCGCGAGGCGGAAGTGAACCCGATGATGGTGATGCCCGAGGGCGAAGGCGTGCTGGCGGTCGACGCGCTCGTCATGGCGTCGTGACCTCGGCGCGCCTGCCTAGACAAGCGCGCCGCATTCGGCCAGCAGCCAGTCGCGGAACACGCTGACCTTGCGGCTTTCTCGCTGCTGCTGCGGCCGCACGAGGTAGTAGCCCATCTCCCGGCGCAGCGGCCGCGCGAACGGCCGCACCAGCTTGCGGGACCGCAGCTCGGCGCCGAGCAATGCCGATTGCCCCATCGCCAGCCCCAGGCCGTCGGCCGCGGCCTGCCAGGTGAGGAAGGTGCTGCCGAAGCTCATGCGCTCCGACGCCTTCGCCTCGTCCGCCAGGCCTGCCGCCTGCAGCCAGTCGCTCCAGTCGGTGCGGCGGTAGCGGGACTCCAGCAAGCGCTGGCGCAGCAGCGATTCGGGGTACTTGGCGTTGGGCGCATGCTCGGCCAAGTATTCCGGCGAGCACACCGGCTCGATCTCGTCGAAGAACAGCAGCTCGGCGCGCACGTCGGGCCAGCGGCCGTCGCCGAACTGCACGGCCACGTCGACCATGTCGCGGTCGAAGTCGACGTCGGGCACGGCGTTGGTGATGCGGATCTCGATGTTGGGATGCTGCTCGCGGAAGCGCGCCAGTCGGGGCACCAGCCACTTGGTGGCGAAGGTGGTGTAGGTGCGCACGCGCAGCGCGCCCTGGCGCGACGACTTGGTCAGCTTGTCGGTGGCATCGGCGATCACGTCGAACGCCGGCAGGATCTGGTCGGCATACGTCTGCCCGGCGCGGGTGAGCGACACGCCGTGCCGCTCGCGCTTGAAGAGCTGCAGGCCCAGGTATTCCTCCAGTGTCGCGATCTGCCGGCTCACGGCCGACTGGGTCACGTGGAGCTGCTGCGCGGCTGCGGTGAGGTTCTCGGTGCGGGCCACGGCCTCGAACACACGAAGAGGATTGAGCGGGGGGATACGGCGGACCATCGCACCAGCCTTGGGACAGCGATTTCAGGGGCTCGAGGGATGATTTTTCAGTATAGCTACGGGTGCAATCGGCAGACCTCCAGACGAACCCGCGCCGCACAATCGTCGGCAGACATCTGAAGGAGACTCCATGGACAACACCCGCAACGACCTGCTCGCCGACAAGGTCGTGATCGTCACCGGCGCCGGCGGCGGCGTGGGCAAGGCGGTGGCGATCGAGATGGCCCGCCAGGGCGCCAAGGTCGTGGTCAACGACCTTGGCGTTTCATTGACAGGCGAGAAGGAAGGCGACTCGCCGGCCGAGCAGGTGGTGGCCGAGATCCGCGCCGCCGGCGGCCAGGCCGTGGCCGACGGCGAGAGCGTGGCCGAATGGGCGTCGGCGCACCGCATCGTCGAGCGCGCCGTGTCCACCTTCGGACGCATCGACGCGGTGGTCAACAGCGCCGGCATCCTGCGCGACGCGATCTTCCACAAGCTCGGCCCGGACGAATTCGAAGCGGTGGTGCGCGTGCACCTCTTCGGCGCCTTCCACATGAGCCGTGCCGCGGCCACGCACTTCCGCGAGCAGGGCGGCGGCGCGCTGGTGCACATGACCTCGACAGCAGGCCTGATCGGCTCGATCGGCCAGGCCAACTATGCGGCCGCCAAGATGGGCATCGTGGGGCTGTCGCGCTCGATTTCGATGGACATGGCGCGCTTCGGCGTGCGCTCCAACTGCATCGCGCCGCATGCCTTCAGCCGCATGATCGAGAGCGTGCCGGGCCTGTCGCCCGAAGACCAGGAGCGCTACCTCGAGAAGCGGCGGCAGACCACGCGGCCCGACCAGATCGCACCGCTCGCCGTCTTCCTCTGCGCCGACGCGGCCAAGGACGTCACCGGCCAGATCTTCGGCGCCCGCGGCAACGAGGTCTACCTGTACAACCAGCCGCGGCCCGTTCGCACGCTGCACCGCGCCGAAGGCTGGACGCCCGGCACGCTGGCGCAGCAGCTGGTGCCGGCCTGGCGCAGCAGCTTCACCCCCGCCGAACGCACGCGCGACGTGTTCGGCTGGGAAGCGATCTGAGCGGCACGGGAGCCTGACGATGCCACTCAACGCCGCCGCTCTGCGCGATTGGGCCTTCGACGAACGCCACCAGGCCATCACCGACCGCGACACGATGCTCTATGCGCTGAGCATCGGCTTCGGCGCCGACCCGATGGACGAGCGCGAGCTGCCCTTCGTCTACGAGCCGCACCTGCAGGCCGTGCCCACGATGGGCGCCACGCTGTGCCACCTGGGCGCATGGACCAAGGACGCCCGCACCGGCATCACCGTCGCGAAGGTGGTCCACGGCGAACAGCGCATGCAGTTCCACGCACCGCTGCCCCCCGCGGCGCGGCTGGTGGGGCGCGCGCGCGTGGCGGGCCTGGAGGACAAGGGCGCCGACAAGGGCGCGCTGATGCACGTGGAGCGGACGATCTCCGACGCCGACAGTGGCCAGCCGCTGGTGACCATCGTCCAGACCTCGTTCTGCCGTGCCGACGGCGGCTTCGGGGAGGGCTTCGGCAGCACCTTCACCCCCCACGTGCTGCCCGAGCGCGCACCGGACTTGCAGGTCGACGTGCCCACGCGGCCCGATGCCGCCCTGCTCTACCGCCTGAACGTGGACCGCAACCCGCTGCACGCCGACCCGGCGTTCGCGAAGCGCGCGGGCTTCGAGCGCCCGATCCTGCACGGCCTGTGCACCTACGGCATCGCCGCGCGGGTGCTGCTGGCCTCGCTGCTCGGCTACCAGCCCGCGCGCCTGCGCAGCCTGGATGCGCGCTTCTCGTCGGCCGTGCTGCCGGGCGAGACGCTGTCGTTCGACATCTGGCGCGACGGCGACGTCGCGAGCTTCCGCGCCTTCGTGCGGGCCCGCGGCAAGCAGGTGTTGGACAACGGCCGGGCGCTGGTCGCCTGACCGCCGCCCGCGGCCCAGCTATCGGCCCACGAAGCGCGGGTCGCGCTTCTCCTGGAAGGACGCGATGCCCTCCCGGAAATCCTGCGTCTGGTGGATCTGCGGCTGGATCAGCGCCTCGTACTCGAGGAAGTGGTCCAGCGTCGGGGACTGCGCGAACTGGAACATTTTCTTGGCCATCGCCAGCGCATAGGTGGGCTGCCGCGCGATCGAGGCGGCCAGCTCGGCCACGGCCGCTTCCAGCTCGCCGTCGGGCACCACGCGGTTCACCACGCCCATGCCCAGCGCCTCCTGCGCGGAGAAGAAGCGCGTCGTGAAGACCAGCTCCTTGGCCCGCGCGGCGCCGAGCAGGCGCGTCAGGAAGAACACCGCGCCCGAATCGGGCGCCAGGCCGCGGCGCGCGAACACGCACGAGAAGCGCGCCGTCTCCGAAGCGATCACCATGTCGCACGCCAGCATCATGCTCAGCCCGATGCCCACCGTGGCGCCCCGCACTGCGGCGATCACCGGCTTCTCGATGTGGTACAGGCTGCGGATCAGCACGTGGCTGGTGCGCTGCAGCTTGTTGCGCGAGCCCTTCACGTCCAGCGGCACCATGCGCGACACGTCCGCGCCGGCGCAGAAGGTGTCGCCGGTGCCGGTGAGCACCACGGCGCGCACCTCGTCGTCGGCATCGGCGGTGCGGAAGGCGTCGGCCAGCTGCTGCCGCATGTCGTTGGCCAGCGCGTTCTTGCGCTCGGGCCGGTTCAGCACGATGCGCGCGATGGCGCCTTCCTTCTGGTAGTCGATCTCGGCCATGTCCGTCAGCTCCTTTGCTTGTCCTGCGCCTGCATGGCGGGCGGTTGCGGCACGATCAGCGCATCCACCACCACCGCGCCCTGCCCGGCCGGATACACCAGCACGGGGTTGAGGTCCATCTCGGCGATCTCGCCGGCACCGGCCGCCGCCAGTTCGGAAACCGCGACCAGCAGCCCGACCAGCGCGTCCACGTCGGCAGCCGGCTGGCCGCGCACGCCGTCGAGCAGCGCGCGGGCCGCCAGGCGGTCGACCATGCCGCGCGCCTCGCCGGCATCGAGCGGCGCCAGCGCGAACACCACGTCGCGCAGCACCTCCACGTAGATGCCGCCCAGGCCCAGCATCACCATCGGCCCGAAGTCCGGGTCGTTCACGGTGCCGACCACCATCTCGCGACCGGGCGGCATCATCTTCTGCACCTGGATGCCGTCGATGCGTGCGCACGGCGCCTTCGCGGCAACGCTGGCCATCACGCGTTCGAACGCCGTCCTCACGGCGTCGGCGTCGCGCAGGTCGAGCGCGACACCGCCAGCTTCCGTCTTGTGCGCGATGTCGGGCGAGGCGATCTTGAGCACCACCGGCCAGCCCATG
The DNA here is from genome assembly GCF_036621135.1 of Aquincola agrisoli. Taxonomy (NCBI): domain Bacteria; kingdom Pseudomonadati; phylum Pseudomonadota; class Betaproteobacteria; order Burkholderiales; family Sphaerotilaceae; genus Aquincola; species Aquincola agrisoli. The sequence goes on from NZ_JAZIBG010000056.1 coordinate 221,661, forward strand.
GCTTCGGCAGCGCGCACAGCTTCGTCCGCCTGCGTGGCCAGGGACTCGGGCGGCATCGGCACGTGCCACGCATCCAGCAGCGCGCGGGTGGCGGCGATGTCCAGCGGACCCTGGCCGGCCAGGCGCGGCATCGCTGGCCGCGTCCGATCCGTAGAGGCCGCGCCATGGCGCCCCTGTCGACGCTCGCGGAACAGCCGGTAGTCGTCGAGCGCGCGCATCGCGAACGCGAACGAGCGCAACTCCACATGCGCAGTCCCCACGCGGGCCAATGCCGCCCGCTCGTCGGGCGACGCCGCGCCGGGCGAATGGAACAGCAGCGGCCGCTTGGCTTGGGCCATCAAGGCCTTCAGCTCGGGCTCGATCGACGTGATGCGCCCCGGCGCCACCAGCGACATGATGACCAGGCCGATGTCGATGCCCGACGCCTCGCCCAGCCGCGCGAGGATGGCCAGCAGCGTGCTGCCGCCGTCCTCCGCCACGCGGGCCGTCACGTCCACCGGGTTCTCGGTGGAGCCGTAGTCGGGCACCACGCGGGCCAGCTCGCGCTTGAAGGCCTCGTCGAACGCAGGCACATCCAGGCCGGCCTGCTCGCAGATGTCGGCCGCCCAGCCGCCGGCACCGCCCGAGGTGGTGACGATGGCCACGCGCCGGCCTTGCGGCCACATGCCCGCACTGGCCGCCGCGGCGACGGCCAGCATCTGCTCGGGGTCGTCGACGCGGATCACGCCGTGGCGGCGGAAGGCGGCGTCGTACGCCGTGTCGGCGCCGGTGAGGTGCGCGGTGTGCGACACCGCCGCCCGCTGGCCCGCCGTCGACCGGCCGACCTTGGCCACGACCAGCGGTACGCCGGCATCGGCCGCGCGCGCCGCCACGGGCGCGAGCCGCTCGGGGTGGTGCAAGCCTTCGACGAAGAGCAGGATCGCCCGCGAACCGCCGCGCGCGATCAGGTGGTCGACCACTTCCAGCAGCTCCACGTCGGACTCGTTGCCGGTGGAAACCAGGTGCCGCACCGGCACGTGCTCGGCATGCGCGCGGCTGTAGAGCGCGAAGGCCATGGCGCCCGATTGCGAGACGATGCTGATGCCGCCGCGCGTGCCGTCCTCGCGCCGCGGCGGCAGCGTTTCGATGGTCGGGCTGAAGGTCGCGAGCAGGCCGGTGGTCGCGTCGATGAAGCCTTCCGCATTCGGCCCCAGCACGCGGATGCCGGTGCGCCGGGCAAAGGCGGCCACCTGGTCCTGCAGCCGCTCGCCGACCGGCACGCCGTTGGCGCCGGCGGAAAGCACCGCTGCGGCCCGCACGCCGCGCTGCTCGCATTCGGCCAGCACCTCCATCACCTGGTCCGCGGCCACGGCGATCAGGGCCAGGTCGACGGGTTCGGGCAGGTCGCGCACGCTCGGGTAGGCACGCAGGCCCTGGATCTGGGCGCGGCTCGGGTTGACGGGATGGACCGGGCCGCCGAAGCCGCCGTCGATCAGCAGCTTGAGCAGGCGGCCGCGGATGCGGCGAATGTCATGCGACGCGCCGACCACCGCGATGCTGCGCGGCGCGAAGAGCGCATCGAGGCCGCGGCTGGCCGGGAGGTGGGGAGTGGATGCCATGGTCGATCAGCCTTGCGCCAGGCGCTCGCGCCACGTGCCGCGGGCCGCGTGGTAGTCGCGGTCGAGGCGATCGACCAGTTCGGCCGTAGGCGGCAGGTCGTGGATCGAGCCCACGCCCTGCCCCGCGCCCCAGATGTCCTTCCAGCGCTGCTGCCGTTCGCCCGCCGCGCGCACGGCCACCGCGTCCACCACCGGCAGGTTGGCCGGGTCGAGCCCGCAGGCCTCGATGCTGCCCTTCAGGTAGTTGGCCGGGATGCCCGAGAAGTGCGGCGTGTAGACGACGTCGGCCGCCGACGAGGCCACCAGCATCGCCTTGTAGTCCGGCGCCGCGGCCGACTCCTGCGTCGCGATGAAGCGCGTGCCCATGTAGACGAAGTCGGCGCCCATCACCTCCGCCGCCAGGATCGAGCGGCCGTCGGAAATCGCGCCAGCCAGCACCACAGGGCCGTCGTAGAACGCACGCACCTCGGCCAGCAGCGCAAAGGGGCTGGTGGCGCCGGCGTGCCCGCCCGCGCCCGCGCACACGAGGATCAGGCCGTCGACGCCGGCCTCCAGCGCCCTGCGCGCATGGCGCACCGTCGTCACGTCGTGGAAGACCAGGCCGCCGTAGCCGTGCACCTGCTCCACCACCGCCGCGGGCGAGCCCAGGCTCGTGATGACCAGCGGCACACGGTGCGCCACGCAAGTGGCGAGGTCGGCCTCAAAGCGCTCGTGGTTCGGGCGGATCACCAGGTTCGCGCCATGCGGCGCCACGGGGTGCAGGCCGCTCGCCCGCGCGCTCTCGAGCGCCTGCTCGATGCGCGTCAGCCAGGCATCCAGCGCCGGCTGCGGGCGCGCGTTCAGCACCGGCAGCGTGCCGACGATGCCGGCGCGGCACTGCGCGATCACCATCTCCGGGTTGGAGACGATGAACATCGGGGAGCAGATGACGGGCAGCCGCAGGCGGCTGCGCAGCGTGGTCGCAACGGTCATGGTCGGGAGCCTACTTGTTGTCCATCGGACCCATCACGCGGGCGAGCAGCGGCGTCACCGTCTTCAGCTCGGTGGCGATGCGCTGGGCCATCGCGTCCGGCGAGCCGCCGAGCACCACGTAGCCCGAGGCGACGAGCTGCTCGCGGTTCTTCTCCAGCGCGAAGGCGAGCGCCTGGTGCAGGCGCTGCACGATCGCCGGCGGCGTGCCGGCGGGCACGGCCAGGCCGGTCCAGGTATCGGCGTCGTAGCCCTTGTGGCCCGTGACCTCGGCCACCGTCGGCACGTCCTGGATGATGGGCAGGCGTTGCGGGCTGCCGATGGCCAGCATGCGCGTCTTGCCTGCCTTGACCTGCGGCAGCACCGAGCCGACGTACGAGAACATGATGTCGACCTGGCCGCCGAGGAAGTCGTTCACGGCGGGGCCGGCGCCCTTGTAGGGCACGTGCAGCAGGTCGACGCCCGCGGCGTCCTTGAACATCTCGCCCGACTGGTGCAGCGAGGTGCCGTTGCCGGCCGAGCCGTAGGTGAGCTTGCCGGGGTGCTTCTTCGCGTAGGCGATCAGGTCTTGCGCGGTCTTGAAGGGCGAGTCGGCGCGCACCACCATCACCAGCGGCGCCGAGATGATCTGCCCCACCGGCACGAAGCTCTTCACCGGGTCGTAGGGCAGCTTGGCGTAGATCGCGGGGTTCACGATGTGCACGCCGGCAGTGCTGGAGAGAACGGTGTAGCCGTCCGGATCGGCCTTCGCGACTGCCTCGGCGCCGATCATCGCGCCCGCGCCGCCGCGGTTCTCGATGTAGATCGTCTGGCCGAGGTTCTCCGACATCGACTTGGCGATGAGGCGCGACACGTTGTCGGTGGCGCCGCCGGGCGGGAACGGCACCACCATCCTGATCGTCTTGTCGGGGTAGTCGGCAGCGCGGGCGAGGCCGCAGGTCAGGGCCATCAGGCCGCCCAGAACGGCGGCAGCCACGCGGCGCCGCGCGGGGGTTCGAACCAGGGAATTCATCATGTCTCCTTGGGCAATGTCGATGTCATCTTTTGAGATTGATCCTAGGCCACGCATCCGCGCCCAGCCGTTCCAAACACGGCGCCTGCCATGCGGTCACGTCATGGCAGGCATGCGCCGCGGAAACGGGCTCAGAAGCGGTGGCGCAGGCCCAGCTCGTAGCCGCGCGAGGTGCCGCCGCCGGCCATGCCGGCCGGGCCGTCGGAGATGACGAAGCGCGCCGCGCCGCCGTTCGACAACTGCGCCGCGGTGGCGTACAGCGCCGTGCGCTTGGAGAGGTGGTGCACGTAGCCGATGCCGATCTGGCGCGCATCGTCGGCACGGGTGCTCGTGGCGCCCACGCGGCCCGAGGCATCGGAACGGACCCAAGACACCTTGACCTCGTGCGGCCCCATCGTCCAGTGGGCGCCCAGCAGCAGCAGCACCTGCTTGGCCGTGTCGACCTTGAACTCTCGCCAGGCCGCCGACCACTTGATGCCGAAGCCCTCGGCCGCACCGCCGAAGGTGGTGTCGCGGAACTTGCCCACCGCCGCGCTCTGGTTGTTCTCCGACGTGGTGCGTGCGGCGGACACGTTGAAGGCCTTGGCCGCATAGCCCAGCCGCAGACCGACCAGCTTGGCGCTGCCGCTGGTCACCACGCCGCCTTCCGATGCAGCCAGCATGAGCCCGCCCTCGAAGCCGCCCAGCGTGCTGGGCAGCAGGAACTGCACCGCGTTGTCGGAGCGCACCGTCGTGTTGTTGCTGGTGCCGAAAGCCGAGCGCACGGGCCCGAGCGGCGTGGCCGAGACGAGGTTGGCCGATCGCGCCGCGCCGATGTAGGAGAACGGGTCGTAGCGCGACCAGCTCACGTAGCTGGGCACCAGGTCGCGGCCCAGCCGCAGTTCGCCCCGCTGCGCGTGCGAAAGGCTGATGGTCGACCGCCGGTCCCAGAACTTGGTCGACGAGACCTGGGTGCCGCTGTCCGCCAGCAGGCCGTGCTCCAGGTGGAAGCCGGCGTTCCAGCCGCCGCCCAGGTCTTCACGCCCCGAGACGATGATGCGGCTGGTGGCGTTGGAGCCGCTGACCATCGAGGCCATGGACCCCACGCCCTCATTGCGGACCTGCCGGACGGCCAGGTCCAGCACGCCGGATACGTTGACGGTGCCTTGCGCCATGACGGCCGACGACGCGCCCAGGCAGGCGGCAGCGAGCGCTGCGAACTTCGGTTGCATTCGGTTTGTCTCCAGTGGTGTGATCGTGGTGCCGGCCCTCCCGGGCAGGCACGGCATCGTAGGAACGCGGACGCCGCTGCAGGTGTTCCAAATGCAGCGGCTGCGATGAGGTCAGCGCATGGCTAGACAACTTCCCGCAGCCGGGGTCTCCACGCCGCCGGCGCCCAAGCGCGGCAGGCGCCGCCCCCTCACGGGTGACGGCGCCGGTTTGCCTCTGGCCTGGCCAGCCGGCCGGCCGTTCAGCGCAGGATCAGCGCATCCACTGCCACCCCGCCTTCCGGCAGGGCGATGAACGGATTGATCTCGACGCTGGCCACCTCGTCGCGGTGCGCCACGGCGAAGCGGGACAGGTCGACCAGGGCCTGCGCGAGGGTGCCGAGATCGGCCTTCGGCTTGCCGCGTGCGCCGGTCAGCAACGGCAGGCCCTGGACCTCCTGGATCATCTCGCGCGCGGTCTGCAGGCTCACGGGCGCGCGGCGGAAGGTCACGTCCTGGAAGACCTCCACGAACACGCCGCCCAGGCCGAACATGACCATCGGCCCGAAGACCGGGTCGCGCACCGCGCCCATCACCGTCTCGACGCCGCCGGCCACCATCGGCGACACGATCGCGCCTTCGAGGCGCGCGGCCGGGCAGGCGGTGCGCACCTTGTCCATCATCGACGACCAGCCGGCCCTGACGGCCGCCGCGTCCTTGAGCCCCAGCAGCACGCCGCCCACGTCGCTCTTGTGCGCGATGTCGGGCGACAGCACCTTGAGCACCACGGGGTAGCCGCAGGCCTCGGCCGCGGCGGCCGCCTCGTCGGCCGAGCGTGCGATGGCCTGGCCGACGAAGGGCACGCCCGCGCCTTCGAGCAGCCGGCGCGCGGTGGCTTCGTCCAGCACACCTTCGGGCAGCGGCTGCGCGGCCTGCATGGCAACAGCCGCCTCCGCCGGCCGGTCGAAGCCCGCCGCGATGCGCGCCAGCGCGCCGATGGTGGCGGTGGCGCGCGAAGGGTCGGCGAAGTACAGGATGCCCTCGCGGCCCAGCTCGGCGGCGATCTCCGGCGTCGCCCGCATGCTGAGCGCCACCACCGTCTGCGGATGCGCGCGGCGCAGCTCGTACAGCGCCGACCGCACCTTGGCGAACTCCGCCTCGCTGCGGCCCATGCTGGCGTTGAAGCTGAGCACGCTGTCGAAGCCTTCGTGCCGGAACACGATGTCGAGGATGCGCGTGTAGAGGCTGCGGTCGCCCACGGTCTGCGCGGTGGTGTCGACCGGGTTCACGCCGCTGGCGAAGGGAATGATGTCGCGGATCGCCTGCTGCGTCTGCGGCGGCAGCACGGGCAGCGTCAGCCCCGCGCGCGCCGCCTCGTCGGCCGCGATCACGCCCACGCCGCCGGAAGGCGTGATGACGCCCAGCCGCGGCCCCCGCGGCAGCACGGACGTTGAGCACGCATAGGCCACGTCGACCATCTCCTCCAGCGAATCGGCGCGCCAGGCGTTGGTCTCGCGCAGGATGGCGTCGTAGACCGCGTCGGCGCCGGCCAGCGAGCCGGTGTGCGAGGCCGCCGCGGCCGCGCCCTGCGCCGAGCGGCCCACCTTCATCAGGATGACCGGCTTGCGTGCGGCCTGGGCACGCCGCAGAGCGCGGTAGAGCCGTTCGCCGTCGCGGCAGCCTTCCAGGTAGGCCATGACCACCGAGGTGGCGTCGTCCTGCGCCATCCAGTCGATGCAGTCGGCCACGTCGACGGCGGCCTCGTTGCCGGTGGCGATGAACTGGCTGAAGCGCACGCCGCGGTCGCCGGCAAGGCCGTAGAGGTAGGAGCCGATGGCACCGCTCTGGGTTGCGATGCCCACGCTGCCGGGCTCGAACAGCTCGTGCTCCAGCGCGGTCATGAAGGTGGCGTACATCGCCTGCCGCGCGCTGAAGACGCCGATGCAGTTGGGCCCCACCAGCGGGATGCCGGCCTCGCGGCAGCGCGCCGCGATCTGATCCTGGACACGCCGCCCCTCGTCGCCCATCTCGGCGAAGCCGGAGCTGAAGACGATGATGGAGCGCGCCTGCTGTGCCACCGCTTCCTCCACGGCCGCGGGCACGTGCTCGCCGGCCACGGCCACGATGACCTGGTCGACCGGCCGGCCCACGTCGCGCAGCGACGGATACGCCTGCAGGCCCTGGATCTCGCGCTGTCGCGGGTTGATCGGGTACAGCGGGCGGCTGAAGCCGCTGCGTTGCATGTAGGCGATGGGGCGCCCGCCGATCTTGCGCGGGTCGGCCGAGGCACCGACGACCGCGATCGACGCGGGGTTGAAGACGGGATCGAGCGGATGGGAGGAAGCCATGGTGTGCGGGGGCCTAGCTGCGCGGCAGCTCGAGGGTGCGGGTGGCGATCAGGTTGCGCTGCAGTTGCGCGGTACCGCCGAAGATGGTGAGCGGGCGGGTGGTCATGGCCAGCCATTCGAGGTCATGCACCAGGTCCATCGCCGGGGCAGCGCCGACGAGGCCGCCCACCGGTCCGGCCGTTTCCACGCAGGCATCGGCGATGCGCTGCGCCAGCTCGGCGTTGAAGAGCTTGAGCATCGAGAAGTCGTCTTCCGCGTCGCCGCCCGCCATCGCGGTGCTGCAGACGGATTCGAACAGCGCCTGGGCATCGGCCACGTCGCAGGCCAGGCGCTCCAGGCGCTCGCGGAAGCGCTCGCAGCGCGACAGGCCGAGCGCGCGGGCGCTCTCGCGCAGCACCTTCAACGCGTGGCGGGCCAGCTCGGGCGAGCCGTGGCTGAAGCGCTCGAAACCCAGCAAGGCCTTGCCGACCGTCCAGCCGTCGCCGATGGCGCCGATCACGTTGTCCTTCGGGATCGCCACGTCGTCGAGGAACACCTCGCAGAAGTGCGACTCGCCGCTGAGCGTGCGGATGGGCCGCACGCGGATGCCGCGCGTCGACATCGGCACGACCAGGAAGGTGATGCCCGCCTGCTTCTTCGCCTCGCGGCTGGTACGGGCCAGCAGGAACATCATCGACGAATCGTCGGCCATCGTCGTCCAGGTCTTCTGGCCGTTGACGATGAAGTGGCTGCCGCGGTCGACGGCCTCGGTGCGCAGGTTGGCCAGGTCGGAGCCGGCGTTGGGCTCCGAGTAGCCCTGGCACCAGAAGTCGTCCCCCGACAGGATGCGCGGCAGGTAGCGCGCCACCTGCGCCGGCGTGCCGTAGCGCAGCAGCACCGGGGCCAGCAGCCGCAGCCCCATGTCCATCGGACGGGCCACGCCGAAGCGCTCCAGCTCCTGCTGGTAGATGAGCTGCTTGCGCAGCGACAGGCCCATGCCGCCGTGCTCGGCCGGCAGCGCCGGCGCACGCCAGCCGTCGCGGTGCTGGGCGCGCAGCCAGCCGCGGGCGGCGTCGCCCGTCAGGCGGTGCAGCGGGTCGCGCAGCGGCGAGGTGTAGTGGGCCTCGATCCAGGCGCGCCAGCGCTGGCGGAAGTCCTCGTCGGCGAGAGCGTTCAGGTCGGTACGTGGTGGCATCGGTCAGTCCTCGTGCAGGCCCGTCAGCACGCCATGGCGGCGGCGCTGCTGCGGCGCGCTGCCCAGCCAGGCCGACAGCCGCATCGCCGATTTCAGGAAGAGGCCGGCATCGCCCTCGGCCGCGAAGCCGATGGCGCCATGCGCCTGGATGCCGAAGCGGCCGGCCTGCAAGGCGGCGTCGCAAGCGCGTGCCTTGGCGGCCGCGATGGCGGCGCGGGCCTGTGCGTCGGCCCGCGCATCGCCTTCACGGGCCGGGCCAGGCTGCCGCTGCAACGCCGCCATGCAGGCCGCCTGCGCCAGCGCGAGCTGGATGCGCACGTCGGCCGCCAGGTGCTGCAGCGACTGGAAGCTGCCGATCGTGCGGCCGAACTGCTGTCGCGTGCGCAGGTAGTCCAGCGTCAGGGCCAGCGCGGCCGAGCCGGTACCCACGAGCTGGCAGGCGGCCAGCAGCGTGGCCTCGTCGAGGGCCTGCTGCAGCGCGGCGGCCACGCGGGGGCCCTGCGCCAGCAGCGTGTCGGCCGGCAGCAGCATGTCGACATCGAGGACCGAGACGGTGCCACCGTCGCAGGCCAGCACGTCCTGCCACACGGCGCCTTCGGTGCCGCGAGGCATGCGCCACAGCGAGGGCCGGCCCTCATGCAGCGCGCTCACGAGCACGCTGTCGGCCATCGGCGCGCCCACCACGCCGAAGGCCCGGCCGGTCAGCCGGACACCGCCTGGCGCGGGCTCGGCGACGATGCCCGGCTCATCGGCGTCCATGGCCTGCGGATGCGCCTGCCAGGCCACCGTGCTCACGTGCCGGCCATCGATCAGGCCGCGGTGCAGCGGCGCCCACGCCGGCGACGGCGGCAGGGCCGCCATCAGCGCGGCCGGCATCATCGCGCAGGCGATGAAGGGCTCGGGCACCGCGTGCCGGCCCAGCGCTTCGGTGATCACGGCCGCGTGGGCCAACGCCAGGCCGCTGCCGCCCTGCGCCTCGGGCAGGCGCAGGGCCAGCCAGCCCTGCTCCGCCATCTGGCGCCAGAAGCCGCGGTCGACGGTGCTGCGCTTTTCAAAGACCGCACGCAGCCGTTCGCGGTCGTGGGCGTTCCGGAGGAAGTCCTGTGCCGCATCGGCCAGCAGGCGAGCGGTGTCGTCGTCGGGTTCGGTCATGCGCGTTGGCCCAGTCAGACGGTGGCGGCGCTGCCGAGGATCACGGTGCTCTGGCTCGACAGCACGCCGCCGTTGCCATGCGCCAGCGCCACGTCGCAGCCCGCCACCTGCCGCGCGCCGCATTCGCCGCGCACCTGCCGCGTCGCTTCGATCAGCAGCAGCAGGCCGTACATGCCCGGGTGGCAGTACGAGAGGCCGCCGCCGTTGGTGTTGGTCGGCAGCGCGCCGCCCGGCCGCAGCCGGCCGTCGGCCACCAGGGGGCCGGCCTCCCCCTTGGCGCAAAAGCCCAGGTCTTCCAGGAACAGCAGCGTGGTCAGCGTGAACGCGTCGTACAGCTCGCGCACGTTCACGTCCTTGGGGCCCAGGCCAGCCATCGCATAGGCCAGCTCGCCGGACCGGCGGGCCGCGGTCGTGGTGAGGTCGGGCATGTTGGAGATCGACACGTGGCTGGCCGACTCGCCGCAGCCCAGCACGTACACCGGCGGCTTGCGCAGCGAGCGGGCACGCGCCGCCGAGGTCATCACGACCGCGCCTCCGCCGTCGGTGACGAGGCAGCAGTCGCGCACCGTGAGCGGGTAGCTGACCATCCGGGCGCCCAGCACCTGCTCGATCGTCAGGTCGTTCTTCTCCCACGCGGCGGGGTTGAGCTGCGCCCACTGCCGCGCCGCGACGGCCACCTCGGCCAGGTGCTCACGCGTCGTGCCGTACTCGTGCATGTGCCGCGACGCGGCGAGCGCGTACGCGCTGGCGGGCAGGAAGGGCTTGAACGGCGTCTCGTAGGGGTTGACGTCCTTGCCACGCGTCGCGCTGCGGCCGTCGGAACGCTGGGTGCTGCCGTAGGTGATGACCGCCACCTCGCACAGGCCGGCCTCGATGGCGGCCTGGGCGTGGGCCACGTGCGTCATGAACGACGAGCCGCCGAGGTAGGTCGAATCGCCGTAGGTCGGATCGATGCCCAGGTATTCGCGCAGCGCCAGCGTCAGCATGCGGCTCTGGGTCGCGGCGCCGAAGAGGCCGTCGACGGCGCTCAGCGCGAGCCCGCAGTCGTCGAGCGCGCGGGTGATGCCCTGGGCCATCAGGTCCAGCGGCGACAGGCCGGGCGCCACCTGGCCCAGGTCGGATTCCGCGACGCCGACGATGGCGACGCTGCCTCGCTTCGAACTCATGGCTGCTCTCCTTCGCCGTCCGCCCCGGCCGGCACGAAGGCCGGCTGCGGCCCCTCGTCGGGCGCGCCCTCGGCCACGCGCAGCAGCACACGCAGGCCGATGTGCACAGCCTCGGGCGCCACCGCGTCGACGCGGGACATCATGCGGAAGCCTTCATCGACGTCGATCAACGCGACGTTGTAGGGCGCGCCCTCGCGCGGATGGACGACCGTGGTGGCATGCACCGTCCCCAGGCCTTCGCTGACGCGCCATTCGAGCGCCGTGCTGCCCGTGAAGGGGCAGACCAGGCGCGGGAAGAACACGGCGCGGCCGGCGGCCGGGCTGAACTGGTAAGCCAGCCGCCCCTCACGGAGGAACGCGCGGTAGCGCGCGAGCGGCGAAGTCGTGTCTTCGGTCGATGGCGTGGGCATGGGTGCAATGGCTCGTCTGGGGGCACCGTGCCATCTTGCCCCCTCCAGGCCGCACCAGGGCTTCTGGTTTGGCCCTCTGCCATGTCCCTACCGAATACCTGCACGCGCCACTGCCAACGCGATCCGCAAAAGGAAAAGGAAAAGGAAAAGGGGTTACGTCTTGCGACGTAACCCCTTCGATTCAGTTGGCTCCCCGACCTGGGCTCGAACCAGGGACCTACGGATTAACAGTCCGGCGCTCTACCGACTGAGCTATCGGGGAACTGAGCCTCGCAGTATAGCGTTATTTTTCTTCAGGTCAAAGATCTATCTGGACAGAAGCGCGAAAAGTCCGGGGGGCCAACGGATACAGGTAGACGTGTCCATACTGGAACGGCGACTCGCGCCAGGCGCCGCGGTCGCCCACGTTGTCGACGCCCAGGCGCCAGGTGAGCTGGCTGGCCGCCAGCCGCTGCACGTAGCGGGCACCCAGGTTCACCGTGGTCCAGCCCGGGATGCGCGCGCTGTTGTCGGCCAGCACCATGCGGTCGCCCTCGTGGACCAGCCCGGCCTGCAGTTGCAGGCCCGGCACGGCGCCCGGCGCATAGGCCGCCTGCAGGCGCAGCGAACGCGCGGGCACGTTGGTCGGGCGCCGGCCGTTGATGCCATCGATCGACGAGCCGCGCCGCTCGGCATGCAGCCACATCGCGCTGCCGCGCAACTGCCAGGGGCCGCGGTGCCAGGCGCCGCTGGCCTCCACGCCGCGGTGGCGGGCACTGCCGTCGATCCTGCGCGTGCAGCTGCCGTCGTCCTCGCAGGCGCCGATGTCTTCCGCCACCGGCCGGTCGATCAGGAAGCCGACGAGCGAGGCCGAGACCTCGTCGCGTTCATGCTTGACGCCCACCTCGGTCTGCCGACTCTTGATGGCGGGCAGCGCCTCGCCCGCGTTGGTGTAGCGGCTGCGGTTCGGCGCCACGTCCGACTCCAGCCCCTGCCCCCAGCTCGCGTAGACCATCGTCGCCGGCGTCCACTGGTGCGTGAGCGCCAGCCAGGGCAGCGTCTCGTTCTGTGCGTAGCCGGTCGGGCGGGAGCCGTCGGTGCGCACGCTGTCGCGGTGCAGCCGCGTGTGGCGCAGGCCGGCCCACAGGCGCCAGTCGGGCGCGAGCTGCACGGTGTCGCGCAGGTAGAGCTCGGTGCTGCGCTCGTCGCGGTTCGTGTTCTCGTCGGTCAGCTCGGGAGCCGGGTTGGTGAACACGTCGCCGTCGATGCTGCCCACGCCGGTCCAGTTGTAGGCCTGGCGCCGGAAGCGGCTCTCGAAACGCGTGAAGAGCACGCCCGCGGACAGCTGGTGCCCGATGCCGCCGGTCGCGGCACGGCCGCTCAGCGTGAGGTCGAGGGCATCGCTGCGGCGGCGCTCGTTCTCACTGCGGAAGTCGTAGAGGTCGAAGCTGCCATCGCTGCAGTAGCGCGAGTAGTTCTCCTCCGCGCTGCAGCCGAAGGGGTACGCGAGCCGGTCGTCGGTGGCGAGCCGCTGCGTCATGCCGTGCGCGGTGAAGCGCCAGTCCGCGCCCAGCCGCTGCTGCCAGCGCAGCGACGCGGTGTTGCCCTCCATCACCACCGGCTGCGACCAGGGCTGGTTGTTGAGGTTGGTGCGCGGGTCGATGTCCTTCGCGCTCGGCACCCGGTCGCCCAGCATGCTGAAGCCCGGCGCGCTCGGCTGGCGCTGCAGCGAGTGCTCGAACTCCGCCTCGATCAGCGTGTCCGGCCCGAGCCGCCAGTCGCCGGCCACGGCCAGCTGGCGGCGGTGGCCTTCGAGCGAGCGCGTCTGCGGATCGAAGTGGTCATAGGCCGCGTTGACACGCAGGCCGAAGGCTTCGTTCGCACCAAAGCGCTGGCCCACGTCGGCGGCGACGCCGATGCTGCCGTTCTCGCGCCACTCGATCGCCGCGCTGCGCACGCTGGCCTCCGGCCGCTTGACGACGAAGTTGACCAGCCCGCCGGGCGCGCTGGTGCCGGCCTGGATGCCGCTGGTGCCCTTGAGCACCTCGACGCGGTCCTTGTTGGCCAGTCCGATGGCGGTCTCCGCGTTGATCGGCAGGCCGTCGCGGCGGTAGTTGAAGCGGTTGTCCAGCACGAAGCCGCGCACGCTGAGGTAGCTCCAGTAGCCCTCGGAGTTGTAGGCGTCGGAAAGGCTGGCGTCGAGCCGCGTGATGTCGGACAGGCGCTCGATGCCGGCATCGGCCAGCGCAGGGCCGCCCGCGACGATGCCGGCGAATGGCGAGCGCGCCAGCGGCTGCTCGCCGAAGCCACCGATGCCGGGCGCCGCCTGCAGCACGCGCCCGGTGACCTGGATGGTCTGGGTGGACGGCTCCTGCGCATGGGCCGGCAGGCCGAGCGCGAGCGTGGCCGCCATGGCAAGGGCATGGCAGCGGAACGTGGGAAGGGCGTGGGTTGCCATCGTTGTCTCGGGTCGATGGCAGGGCGGCAAAGCGGAGACTGCATGCGGCGCCCGTGTGAGGCGCAGCGGACAAGGTCCGTCGGCTTCCCTGCGCGAGGATTACCTCAATCAGGTTCAAAGGGACTGTCTCAGTCGGGCCGCCACAGCACCTGCGCAGCCCAACACCCCCAGCGAAGGCTCCGGCACATCCGGAGCGGGCGCGATTCTAGTGGCCCTCGCCGCGGCTGGCGTGATAATCGGCGCCTTGCTAGGGGTGTCGCGCCGCAGCGCGACTGAGAAACACCCTTTGAACCTGAACTGGGTCATGCCAGCGGAGGGAAGCAGCACCGCCCGGCAGGCGGTTCTTCCTCCCCTCTTCGGCGCGGCCCGGGGCCCCGACCCGAAAGGCAGCGCGAATGACCCCCGCCGATGCACCCCACCACCACGCCTATGCACGCGTGCTGACCATCGCCGGCTCGGACAGCGGCGGCGGCGCCGGCATCCAGGCCGACCTCAAGACCTTCGCCGCGCTCGGCTGCTACGGCACCAGCGCCATCACTGCGCTCACCGCACAGAACACCTGCGGCGTGCGGGCGATCCATGGCGTGCCGCCCGGCTTCCTTCGCGCGCAGCTCGATGCGGTGCTCGACGACATCGGCACCGACGCGGTCAAGATCGGCATGCTGCATTCGCCCGACATCGTGCACACGGTCGCCGCGGCGATCGACCGCCATCGGCTGCAGCCCGTCGTGCTCGATCCGGTGATGGTGTCGACCAGCGGCTCGGCCCTGATCGACCGCGGGGCCGTCGCGGTTCTGGTGCGCGAGCTGTTCCCACGCTGCAAGCTGGTCACGCCCAACCTCGACGAGGCCGCCCTGCTCGTGGGCCGGCCGCTCACGGCGGCCGAGCAGCTCGACGGCGCGGCCGACGAGCTGCTGGCCCAGGGCGCCCGCGCCGTGCTGCTGAAGGGCGGCCACCTGCCGGGCGACCGGGTCATCGACGTGCTGGCGCTGCGCAGCGGCGAACGCCACCGCTTCAGCGCCCCGCGCATCGCGAGCCGCAACCTGCACGGCACCGGCTGCACGCTGTCGTCCGCCATTGCGGCGCAGCTGGCCCTGGGCCTGCCGCTGGCCGACGCGGTGGGCGCCGCGCATACCTACGTGCAGCAGGCGCTGCGCCATGGCGCAGCCGTGCGGCTCGGCGCCGGCAACGGGCCGCTCAACCACGGGCATGCGCCGCTGCCGACGCGCCTGCTGCCGCTGCACGGCAGGGCCGAAGCGGAGGCGGCATGACGGCGGCATCGCAGCACATCGGCATCGCCGGCGCCGGGCTGCTGGGCCGCCTGCTGGCCTGGCGGCTCGCCGCGGCCGGCCATCGGGTCACGGTGTTCGATCCGGCGGCGCAGGCCGCCGACCGCTCGCCGCCGCATGCCGCGGGCTGGACGGCCGCCGGCATGCTGAGCCCGATCGCCGAGCTGGAATCGGCCGATCTGCGCACCGCCGAGCGCGGATGGCGGTCGCTCGACCTGTGGGCGCAGTGGCTGCCGCAGCTGCCGCAGCCGGTGGACTTCCGCCGCGAAGGCAGCCTGCTGCTCGCCCACCGCAGCGATGCCGGCAGCGCCCAGCGGCTGCTCGCCGTGCTGCAGGGCAAGCTGGCCGCCGGCCTGGCGCCGCAGCCGCTCGATGCCGCCGCGCTGCGGGCGCTGGAACCGGCCGTGCACGGCCCGTCGCTCGGCTGGCTGCTGCCCGGCGAAGGACAGGTGCACAGCGTGCAGGCCATGCAGGCGCTGGCGGCCGGTGCCACCCTGCACGGCGCGCAATGGCGCTGGGGCACGGCCGTGCAACGCGTGGCCCCTGGCCGCCTCGACGGCGAGCGTTTCCACCACGTGTTCGAGGTGCGCGGCCTCGGCGCCCGGCCCGACCTGCCGGTGCGCGGCGTGCGCGGCGAGCTGCTGTGGCTGCACGCACGCGGCCTCGTGCTGCACCGGCCGCTGCGGCTGCTGCACCCGCGCTGGCGCGTGTACCTGGTGCCACGGCCCGACGACATCGTGCTCGTGGGCGCCACCGAGATCGAATCCGAAGACCGCTCGCCGATCTCGGTGCGCAGCACGCTCGGTCTGCTCAGCGCCGCGCACAGCGTGCTGCCCGAGCTGGCCGAGGCCCGCATCGTGCACACCGACACCAACCTGCGCCCTGCCCTGCCCGACAACCTGCCGCGCATCGATACCGTGCCGGGCCTGACGCGCATCAACGGCCTCTTCCGCCACGGCTGGCTGCTGGCGCCGGCCCTGGTGGAGGAGGCGCTCGCGGCCGCGCTGCCCGGCGCGGCCGGCCGCGCCGCGAAGGAGGCCGCATGAACCACGCCCTGCCACCCGACCCGCCGCGTGCCACGGTGACGCTGGGCGGCGAGCCGCACCCGCTGCTGCCGGGCGACACGCTGGCCGCGCTGCTGCAGCGCCTGGGCCATGCCCCCGAGGCGGTGGCCACGGCGGTCAACGGCGCCTTCGTCGCCCGGGCGCTGCGCGACAGCCACGTGCTGCGCGACGGCGACCAGGTCCATTGCTTCAAACCCATCGTCGGAGGTTGACCATGACGATCGACAACACCCCGGACGCGGACGACGCGTTCACGCTGGCCGGCGTCGTGCTGCGCAGCCGCTTCCTGCTGGGCACGGCGGGCTATCCGTCGCCCCAGGTGCTGGGCCGGGCCATCGAGGCCTCCGGCGCCCAGGTGGTCACGCTCGGCCTGAAGCGCGAGCTGGCAGGCGGCGGCGACGCCCATGCGGGCTTCGTCGAGATCGTGCGCGACGCGGTGCGCACACGCGGCGCGCACCTGCTGCCCAACACCGCCGGCTGCCGCAGCGCACGCGAGGCGGTCACGCTGGCGCACATGGCGCGCGAGCTGATGGGCACGCACTGGATCAAGCTCGAGGTGGTGGGCGACGAGCACACGCTGCAGCCCGATCCGTTCGAGCTGGTGGCCGCCGCCGGCGAGCTGGTGCGCGAGGGCTTCGAGGTCTTCCCGTACTGCACCGACGACCTGGTGACCTGCCAGCGCCTGCTCGATGCCGGCTGCCGCATCCTGATGCCGTGGGGCGCGCCCATCGGCTCGGGCCAGGGCCTGCTCAATCCCTGGGCGCTGCGCACCTTGCGCGCGCGGCTGCCCGAGGCCACGCTGATCGTCGACGCCGGGCTGGGCGCCCCGTCGCACGCGGCGCAGGCGATGGAGCTGGGCTTCGACGCGGTGCTGCTCAATTCCGCGGTGGCGCAGGCGGTCGACCCGGTGCGCATGGCGCGTGCGTTCGGCCATGCGATCGAGGCCGGCCGGCTGGGCCGGCGCGCGGGCCTGATCGCCGCGCAGGACATGGCCGTGGCCAGCACGCCCGTGGGCGGGCGGCCCTTCGAGCTGTGAGCCGCACCATGTGGGACGAGCAGTACGAGCAGCGGGTGTGCGAGGCCTTCGGCGTGCCGGCTCCGACGCCGCTGGCGGCGGCGCGGGCGCTCGGCTTCGTCGAGCGCGAGGCCGAGATCCTGGCCCGCATGTTCGAGGCCCAGCAGCACCGCCTGCCCGCCGGGGCCTCGCTGGCAGGCTTTGCGCTGCAGGCCGGCAACTTGCCCGTGCAGCGGGCCGCGGAAGGCTTCGCGCCGCTGGCCGAGCGGTCGATGGGCCTCTACGCGATCGTCGACAGCGCCGACTGGATCGAGCGCGTGCTGGCCGCCGGCGTGCGCACGGTGCAGCTGCGCGTCAAGCAGGCCGAGCCGGGCCGGCTCGCCGCGGAGATCGCCCGCAGCGTCGCGGCCGCCCGCGCGGCCGGGGCGCAGCTCTTCGTCAACGACCACTGGCGCGAGGCGATCGCCCAGGGCGCCTACGGCGTGCACCTGGGGCAGGAAGACCTCGACACCGCGGACCTCGGCGCCATCCGCCGCGCCGGCCTGCGGCTGGGCGTGAGCACGCATGCCTACTGGGAGGTCTGCCGCGCCTGGGCGCTGCGGCCGAGTTACATCGCCTGCGGCCCGATCCACGCGACGCAGCTGAAGGTCATGCCGTGGACGCCGCAGGGCGAGGACAACCTTGCCTACTGGTGCGCCCTGCTCAGCGAGGTGCCGGTGGTCGGCATCGGCGGCATGGACGCAGCACGCTGCGCCGAGGCGATGCGCTGCGGCGCGGACGGCGTGTGCGTCGTCAGCGCGGTCACGGGCGCGGCCGATCCCGAAGCCGCCATCGCCGGGCTGCAGGCCGCGGTGGCACGGGGCCGGGCCGCGCCCCGCCGGCCGGTGCCGATGCTGGCCCGGTCGACGCTGCGGGCCTGAGCATGCCGGCCGGCGTCACGGCGCCGCCAGCAGCGCCCTCAGCTTGACGAAGGCCAGCGCGGCCATGATCGCGTCGTTCACCGCATCGTGCGCGTGCCGGGTGGGCAGGCCCAGGTCGGCCATCAGCGTGGCCAGACGCAGGTCGATGCCCGCGCCGTGCTGGTAGGGCGGCAGGCGGCGCTGCTTCCAGTCGTAGTACATGGCGGAGATCTCCAGCTTGGGCTGCGGCAGGCGCACGCCCAGCATCGGGAAGATCGCGCGGTTGATCAGCGCGACGTCGAACTCGAGGTAGTAGCCCACCAGCGGCCGAGGCCCGATGAAGTGCAGCAGCCGGTGCATCGCCTCGTCGATGTCCACGCCCTGCGCCACGTCGCGCTCGCGCAGGCCGTGCACCTTCACCGCCTCGGCAGAGATGGCCTTCGAAGGGCGCACCAGCAGGCTGAAGCGCTCGCTCGTCAGCACGCGGTTGCCCACGATGCGCACCGCGCCGATCGAGATGATCTCGTCGCGGTGGGGGTCCAGGCCGGTGGTCTCGCAATCGACGGACACCCATTCGTCGGCGGGCGCGCGGTCGTAGAGGAAGCGGAAGCGCTGGTCGCCGAGGTGGTAGAGCATCCATGCACGCACCAGCCGGCGCCAGGGCGCGCTCCAGACCGTGTTCACACCAGGTCCAGCCGGAAGCGCTGGAACAGCATGGTCCGGAAGCGCTTGACCACGCCCAGCGTGTCCTTCAACAGGTCACGGTCGAGGCTGCTGAGCTGGTTGACGACGATGCCGCCGTAGGGCCGGCCGGCCTTCTGCGCCTGCAGCCCGGCCTCCAGCCGCAGGCCCATGAAGAAGTGCAGGCTGTCCACGAGGGCGCCGGCCAGGTCCGGCGGCAGGCGGTGGTCGGCGGCCAGCGCCTCGATGCGTTCGACCGTGCCGGTGGCCCGGATCCGGTGCGCCAGCGCCAGGGCGCGCACCCCATGCACCAGCGGGAACAGGCCGGCCTTCTTGATGTCGAGCCGCTCCGCTTCGTCGCCCTGCGGCAGCAGCCGGCTCCACCAGCCGCCGCCGCTGTCGAAGGCGTTGATCGCGGCGGCGAAGCGCGCGAGCAGCACGTCGTTGTCGATCACCAGCTGGAAGACCTCGCCGCGCAGCGTGTCCAGCAGCTTCGCGTCGCCGCAGACCGCGTGCGCGTCGATGAAGATGGCCAGCGCCATCAGGCTTTCGGGCGTGGGCGCCAGCAGCCAGCCGCGCACCGTGCGCGCGAACTCGGCCGCGGGGTGCCGCCACTCGGGATTGCTCAGCATGATGCGGCCGGGGCATGGCGGGTAGCCGAAGCCGGCCAGCGCGGCGGAGAAGCGGTCGCACAGCGCGGCCAGGCCGGCAGGCGGCTCGTAGCCGTCGCGCAGCACGAGGCCGTTGTCCTGGTCGGTCTTCAGCAGCTGCTCGCCGCGGCCCTCACTGCCCATCACGAAGAGGCAGCTGTTGGCCACCAGCTCGGCCGGGGCGATGAGCTGCCAGGCGCGCTCGAAGAGCCGGGCGTTCAGCTCCTGCACCAGCCGGGCGATCTGCCGCACCGGCGTGCCGCCGCGGTGCAGCAGCGCGATCAACCCGCCGATGCGCTCGGCCGGGCCCTCGAGCGCGGCCAGATCGGCGGCCTCCAGGATCTCACGCGTGATCAGGTACGAATGGTTGGACAGGAAGCTGAGCAGGTCGACCTGGTCCAACGTGCCGAGCACGCGGCCTTCGTGCGCCGGCTGGCCCTCCTCCGGCTCCACCACCACCAGCCGCCGCACCTTGTGGCGGATCATCAGCGCCTGCGCGTCGAACAGGTACGCCTGCGGCGCGATGGTGACGAGCGGCGCGCTGCTCAGCGGCCCCACGGCGAGCCGGTCCAGCGGCACGCCCTGCAGGATCGCGCGCTGCAGGCCGGTGGTCGTGAAGATGCCCAGCCGCGGCGGCGTGGCGCCGGCATCGCGCACCAGCACGCGGTCGGTGCGCTGCGCGCTGAACAGCCGCGCGACCGAGACGATGTCGGTCGACGCATCGACCTCCTGCACCGGGCGGATGGCCGCCTCCTGCACCCGGGCCATGGTCAGCGACTGCAGCTCGTGCTGGCTGCCGTGGCGCGACAGCGCGCTCAGCTTGTTGGACAGGTCGGCGAACAGCAGCGCGCCGAAGGTCGCGTTGCGCGAGATCAGGTCGTTGACCGCATCGTGCGCGAGCTGGTAGGCCAGCACCTCCTCGGCCGCCACGAAGCGGCTGCTGGCCTTGCCCGCCACCAGCGCACGCCCGTCGAAGGTGTCGTCGGGGCCGTAGGTGTCGACCAGCCCCTCGCCGTCGAACTGCCGCACGAAGCCCTTGATGACGACGAACAGGTGCGTCGGCCGGGTGCCCGGCTCCAGCACCGCCTCGCCCTCCTTGAAGTAGGCGATGTCGACGTGGTCGCGCACGAGCTGGCGCTCGTCGGCGTTCAGGCAGTCGAACGGTGACGCGTTGAAATTGAATGCGCTGGGCACGTTGCCTCCGGAGCCGCACGCCATTCTGGTCACCGATGCTGACACGAGCCTTGGGCGGCGGCTAGCATCGCGGCGGCCCCGCCGTCGCGGGGCACGGAGACCTCCATGCCGATCGAGTACCGCCGCCACCGGCCGACGTACCGCCTGCAGAAGTACCTCATGCCCATGCCCATGGCCTGGGCCGCCCTCGCCGCCACCCTGTGCGCCGCACCGGCGCAGGCGGCCTTGCTGTGGGACTGGCAGTACGTGGCGAGCGGCGTCGACGCGCGCGGCACGCTGACCACGGCCGACAACGCCGACGCCGACGGCTACTACCTCGTCACCGGCATCACCGGGCTGCGCAACGGCGACAGCATCGTCTCGCTGCAGCCCCACGGCACCGCGATCCCGGGCAACGAGCCGTTCGCGGTCGACAACCTCGTGCGGGCCGACGGCCGGCTGACCACGCACGGCATCGGCTACGCGACGGCCGGCGGCACCTACGCCAACCTGTTCCTCGCCAGCTGGCTGTCGCCGGCCGCTTACGTGGAGTTCTCGTCCGTGCCGGCCGTGCCTTCCACCGCCGAGGTGCAGGTGAGCTTCAGCGTCATGCCGTCCAGCGTGCCGGAGCCTGCCACTTTCCTGATGGCGGCCCTGGGCGGTGCGGCCCTGTGGCTGCGCCGCGGCCGCGGGGCCGGCCCGGGCCGGGCCGCGGACCGCCGCGCCTAGGGCAGGCGGTGGTCCATCGCGTCGATGTAGAGCACCGCGCAGTCGTAGCCGAACTCGAGCGCCTCGTCCTGGCTGCGCAGGTGGTGCTGCGGCAACGGGACCTCCACCTCGTCCTCGCTTTCGGAGCCGCGCACGGCGACATGCAGCGGCCACCCGGTGCCACCGCCCGGCCTGGCCGTCGACAGGCGGATGCGGTAGCCAGCGTGCGCGCCGATGGCCTCGATGCGCGGGCCGCTGCGGGTGATCTCGTACTTCATGGCAGCCCCTTCATACGTCCACTTCCACCGCGTCGCCCTTCAGCTCCATCAGCTCGCGCCGCGCGGCGGCCTCGCCCTTGCCCATCAGCTTGGTCAGCGACTGGATGGTGCCGCCGATGTCGAGCGCCCCCACGTCCACGCGCAGCAGGCGGCGCGTGTCGGGGTTGAGCGTGGTGTCCCAGAGCTGCTCGGCGCTCATCTCGCCCAGGCCCTTGAAGCGGCTGATCGTCCACGCGTTCTCGCGCGCGCCTTCCTTGCGCAGCTTGTCGAGCGCCGCCGTCAGCTCGCCGTCGTCGAGCGCGTAGATCTTCGCGGCCGGCTTCTTGCCGCGCGCCGGCGCGTCGATGCGGTAGAGCGGCGGCTTGGCCACGTAGATGTGGCCCTTGGCGATCAGCTTCGGGAAGTGGCGGAAGAACAGGGTGAGCAGCAGCACCTGGATGTGCGAGCCGTCCACGTCGGCGTCCGACAGGATGCAGATCTTCCCGTAGCGCAGGCCGCTCAGGTCGGGCTCGTCGGCCGGGCCGTGCGGGTCGACGCCGACCGCCACCGCGATGTCGTGGATCTCGTTGTTGGCGAAGAGCCGGTCGCGCTCCACCTCCCAGGCATTGAGCACCTTGCCGCGCAGCGGCAGCACGGCCTGGGTCTCCTTGTCGCGGCCCATCTTGGCGCTGCCGCCGGCCGAGTCGCCCTCGACCAGGAACACCTCGTTCAGCAGCAGGTCGCGGCTCTCGCAGTCGGTGAGCTTGCCCGGCAGCACGGCCACGCCGGAGCCCTTGCGCTTCTCCACCTTCTGGCTGGCGCGCTGGCGCGTCTGCGCCTGCTTGATGACCAGCTCGGCCAGCCGCTTGCCGTGCGCCACGTGCTGGTTCAGCCACAGCTCGAAGGTGGGCTTGGCGTACGACGACACCAGCCGCAGCGCGTCGCGGCTGTTCAGCCGCTCCTTGATCTGGCCCTGGAACTGCGGGTCGAGCACCTTGGCGCTCAGCACGAAGCTGGCGCGCGAGAACACGTCTTCGGGCATCAGCTTCACGCCCTTGGGCATCAGCGAATGCATCTCGATGAAGTTCTTGATGGCGCCGAAGAGCCCGTCCTTCAGACCCGCCTCGTGCGTGCCGCCGGCCACCGTCGGGATGAGGTTGACGTAGCTCTCGCGCAGCGTCGTGCCCTCTTCCGTGTAGGCGACGCACCAGGCGGCGCCCTCGCCCTCGGCGAAGTTTTCGGTCTCGGCCGCGCTGGCGTACTGCTCGCCCTCGAACAGCGGAATGATCGGGTCGGCCGCCAGGTGCTGCATCAGGTAGTCGCGCAGGCCGCCCTTGTAGAGCCACGTGGTGGTCTCGCCGCTTTTCTCGACCGTCAAAGTCACCGTCACGCCGGGCATCAGCACGGCCTTGCTGCGCAGCAGGTGCACGAGCTCGTGGCGCGGCAGGTCGGGGCTCTCGAAGTACTTGGCGTCGGGCCACACGCGCACCGAGGTGCCGTGCCGGCGCTCGCTGGACGCGGCCTTCACCACGGTCAGCGGCTCCACCACGTCGCCGCCCGAGAACGCGAGCCGCGCGTGCTGGCCATCGCGCCACACGGCCACTTCCAGGCGCGTGGCCAGCGCATTGGTGACGCTGACGCCCACGCCGTGCAGGCCGCCCGAGAAGCTGTAGGCGCCGCCGGCGCCCTTGTCGAACTTGCCGCCGGCATGCAGGCGGGTGAACACGATCTCCACCACCGGCACCTGCTCTTCCGGGTGCAGGCCGAAGGGAATGCCGCGGCCGTCGTCGTCGACGCCGATGGAGCCGTCGGCATGCAGCGTGACCGCGATGCGCTTGCCGTGGCCGGCCAGCGCCTCGTCGGCCGCGTTGTCGATCACCTCCTGCACGATGTGCAGGGGGTTGTCGGTGCGGGTGTACATGCCCGGCCGCTGCTTGACGGGCTCGAGGCCCTTGAGCACGCGGATGGACGCTTCGCCGTAGGTCGGTTGCTTGTTTGCCATGACGGCGGGAGTTTAGGGCGCTCGCCCGCCACGGCGGCGGCCCGGCTCAGCGCGGTGCGATCCAGCGCGCCGCTACGCGCGCCCGGTCGTACACGTTGGCCGCCGTGATGCCGTTCGAGGGCAAGCCGATGTTGCAGCTGTAGCTGATGCCAGCCGTGTACACACACAGCGGCCGGTACAACAGCTCGACCCGGTCCAGCGCACGCCCGTCGTCCGGCACGTTGAACGCCCAGGTCGCGAAGCCCTTCATCGGATCCGTGGTCGGCGAGACATGCCACGGCATCGCGAAGGTGCGCACGCTGCCGTCCTGCCATGTGACCCGCAGGTGCAGGTCATAGCCCGCCCGAAAGCCGTCGACGCCGGTACCGCGGCGCATCAGGTCGAAGTGCTCGGGCCTGGCGGGTTCCCACAGGCGCATCAGGTTCCCCCGCGTGGTCCGCACGTCGTAGATCGTGCTGGTGGCATCGTCGGTGACGTTGAAGGTGCCGAACACGGTGAACACCGGCACATCGACCTCCTGCGGAAACTTGAAGTCGTAGTAGCGCTCGAAGCGCTGGCCCGCTGGCGCCGGCGGCGGCACGTCGAGGAAGCCGGCGTCGCCGCCGGGCGGCCGCTGCAGTTGCACGTAGGCGTTGGCCGTCGCGGACCAGCGCTTCACGGTCCAGGTGCCATCGCTGTCGACGGTGGCCTGCGCACGCCCCCAGTCGGACGGGAACTGAAAGCGGGTGGCCACCGGCTGCTCCGCGCTGGAACCGGGCAGTAGCCGGCTGAAGTACGGCACGGTCCCGCCCACAGGGTCCGGGTCGCCGTTGAAATAGCGCAGCAGCTTGAAGATGGCGGAGTCCGAGAAGTGGTCGAGCTTCCGGCCGGCACGTAACGTATTGCAGCTTCGTTGCATGGGATCGTGCTGCTCCAGCGCGGTGTCAGCGCATACCGCCTGCACGATGCCGTGGTCCAGCGGGTCGTACGCCGCGGTGCGGCCGAAGCCCCCGCCGAGCGGCTGGCCGTCGCCTTGGACGGTCTCGCCCACATAGGGATGCATCAGGGCCGTCGGGCTCGTCTGGCGGGCACCGGTCACGCTGCCCAGGTGCGGCAGGCCCATCGCATGGCCCATCTCGTGGTTGAAAGGCAGGCCGAAACCGTCCGCGATGCCGACGCTGCTGCCGCCGAGGCCGCCTCCCAAGCCGCTGCCGAGACCGAGAGCGCCGTACCAGAGCGAGAGCTCGGTCATGCCGTTGGCACGCTGCAGCGCCGCCACCAACGCCAAGGCGGAGGTCAGGATCCCATAGCCGCTGTAGGGCACGCAGGTGCCGGCGGCCTTCTGCGCGGGGGTGCAACTCGGCATGCGGTCCGCCCACTGGGCGGGCGTCGATTGCGTGGCACCATTGGGCGTGAGGGAATCCCCGCGGGGGGGAATCACCAACCTCGGCAACGCCAGGTCGAACGGCAGCGTGGCCACACGCAGCCCGCTGATCGGCAGCTTGCTGCCAAACTCGGCCAGTTCGTCGCCCATGGGTTGCGGCCGGGTGTCACCGAACAGCAGCATGTTCGCGATGACCAGCGTCAGTTCCGGACTGGCCCCCACCTTGAGCTCGGACGCGCTGCGCGACACCGTTGCGCCCCCGTCCAGGTCGATCGACAGCGCCAGGCCGGGGCGCAGCCACGCCGCCGGCAGCGCCAGGGCATAGCTGTTGCCGAGATCCTGCTTCAGCGGCTGCGGTCGCATGTCGACGGCGGCTGGCAGGGCGGCCGGCGAGCGCAGGCACAGGGTCTCGCTCCGGCCGTCGGGCCAGCGCGCGGTGACGTGGCCGGTCGGCACGGCGGTGCCGGAGGGGGCGCTGACGTCCACCTTCACCAGGGCCGGGCGGTTGGCCACGAGGAAGAAGAACGGCCAGCCGGTCTCCATCAAATGGGTCTGCGCCAGCCAAACGCGGTCGATGCGCGCCGCGGGGTTGGCGCTGGGAGTGGCGGGGCACGCCCCGCCCAAAGGTGGTGCAGCCCAGCCGACCGGCTGCGGCGCAAAGCGGCCGCCCGGTGTGCTGGCCAGCGCCTGGGCGCCTAGTGCCATCAGCAGGGCGGCGCAACGGGCCCGGCCCCAAATCCTTGCAGAGAAGAACATCCTCGATCCCTGGTTGTGAAGGAGCGCGGATGCTCTTCGGCAAGCCCTCATTTCTTGAAACACCAGGGTTTCAAAAGAAACAACACGTCATCAAACTGCTGTCAACGCGCTGATATCGGCATTAGTACGCGGCCGAAGCTGGCTTGCAGGCATTGACAAACGAATCAAAAATTGATTGGAACTTGCAGTCATTTTTATGATTGACAGGGACATCGACGAACGCGACCAGGCGACCGGCCCGTTTCGGATAGATTCCGACGGATGCATTCACGCCCCTCGCGCCCGCTGTCGATGAACCAGGTGCTGCTGTGCGGCGCGATGGTGGTCACCCTCTCCATGGGCATCCGGCACGGCTTCGGCCTGTGGCTGCAGCCGATCACGATGGACCGCGGCTGGACGCGCGAGACCTTCGCGCTGGCGATGGCGGTGCAGAACCTCGCCTGGGGCCTGGCCGGCCCGCTGGCCGGCATGCTGGCCGACCGCTTCGGCGCCTTCCGCGTGCTGCTGGTCGGCGGCATCTTCTACGCGCTGGGGCTGGTGCTGATGGCGCTGTCGACCTCGGGCGTGGCGTTCATGGGCAGTGCGGGCCTGCTGATCGGCATGGCGCAGTCGGGCACCACCTACGCGGTGATCTACGGCGTGATCGGCCGCAACGTGGCGGCCGAGAAGCGCTCGTGGGCCATGGGCGTGGCCGCCGCGGCGGGCTCGTTCGGGCAGTTCCTGATGGTGCCGGTGGAGAACTGGCTGATCGGCGGCTTCGGCTGGCAGAACGCGCTCTTCGTGCTGAGCTTCGCGGCGCTGGCCATCCTGCCGCTGGCCTTCGGCCTGCGCGAGCCGGCCGCGGCCACGGCGTCCGCCGGCCCGCGGCAGAGCCTGCCGCAGGCGCTGCGCGAGGCCTTCGGCTACCCCAGCTTCCGGCTGCTGATGGCGGGCTACTTCGTCTGCGGCTTCCAGGTGGTGTTCATCGGCGTGCACCTGCCCAGCTACCTGAAGGACCATGGCCTGTCGCCCCAGGTGGCCACCTACGCGCTGGCGCTGATCGGCCTGTTCAACGTGTTCGGCACCTACACGGCCGGGGTGCTCGGCCAGCGGCTGGCCAAGCGCCACATCCTCGCAACCATCTACGCGCTGCGCACGGTGGCGATCGTCGCCTTCCTGTTCGTGCCGCTGTCGCCGGCCAGCGTGTACGTGTTCGCCGGGGCAATGGGCTTCCTGTGGCTGTCGACCGTGCCGCCCACCAACGCGGTCGTCGCGCAGATCTTCGGCGTGCAGTACCTGTCGACGCTGGGCGGCTTCGTCTTCCTGAGCCACCAGATCGGCAGCTTCCTGGGCGTGTGGCTGGGCGGCAAGCTCTACGACACCACCGGCAGCTACGACGTGGTGTGGTGGCTGGCCGCTGCGCTGGGGCTGTTCGCGGCGCTGGTGAACCTGCCGGTGCGCGAGACGCCGATCGTGCGCCGGCCGGCGGCGGTGCCGGCATGACACCGCGCCTGCGCCGGGCGGCGGGCTGGGCCGTTGCCGCGGCCGTGCTGGCCGCGGTGTTCATGGCCTACCTGCAGCCCACCCTGATGCGCGACCTGGCCGACCAGCTCTGGAGCTGCTTTTGAGCGGCAACGGGGCCGGGCCGGCCGCCGTGCCTTGCGCGGCCTCGCAGGGGACCGCCGGAGCCGAGCCGTCGGCCTGGGTGCAGCGCTGGGCCGGGCTCATCGCGCCGGGCGGCACGGTGCTCGACGTGGCCTGCGGCAGCGGCCGGCACCTGCGCTGGCTGGCGCAGCGAGGCCTGCGCGTCACGGGCATCGACCGCGACGCGGACGCGGTGGCACCGCTGCAGGCGCTGGGCCGCATCGTGGTGGCCGACATCGAGGCCGGCCCGTGGCCGCTGCCGGCCGGCGAGCGCTTCGACGCGGTGGTCGTCACCCACTACCTCTGGCGCCCGCTGCTGCCGACGCTCGTCGGCGCCCTTGCCGAAGGCGGCGTGCTGATTTACGAAACTTTTGCCGCCGGTAACGAGACGGTCGGACGCCCCGCGCGGCCCGAGTTCCTGCTGCGCCCCGGCGAGCTGCTGCAGGCGGCGCAGGCGCTGCGTGTCGTCGCGTACGAGGACGGTTTCATCGACGCGCCGCCGCGCTTCGTGCAGCGCATCGCCGCCGTGCGCGCGGGGCCCGCAACAGCCGCACTGGCGCGTTACCCCCTGTGAGGCGGCCCCGTCCCGACGGTTAAACTCCGCCGATTCCGAGGAAGCGGTACCGCTATGAAACCGATTGTTGGCAGCATCGTCGCGCTCGTCACGCCGATGCACGAAGACGGCAGCGTCGATTACCCCACGCTGCGCGCCCTGATCGACTGGCACATCGCCGAAGGCACCGACTGCATCGGCGTCGTCGGCACCACCGGGGAGTCGCCCACGGTGTCGGTCGAGGAGCACTGCGAGATCATCCGCGTGTCGGTCGAGCAGGCCGCGGGCCGCGTGCCCATCATGGCCGGCGCCGGCGCCAACAGCACGCAGGAGGCGATCGAGCTCACCCGTTTCGCGAAGAAGGTCGGCGCCGACTGCTCGCTGCAGGTCGTGCCGTACTACAACAAGCCGACGCAGGAAGGCATCTACCGCCACTTCCGCACCATCGCCGAGGCCGTCGACCTGCCCGTCGTGCTCTACAACGTGCCCGGCCGCACCGTCGCGGACATGAGCGTCGAGACCGCGCTGCGCCTGTCCGAGGTGCCGGGTGTCGTCGGCATCAAGGAAGCCACCGGCAACATCGAGCGCGCCGCCTGGCTGGTGCGCCAGAAGCCGAAGGGCTTCTCGCTCTACTCGGGGGACGACGCCACCGCCATCGCCCTGATGCTGCTGGGCGGCCAGGGCAACATCAGCGTGACGGCCAACGTCGCGCCGCGCGCGATGCACGAGCTGTGCATGGCGGCGGTGGCCGGCGACGCCCGGCGCGCCACCGAGATCCACATGAAGCTGCTGCCGCTGCACAAGCAGCTCTTCTGCGAACCGAACCCGATCCCCGTCAAGTGGGCGATGGCGCGCATGGGCCGCTGCGGCCCGGCCATCCGCCTGCCGCTGACGCCGCTCGACGCCGGCCTGCACGGCGCCGTCGAGCAGGCGCTGCGCGACGGCGGCGTGCTGGCGTCCTGAGTCTGCCCGCCCTCTCCCCTCCACGAAACACTTCGCCCGGCGTGCCCTGCGCCGGCGCCCTCACCCGATGCGTCAATTGAACCGTTCCTCTACTGCGCTGGCCGTGCTGGCGCTGATGACTGCACTGGCCGGGTGCTCCAGCGTCGAGGGCCTGATGTCGGGCGACAAGATCGACTACCGCAGCAAGTCGAAGCAGTCGCAGTCGCCGCTCGAAGTCCCGCCCGACCTCACGCAGCTCGCCCGCGAAGGCCGCTACCAGGCGCCCTCGGGCAGCATCAGCGCGACCGACTACCAGGCCACCTCCAACGTCCCCGGCGCGACCAACGCCGCGCCCGAAGCAGTGGCGCCCCAGGCCATCGGGGACATGCGCGTGCTGCGCGACGGCAACCAGCGCTGGCTGTTCGTGCCGGCCACGCCGGAGCAGTTGTGGCCCCAGCTGCAGCAGTTCTGGCAGGAGCGGGGCTTCGTGCTCGCCATGGACAGCCCGCAGGCCGGCGTGATGGAGACCGACTGGGCCGAGAACCGCGCCAAGATCAACGACGACATCATCCGCCGCACGCTCGGCCGCGTGCTCGATTCGCTGTACTCCACCGGGGAACGCGACAAGTTCCGCACCCGTGTCGAGCGCGTCAACGGCGGCACAGAGATCTTCATCACGCACCGCGGGCTGGAAGAGGTGTACGTCAGCCGCGAACGCGACCAGACCAACTGGACGGCCCGCGCCAGCGACCCCGACCTGGAAGCCGAATTCCTGCAGCGCCTGATGGTCAAGCTGGGCGCCGACCAGGCCCGGGCCAGCACGGCCGTCGCCGGTGCGGCGGCCGCGCCCGGGGGCACCGCCGGCGGCCCGCCGGCGCGTGCGCGCATCGTGCCCGGCCAGGCCGCCGCCACGCTGCAGATCGACGACAACTTCGACCGCTCCTGGCGCCGCGTGGGCCTGGCGCTCGACCGCGGCGGCTTCACGGTGGAAGACCGCGACCGCGCGGGCGGCCTGTACTACGTGCGCTACGCCGACCCGAAGATGGCCGGCAGGGAGGAGCCCGGGTTCTTCGGCAAGCTCTTCAGCTTCGGCGACGACAAAGGCAAGAATACGCTGACCGGCCCGGGGCGTTACCGCATCAACGTCAAGGCCGACGGCGAACGCACGGTCGCCGCGGTGTACACGTCCGACGGCCGCCCGGAAAACGGCGAGATCGGGCAGCGCATCGTGCGCCTGCTGGCCGAAGACCTGAAGTGACGGCCGGCGCGGTGCCGCCGCGGCCATGCTGAGATTCCGCAGCCTGGGCAGCGGCAGCACCGGCAACGGCACGCTGATCGAGACCACCCGCAACGGGCGCACCACGCGCCTGCTGGTCGACTGCGGCTTCTCGCTGCGCGAGCTCACGCGCCGGCTCGCACCGCTGGGTGTGGCGCCCGAGCAGATCGATGCCGTCTTCGTCACCCATGAACATGGCGACCACGTCGGCTGTGCGCTGCAGCTGGCGCGGCGACACCGCGTGCCGGTGTGGGCCAGCCTGGGCACCTGGGAGGCGATGGAGCGGCGCAGCAGCGCCGCCGCCCCCGCCGCGGTGGCGCCTGCGGCCGTGGAGCGCCACGTTGCGCTCGAGGGGGTCGCCATCGCGGTCGGTGGCCTGGAGATCACCCCCTTCGGCGTGCCGCACGACGCCGCCGAGCCCCTGCAACTGCGTTGCACCGATGGCCTGGCGCGGCTCGGCGTGCTGACCGACCTGGGCGCGCCCACCGACAGCGTGGTCGGCCACCTGCGCGGCTGCCATGCGCTGCTGCTCGAATGCAACCACGACAGCCAGATGCTGGCGGACGGCCCCTACCCGCCGTTCCTGAAGCGCCGCGTGGGCGGCGTGCGCGGGCACCTGGCCAACAGCCAGGCGGCCGAGCTGCTGCAGGCCTGCCTGCACGGCGGCCTACGCCATGTGGTGGCCGCGCACCTGAGCCAGCAGAACAACACGCCGGCACTCGCGGCGCAAGCGCTGGCCACCCCGCTGGGCTGCCTGCCCGCGGAGATCGTCGTGGCCGACGCCCGCGAGGGCTCACCCTGGCTCGACGTGGCCTGAGGGGCCGGCCACCACCTTGAGGATGGCCGAGGCGGTGACGACGTCGGCACCCGCCACCGACACCTGCCCCTGCATGAACACCAGCGACGAGGTCGCGCGGACCACGCGGCCGCGTGCCTCGAGGAACTGGCCTTCGCGCGCCGACGCGATGAAATGCGTGTCGAGCTGCACGGTGAGGCAGGCCCGGCGGCCCACCGCCTCCCAGGCGATGGCGCTCAGCGCATGGTCCATCAGCGAGGTGAGCAGGCCGCCGTGCACCACGCCCGCCGGGTTAAGGTGGGCGACTGCGGCGAGCAGGCCGTAGGCCCACACTGCCTCCTCCTTGCGCGTCCACAAGGGGCCGACCAGGCCGATGAAGCCGGGCAGCTGCCGCTGGCGCCAGCCGGCCGCGGCCAGCGTTTCCGCCGTGGCAGGCGCCGCTGAGGGTGCAGGCGCCGCCTGCGCATCCATCGCCGTCATCGCCGTGCCGCCAGCAGCTCGGACAGCGTCTGCGCCTCCGCCTGCAGGTCCTTCGCGAGTGCCTGCCCCTTGGCCGCGTTGAGCTGGTCGGCCACGCCGGCGGCCACCAGCGAATGGGTCATCCGGCCCTGGCCGTCGAACACCGGCACGGCCACCACCGACACCCCGTTGATGTAGTTGCCGCGGTCGATGCTGACGCCCTTCTTGCGCACGGCCTGAACCTCCTTGCGCCAGGCCTCGATGTCGGGCGGTTGCTCCCAGCGCAGCGCACGGAACCGGCGCTCGATCTCATCCTCGGGCAGCTCGGTGAAGGCGGCCACCAGGCGCCCAGTGGCACTGATCAACGCGGGAAAGCGGCTGCCCACGTCCACGTGCAGCCTGAACGGTGCCTTCGAGCGCGACAACGCCAGCACCACCATGTGGTCGAGCCCACTGATCTCGACGCCGATGGCGGTGACGTTCCACGTGCCGGCCAGCCGATCGAGCACCGGCTGCACCAGCGCCGCGAACGGGCTGCCCTCGATGACGCTGCGCGCGAGCGCCAGCATGCCCACGCCGAGGCCGTAGCGCTTGGTCTCGGTGTCGACCTTCACAAGCCCTTCTTCGACCAGCACCCGCAGGATGTGCAGGCACGTGCTGGTGACCATGCCGAGTTCCTGCGAGATGGCCTTCAACGTCATCGGCGCCGCGCTGCGGCCCAGCAGGCGAAGGATCGCGATCGACCGCGTGACCGCCGGAACCGGCCGCACGCGCGAGCCGGCGGCGGCCCGGCCTTCGGGGGGAGATGCACTCATCGGTGTGTCGTCAGTTGTACCGGGACAAGCATAAGGCGCCGGCGGCTGCGGGCCACAGCTCCGGTCGATCTCGCGTTGATTGTCTATATACAATCCATGCACGCTATTGACAATCTCACCCACGGCGCGCAAAGTTCAACGCACACGCTGCATGAACGAGAGACGCCCGAAATGACCCGACTGACCGAGTACCTGTCGTACGCCGATGCGCAAGCGCACTGCTCCCCCGACAAGCTGTGGGAGCTGTTCGACGGCGACCGCGAGCGGATGAACATCGCGCACGAATGCATCGACCGCCATGCGGACACGCAGCGCACGGCCGTGGTCATCGTGCGCAGCAACGGCGAGGACGAATCGCTGGGCTTCCGCCAGATCTCGGAAGAGTCGGCCCGCTTCGCGCACTACCTGGTCGAGCGCGGCATCCGGCCGGGCGACCGCGTCGCGGTGATGCTGGAACCCTCGCGCGAGTTCTACGTGGCCATGTTCGGCGCGATGAAGATGGGCGCCATCGCGGTGCCGCTCTTCACGCTCTTCGGGCCCGACGGCATCCGCCTGCGCATGCAGGACTGCACCCCCCGCATGCTGGTCACCAACGCCGATAAGGCGCCGCTGGTGGCCGGCACGCCGGACCTGCAGGTGGTGATCGCCGACGGCGGCTTCGTCGATGCGCTGAAGCGCTTCCCGTCCGAATTCGTGCCGAAGACGAAGGCCGACGACTTCGCGATCTTCCAGTACACCTCGGGCACCACGCGCGAGCTGCCCGATGCCGTCAAGCACACGCACCGGTCCATCGTCACGCTGATGCTGGCCACGCTGTACGGCACCGGCGTGCGGCCGGGCGACCGCTTCATGTGCCCGTCGTCGCCGGCCTGGGGCCACGGCCTGTGGCACGGCACGCTGGCCCCGCTGGCGCTGGGCGTGACGATCGGCGCCTACGCCGGCAAGTTCAACGCCGAGCGGCTGCTGCAGGCGCTGCAGGACCACGGCTTCACCAACATCTCCGCGGCCGCGACGCACTACCGGATGATGCGCAACTCCGGCGCCGCCGCGCGCTACCGCTACGCGCTGCAGAAGGTGTCGTTCACCGGCGAGCCGATCGACAGCGAGACGGCGCAGTTCGTCGAGGCCACCTTCGGCCGGCCGGTGTGCAGCATGTACGGCACCACCGAGATCGGCGTGTGCCTCGTCAACTACCCCGGCGCGCCCGACTTCACCGTGAAGCCCGGCTCGCTCGGCAAGCCGGTGCCCGGTGTGCGCGTGGAGGTGCAGGACGCGAGCGGCGCCGCCTGCGCGCCCGGCGTGACCGGCGAGCTGAAGCTCTGGCGCCGCGGCGCCTGGGTGGCGACGAAGGACCTGGGCCGCGTGGACGAGGACGGCTACTTCTGGCACGGCGGCCGGGCCGACGACGTGATCATCTCCGCCGGCTGGACGATGAGTGCCGTCGAGATCGAGGACGCGATCCTCAAGCACCCCGACGTGCAGGAGGCCGCCGCCATCGGCGTGCCCGACGCGCTGCGCGGCCAGGTCGTCAAGGCCTTCGTCGTCACGCACCGCCGCGGCGACGACGCCTTCGTGCAGGAGATCCAGGAAGCCGTGCGCACGCGGCTGAGCCAGCACGAGTACCCGCGCCAGGTGGTCTTCGTGCCCGAGCTGCCCAAGACCCCCGCCGGAAAGATCCATCGCAAGAAGCTACGGGAGCAAGAGCTCGCCGCTGCCATCCCCCTCACGGCGCCCGCCGTCCTTTGATTCACCCAGTGAGAGCAGGAGACACCATGTCCACCACCGAACGCAGCTTCCCCAAGATCACCGACAGCGGGCTCGACGACCTGCGCGAGCGCATCGGCCTGAAGATCGGCGCGACCGCCGAACCCTGGTGCTACGAGGCGACGCGCGACAACATCCGCCACTACGCCCACGGCATCGGCGACGACAACCCACTGTGGTGCGACCCGGACTACGCGGCCAAGACCTCGCACGGCGGCCTGATCGCGCTGCCCAGCTTCCTCTTCTCGACGAGCCGCATCGTCTCGGGCTATGTGGGCGGCCTGCCCGGCGTGCACGCGATGTGGTCGGGTGCCGACTGGACCTGGCACCGCACCGTGAAGCGCAACGACACCATCTCGACCGAGGCCTACCTGAAGGACCTGGTCGAGCACCAGACCCGCTTCGCCGGCCGTGCCATCCAGCAGATCTACCACGTCGACTTCTTCAACCAGCAGGGCGACAAGGTGGCCGAGGCCGACAGCTGGTGTTTCCGCACCGAGCGTGACCACGCGCGCGAGCAGGGCAGCAAGTACAAGGAAGTGCGCGCCCGCGAGCCGCGCCGCTATACGCCGCAGGAGATCGGCGAGGCCTGCAAGCTCTACGCGAACGAGGAAGTGCGCGGCAGCACGCCCCGCTACTTCGAGGACGTGAACGAGGGCGACGAGCTGCCGGTCATGTTCAAGGGCCCGATGACGGTGACCGGCTTCATCGCCTATGCGCAGGGCTGGGGCGGCCTGTACATCCGCGCCAACAAGCTGGCCTGGAAGCTGATCGACGCGCACCCGGGCGTGGGCATCACCAACCGCTTCGGCATCCCCGACGTGCCCGAGCGCGTGCACTGGGAAGAGGACTTCGCGCTCGAAGTGGGCGCCCCCGGCGCCTACGACTACGGCCCCGAGCGCAACTCGTGGCTCACGCACCACCTCACCAACTGGATGGGCGACGACGGCTTCCTGCGCAAGTCCACGTGCAAGATCCGCCGCCACAACCCCGAGGGCGACATGCTGTTCTTCAAGGGCAAGGTCAAGCGCAAGTACATCGAGAACGGCCGCCGCCTGGTCGAGATCGAGCAGGAAGCCCACAACCAGGACGGCGAGCTGTCGGTGCTGGGCACCGGCGTCGTCGAGCTGCCCACCCGCGGCTGAAGCCGGCCGGCGCCACCGAGATCGACGATGTCTGATCGATCAGAGCACGGTTCGCTGGCAGGCATCCGGGTGGTCGACCTGTCCCGGGTGCTGGCAGGTCCACTGTGCACCCAGATGCTGGCCGACCACGGCGCCGACGTGATCAAGGTCGAGCCGCCCGGCGGCGACGAGACCCGCACGCTCGGCCCGCCCTTCGACGCGCACGGCGACGCGGCCTACTACACGGCCGTGAACCGCGGCAAGCGGGCCATCGCGCTCGACCTGTCGCACCCCGGCGGGCAGGCCGCGCTGCTGCGCCTGCTGGAAGGCGCCGACGTGGTGGTGGAGAACTTCATCCCCGGCACGATGGCGCGCTGGGGGCTCGACTACGAGACGGTGCTGAAGCACCGCTTCCCGCGGCTCGTGTACTGCGCCATCTCGGGCTTCGGCCCGGACGGCCCGCTGGGCGGCCTGCCCGGGTACGACGCCATCCTGCAGGCCATGTGCGGGCTGATGAGCATCAACGGCGATGCCGCCTCGGGGCCCACGCGCATCGGCATCCCGATCGTCGACCACCTCACGGGCCACACCGCGATGTCGGGCATCCTGCTCGCGCTGTTCCACCGCGAGCGCACGGGCCGCGGCCAGCGCGTCGAGGCCACGCTGTTCGACACCGCGCTGAGCCTGCTGGTGCCGCACGGCGCCAACTGGATGCATTCCGACCGCACGCCGGAGCTGCTGGGCAGCGCGCACCCCAACATCGCGCCGTACGACAAGTTCGCCTGCCGCGACGGGCTGGTGTTCCTGGGGATCGTCAACGACCGGCAGTTCCGCCGCTTCTGCGAGCACGTGGGGCTGGCCGGGCTGCCGGCCGACGAGCGGTTCTCGAGCAACGCGCGGCGGGTGAAGCACCGCGATGCGCTGCGCGCCGAGATCGAGGCCGCGCTGTCGACCCGCCCGCGCGAGCCACTGTGCCGCGAGCTGATGCGCCAGGGCGTGCCGGCCGGGCCGGTGAACACGGTGCCGCAGGCCTTCCAGCAGCGGCACGTGGACCACCGGCGCATGCGCGTCGAGCGCGACGACGGCTACCGCGGCATCGGCGTGCCGATCCGGCTGTCGGCCACGCCGCCCTCGCCGGCCGGCTCGCCGCCGCGCTACGGCGAGCACACCAACGCCGTGCTGCGCGGCGCGGGCCTGGGCGACGAACACATCAAGACGCTGCGCGAGAACGGCGCCCTTCCTCCGCGGGCCGGGCCCTAGCGCCACGCGCGCCGCACGGACCGAGAGCCACAAAGCAAAGAGACCGGAGACAAAACCATGAAAATCCTGAGCCTCGTCGCGGCCGTCGCCGCCTTCCTGCTGCCGCTGGCCTCCGAGCCTGCCGCGGCGCAAACCTACCC
Source organism: Aquincola agrisoli (assembly GCF_036621135.1). Classification (NCBI taxonomy): domain Bacteria; kingdom Pseudomonadati; phylum Pseudomonadota; class Betaproteobacteria; order Burkholderiales; family Sphaerotilaceae; genus Aquincola; species Aquincola agrisoli. Next base: position 257,723 of record NZ_JAZIBG010000056.1, read on the forward strand.
GAGCCGCTCCGTACGGATCATCGTGCCGTACCAGCCGGGCCAGGGCACCGACGTCGCCACCCGCTACCTGGCGGAGTACCTCACCAAGGCCATGGGCCAGAGCTTCTTTGTCGAGAACCGCGCGGGCGCCGGCGGCAACATCGGCGCCTCGGAAGCGGCACGCGCCGCGCCCGACGGCTACACGCTCGTGATGGGCACCAACGGCACCCACGTGCTGAACCAATACCTCTACGGCTCGATGCCCTTCGACCCGGAGAAGGACTTCGAGCCGGTGATGCTCGTCAGCTCGTTCCCGATGGTGGTGCTGGCCGCGGCCAACTCGCCCTACAACAGCCTGTCCGATCTTCTGGCCGAGGCGCGCGCCAAGCCCGACACGGTGAACGTCGCGCTGCCCAGCACCACGGCGCGGCTGGTGCTGGAGCTGCTGAAGCAGCAGAGCGCGACCAGCCTCCGCGGCATCCCGTACAAGGGCTCGGGCACGTCGATGACCGACCTGGTCGGCGGCCAGGTGCCGGTGGCGATCGACACGGTCAGCGCCTCCCGGGCGTTCATCAGCAGCGGCAAGCTGAAGGCGCTGGGCGTGACCTCGCTGAACGCATCGGCGCTGCTGCCAGGCGTCAAGCCGGTGGCGGCCCAGGGCGTCGACGGGTTCCAGGTGGTGGCGTGGAACGGCCTCTACGTGCCGCGCGGCACACCGCCTGCGGTGGTGCAGAAGCTCAACGCAGAGCTCGGCAAGATCCTCGCGCTGGCAGAAGTGCGCCACCGCCTGCTGGAGCTGGGACACGAGCCCGCGCTCGGCTCGCCGGCGGAGCTCGCGGACTTCGCGAAGAGCGAGCGCCACAAGTGGGGACCCTTGATCACCAAGGTGGGTCTCAAGGCCGAGTGACGCACTGCCGCGCGGCTGCGCCAGCTCAGCGCAACCGCAGGCGGGCCGAGGGTGTGGTCGGGATCTTCAGCACCTGCCGAAAATGCTGCAGGGCCGCGCGTGCGCGCGCCGGCGTCTGGGAGCCGACACAGTCCGATGGCACCACGGCCTGCCGATCACGCATGCGTGCATCCGCCACGGTGGCGAGCACACATTGGTCGCTCGCCACGCCGGTCACGATCAGCCGGGCGGCCTGCAGTTCCTGCAGCAGCAGCTCGAGCGGTGTGGCGAAGAACGCGGAGTGCTTCGGCTTGAGCAGGAAATAGTCGTCCGGGTGCGGCGCCAGCTGTTCCGTGACCGCCGCGCCCGCCCCGCCGCCGCCCAGCGACTGCATGACCAGCTGCCGGAAGTCGGAGCGCCAGCGTCCCAGGTTGTCGTTGGCGTAGATGACCGGCACGCCCGCGGCACGGCAACGCGCCTTGAGCCGGGCGAGCCGGGGCGCCACAGCCACGGCAGCGGGCAACAGCTTCTCTGCATCGGGAAAATCCCAGGTGCTGATCATGTCGATGATGACGAGGACGGAGCGGGCAGCGTTGTTCATGGCGTGTGCAATGCACCGGGCGCACCGCGGAGCGGCAACCCGCATGCCGGCATCCTGTTTGCCAGCAGGCGATGCGATGTTCGATCTGTCAGTGCCATGGTGGGAGTTGCTTGCACGGGCCGCGCTGGTCTACGGCGCGCTGTTGGCGATGGTGCGCGTGTCGGGCAAACGCTCGGTGGGGCAGTTCACGCCGTTCGACCTGCTGGTGGTGATGTTGCTCAGCGAAGGCGTCAGCAACGGCCTGACGGGCGGCGAAGCGTCGGTGACGGGCAGCCTGCTGATCGCAGCCACGCTGATCGGCTGCAATGCGCTGGTCGGGTTCATCGCGTCGCGCAGCCGGAAGGCCGAAGCCTGGATCGAGGGCACACCCGTGCTGATCGCGCGTGACGGCCGGGTCTTCGAACACACGCTCCGCGCCCACCGCGTGGGGCGCGGGGACATGGAGAAGGCGCTTCGCGAGGCCGATTGCCGGGAGCAGGACGTGCAGTACGCCTTCCTGGAAGCGGACGGCAACATCAGCATCCTGAAGAAGCCGCCGACGGCCTGAAGGGCCGGCGGCGGCCACCGATCGGCGCTGTGGCGCCGAACCGGTCAGGCCGTGGCAGCGGAACGGCTGCGGCGCCGCGCGACCAGGCCCATCACGCCGCCGCCCAGCGCCAGCATCAGCCAGGTCGAGGGCTCGGGCACCGCCTGGATCGTGTCCCACGCCACCGCCTGCAGCGCATAGGCTTCGCTCGCGGTGATGCCCAGCTCGAGCGCCGCGTACTCGTTGCCGCCCAGCGAGCGGGGATCGATGCCGGTGATCATGCCGAAGTCCACCAGCGCATGCAGGTAGTAGCCGTGGTTGCTCGCGTGGTAGTTGTCGCTGGCCCAAAGGTTGATCTTCCCGGTGGCGATGCCGTCGTACGGGTTGCCGTCGGCGATGCCCAGGTTGATCGCACGGTTCCACGCCAGGCCCACGGGGTTCACCGCACTGACGATGGTGGGGTTCTGCGCCGCGGCGACTTCGTAGCCGGCCTGCACGTCGATGCCCATCTGGGTGATCGGCTGGCCGTACCAGGGGCTGCTGGTGTTGGCGAAGGTCAGGTCGGCGCGCGACCAGGTCGCGGTCAGGCTGATGTCGACATTCGGGTTCTGCGCCTGGAACACGTTGCCGAGGATGCCGGTGTACGTGGAGATCTTGGCCGGGTTGTTCGGCGCCTGGAAGTCCAGGTTGCTCTGCCCGTGCATCACCACCTTGTCCCAAGGCTTGTTGATGAGCGCCAGGCGGTTGTTGTAGTGGAAGTCGAGGTTGCTGCCAGGCTCGGTCTCCAGGCTGACGTTGTAGTCCAGGCCGGCCTGCACGGTGAAGGCCTTGAACAGCGCCGGCACGCCGCCGATGTTGGTGCCGTTGAGGTCCGTCACGGTCGAGCTGCCCCACGTCTCGACCGACGCGAGGGCGCCATAGGTGAAGCTGTTGCCGATGAAGAGGATCGAGGTGGCTGCGCCGGCCGGCATGGCCTGCAGCGCGATCAGCGCGGCCGCCGCGGCGAGTGCGCTCTTGGGCAGTCCGGCCGGCCTGGCGTGCCGACGTGTCTGGGCTGCGCTTTCAACTCCTGGCATGTTGTATCTCCGATGTGTTGTGTGATGCTCGTTGCCACGGCATGGCCATGGCGCGCTCTGGAACGGGAATCGATGGCAAGGCTTCGCTAGTACTGCATGGGCGGCCCTCCTCAGGTTGTCGTCCGACGGCAGGCCGGGCGGACGCCGGCACGGCAAGGCGCCGTGCGCGAGTGCAAATATGGTCTGCAACGCAGGAACCCGCCACCGTGCGCACCCCTAGGCGGGCGCCGGCGCTGCACCTGGATCGACACACGCATGGCCCACCCGCCTCAGGCGCCGGGCACCTCGCCGCCCTGCAGGCGGCGGTAGGCATTCAAGTGGCGCAGCATGGCCTGCCGGTCGCCGATCCTGTCGAACAGCCGGGCGGCGTTGTAGTGCGCGTCGGCCAGGTAGGGCGCCAGCACCAGGCAGCGTTCGTAGCTGCGGATGGCGTCGCGGTCCATGCCGAGGTCCTCCAGCGCGAGGGCGCCGTTGAAGTGCACCCGCGGGTCGTCGGGGGCCCATTCGGCGGCGCGCTCGTACAGGGCCAAGGCCTCTTCGCAATGGCCCGCCTCGCACAGCAGCGCGCCAAGGTTCACGTACGCGGCCGCCAGGTCGGGCGACAGCTCGAGTGCACGGCGATAACACTGCATGGCGGCGGACGGGTCTGCGCCCTCTTGCGACTCGCCGCGCCGGAACCAGCCCTCCGCGGTCAACCCATCGATGAACGAGACCGATCCGTCGCCGGCGGACACCTCGAAGTCGATGAGCAACTGGCCGCTTTCAGGCTCCCAAGGGGTGCTGCCGTCGTGGACGGCGACGGTGTCGCCGATGGCCCGGATGCGCAGCCCGCTGAGCGGCACGGCGGAGGGCAGCCTCGCGCGCAGTTGCCGCAGCGACCTCAGCAGCCTGCGCCGCGGCACGTTGGCCGCCTGCAGTTGCTGGGCCGTGCGCAGCAGAACGACATCGCGGAAAGTGAAGCGGTACTCGTTGCGAGGCCCCCGGCTCGGCGACACGAAGCCCGCGCTGACCAGCCGGGCGACGACGCCCCTGCGCATGCCGAGCATCGCCTCGATGCTCTGCAGGTTGTACGCCGCATCCGGCGGGGTCACTTGCGCGCCCGGAGCTTGACGGGAACCGCCGCCGCATCGTCCGCCTTGGATGCACGGCGGGCGGGCTTGCGGTCCTTCAATGCGCCGGCGGGAACGACATCGGCAGAGCGCGCCGCCGGCTTGCTGGCCGCCTTGCCGGGCCGGTGCGCCAGGCTGGCCCGCAAGGCCTCCATCAGATCGATGACCTGGCCACCGCTTGCAGGCGCGTCCGGCCGTGCGGACTCGACCACGTCCTTGCCGGCGATCTTGCGGTCGATGGCCGCCAGCAGGCGGACCTTCTCCTCGTCCTGGAATTCGGCCGGGTCGTAGGCCTCGCGGGAGATCGATCCGATGAGCTGCAAGGCCAGCGCCAGTTCCGACTTGGAGACGGGCGCGTCCTCGATGTCGAGCTCCTTCAGGGAACGGACTTCGTCGGCGTAGAGCAGTTGCTGCAGCACCAGGCCGTCCTCGGCCGCGCGCACCTGCGCCACATACTGCTTGCCCTTCATCACCCAGCGCGCGAGTGCGCAGCGGCCGCTTTCGCGCATCGCGGCCTTCAGCAGCGCGTACGGCTTGCCGCCGCGCTTGTCGGGCGCGAGGAAGTAGGCCTTGTCGTAGTAGAGCGGGTCCACGGTGGCCTCAGGCACGAAGGCGACGATGTCGATGACATGGCTGGCCGCCTCATCGAAAGCCTTGAGTTCCTCGGACGTGAAGACCACGAAGCGGTCCTGCTCGAACTCGTAGCCCTTCTTCATCGCGGACCGCTCGACCACCTTGCCGGTGGTGGCCGAGACGTATTGCTGCTTGACCCGGGCGCCGTCCGGCGCGAGCAGGTTGAAGCGGATGGCGTCCTTGGTCTCCGTGGCCGAGTACAGCTTGACCGGCACGTTGACGAGGCCGAAGGACAGCGTGAGTGACGCCAACGAGCGCGCGGCCATGGGAGCTCTCCAGAAGCGAGGCTGCTACTGCGCGGCGCCGGGGGCGTGCCGGCGCTCGATAGTTGCGAGGACGGTGGGTGCGGGCATGGCGGCCTCCGGATGTGTGCTGCGTCAACCGGCCGAGCTTGACGCCGCAGGCGCGCGGCGGATGCCCGCCGATGCCGCGTCGTCACGCCAGACATGTCCGACACCCGAGGCTCCCGATCCGCAGCCGCGCACGGGGTAGGCCATCCCTTACATCCGAAGCATGCCGCCGCCCCGCAGACGCCGGTGTGCCGGCGCGCGAAGATGAGCCATTGCCTCATCGAGGCGCAAGGAGGACGCGATGGCCAACCCTTTTCTGAAGAAGAACCCCTTCATGAGCCTCTGGTTGAGCGGCTTCCACAAGGCCGCGGGCACGGCGAGGGGCCAGGCCGCCGCTGCGGCGAAGCGGCAGGGGACGGATGCCGTGGCGAAGGCCACGGCGGACTGGTTGTCGCTGTGGGGCGCCGCGCCACGGCCTGCCGGGCAACGACGCGGCAGGCGCAAGACGCGGTAGGCCGGCGCGGCCCGTCGTCACGGCGCACGACCGCCGTATGCAGCACCAGCCGGTGGCCGCCCACAAACGGCGCGGGCCCCAAGTGGTTGATCCACTTGGGGCCCGGCTTCTTGCTTACTGGCGGAGTCGGAGGGATTCGAACCCTCGATGCGCTTTTGGCACATACTCCCTTAGCAGGGGAGCACCTTCGGCCACTCGGTCACGACTCCAAATCGAGAAGCGGGATTCTAGCCTATGCAGAAGCCGTTTCCTGCTCCAGATCGAAGGCTTTGTGCAAGGCGCGCACTGCGAGCTCCATGTACTTCTCGTCGATGACGACGCTGGTCTTGATCTCGCTGGTGCTGATCATCTGGATGTTGATGCCTTCCTCGCTCAGCGCCCCGAACATCTTCGCGGCGATGCCGACATGGCTCTTCATGCCGATGCCCACGATGCTGACCTTGCAGATCTTCGGGTCGCCGACGACCTGCGACGCACCGGTCGCGGGCAGCACCTTGGTCTTCAGCAGGTCGAGCACGCGGCTGTAGTCGACGCCCTGCACGGTGAACGAGAAGTCCGTCTTCCCGTCGTGCGACACGTTCTGGATGATCATGTCCACATCGATATTGGCCTCGGCCACGGCACCCAGGATCTGGTAGGCGAGGCCCGGCTTGTCGGGCACACCCATCACGGTGACCTTCGCCTCGTCGCGGTTGAAAGCGATGCCCGATACAACGGCTTGTTCCATGTTTTCGTCTTCCTCGAAGGTGATCAGGGTGCCCGACTTGGCTTCCTCGTCGATGTCGATGTCCCACGGCGTGAAGCTCGACAGCACGCGCAGCGGCACCCGGTACTTGCCCGCGAACTCCACCGACCGGATCTGCAGCACCTTGGAACCCAGGCTGGCCATCTCCAGCATCTCTTCGAAGCTGATGGTGTGCAAGCGCCGCGCCTCCGGGACGATGCGCGGATCGGTCGTGTAGACGCCGTCGACATCGGTGTAGATCAGGCACTCCTGCGCCTTCATCGCCGCGGCCACGGCGACCGCCGAGGTGTCGCTGCCGCCGCGGCCGAGGGTCGTGATGTTGCCGTCGGGGTCGACGCCCTGGAAGCCGGTGATGACCACCACCTTGCCCGCGTCCAGGTCCGCGCGCACACGTGCGTCGTCGATCGACTGGATGCGTGCCTTGGTGAAGGCGGAGTCGGTCTTGATCGGCACCTGCCAGCCAGCGTAGCTGACGCATTGCAGGCCCTCGGCCTGCAGCGCGATCGACAGCAGCCCGACGGAGGCCTGCTCGCCGGTCGAGGCGATCATGTCCAGCTCTCGCATCACTTCGGGCGTGATCTGCGCCGGCTGCAGTTCCTTGGCAAGGCCGAGCAGGCGGTTGGTCTCGCCGCTCATCGCCGAGGGAACCACCACCATCTGGTGGCCAGCGCGGGCCCACTTGGCGACGCGCTTGGCGACGTTGGCGATGCGCTCCGTGGAGCCCATCGACGTGCCGCCGTACTTGTGAACGATCAATGCCATGACGGGTGACGGCGAGCGGCCGATGGCCCGCACGTTCTGCTAGGAAAAGTTGGTCCCGCCGACGCGGGGAAACCTGCGATTCTAGCGACCGGCAGAACCTTTCGAGGTGCCGGCGAGCGACGGCGACCACTCGAAGCTCACCCGCGGCGTGCCGTCCGGCGGCAGCGCCAGGGCGCGTGCATCCACGCCGAGACCCGGCACGAACAGCAGCCGGCCGCCGGACCACAGCAGCGGCCCGCCTCGCGCCCACTCCGGCACCCCGGCGGCCTGGAACGCCTTCTTCAGGCTGCGCGCCGGCCGCGACGCCTCGAGCTGGAACTGCTCGCCCCCGTGGCGCGGCCGCAGTTCGCAGCCGTGCAGGCTGCCGAGGGGCACGCCCCGCGCCTCGGACTTGAAGACCTGCAGCACCCCGCCCCAGGCAGGCACGTCCACGCTGCCGGCGCACGTGATGGACAGCGGGGCCACCGCCGGTGGAGGCGGTCGGCCGCCCGCATGCGCCTCGGGCACGGCCCGAAGCGAGCCGCGGTAGCTGCACAGCGACCACCCCGGCACCGCTGGCCAGCGCGCCGATGCAGCCGCGCTGGGCCATTCGGTGGTCAATCGATCCAGCAGGCGCTGCGGCGCGCCCTGGCCCAGTTGCGCGCGCACCCAACCGCGCAGCACCATCGCGCGCCTGGCCTCGGACAGTGCCAGCCAGGGCTCGACACACAGCTCGCCGCCCGCCCCTGCACAGGTTGCCAGGTCCATGGCGGTCCACTCGCGCAGCGCCGCATCGGCCTGTGCACTCCGCGCCGCGGACGCTGCGAGCGCCGCTTCGGCAGCGGGGAAGGCCCCGGCCAGCGCCGGCATCACGCCGAGGCGCAGCCGGTTGCGGGCGAACCGCAGGTCGCCGTTGCTGTCATCCTCGACGTACGGCAGGCCATGCTGCTCGACATAGGCCTCGATGGCCTCGCGGGGCATGGCGAGCCAGGGGCGGGCCCAGGTGATGCCGCCCCGGACCGCGCTGCGCGGCATCGACGCCAGCCCGGCCGGGCCGGCGCCGCGCAAGGCCTGCAGCAGGAATGTTTCGGCCTGGTCGCGGCGGTGGTGGGCCAGCAGCACGAGCGACGCCCGCGCTTGGCCGGCCAATGCCGCCAGCGCGGCGTAGCGCTCCCGGCGCGCCCAGGCCTCGATGCTGTCGCCGGGCTGCGGCCGGCCCGACAGCCTGCCCACGTGAAGGGAGATCTGCCATTCCTCGCACAGCAGGCCTACATGCGCCTGCCAAGCATCGGCCGCGCGCTGCAGCCCGTGGTGCACGTGCAGCGCATGGACTTCGAGGCCCAGCGCCGCCGAAGCTTGCCGGGTGGCATGCAGCAGCGCCACGGAATCGCGGCCGCCGCTGACGGCCACCGCCACGCGGTGCGGCACGGGGCGGCCCCGGCGCGGTGTCAGCGCTCCTTGGTGTCGCTGAAGCGGCCGTAGGCCTGCAGGCGCTCGTAGCGGCGCTGCAGCAGCTCCTTCGGCTTCAGGTCGACCACCTGGCGCAGCGCATCGTTGAGCGCGCGCTTCAGCGACGCCGCCATCGCCTTCGGATCGCGGTGCGCTCCGCCCACCGGCTCGTTGACGATCTTGTCGACCAGGCCCAGCGCCTTCAGCCGGTGGGCGGTGATGCCCAGCGCCTCGGCCGCGTCGGACGCACGCTCCGCGGTCTTCCACAGGATCGAGGCGCAGCCCTCGGGCGAAATCACCGAGTAGACCGAGAACTGCAGCATCAGCGTCTGGTCGCCGACGCTGATGGCCAGCGCCCCGCCCGAACCGCCTTCACCGATGATGGTGGCGATGATGGGCACCTGCAGCTGGGCCATCTCGAAGATGTTGCGGCCGATGGCTTCCGACTGGCCCCGCTCCTCGGCGCCGATGCCGGGGTAAGCGCCCGGCGTGTCGACGAAGGTGAACACGGGCAGGCCGAACTTCTCGGCCAGCTTCATCATGCGCAGCGCCTTGCGGTAGCCCTCGGGGCGCGCCATGCCGAAGTTGCGTGCGGCACGCTCCTTGGTGTCCCGGCCCTTCTGGTGGCCCAGCACCATGCAGGCCATGCCGTTGAAGCGCGCGAGGCCGCCGACGATGGACTGGTCGTCGGAGAAGGCGCGGTCGCCGTGCAGTTCCTGGAAGTCGGTGAAGATGTCGTTGACGTAGTCCAGCGTGTAGGGACGCTGCGGATGCCGCGCGATCTGCGTGACCTGCCAGGGCGTGAGCTGGGTGTAGATGTCCTTCGTGAGCTGCAGGCTCTTCTTGTCGAGCCGGTCGATCTCCTCGGAGATGTCGACGGCCGACTCGCTCTGCACGAACCGGAGTTCTTCGATCTTGGCCTCGAGTTCAGCGATCGGCGCCTCGAACTCCAGGAAGTGCTTCTTGCTCATGTGAATGAGTCCTCTTGTTCAGTACGCGACGGGCAGCGGATCGAGGCTGCGCCAGAGGTACCAGGTGGCCACCGAGCGGTAGGGTGCCCAGGCGTCGCCGACTTCGCGCGCCTCGGCCCGGGAAACCGGTTCACCGCTGAAGTAGTTGAGGCTGATGCCCTTGAGCAGCCCGACGTCGTCGAGCGGCAGCACGTTGGGGCGCATCAGGTGGAAGATCAGGAACATCTCGGCCGTCCACCGGCCGATGCCGCGGATCGCCACCAGTTCCTCGATGATGGCCTCGTCGTCCATGTCGTGCCACTGCTGCACGTGGACGGCTCCGCTGTCGAAGTGCTGCGCGAGGTCGCGCAGGTACTCGACCTTGCGCCCCGAAAGCCCCGCAGCGCGCATGACGTCGACCTCGAGCCTCATCACCGCCGCCGGGCGCAGATGGGTCGATGGCTGCGGCAGCAGCGCGGCAAAGCGGTCCCAGACAGACTGGGCGGCCTTCACCGAGATCTGCTGCCCCACGATCGATCGCGCCAGGGTCGTGAACGCATCGCCGCGGCTCTCGAGCCGGCCTTCGCCGAACCGGGGGATGAGCTTCTTCATCACGCGGTCGCGCTTGCTCAGATGCCGGCAGGCATCGTCCCAGTAGGTCGGCGTCACGATCACGCGTGGCGCCGAAGGCGAGGCGGGGCGCGGCACGGTCAGGCTTTCACCCAGGTGGTGCCCTGGGCCGAATCCTTGAGCACCACGCCCTGCGCCAACAACTCGGCACGGATGCGATCGGCTTCGGCGAAGTTGCGTGCCAGCTTGGCAGCGGTGCGCGCGTCGATCGCGGCCTGCAGCGCGGCTTCGTCGAGGCCGCTGCCGCCGCCCTGCAGATAGCTGCGCGGCGGCAGCTGCAGCACGCCGAGCACACCGCCGAGCGATTTCAGCAAGCCCGCCTGCTCGGCCGAGCGCGTGCGGTTGACCTCGGTGGCGAGTTCGAACAGCACCGCCAGCGCGGCAGGCGTGTTGAGGTCGTCGTTCATCGCCGCGCGGAACGCCGCAGCGGCGGGCTGCTGCCAGTCGATCTCGCCCACGTCGGCGGGTGCGACCGCATCGAGCGCGGTATAGAGCCTGCGCAGCGCCAGGCGCGCGTCATCGATGTGCACGTCGCTGAAGTTGAACGGGCTGCGGTAGTGCGTGCGCAGCATGAAGAAGCGCAAGGTCTCGCCGTCGTAGCGCTGCAGGACCTCGCGGATGGTGAAGAAGTTGCCGAGCGACTTCGACATCTTCACGTCGTCGACGTTGAGGAAGCCGGTGTGCATCCAGTGGCGCACGAACGTGCTGCCGGTGGCCCCTTCGCTCTGCGCGATCTCGTTCTCGTGATGAGGGAACTGAAGGTCCATGCCGCCGCCATGCAGGTCGATCGGCAGCCCGAGCAGGCTGCAGGCCATCGCCGAGCACTCGATGTGCCAGCCCGGGCGGCCCGCACCGTAACGGCCCTCGTACTTGGCCTCCTGAGGCTCCTCGGGCTTGGCGGCCTTCCACAGCACGAAGTCCAGCGGATCGCCCTTGCCCTCCTGGACGGCAACGCGCTCGCCTGCACGGAGTTCGTCGACGCTCTTGCCCGAGAGCCTGCCGTAGCCCTCGAAGCGCCGCACGGCGAAATTGACGTCGCCGTTGTCCGCTCGGTAGGCCAGGCCCTTGCCTTCGAGCTGCCCGATCAGCTCCAGCATCTGCGGCACGTAGGCGGTCGCGCGCGGCTCATGGGTCGGAGGCAGCAGGCCGATGGCTGCGAAATCCTCGTGCATCGCGCGCGTCGTCTGCTCGGTGAGCTCGCGCAGGGTGATGCCGCGCTCGACCGCGCGCCGGATGATCTTGTCGTCGATGTCGGTGATATTGCGGACGTAGGTGACCTCGTAGCCCAGCGTGCGCAGCCACCGGTAGGCAACGTCGAAGACCGTCATCGTGCGTGCATGGCCCATATGGCAAAGGTCATACACGGTGATGCCGCACACGTACATCCGCACCTTTCCGGGTTCGACCGGCTGGAAGGTCTCAAGGGTGCGGGTGAGGGTGTTGTGCAGGCGAAAGGTCATCGCGAAGGCCGCAAAGACAGCGGCCTCATCGTGGGAGGCCGCTCGTTAGAATCAGCAGGTCAGTATAGCGGCGCCCTGCCGCGGCCTCACCCCTCCTCACCCCCGCCACATGAAGATGAAACAAGGCTTGGCCATCGGCCTCGTACTCTCCTTTTTCGCCGCCTCTTCCGCCTGGGCGGAGAAGGTCAGGCTCGTCACCTCGATGGGCACGATCGTCATCGAGCTCGATGCCGCCAAGGCCCCCAAGACCGTCGCCAACTTCGTCGACTACGTGAAGGCCGGCCACTATGACGGAACGGTGTTCCATCGCGTGATCGACGGCTTCATGATCCAGGGCGGCGGCATGGACGCCTCGCTCCAGGAAAAACCGACACGCCCGCCGATCCCGCTGGAAAGCCGCAATGGCCTGGTCAACAGCCGCGGCACGGTGGCGATGGCGCGCACGATGGATCCCCATTCCGCGACCGCGCAGTTCTTCATCAACCTGAAGGACAACGCGTTCCTCGACCAGGCCAACTCGCGCGACGGCAACGGCTACGCGGTGTTCGGCAAGGTGGTGTCCGGCATGGACGTGGTCGACAAGATCAAGGCCGTCCCGACAAGCAACAAGGGTCCGCACCAAAACGTCCCCGTACAACCCGTGGTGATCAAGCAAGCCACTCTGGAGAAATGAGATGACCAAGACCGTTGAAATCACCACCACCGCCGGCGTGATCCGCGCCGAGCTCGACGATGCGAAGGCCCCGGCCACCGTCGACAACTTCCTGGCCTATGTGAAGAAGGGTCACTACGACAACACGGTGTTTCACCGCGTCATCAAGGGCTTCATGATCCAGGGCGGCGGCTTCGAGCCCGGCATGACGCAAAAGCCCACCGACGCGCCGATCAGCAACGAAGCCAACAACGGCCTGAAGAACGAGCACTACACGCTGGCGATGGCACGGACCTCGGCGCCCCATTCGGCAACCGCGCAGTTCTTCATCAACACCACCAACAACGGCTTCCTCGACTTCAAGTCGGAATCGCCCCAGGGCTGGGGCTATGCCGTGTTCGGGAAGGTCGTCGAAGGGCAGGACGTCGTCGACCAGATCGAGCGCAGCCGCACCGGCCGCCGCGGCATGCATGACGACGTGCCGGTCGACGATGTCGTGATCCAGCGCATCGTCGAGGTCTGAGCCCGCCCCCAGCGATGCCGTTGCCGGCTTGCCACGAAGTCAGCGCCCCCGCTGCGTGGCAATGCATCGAGTTCATTTCCGACCTCCATCTGAGTCCGGCAACGCCCCGCACCTTCGACGCCTGGTCGAGCTACCTGCATGACACCGAGGCGGACGCCGTCTACATGCTGGGCGACGTGTTCGAAGCCTGGGTGGGGGACGATGGCGCAAACGAGCCCGGCAGCTTCGAGCAGCGGTGTGCGGACGTTCTGCGGTCTGCCACGCAACGGCGCACCATCGGCTTCATGGCGGGCAACCGCGACTTCCTCGTGCAGCCCGGCTTCCTCGCCGGGCTGGGCGTCGAGGCGCTGCCCGACCCCACGCTCCTGCGCGCTTTCGGCGAGCGCCTGCTGCTGACCCACGGCGACCTGCTGTGCCTGTCGGATTCGGCCTACCAGGCGTTCCGCAGGCAGGTGCGCAGCCCTTCTTGGCAGCAGGCGTTCCTCGCGAGGCCGCTCACCGAGCGGCGTGCCCTGGCCCGCCAGATGCGCGAGGCCAGCCAGGCCAGCCAAAGGAACATGCCGCCGCACGCCTGGAGCGATGTCGACAACGATGCGGCCGCCGACTGGCTCCGCGCCGCGCACACCCCCGTCATGGTGCACGGCCACACCCACCGCCCGGCTCAGCACGTGCTGCCCTTCGGCACGCGCCACGTCTTGAGCGACTGGGACTTCGATGTGCCCGCACCGCGCGCGGACCTGCTGCGCTGGACACGCGACGGCCTGAGCCGCCAGGCCGTGCCTGCACCGTGAGGCCACGCACGTGATCCGCTCCCTGCTGCAGGCCTGGCGGCGCACCCGCGAAGCGGGCGTGCTGGCCCGCCGGGCCATCCCGGACGCCTTGTGGGAACGCACCCTGGCGCGGTACCCGTTCCTTTCAAGGCTGCCGGCGGACGATCGGGCCGAACTGCGGCGCCTGGTCAGCCTGTTCCTGGACCAGAAGGAGTTTTCGGGTGCCGCGGGCCTGGTGGTCTCCGACGACATGGCCGTCGCCATCGCTGCCCAGGCCTGCCTGCCGGTGATGCGCCTCGGACTGGCGCTCTATGGCGACTTCGTGGGCATCGTCGTGCACGCGGACGAAGTCGTCGCGGCCCGCGAGGTGACGGATGAGCAAGGCATCGTCCATCGGTACGATGAAGTGCTCGCCGGCGAGGCCATGGCCGGCGGCCCGGTGATGCTCAGCTGGCGCGACGCCGATGCCGCCAGCGATGCGGGCCTGGCACCGTACAACGTCGTGATCCACGAATTTGCGCATGTGCTGGACATGGCCGACGGCCTGGCCGACGGCATACCCCCACTGCCCACGGCGGCAGCGCGCAACGCATGGTCGGAGGTGCTGATGGCGGAGTTCGACCGGTTCACTGAAAAGGTCGTCTGCGGCTACGAGACCACGGTCGATCCCTATGGCGCAGAAGCACCCGAGGAGTTCTTCGCGGTGGCCAGCGAGGCTTTTTTTGTCGCGCCACAGGCCCTCAAAGAAGAGCAGCCGGCGATGTACCGGCTGCTTTCCTCGTTCTACCGGCAGGCGCCTTGACGCCCGCCTGACCCCGCGGCAGCTCAGGCTGCCGTGGCCGGCTCCGCCTTCGGCTTGTCCTTGCGCGGCGGCTGGATGTCCAGCACCGCATTGCCGTCGTCATCGATGTCCACCGTCAGGCGGCCGCCATCGACCAACCTGCCGAACAGCAGTTCATCGGCCAGCGCACGGCGGATGACGTCCTGGATCAGGCGCTGCATCGGCCGGGCACCCATCAACGGATCGAAGCCCTTCTTCGCCAGGTGCTTGCGCAGCCCGTCGGTGAAGGCCACCTCCACCTTCTTCTCGGCCAGCTGGCTTTCGAGCTGCAGCAGGAACTTGTCGACCACCCGCAGGATGATCTCTTGATCCAGTGCACGGAAGCTCACCGTGGCATCGAGACGATTGCGGAACTCCGGCGTGAACAGGCGCTTGATGTCGGCCATCTCGTCGCCGCTCTCGCGCACGGTCGTGAAGCCGATCGTCGACTTGCTCATGGTCTCGGCGCCCGCATTGGTCGTCATGATGATGATGACGTTGCGGAAGTCGGCCTTGCGCCCGTTGTTGTCGGTCAGCGTGCCGTGGTCCATCACCTGCAGCAGCACATTGAAGACGTCCGGGTGCGCCTTTTCGATCTCGTCGAGCAGCAGCACCGCATGCGGCTTCTTGGTGATCGCCTCGGTCAGCAAACCACCCTGGTCGAAGCCGACATACCCCGGAGGCGCGCCGATCAGGCGGCTGACCGCGTGCCGCTCCATGTACTCCGACATGTCGAAACGAATCAACTCGATGCCGAGAATGTAGGCCAGCTGCTTGGCCACCTCGGTCTTGCCGACGCCCGTGGGACCGCTGAAAAGGAAAGCGCCGATCGGCTTGTCCGGCTTGCCCAGCCCAGAGCGTGCCATCTTGATGGCAGCCGCGAGCGCATCGATGGCAGGATCCTGGCCGAAGACCACGCTCTTCAGGTCGCGATCCAGCGTCTTGAGCTTGCTGCGGTCGTCGTTCGAGACGGACGCCGGCGGAATGCGGGCGATCTTCGAAACGATCTCTTCCACCTCGACGCGCGTGATCGTCTTCTTTTGCTTGTTCTTCGGCAGGATGCGCTGCGCCGCGCCCGCCTCGTCGATCACGTCGATCGCCTTGTCGGGGAGGTGCCGGTCATTGATGAACTTGGCCGAAAGCTCCGCGGCCGCCTGCAGGGCCCCGAGCGCGTACTTCACGCTGTGGTGCTCCTCGAAGCGCGACTTCAGGCCCTTCAGGATCTCGATCGTCTGCTCGACGGACGGCTCGACCACGTCGACCTTCTGGAAGCGCCGCGACAAGGCCGCATCCTTCTCGAAGATGCCGCGGTACTCGGTGAAGGTGGTTGCGCCGATGCACTTCATCGCACCGGAACTGAGCGCCGGCTTGAGCAGATTGCTGGCGTCCAGGGTGCCCCCGGAGGCCGCACCGGCACCGATCAACGTATGGATCTCATCGATGAAGAGAACCGCGTTCGGCTGCTCCTTGAGCTGCTTCAACACGCCCTTGAGGCGCTGCTCGAAATCGCCGCGGTACTTGGTGCCCGCGAGCAGCGCACCCATGTCGAGCGCATAGACGACCGACTCGGACAGCACGTCCGGGACGTCGCCCTCGGTGATGCGCCAGGCCAGGCCCTCGGCGATGGCCGTCTTGCCGACACCGGCCTCGCCGACCAGCAGCGGGTTGTTCTTGCGCCGGCGGCACAGCACCTGAATCACACGTTCCACTTCGTGCTCGCGGCCGATCAGCGGATCGATCTTGCCGTCGCGCGCCATCTGGTTCAGGTTCTGCGTGAACTGGTCGAGCGGCGAACCCTTGCCTTCGGCAGCCTCTTCCTTCTCGCCCTCTGCCCCGGGGTTGTCGTTCGACTTGGCAGGCTCGGGGGGATCCGACTTCTTGATGCCATGGGCGATGAAATTCACCACATCCAAGCGCGTCACACCCTGCTGGTGCAGGTAGTACACGGCATGTGAATCCTTTTCCCCGAAGATGGCCACCAGCACGTTCGCGCCAGTCACTTCCTTCTTGCCACTGCCTGTGGACTGCACGTGCATGATCGCCCGCTGGATCACGCGCTGGAAACCCAGCGTCGGCTGCGTGTCGACCTCTTCCGTGCCGCCCACCGTCGGCGTGTTTTCCTTGATGAAGCTCGACAAGCTCTTGCGCAGATCATCGATGTTCGCTGCGCAGGCGCGCAGCACTTCGGCGGCGGAAGGATTGTCGAGCAGCGCCATCAGCAGGTGCTCGACGGTGATGAATTCATGACGCTGCTGGCGTGCTTCAACGAACGCCATGTGCAGACTGACTTCAAGTTCTTGCGCGATCATGCGGCCTCCAAAATGCACTGCAGCGGGTGCCCCGCACGGCGTGCGGCAGCGAGCACCAATTCAACCTTCGTCGCGGCGACGTCCTTCGTGTAGACGCCACAGATGCCGCGACCTTCATGGTGGATCTTCAGCATGATCTGCGTCGCGGTGTCGAGATCACGCAGGAAGTATTCCTGCAACACCAACACCACGAACTCCATGGGGGTGTAGTCGTCGTTGAGCAGCACCACCTGGTACATGCGCGGCGGCTCCGTTCTCTGCGCTTGCCGCTCGGCGACAACAGCGCCCTGCCCGTCTTCAACGCGGGGAGTTCCGGGGGAAACCGGAGGCAGGGAAGGAGGATCCGCAGGCATGAATCGATTCTATAGACAGTGGGTGCCACGACGGCTTGTCTGCATATTGCACTGCCGCCCGAAGTCTCAAGGCCCGAACAACGCGTCAAAACAGGAATTCACGGCAACAACCGCACAGATGATCGATGTGATACCAATGATCGTCGATTGACATCAACGATAAATTTGTGTTGAATGTGATCCCCAATGCGAGGCGCGGTTGCCTCTTTGTGGAGAAATTCATGGCAAATGGAACCGTCAAGTGGTTTAGTGATACGAAAGGTTTCGGATTCATCGAACCTGAGGGAGGGGGCGCCGACGTGTTTGCCCACTTTTCCGCTATTCAGATGGAGGGCTTCCGAACACTCAAACCTGGGGCCCGTGTCACGTACGAGTTGGTCCAGGGCCCGAAGGGCGACCTCGCTCAGAACATCCAAGCGTCCGACATGCCCGTAGGCCTCGCGCATTTGGCGGGCTCTGGCGCCGGGGCCATGTCTGCGGCAGCCGATTGAACTGAGCGAGCCACCCGCTCCGCCCGCTCCATGGAAGCAGCCCGCCTTCTGGCGGGCTTTTTTTTCCCAAGCTGGACGCGACATCGAACCGTCCGGAGCAAACGACAAAAGCCGCAAGCTCCGTGTGGAACTTGCGGCTTGTCGTGTTGGTGGGCCCTGAGTGACTCGAACACTCGACCAACGGATTAAGAGTCCGCTGCTCTACCAACTGAGCTAAGAGCCCTTGAACTGTGTCAACTCCTGAGGCAGCGAGCTGGTGGGTTGTACAGGACTTGAACCTGTGACCAACGGATTAAAAGTCCGCTGCTCTACCGACTGAGCTAACAACCCGTCTGCAGAGCCTTGCACTATAGCATGTTTTTCGACGCTGCCAAGCTTTTTGCGATTCAACAGCATCTGGATGGCTTCGCCTGCCGCGACCAGCCCGAACGTTGCCGTCACGGTCACCGTGGAACCGTAGCCATGGCAGTTGAGGCTGCCGTCGACATCACAAGCGCCTGCGGGCGCACGCACCGGCTCTCGCGAGAACACGCAGCGCACATGCATGGCGCCCTGCCGAGGCAATCCCGCCTTCCGCAGGCGTTGCCGCAGCGATGCAAGCAACGGGTCATGCGTGACCTCGGACAGATCCTCTACCTGCACATGCTGCCCAAGCTGCTTTCCGCCCGCAGCGCCCACCGTGATCAGAGGAACATGTTGCGCATGCGCCCACGCAGCAAGCACCTGCTTGGCCCGCACCTGGTCACAGGCGTCGATCACCACATCCACCGGGACGGGCAAGAGCGCCGGCCAGTTGTCCGGCTCCACGAACTCCTCGATGCAGACCACCTTGCACTCGGGGTGGATGTCGGCGAAGCGCTCCTTCAGAGCGTCGACCTTGGATTGGCCCAGGGTGGCGCCGATCGCCTGGATCTGCCGATTCACGTTGGACTCGCTGACGTGGTCCAGATCGATCAGCACCAAGGTCGCCACGCCGCTGCGTGCAAGCGCTTCCGCGGCCCATGATCCGACACCACCCACGCCGACAACCGCCACGCTGGAAGCGCGCACACGCGCATAGCCCGCATCGCCGTACAGGCGACGCAGGCCGCCGAACCGGCGATCGAGGTCTGCTGCTGAGTCTTCCATGGGATCGACCACGCCGGACGTCCTGCATCCGGCGTAGGAGAGGCTATTTCAGCGCGGCCAGCCGCTCCTTGCCTGCCACCGCGGCTTCCGACTGCGGATAGGCCTTCAGCAACTCGTTCAGCGTGGCCCGGGCTGCCTTCGCGTCCTTCATCTCGACCTGCGTGTTGGCCACGGCCAGCAGCGCTTCGGGGGCACGCGGGTTCTGCGGCGCCGCAGCCAGGAAGGATCGGAACGTCGCGATCGACTCCTTGTAGTCCCGCTTGCCGTACAACGCATTGCCGAGCCAGAAGCGGGCCGAGTCCAGGTAGCCGCTGCGCGGATAGCTCCGGACAAAGCCGTTCAATGCGTCGGAGGCGCCGGCAAAGTCGCCGCCACGCAGCAGCTTGACGGCCGCTTCGTACTGGCGCGTTTCTTCAGGATCCGCGAGGAACTCCTTGCCGTCGAGGCTGACCTTCTGCGGCTCGAGCTTGCGCATGCGCTCGTCCACACCCTGAGCGATGTCCTTCTGCTGGCGCTGCAGCTCGGCGACATCGCGCAGCAGCTGCTCCTGCTGGCCCCGAAGCCGCGCGTTGTCGCTTCGCAGCGCCTCCAACTGGGCGTTGAGGTCCAGCAGGCTGCGGCGCATCTGGTCGGTCGACTGGTTCAATTCGGCCAGTCGGCTGCGCAGCAGGTCATCGGTCGCCTGTTGCTTCGTGCGGAGATCGAGGATGGCGCGCCGGGCCTCGTCATCCTCGAACAACGCGGCCTGGGCGCCCAGCGCCAGCACCGCAAGGGCCGTGGCGATCAGGGTGCGGCGCATCTCACTTGTCCTTCAGCTCGGCGCGGCGGTTCTGCGCCCACGCCGCTTCGTCGTTACCCGGATTGGCGGGCCGCTCCTTGCCGAAGCTCACCGCCTCGATCTGTGCGGCGTTGGCACCCAGCAGCGCCAGCGACTTGGCGACCGCTTCCGCGCGCTTCTGGCCCAGCGCCAGGTTGTACTCGCTGCCGCCGCGCGCGTCGGTGTGGCCCTCGACGCTGATGCGCTTGTTGCGGTTGGCCGCCAGCGCCTTGGCGTTGGCTTCGATGACGTTGCGGTATTCGTCCTTGACCACGAAGCTGTCGAAGTCGAAGTAGACGATCCGTGCCGCCGCGGACGACGCGTTCGACGCATCGAGGTTCACCGTCGACACCTGCGACTGCGAGGTCCCGGAACCGGCGGCACCACCGGCGGCAGCGCCGGCGGGGTTGCGCGATTCGACCGGTACGTTGGCGTTTTCGTCGAGCTTCACGTTCGAGCCGCAGCCCGCCAGCACGGCGGCAACGGCGAAGACGCTGAGGGTTGTACGCAAGGCAGTCATGGTGCTTCCTTTGGGGACTGGAAAGAGAAGAGAGAGGGGGACGGAAAAAGGAGGATCGGCGGCTAGCGGCCGTACGGGCCCCACACGGGCTCGCGCACATCGACGCCGGACGACAGCAGGCGCGCCTTGATCTTGCCGTCGAGCGTGGTCGTCATCAGCACGTCGCGTCCCTGGGCGCGGGTCGCGTAGATGATGAGCCGGCTGTTGGGCGCAAAGCTCGGGCTCTCGTCGGCGCTGGTGTCCGTGATGGTCTGTGCGTTGCCGCCGGCGCTGTCGGCCACCACGAGCCGGAAGCCGCCGTTCTGGCGTGTCACCCAGGCCATCGTGCGCCCGTCGGGGCTGACGGCAGGGCTGATGTTGTAGTTGCCGGTGAAGCTCACCCGCTCCGCATTGCCGCCGCTGGCCGGCATGCGGTAGATCTGGGGGCTGCCGCCGCGGTCGCTGACGAAGAACAACGACCGGCCGTCGGGCGAGAACGCAGGCTCCGTGTCGATGGCCATCGTGTTCGTGATGCGCCGCAGGTTGCCGCCATCGCGCCCCATCAGGAAGAGCTGCGAACCGCCGTCGCGCGAGAGCGTGACCGACAACTGGGAACCGTCGGGCGACCAGGCAGGCGCACTGTTGCTGCCGCGGAAATTGGCGACCTGCCGGCGGTGGCCGGATGCCACGTCCTGGACCCACACCACGGCCTTGCGCGTCTCGAACGACACGTAGGCCAACTCGCGGCCGTCAGGTGACCAGGCCGGCGAGATGATGGGCTCCGGGCTGGCGAGGGCGACCTGGCCGCCCTCGCCGTCGGCATCCGTCACGCGCAGGGTGTGGCGGTTGGCGGTGCGGGTCACGTAGGCGATGCGGGTGGAGAACACGCCGCGCTCGCCCGTGAGCTTCTCGTAGACGGCATCGGCGATGCGGTGCGCGGCCAGCCGCAGGTCACCCGCGACGACCGGCAGGCTCTGCCCACCCAGGTCCGCACCCTTGACGATGTCCCAGAGCTTGTAGCGCACGTCGAACCGGCCGTCGGCCAAGCGTGTGACCGACCCGAGCAGCAATGCATCGGCGCCGCGGCCGCGCCACTCCGCCACCGCGGGGTTGGCGGTCTCATCCATTGCGCCAGGCGCATCGACGCTGCGGAACAGGCCGCTGCGCTCGAGATCGGCCCGGACGATGCCGGAGATCGACTGGCCTGATCGATCCTCGTCGCGGAACGCCGCGATGGCCACCGGCAGCTGCGTCGCGCCGACGCCGCTGATCTCGACCCGGAATTGCGCGAGGCCCGGCAGGGCAAAGGAGGCGCCCAGGGCGCCAAGGAGGGTTCTTCGACGTGTCATGGCGGGGATGGACCCGCGGAGCAGCAAACGGTTCACTCAAGAAGGGGAGTGGCCACGATACGGGGGATTGTAGGCACCCGCCGCTGATAATCGCCGGCGATGCCAACCTTGCTTCAACGTCTCAGGCGCGTGGCGCCCTACTTCCGCCCGAGCCGCCCAGGCATCGTGCTTGCCCTGCTGGCGGCGGCCGTGAGTGCCGCGACCGAGCCGATGATCCCCGCGTTGCTCAAGCCGTTGCTGGACAAGGGCTTCACGGGTGGCGAACTCTCGCTTTGGCTGGTGCCCGTGGCGATCATCGGGCTGTACGTCGTGCGCGGCGCAGCCTCGTTCTGCGCGCAATACGCGTTGTCCTGGTCGGCCAACGGGGCCGTGCTCGGCCTGCGCGAATCGATGTTCGGACGCCTGCTTGATGCGGCGCCTTCGCTGTTCGGCGCCCGCACGGCCAGCGGCCTCACCAACACGGTCGTCTACGAAGTCCAGCAGGGCGCCGGCCAGCTGGTGGGCGCCATGCTCACGCTCGTGCGGGACTCGCTCACGATCGTGGCCCTGCTCGGTTACCTGCTGTGGCTGAACTGGCGGCTCACGCTGTTCGTGCTGCTGCTGGCCCCGGCGGTGGCGATCGTGATGCGCGTGGTGTCCAAACGCCTGCAACGGCTGGCCGTGGCGGGGCAGAACGCCACCGACGAACTGGCGTACGTGGTGGAAGAAAACGTGATGGCCTGGCGCATCGTGCGCCTGCACGGTGCCGGCGCGTCGCAGCAGGCGCGCTTCCGCCAGCAGGGCCAGCGCCTGCGCCACCTCGTAATGAAGTCGGCCGCCGCCGGGGCCATCGTCTCGCCCATCACCCAGCTGCTCGCCTCGGTGGCGCTGTCGGCGGTGATCGCGATGGCGCTGTGGCAGAGCCAGGGCGGGACGACCACGAGCGTCGGCGACTTCGTCGCCTTCGTCGCGGCCATGCTGATGATGACCTCGCCGATGAAGCACGTCGCCGACATCGCGGGCCCGCTGACCCGTGGGCTCGCCGCGCTGGAGCGCGGCATCGACCTCGTCGAAAACGTGGCCGCGGAAAGCGGTGGCAGTTATGCGCCGCCGGGCCGCACGCGCGGCGAACTGGTGCTCGAGCAGGTGAGCCTGCAGTACCGCGCCGATCAACCCCCGGCACTGGACCGCATCGACCTGCAGTTGAAGGCGGGCGAAACGGTGGCGCTCGTGGGGCCGTCGGGGGCCGGCAAGTCGTCGCTGGTGCACCTGCTGCCGCGCTTCCTCGAACCGACGGACGGCCGCATCACGCTGGACGGTGTGCCGCTGCAGGATTGGCAGATCGCAGCGCTGCGCCGGCAATTCGCCCTGGTCAGCCAGGATGTCGTGCTCTTCAACGACACGCTCGCCGCCAACGTGGCGCTGGGCGACACGCTCGACCCGCAGCGCGTGCACAAGGCGTTGCGCGATGCCAACCTGCACGAGTTCGTCGAGCGCCTGCCGCAGGGCATCGACACGCCCATCGGCCACAACGGCAGCCAGCTCTCGGGTGGGCAGCGCCAGCGCGTGGCCATCGCCCGCGCCATCTACAAGGATGCGCCCATCCTGATCCTCGACGAAGCGACCTCCGCGCTCGACAGCGAAAGCGAACGCGCCGTGCAGACCGCGCTGGAACGGCTTATGCAAGGCCGCACGACGCTGGTCATCGCGCACCGGCTGTCGACCATCGAGCACGCCGACCGCGTCGTCGCGATGGACCAGGGCCGGATCGTCGAGCAAGGCAGCCACGCCGAACTGCTGGCCCGCAACGGCCTGTACGCCCGCCTGCACGCGATGCAGTTCAGGACCGCGCCCGAGCGCCGCTGAGCCGCAGGGCATCTCCCACGCGATCGAGCACCCCGCGCACCCGCCGCGTTTGACAAGCAATCTGTTAACGATAACAATCAATGAACACACGACCCGGAGACGCCGCATGAGCACCCCCGTCATCACCCGCCTGCAAGCCATTCCCGTCGCCGGCCGCGACAGCATGCTGATGAACCTCAGCGGCGCCCACGGCCCCTTCTTCACCCGCAACCTGGTGATCATCACCGACAGTGCGGGCCACACCGGCATCGGCGAAGTGCCGGGCGGCGAGAAGATCCGCCAGACGCTGGAAGACGCCGCGCCGCTGCTGGTCGGCCAATCGATCGGCCACACGCAGCGCCTGCTGAGCCATGTACGCGATACCTTCGCCGACCGCGATGCCGGCGGCCGGGGGCTGCAGACCTTCGACCTGCGCACCACCATCCACGCGGTGACGGCGATCGAGTCGGCGTTGCTCGACCTGCTCGGGCAGCATCTCGGCGTACCCGTCGCCGCGCTGCTGGGCGAAGGCCAGCAGCGCGCGTCGGTCGAGGTGCTGGGCTACCTGTTCTTCGTGGGCGACAAGCGCCGCACCGGCCTGCCCTACGCCAGCGAACCCGACGGCGAAGACGACTGGTGCCGCCTGCGCCACGAGGAAGCGATGACGCCCGAGGCCATCGTCCGGCTCGCCGAAGCGGCCCATGCCCGCTACGGCTTCAACGACTTCAAGCTCAAGGGCGGCGTGTTGGCCGGCGAGGCCGAGGTCGAGGCCATCACCGCCTTGCACGAGCGCTTTCCGCAGGCCCGCGTCACGCTCGACCCGAACGGCGGCTGGCTGCTGAAGGACGCGATCCGCCTGATGCGCGACAT
>NZ_JAZIBG010000057.1:0-997 GCF_036621135.1 Aquincola agrisoli
TTCGACATCCGCCCGCAGCGCCGCATCGATGTACCAGGGCAGGCTGGGCGCGCCGATGTACACCTCCGCCTCGTTGGCCGTGGGCGGTGCGTACAGCGGGCCGAACACCGGCAAGCGCTCCGACGACGGGTACCAGAAGTCCTCGCGGACCTGCCCGGTGTCCTTGCCGCTGTCGTCGCGCATGATGCCGAACGCCCGGGCCGACATCGTGTAGACGTAGCCGCCGCGGCCCAGCTCGATGTTCTCGGCGCACATGCGCAGCACCACGTTGCCGGCCACCTTCTGCTGCTCGACCGAGGTCAGGCCACGCCAGCCGATGGAGCGCAGCACCTCGGCGCCCATCACCCGGTCGTGCGGGTTGGCGTAGACGTACAGGCGGCCGTGCTCGGCGCGGCCGAGGTACGCATCGCGCGCCCGAGTGCACAGGCACTGGCGGGTGATGTCGGCCATCGACGCCGCCGCGGGATGCCGCGCCGCCTGGGCGAGCACCAGCGCCACCTCGCGCAGCGTGGCCAGCCGCGCGGCGCGCGAGACGACTTGGTCATTGGCCCCGTACTGCACGGCCTCCAGCAGGTCCGGCTCGTTCAGGCTCCAGGGGCTGTTGCACAGGAACAGCGCCTCCGGTCCGCGCACGCCCTGCTCTTGCAGGAACAGCATCGCCAGGCCGGCCACCATGGTGCCCTGGCTGTGGCTGACGACGTTGATCGTCTCGTGCGGGCTGGCATCGCGGATGGTCCTGATCAGGAAGGCCAGGCGGCGCGCCGCGTGCACCATGTAGCTGCGCGGCGGCGCATCGGACAGGCAGCGGTCGGTGATCGGGTTGAAGCGCTGCAGGTTGATCGCGCCGCCCAGGCCGCTGCAGGCGAAGCCGTACAGCGTGTCGAACATCGCCAGCAGGTGGCTGGTGCCGTTCTGGAACGGCCCGCCCCCCCAGGCATCGTCCTCGTCGAGCGCGACGGGGAAGCGGCGCAGCGCGGTGGTGCGCCGGGCCTTCGGG
>NZ_JAZIBG010000058.1:0-109026 GCF_036621135.1 Aquincola agrisoli
GCTGGTGCCGTTCTGGAACGGCCCGCCCCCCCAGGCATCGTCCTCGTCGAGCGCGACGGGGAAGCGGCGCAGCGCGGTGGTGCGCCGGGCCTTCGGGTCGGCCTCGTCGAGGTAGGACGGCTTGAGGAAGTCGCCCTGGGGGGCTTTGTAGCCCCAGTAGAAGCGGATGACGGGGGAGTGGAAGTTCGCGACGTAGGGGTCGGCGGCGGCGTCCTGAGTGGGGTCGAAGCGGGGGCGGTGGTTTTTGAGGACTTGGCTGCCCCCGCTGACGCTGGGGTACTCATACGGTCCGGGTTTGACGCTGCGCAGGGCGTAGCGTGTGCCATGCCGATCCAGCCTGTCATTGAGACCGCTGCACAGCAAGTCCTCTGCGGCGTTGTACCACTCGCCTTCGCTGTTGACCCCGTGCACGAAGATGATGGTGCACGGCGTCGGGTTATGCACGATGCAGGCCATCTGCCCCTGATCGGTGGTGCCGTAGCGTGTCGGGGAATACTTGTGCAGCAGCTCGACCGGGATCACCGCATCGGCCTTCTCGGCAAAACGGCGGATCGTCGGCTTCATGGCTGCCGTCCCGGCTGCTGTGGCTGCATCTCGCGCTCCCGCTTGACGGAGGGGCGCCAGGGCAGGTCGCCGCGGCAGACGAATTCGATGCTGCCCGCGCCGGCCTTGGACAGCTCGGCCTCCGCAATACGCTTCGCGATAACCGCTGAGTGTCCGGACGCCCGAACATCGACCAGCTCGAAACGGAGGTTGGACAGGACGACGACTTCGCGGCGGCCGTTGGTCGGATCGAAGTCGTAGCTTTCCCAGTCGCCGTACCAGCCGCTGTACAACGTCGAGCCGACCACGACGATGTCGCCGCTGGGTGGCACATTGAGCACTGCGAACGTCCGCCCCTGGTCCAGGGAGATCTTGACGGCCTTGTCGCTGCGCACGACGACGTAGGGCGAGTCGACCTTGAAGCGGTGACGCGGGTTGCCCTGGGTGTTGACGGAGAAGTAGGTGCGGATGCCCAGCTTCTCGTCGACGTAGTACAGCTCGCCCCGACAGCCGCCGACGACCTCGCCACTCGGATCGTTCTCGATGTAGCGGTGCTCGTCGAACCGGTAGACGATCTGCTTCGGTGCCCGCGGGAAGGTGTCCCAGTCCGGCAGGTTCTGCAGCTCGCCGTGGCCCAGCAAGGCACAGCCCTGCAACAGGGCGGCGATGAGCGCAAAGGCCAGCGCGACGCCTCGCCTGCGAGCTTGCAGATCGGCACTGCCACGAACGTTCATCGCCGCGCCCCTGGCTGCTGCATCTCGCGCTCCCGCTTGACGGAGGGGCGCCAGGGCAGGTCGTCGCGGCAGACGAATTCGATGCTGCCCGGACCGGCCTTGGACAGCTCGGCCTCCGCAATACGCTTCGCGACAGCCGCGGAGAGTCCGGACGCCCGAGCATCGACCAGCTCGAAACGGAGGTTGGTCAGGACGACGACTTCGCGGCGGCCGTTGGACGGATCGAACTCGTAGCTTTCCCAGTCGCCGTACCAGCCGCTGTACAACGTCGAGCCGACCACGACGATGTCGCCGCTGGGTGGCACATTGAGCACCGCAAACGTCCGCCCCTGGTCCAGGGAGATCTTGACGGCCTTGTCGCTGCGCACGACGACGTAGGGGGAGTCGACCTTGAAGCGGTGGCGCGGGTTGCCTTGGGTGTTGACCGAGAAGTAGGTGCGGATGCCCAGCGTCTCGTCGACGTAGTACAGCTCGCCCTGGCACGGGGAGACAAAGCCGCCAGCCGGATCGTTCTCGATGTAGCGGTGCTCGTCGAACCGGTAGACGACCTGCTTTGGCGCGCGGGGATGGGTGTCCCAGTCCGGCAGGTTCTGCAGCTCGCCGTGGACTAGCATGGCGCAGCCCTGCAACAGGGCGGCGATGAGCGCAAAGGCCAGCGCGACGCCTCGCCTGCGAGTTTGCAGTTCGGCAATGCCACGAACGTTCATCGCTGTCCTCCTGGCTGCTGCATCTCGCGCTCCCGCTTGACGGAGGGGCGCCAGGGCAAGTCGCCGCGGCAGATGAACTCGGCACTGCCTGGCCCAGGCTCCATGAGCTTGGCGGTGGCGATAGCCTTTGCTGCTTCCGGGCTGATCGACATGTTGCGCACGGTCTGCACAAAGTCGTAGGTGAGGCCCGGGGTGGGCGTCACCCGCTTGCTCAGAGGCTCGAAGTCGTAGACGTACCAGAGCCAACTGTTCAAGACATAGACCCTGGTGTTGATCACGACCGTGTCGCCGCCATACCCGACGCTCGCCAGCACGGCAAACGTCCTGCCCTGGTCGAAAGAGATCTTGAGGATCTTGTCGCTGCGCACGACGACGTAGGGGGAGTCGACCTTGAATCGGCCGCCAGGGTTGCCCTGGGTGTTGACGGAGAAGTAGGTGCGGATGCCCAGCGTCTTGTCGACGTAGTACAGCTCGCCCTGGCACGGAGAGACAAAGCCGCCAGCGGGATCGTTCTCGATGTAGCGGTGCTCGTCGAACCGGTAGACGACCTGCTTCGGCGCGCGGGGATGGGTGTCCCAGTCCGGCAGGTTCTGCAACTCGCCGTGGCCCAGCATGGCGCAGCCCTGCAACAAGGTGGCCATGAACGCGAAGGCCACGCCACGCCGGCGCGCTGGCGTTGCACGATCCCGAGGGGCCTCATCGGCAGGCATCGCTCACGTCTCCTTCTTCTTCATCCACCGCACGACGATCGGCATGGCACTGTCGATGTCGTCGATGTAGCCCGACCGCACCGTGCAGGCGCGGTCCTCGCCGCGCGGATCGACATAGGCGGGCCGGTCGTCCAAGAGGGTGGATCGCAAGCCGTCCATGACCGGCATGCGCTGCTTGTCGTTGACCCTCATCTTCCCGAAGTACCCCAACCCCCCAGCCACTCCCGCGTCCGTCGCCGGCTCCGCGGCCACCGCCCCCCCCGCCGCGCCGCCGTTGAACTCGATGCGCGCGCCTGCCCGCGTGCGGATCTCGCGGGCGTTGGTCCGGAAGCCCTCCGGCCCCACCTCCACGAAATACCGCCCTTCGCGGCTCTGCAGCCGCACCACGCCCTGCTTGCTTTCCAGGTGCACGTCCTGCGCGGCCCGCACGTTGAAGTCGCCGTCCTGCACGTGCACGGTGTGGTCGCCGCGGGACGTCACGTGCCGGATGCCGCCCTGCTCGGCGTGCAGCCTCAGCCCCTTCTTGGCTGTCAGGCCCAGCGGCTGCGTGCTGGCCAGCGCGATCGGGCCTTGTGCATGCCAGCCTTGGGTGCGCTCGCTGCCGAACGTGAGGGTGCCGCGCGCCGCCCACGCCAGCCCGGCCGGGCTGTGGTGCACCTGCAGCGGCGCCTGCAGCCGGCCGGCGGGCAGGCCTTGCAGGAGCTGCGTCGCCATCTGCAGGTCAGCCGCCTCCAGCCCCACCTGCTGCGCCGCCTGGCTGCGCCGCTCCGCCCACGGAAGGATGCGCTGCACGTGTTCCTTCGCCGCCAGCGCATCCGCCTGGTGCCCGCGGCCCTGCGGGTCGGCGTCGGGGTTCGCCGGCTCGGTCGTCAGCAACTGGCCGCCCGGGCTGCGCAGCGCCCCGCAGAGGTCGGTGCGCAGCTCGAAGCCCCGGCCGCGTTCGGCCCGCGCGTGGTTGACGACGTGGCCGAGGTGGAGCTGCGTCACGCCATGCTCGGTGGCGAGCTTGATGTGCTCCCGGCCGCTGGCGTCTTCCAGGCGCAGCTTGTTGTTGGCCCAGGTTCGCAGCACGTGGCGCGTGGCGTTGGCCGCGGTGACGGGGTTGGGGTGGCGGCTGTCGTGCGCCACGCCCAGCAGCACGGGGCGGTCGGGGTCGCCGTGCATGTGGGCGCCCAAGGCCTCGACGCCGGCGTGCACCGGAAAGTGCTGCCCGTAGTCCGCGCCGGCAAGGTCGCGCGCCAGGCGCAGCGGCGCCGAGCCCGTGCCGCCCGGGGCCTGGCGGTGTTCTGCATGGCGCCAGGCGAGGTAGCGGCCGTGCGCATCGAGCCTCGCATAGGGGTTGGCACCGTCGGTGGTGTCGACGCGCAGGTGCTGGAAGCCGGCGAGCGGCGGCGGCCCGTTGTGCGCAGGCCGCCAGGCCACCGGCTCCGGCTGGGCCTCGAACCGGTTGCGGTACGGCTGCACACGGTCGCCTTCATGGACGACGGCGACCACCACCCAGCGCCCCGCCAGGCCTTCGGGCACGCCCGGCGCGGGCTGCACGCCGAAACACTGGCCCGGCGACAGCGCGGTGAGGGTGGACGATGCGTGCAGCCGGTCGGCGCCCTGCCGCCCGTGTTCGCGGGCCTGCCGCGCGCGCAGCCCGGCTTCCTCCGCCGTCTTGAGGTGCAGGCCGTGCAGATGGACCGTGCCCCCCGACGCCTGCGGGCCTTCCGCAGCGGCCTGCAGCATCAGCGCTGGCAGGCGGTAGTTGCGGTCGGTGACCCGGGCTTCGGTGGGCACCACCCGGGCCACCCGCTCGAAGTCGGTGATCACCTGCTGCCATCCGGTGCCGGGCAGGCCGGCGTCGGGCGGCGTCGCCAGGCCGGCGGGCGCAACGAAGCGCACGGCGGACCAGTGCGGCGGCCGGGCCCAGCCGCCGGCGTCGTCGCCGACGACCATCACCTCGCGTTCGGGTGTCTGCTCGAAGCGGTACCACAGGCCTTCGGCCTGCAGCAGCCGGTGCACGAACACGAGATCGGATTCGCCGGACTGCTGGCGGTAGCGGCGCGCGGGCAGGGGCGTGCCCTGCACGAAGCGCACGTCGGCGGCAGTGAGCCCGTGCTCCGCCAGCACGGCGCGCACGGTGTCCTCGGTCGACTGGCGCTGGAAGTGGCGATGCCGGCCGCCGAGGCCGGCCCACCACAGGCGAGGCCGCAGCACGAGGCTCAGCGGCAGGGCGTCGGCGTTCGGGTGCGGGAGGGCGGGAGCGTCCAGCAGGGCCGACAGCGGATCGGCGGCGTCGTCGTCGGGCGCCCATCCGCCGAAGGCGGCCTCGGCCACCCGGCCGTGGAAGGGCTCGAAGCTGTGGGCCTGGGATTGCAGGAAGAACGTGGCGCGGCGGCCCACGGGCTCGCGCAGCGCTTGCAAAAGCGCGGGATCGGCCTGCAGCCACAGGCGCACGGTGTAGGGCGCGTCCAGCCGCGCCTCGATGCGGTGGCGCACGACGGCCAGCGTGCCCGGCGGCAGCCCTTCGAGATCGAGGCGGAACGGCGCCGCAAAGGCGCCCGCGGGGCGATCGGATAGCAACATGGCGGCGGCCCCGGCAGCAGGGCGGGTCGGATCGGCAAGGGCGAGGTACTGCCTGGCGACGGACTGCTACTGCGATCGAGGCCGCGCCGCCAAACCCGGAGGCGGGGGGCGCTGTTTCGAGTGGGTTGAGCTTGCACAGGCCCGCTGTGCCGGTCAAGTGGTCAGCACTCGACGATGTTCACCGCCAGCCCGCCGCGGGCGGTTTCCTTGTACTTGGTCTGCATGTCGGCGCCCGTCTCGCGCATGGTCTTGATGACCTTGTCGAGGCTCACGTGGTGCGTGCCGTCGCCGCGCAGCGCCATGCGCGCGGCGTTGATGGCCTTCACCGAGGCGATCGCGTTGCGCTCGATGCACGGGATCTGCACCAGCCCGCCCACGGGGTCGCAGGTCAGGCCCAGGTGGTGCTCCATGCCGATCTCGGCGGCGTTCTCGGCCTGCTCGGGCGTGCCGCCCATCACCGCGCACAGCGCCCCCGCGGCCATCGAGCAGGCCACGCCCACCTCGCCCTGGCAGCCGACCTCGGCGCCGCTGATCGAGGCGTTTTCCTTGTAGAGGATGCCGATGGCCGCGGCGGTGAGCAGGAAGTCGACGATGCCGGCGCTGCCCGCGCCGTGCACGAAGCGTGCGTAGTAGTGCAGCACCGCCGGCACGATGCCGGCTGCGCCGTTGGTGGGCGCCGTCACCACGCGCCCGCCGGCGGCGTTCTCCTCGTTGACGGCCAGCGCGTAGAGGTTCACCCAGTCGAGCACCTGCAGCGGATCGCGCAGCGCGGCTTCGGGGTTGGCGGTGAGTGCGCGGTACAGGCCGGGCGCGCGGCGCCGCACCTTGAAGCCGCCGGGCAGCACGCCTTCGCTGCGCAGGCCGCGCTGCACGCACTGCTGCATCACCTGCCAGATGCGCAGCAGGCCGGCGTCGATCTCCGTGTCGGTGCGCCAGTGGCGCTCGTTCGCGCGCATCACCTGCGCGATGCTCAGGCCTTCGCGCGCGCACACGGCCAGCAGTTCGGCGCCGCTGGTGAAGGGCAGCGGCAGCACCGTGGCGTCGGGCGCGATGGCCTTCTGCCGGGAGCCGTCGGCGGCCACCTCGTCGCTGACGACGAAGCCGCCGCCGACCGAGTAGTACACGCGGTTGGCGAGCCCGGCACCCTGGCCGTCGAAGGCCTCGAAGCGCATGCCGTTGGCGTGGAAGGGCAGGCTCTCGCGGCGGTGGAAGTGCAGGTCGGTCGCTGCGTCGAAAGCGATGGTGTGCTCGCCGTGCAGCGCGACCGAGCCGGCGGCGGCGATGGCCTGCAGCAGCGACGGCACGGCATCCACGTCGACCGTGTCGGGCTCGTGCCCGGCCAGGCCGAGCAGCACGGCCTTGTCGCTGCCGTGGCCCTTGCCGGTGGCGCCGAGCGAGCCGTAGAGCTGGGCATGGACACGCGCCGTGCGTTCGAGCAGGCCGTCGTGCTTCAACCGCAGCGTGAAGAGCCGCGCCGCGCGCATCGGCCCCACCGTGTGCGAACTGCTGGGCCCGATGCCGATCTTGAAGAGGTCGAACGCGGAGACGGCCATGTCGGTGTCGCGATGGGAGACCAGGTGGGGTGCAGGTTACGCCAGGCCGGCCGCTACCACCAGGCCTCCACCTGCGCCCCCACGGTGCTGCCGCGGCGCCGGCCGTCGAGCCCGAAGCCCTCGGCGTGGGCATCGGCGGCAGCGCGGTTCCAGCGCGCATGCGTGGCATAGAAGCGCAACTCGGGGCGTGCCCAGAACGTGGTGGCCGGTGCGAAGGCGACCGCGATCGTGCCCTTGTCCAGCCGCCGTGCGCGCTCGCCCCGGACCTTGCGCTGCGTGATGCCGATCTCCGCGAGCAGCTTGGTGTACGGGGCCAGGGCGTACGCCACGCGGCCTCCGAGGCTGAAGTCCTTCACTGCGGGTTCGCCGGCCGCCTCCAGGGTCTGGTAGCCGGCCATCGCCTGGCCACCCCAGCGCTGGAACTGGAAGTTGATCACGTCGAGCACGCGGCGCTGCCGTGCGCCCGGCTGCGCGCCATCCCCGCCGTCGAGGCCGTGGAACTTGCCGCTGATCGACGCATGGCCGTTCGAGGCCTGCAGGAAGAACGAATTGTCCAGGCCGGCCACGAGGAAGTTTTTCTGGTGGTGCAGCAGGCCGAGCGAGCCGCCGTCGCTGCCGCGCGCGAACCGGCCCGAGACCAGCGCGCCCGTCAGCGTCAGCGTGCCGCCGGCGTTGGCCGGGATGTTGCGCCACTGCAGGTTCAGGCGCCGGGCGCGGTTCGGGTTGGGGGCGTGGTCGTCGATCGCATCGGCGGTGTACAGCGCGATGTTCATCGTGCCGAGGCGGCTGCCGAGCGGGAGGTCGTCGATGCCCACGCCGTGGTGGTCGCCGTCCTCCATCACCCAGTGGTCGACGATGTGCACGTCCTGGATGCGGTGGTAGCGCTGGCCGGCCCACACCGTCGCGCCGTTGCCGAACAGGCCGCGCAGCGAGGTGTAGAGCTGTGCCGTGCCGCTGCTGCCGTTGTAGTTCTTCGGCATGTAGAACACGCCCCACTCCCTGCCGGCGCCCACCTCGATGCGCTTGCCGATGCCGAACTCGACGAAGTTGTCGCCCTCGTTGCCGAGGCGGTACTTCTGCAGGTCGCCGCCGAGCGTGTAGTTCCCGCGCAAGCGGCCACGCTGCCGGTGGCCATCGTAGAAGCCGGCGCGCGCGTAGCCCCAGAACTCGAGGCCCGTGGCCTCGCTGGCGCGCCGGACGAAGGCCTGGGTGGGATCGGCCTGCTGGGCGCGGGCGGGCGGCGTGCCCAGCAGCAAGGCGGCGGCTGCCGCGGCGGCGAGCCGGCCGAGGGGAGGCTGTTGCCATCGAGGCGAGAAAGGGTGGGGGCGGTGGGGCGTCTGCATCGTTTCGCGTTTCCTTTCGGGATCGATGGGAAAACGTTTCTGAGCCCGTCAGGGCCGCGCGGTTCAACGCGTTGTTAATCGAAAACTCATCCGTGCCGGGCAAGATGTCGGGTGCAACCGAAGCCCTGATCCCGATGCACCTGCTGCTGGTCGAAGACGATGACATGCTGGCCGACGCGGTCTGCGACGCCGCGCGCCAGAACGGCTGGCGCATCGACCGCGTCGGGGAGGCCGCGGGCGCGCGCGTGGCGCTGGTCGACCATGCGTATTCCGCGGTGCTGCTGGACCTGAGCCTGCCCGGCGATTCGGGCCTGGCGGTGCTCAAGGGCATGCGCGGCCGCTACGACGTGACGCCGGTGCTGATCCTCACCGCGCGGACGCTGTTGAGCGAACGCATTGCGGGCCTCGACGCCGGTGCCGATGACTACCTCGTCAAGCCCTTCCAGCTCGACGAGCTGTGGGCGCGCGTGCGCGCCGTGGTGCGGCGCAGCCAGGGGCGCGTGGTGCCGGTGGTGAGCTACAAGGACATCCAGCTCGACCGCAACAAGCGGCTGGTCACGCGCGGCGGCGAACGCGTCACGCTCAGCAGCCACGAATACCGCACGCTGTTGGCGCTGCTCGAGCGGCCCGGCCACGTGGTGACGCGCGACCACCTGGAGGACGTGGTGTACGGCCACGCCAGCACCATCGAGAGCAACACCATCGCCGTCTTCATCCACCAGCTGCGCAAGAAGCTCGGCGACGGCGTGATCACCACGGTGCACGGCCACGGCTACATGATCGGCGAGGCCGGCGCGTGACCTCGCTGCGCAGCCGCATCATGCGGGCTGCCGGCGGCACCATCGTGCTGTGCTGGGCGATCGCCCTGGGCGCACTGGGTGCCTACTTCGCGCAGAGCCAGAGCAGCATCGCCGACAACGAGCTGCGCACGATGGCGATCAAGATCCTGATGGCGATCCCGCAGAAGGAAGACTGGTCGTGGCGCGACGTCCGCCCGCGCCTGCAGTTGCGCGCCGACGCACAGGGCAACGAGGAACAGCTGGCGTTCCAGGTGTGGATAGACAAGTCCAGCTTGGCGGTGCGCACGCCGGGCGCGCCCGGCACGCCGCTGCGCGCCGACTTCGCCGAGGGCTTCGCCAGCACGGTGGTCGACGGCCAGCGCTGGCGGGTCGTCTCGGTGTCCGACCGCGCCGGCCGCATCTACGTGCAGGTGGGCAACCTGCACAGCGCGATCGATGCCGAACTGCGGCACAACGCGCTGGTCGCCCTGGGGGTGGCCACGGTGGTGCTGATGCTGGTGGGGGCCTTCATGTGGTGCGTGGTGCACAAGGCGTTGAAGCCCGTGGCCGACCTGGAGGCCGCGCTGCACCGGCGCCGCAGGCTCGACCTGACGCCGCTCCCGGCGCAGGCCTTGCCGACCGAGCTGCGCCCGCTCGTCGGGGCCTTCAACCACGTGCTGCAGCAGTTGGATGAAGCCGTGGAGGGCGAACGCCGCTTCATCGGCGATGCCGCCCACGAGCTGCGCACGCCGCTGGCCGCGCTGCAGGCGCAGGCCCAGGTCGCGGTGCGCGCGAGCACGCCGGCCGAAAAGGACGCGGCGCTCGGCAAGCTGCTGGCCGTGGCCGAGCGCAGCACACGCCTGTCGGAGCAACTGCTCGACCTGGCACGCCTGAACGCGGACGCCCACGCGCCGCGGCGATCGGCGGCCGAGCTCAACGAACTGGCGGTGCACGTGAGCCGCGAGTTCGATATGCAGGCGCACCAGCAGCGGCGCAGGCTGGTGCTGGCCCTGCAGCCCTGCACCATCGAGTGCGATGTCGACGAGGTCGGCATCCTGCTGCGCAACCTGGTCGACAACGCGCTGCGCTACACCGCACCCGGCGGCAGCGTGCGCGTGGCCTGCGGGCCGTGCGATACCGCTGCCGGCCCGCGCGCCTGCCTGGAGGTGGCCGACGACGGCCCCGGGGTGCCGGCGTCCGAGCGCGAGGCGATCTTCCAGCGCTTCCACCGCGTGGCCGGCAGCACCGTGCGCGGCAGCGGCATCGGGCTGTCGCTGGTGGCCGGCATCGCGCAGTTGCACGGTGCCGCCATCGAGACCGGGCCGGGCCTGGAGGGGCGGGGCTTCAGCGTGCGGGTGCTGTTCCCGCCGGCCGGGCCGGCCTGATCGTCTCGATCGTCAGAAGCGGTAGAAGTAGCCGATGCGCACGCCGCTCGTGCTGGAGCGGTCGACCAGCGGGCTGTCCTTGATGCCGCTGCCCAGGCGGGTGGTGCTCACGTCCAGGAACACGCTCTGCTTCGGCGTGATGCCGTAGCCGATGCGCAGGCCGGCTTCCACGTTGACGGTGGCGTCGCCTTCGTACACCGAGCGACCGAGGCGGACTTCCGATGACCTCACGCCGTAGTAGTAGTCGACATACTTGCTGTCGACCCACTGGGCGGCCAGGCGCGGCGTCAGGTCGAACGCACCCGCCTGGAAGCGGCGTTCGGCCTGCAGCTTGAATCTTTGCCCCTTGCTGTGGCCCGACGCGTCGCCCAGCCACTCGGCCGACACGTTGGCGATCTCGTTGCGCCACGTCGCCGCGCCGCCGAGCCAGAAGCTGCTCTTGCGTTTGTCCATGCCCCGCAGGTAGGGCGAGTCGTCGTCCTCGTAGCCGTCACCGCTGTAGGCGGCGCGCAGGCGGAACGACACCGGGCCGGCCGAGGGGAGCTTCAGGTCGATCCGCGGGCCGAAGATGCTGACCCAGCGGTTCTCGTAGACCAGCAGCGGCAGCGCCTGCGCCTTGTCGTCGAAGTCGCGGTAGGGCTGGCGGTCATAGGCGACGCCGAGGCCCAGGCCCCATGGGGACGCGGGGCCCGTGCCGGCTTCCGGCGCGGGGGCCTGCGCCCAGGCTGCCGGGCCGATCAGTGCGCCGAGGGCTGCCGCGGCAACGGCGGAACGAAAGGGGCGCCGCCCGCTTGGGCGGGCGGGGGTGCGGGCGGATGCGGGGACAAGGGCGGAGGCAGGAGCGGGAACGCGGTTGGCCATCGGGTCTGTTTCCATTCACGTCTGCGCGAGGCACCGTGCCTGCGCGCGTGAACGGGATCTTGGCGACCCGGCTTTAACAAGTTCTTAGGCGGATTAAGAACCGATTAACGGGCCCCTCAGCCCTCTGCGTACTCGCTCATCGGCACGCAGCTGCAGAACAGGTTGCGGTCGCCGTACACGTTGTCGACCCGGCCCACCGGGCTCCAGTACTTCGCGCGCCGCAGCGCGGGCACCGGGTAGGCGGCTTCCTCGCGGCTGTAGGCGTGCGGCCAGTCGGCGGCCAGCAGCGCCTCGGCGGTGTGCGGCGCGTTCTTCAGCGGCTGGTCGTCGCGCGGCCAGGCGCCTTGCTCGATCTTCGCGATCTCGCCGCGGATGGCGATCATCGCGTCGCAGAAGCGGTCGAGCTCCACCAGCGGCTCGCTCTCGGTGGGTTCCACCATCAGCGTGCCGGCCACCGGGAAGCTCAGCGTCGGCGCGTGGAAGCCGTAGTCGATCAGGCGCTTGGCCACGTCTTCGGCGCTCACGCCGGCGATGTCCTTCAGCGGGCGCAGGTCGAGGATGCACTCGTGCGCCACGCCGCCGCCCTGGATGCCGTCGAGGTTGCCGCTGAAGTGGATGTCGTAATGGTCGGCCAGCCGCGCGGCGATGTAGTTGGCACTGAGGATGGCGGTCTCGGTGGCCGCGGTCAGACCCTCGGTGCCCATCATGCGGATGTACATCCAGGTGATCGGCAGCACCGCCGCATTGCCCAGCGGCGCGGCCGAGACCGGGCCCACGCCGTGCGCCTTGGCGCTGCCGCCCGGCAGGAACGGCACCAGGTCGGCCGCCACGCACACCGGCCCCACGCCGGGGCCGCCGCCGCCATGCGGGATGCAGAAGGTCTTGTGCAGGTTGAGGTGGCTCACGTCGCCGCCGAACTCGCCCGGCGCGGCCACCCCGACCAGCGCGTTCATGTTCGCGCCGTCGACGTACACCCGCCCGCCGTGGCGGTGCACCAGCGCGCACAGCTCCTTGACGCGGGGCTCGAACACGCCGTAGGTCGACGGGTAGGTGATCATCACCGCGGCCAGCTGCGCCGCGTGCTTCACGCACTTGGCTTCCAGGTCGGCCAGGTCGACGTTGCCCATCGCGTCGCACTTCACGCCCACCACCTGCATGCCCACCATCTGCGCGCTGGCTGGGTTGGTGCCGTGCGCGGATTCGGGGATCAGGCAGACCGTGCGCTGCCCGTCGCCGCGCGACAGGTGCCAGCCGCGGATGGCCAGCAGCCCGGCGTATTCACCCTGCGAGCCCGCGTTGGGCTGCAGGCTCACGCCCGCGTAGCCGGTGGCCTGCACCAGCCAGGCGCAGAGCTGCTCGTTCAGCAGCGCGTAGCCCTGCTGCTGGTCGGCGGGCGCATAGGGGTGCATGTGCGCGAACTCCGGCCAGGTGATGGGGATCATCTCGCTGGTGGCGTTCAGCTTCATCGTGCACGAGCCGAGCGGGATCATCGTGCGGTCGAGCGCCAGGTCCTTGTCGGAGAGGCTGCGGATGTAGCGCAGCATCTCCGTCTCGCTGTGGTGCGTGTTGAACACCGGATGCGTGAGGTAGGCGCTGCTGCGCAGCAGGTGCGGCGCGATCAGCGGGGCGATGCCGGCTTCGTGGCGGTCGAACGCGGGCGCGCCTTCTCGGCCGGCGAACACGCACCACAGCGCGGTGAGGTCGGCGCGCGTGGTGGTTTCGTCGAGCGTGATGCCCAGGCTGGTCACGCTGGCGCGGCGCAGGTTCATGCCGGCGGCTTCGGCGGCGGCCAGCAGCGCGCCGGTGTGGTCGCCGGTGGCGACTTCCAGTGTGTCGAAGGCTTCGCCATGCACGAGCGTGAAGCCCAGCTGCTTCAGCTCCTCGGCCAGCAGCGCGGTGTAGCTCGCCACGCGGCGGGCGATGCGCCGCAGCCCTTCGGCACCGTGGTAGACGGCGTACATGCTGGCCACCACGGCCGGCAGCACCTGGGCGGTGCAGATGTTGGAGGTGGCCTTCTCGCGGCGGATGTGCTGCTCGCGCGTCTGCAGCGCCAGCCGGTAGGCCGGGTGGCCGTGTGCATCGACACTGACGCCCACCAGCCGGCCGGGCAGCGAGCGCTTGAACTCGTCGCGCGTGGCCATGTAGGCGGCGTGCGGGCCGCCGCAGCCCATCGGCATGCCGAAGCGCTGCGTGTTGCCGACGACGATGTCGGCGCCTTGCTCGCCCGGCGGCACCAGCAGCGCCAGCGACAGCAGGTCGGCGGCCACCACGGCCAGCCCGCCCCGCGCATGCACCGCGTCGATCAGCGGCTGCAGGTCGCGCACGCGGCCGGTGACGCCGGGGTATTGCAGCAGCGCCGCGAAGGCGTCGGCCTGGCCGGCGTCTTCCGCGGCGCCCACCTGCACGGTGATGCCCAGCGGCTCGGCGCGCGTGCGCACCACGGCCAGCGTCTGCGGCAGCACGTCGTCGGCCACGAAGAAGGTGGTGGACTTGCTCTTGCCCACGCGCAGCGCCAGCGTCATGGCCTCGGCGGCGGCGGTCGCCTCGTCGAGCATCGACGCGTTGGCGATGGCCATGCCGGTGAGGTCGGTCACCATGGTCTGGAAGTTCAGCAGCGCTTCCATCCGGCCCTGCGAGATCTCGGCCTGGTAGGGCGTGTAGGCCGTGTACCAGGCGGGGTTCTCGAGCACGTTGCGCAGGATGACGGCCGGCGTCAGCGTGCCGTGGTAGCCCTGCCCGATGAAGCTCTTCAGCAGCCGGTTGCGGCCGGCCAGCGCCTTCAGCTCGGCCAGCGCCTGCGCTTCGGTGAGCGGCGCGGGCAGCTGCATCGGGGCGCTGCGCGCGATGCTGCGCGGCACGATGGCGTCGATCAGCGCGCGGCGCGAGGCCGCGCCGATGACCGAGAGCATCCGTGCCTCCTCGGCGGCGTCGGGGCCGATGTGGCGGGTGGCGAACTCGCCTTCGTGTTCAAGGGTGGCCAACGGCTGGAGGGCGGGCATGAGCATGGGCAGGGCAGGGGTGGATCAGAGCGTCTTCAGCAGGGCCTGGTAGTCGGGGTCGTCCATCAGCTGGTCGAAGTCGGCCATGTCGGTGACGTGCACCTTGAAGAACCAGCCTTCGCCCATCGGGTCGGAGTTGGCGAGCGAGGGGTTGTCGCGCAGCGCCTCGTTGACCTCGACGATCTCGCCGGTGACGGGCATGTAGAGGTCGGCGGCAGCCTTGACCGACTCGACGACGCCAGCCACTTCGCCCTTCTTGAAGCTCTTGCCCACCTCGGGCAGGTCGACGAAGACCACGTCGCCCAGCGCGTCCTGCGCGTGCAGCGTGATGCCGACGACGGCGGCCTCGTGGTCCTCGATGTTGATCCACTCGTGGTCGGCGGTGAACTTGGTCGTCATGGGCGTTCTCCTGGTTCGGTTCTGTTGGAGGGTGATTCGTTGGGCGGGGGGCGGCTCAGCGCTGATAGCGGTGAGGTGCAAACGGCATGCCGGCGATGCGCATCGGCAGGCGCTTGCCGCGCACGTCGGCGTACACCTCGTTGGCCGGGTGCGCGTGGTTCACGGCCAGGTAGGCCATCGCGATAGGCTTGTCGACAGTGGGCGACAGCGTGCCGCTGGTCACGTGGCCCAGCTTGTGGCCCTTGACGTCGTGCAGCGTGGCGCCTTCGCGCACCGGGATGCGCTCGAGGCCCACCAGGCCCACGCGCTTGATCACGGCGCCGGAAGCGAGCTGCCGTTCGATCGTCGCGGCGCCCGGGTAGTGGCCGGCACGCGCGCCGCCGTGGCGCCGCACCTTCTGGATCGACCACGCCAAGCCCGCTTCGATCGGGGTGGTGGTGGTGTTGATGTCGTGGCCGTAGAGGCACAGGCCCGCTTCCAGCCGCAGCGTGTCGCGGGCGCCCAGGCCGGCGGGCTTCACCTCGGGCTGCTCCAGCAGCTGGCGGGCGATGGCGGTGGCTTCTTCGGCGGGCATCGAGATCTCGAAGCCGTCTTCGCCGGTGTAGCCCGAGCGGGTGATGAAGCACTCGACGCCGTTGATCGGGAAGCTGCCGCCGGTCATGAAGGTGAGCCTGGCGACGTCGGCGTTGAGCCGGGCCAGCGCCTGCACCGCCTTCGGGCCCTGCAGGGCCAGCAACCCGCGGTCGGGCAGCGGCACGATCTGGCAGCGGTGGCCGATGTGCGTCATCAGGTGGCGCGTGTCGTCCGTCTTGCAGGCGGCATTGACGACGAGGAAGAGGTCGCTCTCGCGCCGCGTCACCATCAGGTCGTCGAGGATGCCGCCCGACGTGTTGGTGAGCTGCGTGTAGCGCTGCTTGCCGACGCCCAGGTCGACGATGTCGGCCGGCACCAGGCTCTCCAGGGCCGCCGAGGCATCGGCGCCCAGCAGGCGCAGCTGCCCCATGTGGGAGACGTCGAACAGCGCCGCCGATGTGCGGCAGTGCCGGTGCTCGGCGATGATGCCGCCGGGGTAGTTGACCGGCATCTCGTAGCCGGCGAACGGCACCATCTTGGCGCCGAGTTCCACATGCAGCGCGTGCAGCGGGGTCTGGAGCAGGTCAGCGGACATGCGTGTCTCCCAACAGGGTCGAGGGCCGTCGATCGCCCACCATAACCGCCCGGAAACGATTTGGGTGGGGGAGAAGCCCTCGCTGTCCGCTTTACCTGAGAGATTGGCGGTGCGCCGTTGCCGGTGCTGCCGCTTGCCCCTTCGGTGGGCGGACTCGAAGGTCCGCCTCTCTCCAGTGAGGAGCGCCCTTGCGGGGCGCCTTGCCAGTCCTTTTGCCTGAGCGTTCGAGGTCGTCGACCCCTGCGCCTTCGGCGGCCGCCGCGACAACACCGCGCCGGCTCTCTCCTGTGCCGGATCAGTGTAGCCCAGGCGATGCGTCCGGCCCGGCATTTGACCTGGCGCATTGACGTCCCGCCGGCGCCGGGCGTACAACGCCCCGGCCCCCGCAGGAGACTTCCAGTGACGCACATCTATCGGCAAGGCCTCGACAAGACGGCCGCCAACCACACCGCGCTCACCCCGGTGAGCTTCGTCGAACGCACGGCCGGGGTCTTCGGCGACCTGCCCTCGGTGATCCATGGCCGCCGCCGCTACACCTGGGCGCAGACGCGCGAGCGCTCGGCGCGCCTGGCCGCGGCGCTGCAGGCGCTGGGCGTCGGCCCCGGCAGCACGGTGAGCGTGATGCTGCCCAACACGCCGGAGATGGTGGAGGCGCACTACGCGGTGCCGGCGCTCGGCGCGGTGCTCAACACGCTGAACACGCGGCTCGACGCGCCGCTGCTGGCCTGGCAGATGAACCATTGCGAAGCCGCGGTGCTCATCACCGACAGCGAATACGGCGGGCTGATGGCCGATGCGCTGCGCCGCCTGCGCGGCGAGCATGGCCGGCAGCCGGTGGTGATCGACGTCTGCGACAGCGAACACGCCGGCCCAGCCGAGCGCGTGGGCACGCACGAGTACGAGGCGCTGCTCGCCGCGCATGCGCCGCTGCCGCGGCTGGAGGGCCCGGCCGACGAGTGGGATGCGATCGCGGTGAGCTACACCTCCGGCACCACCGGCGACCCGAAGGGCGTGGTCACCCACCACCGCGGCGCCTACCTCAATGCGGTGTGCAACGCGGTGACCTGGACGCTGCCGCAGTTCCCGGTCTACCTCTGGACGCTGCCGATGTTCCACTGCAACGGCTGGTGCTTCCCGTGGACGGTGGCGATGCAGGCCGGCACGCACGTGTGCCTGCGCCGCGTGGAGCCGGCGGCGATCCTGAACGCGATGCGCGAGCACGGGGTGACGCACTACTGCGCCGCACCCATCGTGCACGGCCTGATCATCAACGCCGACCCGGCGCTGCGCGAAGGCTTGGCGGGCGTGCGCGGCATGGTGGCCGGCGCGGCGCCGCCGGCCGCGATGATCGAGGGCATGGCCAAGATCGGCTTCGACATCACGCACGTCTACGGCCTGACGGAGGTGTATGGCCCGGCCAGCGTGGCCGCCAAGCGCGCCGGCTGGGCGGCCGAAGATCTCTCGGAGCAGACGCGGCTCAACGGTCGCCAGGGCGTGCGCTACGCGCTGCAGGAAGGCATGACCGTGCTCGACCCGCAGACGATGGCCGAGGTGCCGGCCGACGGCCAGACGATGGGCGAGATCATGTTCCGCGG
Source organism: Aquincola agrisoli (assembly GCF_036621135.1). Taxonomy (NCBI): domain Bacteria; kingdom Pseudomonadati; phylum Pseudomonadota; class Betaproteobacteria; order Burkholderiales; family Sphaerotilaceae; genus Aquincola; species Aquincola agrisoli. The sequence goes on from NZ_JAZIBG010000058.1 coordinate 17,348, forward strand.
CAACATCGTGATGAAGGGCTACCTGAAGAACCCCTCCGCCACCGCGCAGGCCTTCGCCGGCGGCTGGTTCCACACCGGCGACCTGGCCGTGCTGGAGCCCGACCGCTACGTGAAGATCAAGGACCGCAGCAAGGACGTCATCATCTCCGGCGGCGAGAACATCAGCTCGCTGGAGGTGGAGGACGCGCTGTACCGCCACCCCGCCGTGGTCGCCTGCGCGGTGGTGGCCCGGCCCGATCCGAAGTGGGGCGAGACGCCGGTGGCCTTCGTCGAGCTGAAGCCAGGCGCGGAGGTCGACGCGGCCGCGCTGATCGCCCACTGCAAGGGGCTGCTGGCGGGCTACAAGGTGCCGCGGGAGATCCGCTTCGAGCCGATCCCCAAGACCTCGACCGGCAAGATCCAGAAGTTCCAGCTGCGCGAGCGCGCGCGTTCGGCGAGTGCGATCGAATGAGGGGACCGGCCGATGCACTCAGTGGACGAAGGGCAGTCATGACTCACCCCCCTAAGGATGCGGGCGCGCCGCTGGTGCTGCGCACGACCGACGCCCGCGGCATCGCGACCCTCACGCTGAACCGGCCGCAGGCCTTCAACGCGCTCAGCGAAGACCTGCTCACCACGCTGCAGCATGAGCTGGATGCGCTGGCGGCCGACACGGAGGTGCGCGTGGTGGTGCTGGCCGCCGCAGGAAAGGCCTTCTGCGCCGGGCACGATCTGAAAGAAATGCGAGCACTGCCCTCGCAGGGCTACTACGAGCGCCTTTTTGCGCAGTGCGGCCGGATGATGATGAGCGTTCAGCGGCTGCCGGTGCCGGTCATCGCGCAGGTGCAGGGCCTGGCCACGGCGGCCGGCTGCCAGCTGGTGGCGATGTGCGACCTGGCGGTGGCCGCGCAGAGCGCGCGCTTCGCGGTCAGCGGCGTGAACCTGGGCCTTTTCTGCTCGACGCCGGCGGTGGCGTTGTCGCGCAACGTGGGCCGCAAGGCGGCGTTCGAGATGCTGGTGACCGGCGACTTCATCGGCGCCGAGGAGGCCCGGGAGCGGGGCCTCGTCAACCGCGTGGTGCCGGACGACCGGCTCGCCGGCGAGGTGCAGGCGCTGGCCGCGCGCATCGTCGAGAAGCCGCGGGTGGCCGTCGCGATGGGCAAGGCCCTGTTCTACCGGCAGCTGGAGGTGGGGATCGAGGCCGCCTACGCGGACGCGGCGGCCACGATGGCCTGCAACATGATGGACGCCGCGGCCCTGGACGGCGTGCAGGCGTTCATCGACAAGCGTAAATGACGGCGGATCAGCGGCGCTGGTCCATGCGCAGTTCATGCGCCATGCTGCGGCGGTCCCGGCCCAGAGCGGGGATGAAGAAGGGCTCGAACTTCTGGCCCTTGTCGGTGGGAGGGTCCAGCCGGTCGCTGCGGCGGCCGGCGGGTTGCACGGGATGAGCGGATTTCTGGATCATCATGCTGTTCGGATCGCGGCTGGATGGCGCCGCGCCGACCCCTAACGGCGTGGTATGGCGATCGGATGACAAGTGATGTCGAGCAGTCGTAACCGGGTTTCCCCTGAGGTGCTGGTGCGGGCGGAGCGCCTGCTGGCCGCCGGCGGGCGGGTGCTGCTGGGCCTGGCGGGGGCGCCCGGCGCGGGCAAATCGACGCTCGCCCAGGGGCTGGCCGAGGCGTTCGGCGGCCGCGCCGTTGTCGTGCCGATGGACGGTTTCCACCTCGCCAACACCGAACTGGCGCGGCTCGGCCGGGCAGGGCGCAAGGGCGCGCCGGATACGTTCGATGCGGCCGGTTACGTGTCGCTGCTGGGCCGGCTGCGGGCGGCGCGGGCGGGCGAGACCGTCCATGCCCCCGAGTACCGCCGCGAGATCGAGGACGCGGTGGCCGGCGCGATCGGCGTGCCGGCCGAGGTGCCGCTGGTCATCACCGAGGGCAATTACCTGCTGCTCGACGACGGCCCCTGGGCCGAGGTGCGGGGCCTGCTGACCGAATGCTGGTACGTCGAGGGCGACGATGCGGTGCGGCGCGCACGGCTGGCCGCCCGCCACGAACGCTTCGGCCGCTCGCCCGAGGCGGCGCGCGCCTGGGTGCAGTCCACCGACGAACCGAACGCGCGGCGCATCGAGGCGACGCGTGCCCGTGCCGACTGGGTGGTGCGCATCGACTGACCCCCTGCGGGGACGGGCGCGCGGGCGGTTGCTCAGCGCAGCAGCGCCGCGTGCTGGGGGTAGAGCGAGGCCAGCAGGTCCTGGGACGCGGTGAGCAGCCACTGCCGCAACGCCGGCTGCAGGGCCGATGCCGGCTCGTCGCGCCGCGCCCAGGCCGCATGCAGCGCTTCGCGGTGCCGCGCCACCACCTCGGCCACGCGGTCGTTCCAGAACACCGGGTGCTCGGTGGCCTGCCAGTCGCCGCGGCCGCGGCCGTAGTGCGCCACCGTCAGGTAACCCAGCAGCGCGCCGTGCGCGAGTTCGTCGAGCGCCGGCTCCGACCAAGCGAGGCTCGCGCTGTCCACGCCGCGCATCAGGTTGAAGCCGCGGGCGAGCCCCGCCGCGCCGAGCGCGCCGATCAGGCCGCCGGCCAGCATGCCGCCGCCCAGCGTCAGGCCGCCGGAGAGCAGGTCGGCCTTCAGCCCGGCCAGCGCGCCCGTCACGGCGCCGCCCCAGAGCGCGGCGCGCCCTTCGTCGACCGGCCCGCGCAGCGCGAACTGCTCCGCCACCCGCGCCAGCACCGTATCGGTCGCGCGGCCGTCCAGGCCGTGCAGCGCGATCAGCCGGTCGGTCGATTGGCGCAGCGCGTCCGCCGCGCGCTGCGCGAGCGCGCTCATCGCCTGCTGCTGCGGGCCGTCCTGCGTGTCGGCCGCGAGGCCGAGCGAGCGGCCGACCGCGCTGCCCAGCGACTTGAGCCGCCCGCCCCAGCCCGCCGCCGGCAGGGGCTCCCGGTCGGTGGCGGCCTGTGCGAGCCGGTGCGCCAGCTCGTCCATCGACGCCTGCCACACGCCGCAGCTGCGCGCCTCCCAGGCCCGGCGCAGGCGCTCGAACGCCGCGCGCCGCCCTTCGGGCAGCGCAGCCGCCACCGCGTCGAGCAATGCGCCTTCCTGCACCCAGCAGCGGGCGAAGGCGTCGAGCGGCAGCACCGGCCGGCCCACCCGCTGCTGCCAGGCGCTGCGCTGGGCTTCCTCCTGCGCGCGCGGCTGCGGCGGGCCGAGCTGGTTCAGCAGCACGACCACCGGCTTGCCCAGCAGTTGCAGCACCTTCAGCTCGGCATCGAGGTAGCCGGCGTCGGCCGGTGACTCGGAGGCGTTGACGAGGTAGAGCACCACGTCGGCCCGTTCCAGCACGTTGCGCATCGCCCGCTGGGCCGACCAGAACGGCCGGTGGCGGAAGCGGTCCCAGACCTCGGCGAGGAACCAGCCGATCGGGTTGCCCGCCTGCTCCAGGCGGCGCGCGAGCCGCACGCTGTCGCCGAAGCCCGGCGTGTCCCACAGCTCCAGCCGGTCGCCCTCGGGCGACTCGGCCATCGCGTGCCCCTCGGCTTCCTGCGTGACGTGGGCCTCGTCGCGCACCTCGCCGATGTCGCGGCCCAGCAGCGTGCGGGCGAGCGTCGTCTTGCCGACGTTGGTGTGCGAGACGAGGCTGAGCCCGATGGTGGCGGGGGCGGCGGAGGCGGGCGGCGTCATGGCGGTCGGTTCATCCGCGCTGCAGCGCGGCGTCGGTGGCCGCCAGGTCCGGCGCGGCGAGGTCGATGAAGATCGGCGTGCGCTGCAGGCCGGCGAGCATGCGTGTCCAGGCCTCGCGCCGCTGCGCCGTGCGCGTGGCGCCGAAGCGCTGCGCGAAGCCCGACTCGTCGACCAGCAGCCGCGCACCGGGCAGTGCCTCGGCGACGGCGCCGTGGGTCTCGCGCTCCGGCGTGGCGCTGAGCGCAAACAGCACAAAACCCGGCGCGGCGCCCGTGCCGGGCACATCGGCCAGCCGCTCCTCGTCGCCCTGGCGCATCGGCGCATCGACCTGCACCTCGGTGCGCGGCCCGAAGCTGTGCGCCATCACGCTGCGCAGCCCGTCCAGCGCTTGCGCCGTCGGCTGGTAGCTGTAGGGCAGCACGCGCACCGCGGCCGCATCGCCCCGGTGGCTGCGCAGCAGGCGCTGCGCATAGGCGTCGTCGAGCGCCAGCGGGAAACGCCGGGCCAGGCGGCGCGCGCGCCACGCCGCCGACACAGCCAGCAGCGCGCGCGGCAGCAGCACCACCAGCGCCGCGGTGATGGCGTGCAGGTGGATCCAGCGCGCCGCGTTTTCGCCGGGCCCGGCCGAGAAGCGCAGGCGCGCCAGTTCGTCGGCCGAGGGCAGGGCGATGCCGCTGAGCGCGGAGGCCGGGCCGAGCACCGCCGAGAGCAGCGCCCGCACGGCCTCGGCCGAGAGGAAGGTGCTGTCCCAGCCCGCGCGGTATTCGAAAGCCAGCCCGCGCAGGTACATGGCCCCCAGCAGGCCGGCCACCAGCGCCGCCGCCGCGGCATGCAGCCAGCAGGCCGCGCGGGCCGACCACAGCGGCGCGGCGCGCCGCGACCAGTCGGCCAGGAAGCGCGCGGCGGGCGTGGCGGAGGCGCCCGGGGCTGCGCCGCCCACCCGCGCCGGCACGCCGGCCAGCCATCGGCGCAGCGCGCCGGGCGGGGCGTCGCGGCGCAGCGCGGCGGCCGCGATGGCGGCATAGACCAGCAGGTTCCAGCACAGCAGCGCCAGCAGCGGCGGCGCCAGCAGGTTCAGCTGCTTCGACGGCCCGAGCACGGGGCTGGCCAGGCCGATGGCCAGCGCCAGCGCCACGAGCGCCGCACCGATCCAGCGGGGCCGGCCGGTCGCCTGCAGGGCACGGCCCGCGGCGGGTTCACGCGGCAGCAGCCGGGCTGTGCCTTCGGCGGCACGGGCGGCCAGGAAGCGCTCGGCGCCCCCCTGCTCGCCGACGGACCGCGCCGCCGCCTCCGTGGCGGCCAGGGCATCGGCGTCCGTCCAGGGCGGCGCGAGCGGCGCCTCGTAGGCGCGCAGCAGCAGGAACCTGCGGGCGTCGTCCTCGGTCACCGGCGCTGCGGGGGCTTACATGCCCGCGTAGTTCGGCCCGCCGCCGCCTTCGGGCGTCACCCAGACGATGTTCTGCGTCGGGTCCTTGATGTCGCAGGTCTTGCAATGCACGCAGTTCTGCGCGTTGATCTGGAGGCGATCGGTGTTGTCATCGTTCTTCACGAATTCGTACACGCCCGCCGGGCAGTAGCGGCTCTCGGGGCCCGCGAACTGCGCGAGGTTGATGTTCACCGGCACGCTGGCGTTCTTCAGCGTCAGGTGCGCGGGCTGGTTCTCGGCGTGGTTGGTGTTACTGATGAACACCGATGAGAGCCGGTCGAACGTGAGCTTGCCGTCGGGCTTGGGGTAGGCGATCGGCGTGCTGCTGGCGGCCGGCTTGAGCGTTTCGTTGTCGCGCTTGGTGCCGTGCAGCGTCCAGGGCGGGTTCTTGATGCCCAGCTTGGGCAGCAGCCATTGCTCGATGCCGGTCATCACGTTGCCGACCAGCTTGCCCTTCTTGAACCAGAGCTTGAAGTTGCGCGTCTGCTGCAGCTCCTCGTGGAGCCAGCTCGCTTCGAAGGCGGCGGGGTAGGCGCCGAGCTCGTCCTGCGCGCGGCCGGCGCCCAGGGCGTCGACCATCGCCTCGGCGCACAGCATGCCGGACTTGATCGCCGCATGGCTGCCCTTGATGCGCGCGGCGTTCAGGTAGCCGGCGTCGCAGCCGATCAGCGCGCCGCCCGGGAACACCGTCTTGGGCAGCGCCTGCGGGGTGCCGTTGTTGATGGCGCGCGCGCCGTAGCCGATGCGCTTGCCGCCCTCGATGTGCGCGCGGATCGCGGGGTGCGTCTTCCAGCGCTGCATCTCCTCGAAGGGGCTCATGAAGGGGTTCTGGTAGTCCAGGCCGACCACGAAGCCCAGCGTCACCAGGTTGCCTTCGAGGTGGTACAGGAAGCCGCCGCCGAAGGTGTCGTCCACCATCGGCCAGCCGGCGGTGTGCACCACCAGGCCGGGCTTCGCCTTGTCGGCCGGGATCTCCCACAGCTCCTTGATGCCGATGGCGTAGGTCTGCGGGTCCTTGCCGGCGTCGAGCTTGAACTGGGCGATGAGCTGCTTGCCCAGGTGGCCGCGGGCGCCTTCGGCGAACACGGTGTACTTGCCCAGCAGCTCCATGCCGAGCTGGAAGTCGGCCGTGGGCTCGCCGTCCTTGCCGATGCCCATGTTGCCGGTGGCCACGCCCTTCACCCGGCCCTCGCCGTCGTACAGCACCTCGGCGGCGGCGAAGCCGGGGAAGATCTCGACGCCCAGGCCCTCGGCCTGCTGCGCCATCCACTTCACCACGTTCGACAGCGACACCACGTAGCAGCCGTCGTTGTGGAAGTTGCCGGGCACCAGCCAGTCGGGCGTGCGGGTGCTGCCGGTCTCCGACAGGAAGAGGATGTCGTCGCCGGTGACGGGCTGGTTGAGCGGGGCGCCCAGTTCCTTCCAGTTGGGGAACAGCTCGGTGATGGCGCGCGGGTCCATCACCGCGCCCGACAGGATGTGCGCGCCGGGCTCGCTGCCCTTCTCGAGCACGACCACCGAGATCTCCTTGCCCTGCTCGGCCGCGAGCTGCTTCAGGCGGATCGCGGTGGCCAGGCCGCCGGGGCCGGCGCCGACGATCACCACGTCGTATTCCATGGCCTCGCGGGGGCCGAACTGTTCAAGAATCTCCTGCGGGGTCATCCGGCGTTCCTTGTCTCGAGGGTTCGTGGCTTCAGCGGTCAGCCTGCGATTCTAAGTGGCCGGCCCCGGTGGCTCGTGGGAGCCCCCCGGCCCTGCCGCCGGGGCGGCGCCTGCGTGCTATCGTCATTCGGTCCGAATGAAGCAGGCCTCGTTGGAGGAGCCCACCGCATGAGCTACAAGATCGATTTGTCGGGCCGCGTGGCCCTGGTCACCGGTGCGTCGAGCGGGCTCGGCTGCCACTTCGCGCGCGTGCTGGCCGAAGCCGGTGCCGCCGTGGTGCTGAGCGCGCGCCGCCTCGATCGGCTGAAGACGCTGCGGGCGGAGATCGAAGGCGCCGGCGGCGACGCGCACGTGGTCGGCATGGACGTCACCGACCCCACCAGCATCCGCGCCGGCATCGCCCATGCCGAGACGGAAGTGGGCGCGATCGACATCCTGGTCAACAACTCCGGCGTGAGCCACACGGCCAAGCTCACCGACGTCACGCCCGAGAACTACGACCACGTGATGAACACCAACATCCGCGGCGCGTTCTTCGTTGCGCAGGAGGTGGCCAAGCGCATGATCGCGCGCGCCAACGGCGCCGCCCCCGGCACCTACACCGGCGGGCGCATCGTCAACATCGCGTCGATGGCCGGCCTGCGGCCGCTGTCCAAGATCGGCGTGTACGCGATAAGCAAGGCGGCCGTGGTGCACATGACCAAGGCGATGGCGCTGGAGTGGGGCCGCTACGGCATCAATGTCAACGCGCTGTGCCCCGGCTACATCGACACCGAGATCAACCACCACCACTGGTCCACCGAGGCCGGCCAGAAGCTGGTGGGCATGATGCCGCGCAAGCGGGTCGGCCAGCCGAAGGACCTCGATGCCGCGCTGATGATGCTGTGCGCCAACGAGAGCCACTTTGTCAACGGCGCGGTCATCGCCGCCGACGACGGCTTCAGCCTGTGAGCCGATGAGCCAACGCGATCTGACCCTGGCCGAGGCGCGGGTGCTGGGCGTGCTGATGGAGAAGCAGGCCACGGTGCCCGACACCTACCCGTTGTCGCTCAACGCGCTGACGGCCGGCTGCAACCAGAAGACCGCGCGCGACCCGGTGATGAACCTCAGCGAGCAGGACGTGCTGGCCGCGCTGGAGGGCCTGCGCGAGCTGCACCTGATCAACGAGGTGAGCGGCAACCGCGTCACACGCTACCAGCACAACGCGCCGCGCGGCCTGGGCGTGCCCGGCGCCGCGGCCGCGCTGCTGGCGGTGCTGGCGCTGCGCGGCCCCCAGACCGCGGCCGAGCTGCGCGCCAACGCCGAGCGGCTGCACCGCTTCGCCGACACCTCGTCGGTCGACGCCTTCCTCGACGAGCTGGCCGGCAAGACGCCGCCGCGGGTGCTCAAGCTGGCGCGCTCGCCGGGCGAGCGCGAGGCCCGTTGGGCGCACCTGCTGTGCGGCGAGGCCGCCGTGCCGGCGGTGACGGCCCGTGCCGCGTCGCCCGCCGCGGCGGCCGGGGGCGTCGATGCCGAGGCCTTCGCCGCCCTGCAGGCCGAGGTCGCCACGCTGCGCGCGCAGGTCCAGCGGCTGGCGTCCGAACTGGGCGTCGACCTGGCGTAGCGCGGCGGCACGCAGCGAACCGCCCGCGGGCCCGGCATGCGCGTCGACGAAGAGATCACCTTCCGCAAGCTCGAGATCCTGCTGGAGTTCATGGAGGCGGGCACGCTGGCCCGTGCGGCCGACCGGCTCGGCATCAGCACCGTCAGCGTGCACCGCGCGCTGCATTCGCTGGAAGCCAGCCTGCGTTGCGCGCTGTTCCGCCAGGAGGGCCGCAACCTGCACCCGACGGAGGCGGCGCACGCGCTGGCCGATGTGGCGCGCGACCTGCTGCAGACCCTGTCGCACGGCATCCGCGCCACGCGCGAGGTGGCCGGCTACGGCGCCGACCGCATCCGCATCGGCTCGCTCTACTCGCTCACCATCGAGGCCGTGCCCAAGCTCGTCGTCGGCATGAAGGTGCGCAAGCCCGAGCTGGAGACCGAGCTGGTGCTCGGCTCCAACCTCGACCTGCTGCGCAAGCTGCGCGACGGCAGCGTCGACGCCGCGCTGATGGCCCTTCCCGAGGGCGCGCCCGACGTGGAATCGGAGCCGCTGTTCCAGGACGCCATCCACTTCGCCGCGCCCGCAGGCTCCCGTTATGCCGGCATGGCCGAGATCGACCTCGGTGCCTGCGTCGACGAGCGCTTCGTCAGCCTCACCGAAGGCTTCGCCACCTACGACGGCTTCGTCGATGCGTTCCGCGTCGCCGGCTTCACGCCCAACGTGGTGATGAAGACCGGCGACATCTTCTCGCTGATGAACCTCGTCAGCGGCGGGCTGGGCTGCACGCTGCTGCCGGGCCGGGTGCGCGACGTGTTCTCGCAGAAGGTGCAGCTCATCCCGCTGCAGCCGAAGTACCTGATGCGCCAGACCATCGGCCTGAACTTCCTGCGCACGCGCGAGCGCGACCCCAACCTGCTGGCCCTGCTGGCCGTCTGCCGCGCCTCGCGCGCCGACCTGGGTTAACCCCCAATCGTTACGGCCGCCGTAAAGGTCGGCCGCCGGCCTTCATTGATCGCCTCCCGGCGGCTGGCTACCGTTCGCTCCAGCAAGACACGGTGCCGCGTGCACCGGACGACAAGCCTGGAGACGCCCACGATGAGTGCCCACTGGATTTCGATCTGCGCCCTGGCCGGCATGTTCGTGCTGGCCACCGCGCTGCCCATCAACATGGGCGTGATCGCCTTCGTCGGCGCGTTCCTGGTCGGCACGCTGGTGGCCGGCATGAACGCCAAGGCGATCCTGGGCGGCTTTCCGGCCGACCTGTTCCTGACGCTGGTGGGCATCACCTACCTCTTCGCGCTGGCGCAGAACAACGGCACGATCGACTGGCTCGTGCGGCTGGCCGTGCGTGCGGTGCGCGGCCGCATCGCGGCCATCCCCTGGATCATGTTCCTGATGGCGGCGCTGCTCACCTCGGTGGGCGCGGTGAGCCCGGCGGCGGTCGCCATCATCGCCCCCATCGCGCTCGGCTTCGCCGCCCGCTACGGCATCAACCCGCTGCTGATGGGCTTGATGGTGGTGCACGGCGCGCAGGGCGGCGGCTTCTCGCCGATCAGCATCTACGGCGGCATCACCAACAAGATCGTCGCCAATGCCGGGCTGCCGCTCAGCGAGATGGCGACGATGATGGCGAGCCTGGGCGTCAACCTCGCCGTGTCGGCGCTGCTGTTCGTCACGATGGGCGGCATGAAGCTGTTCCGCCAGCAGGCCGACGCCGCGGGCCCGCGCGGCGCCGCGGCGCCGGGCGCGGCGCCGTCGGAGGCTGCCGCCGCCGGCTCGCGCGCCTACCAGGCCGCCACCGTCGCCGGCCTGCTGGCGCTGGCGGTGCTCACGCTCTTCTTCAAGCTGGACATCGGCTTCGTCTCCATCACCATCGGGCTGCTGCTGACGCTGATGGCGCCCGACCTGCAGAAGGGCGCGCTGTCGCAGGTCTCGTGGCCCGAGATCATGCTGATCGTCGGCGTCAGCACCTACGTGGGCGTGATGGACAAGATGGGCACGATCGACTTCGTCGGCCACAGCGTCGCCGGCCTCACCTCGCCGCTGATGGCCGCGCTGCTGCTGTGCTTCGTCGGCGCGGTGGTGTCGGCCTTCGCCTCGTCCACCGCCGTGCTGGGCTCGCTCATTCCGCTGGCCGTGCCCTTCCTGCAGGGCGACGGCGGGGTCGGGGCGATCGGCTTCATCGCGGCGATGGCGGTGTCTTCCACCATCGTCGACGTGAGCCCGTTCTCGACCAACGGCGCGCTGGTGCTCGCCAACGCCCGGGGCATCGACCGCAACGTCTTCTTCCGCCAGCTCATGGTGTACGGCGCGGTCGTCACCGTGGTCGCGCCGGTGCTCGTGTGGCTGCTGTTCGTCGTGATCTGACCTTCCTTCCCAACCCTCCTGACCGGCATGAACCCATGAACGCCAACACCTGGACCACCAAGGCCGACAACCGCGCCGCGCGCCTGGCGCGGGCCCACGGCGCACTGGGCGCCCGGCTGGCCGGCAAGCGCGTCGACGCGCAGGCCATCGGCACGCTGCTCGAAGCCGTGATCGAGCCCGGCGACCGCGTGTGCCTCGAGGGCAACAACCAGAAGCAGGCCGACTTCCTCGCCCAGGCGCTGGTCCAGGTCGACCCCGCGCGTGTGCACGGCCTGCACATGGTGCAGTCGGTGCTGGCGCTGCCCGAGCACCTGGACCTCTTCGAGAACGGCGTGGCCGCGCGGCTCGACTTCAGCTTCTCCGGCCCGCAGGGCGCGCGGCTGGCCCAGCTCGTGCAGGCCGGCCGCATCGAGATCGGCGCGATCCACACCTACCTGGAGCTGTTCGCGCGCTACTTCATCGACCTCACGCCGCGCGTGGCGCTGGTGGCCGCGCAGGCCGCCGATGCCGAGGGCAACCTCTACACCGGCCCCAACACCGAGGACACGCCCGCCATCGTCGAGGCCACCGCCTTTTCCGGCGGCATCGTCATCGCGCAGGTCAACGAGCTGGTCGACGGCCGCAGCACCACGCTGCCGCGCATCGACATCCCGGCCGGCTGGGTGAGCTTCGTCGTCCAGGCGCCGCGGCCCAACGTCATCGAGCCCCTCTTCACCCGCGACCCGGCGCAGATCAGCGAGATCCAGGTGCTGATGGCGATGATGGCGATCAAGGGCATCTACGCCGAGTACGGCGTGCAGCGGCTCAACCACGGCATCGGCTTCGACACCGCGGCGATCGAGCTGCTGCTGCCCACGTACGGCGAGTCGCTGGGCCTCAAGGGCAAGATCTGCCGGCACTGGGCGCTCAACCCGCACCCGGCGCTGATCCCGGCGATCGAGGCGGGCTGGGTCGAGTCGGTGCACTCGTTCGGCTCCGAGCTGGGCATGGAGGACTACATCCGGGCCCGCTCCGACGTCTTCTTCACCGGCCCCGACGGCTCGCTGCGCAGCAACCGCGCGATGTGCCAGGCCGCGGGCCACTACGCCTGCGACCTGTTCATCGGCTCGACGCTGCAGATGGACCTCGACGGCAACAGCTCCACCGCGACGCTGGGCCGCATCGCCGGCTTTGGCGGCGCACCCAACATGGGCGCCGATGCGCGCGGCCGCCGGCACAGCAGCCCGGCCTGGCTGAAGGCCGGGCAGCAGGCGCGCAACGGCCGCCGCGGCGCCGCCGGCACGCCGCGCGGCCAGAAGCTGGTGGTGCAGATGGTGGAGACCTTCCGCGAGCACATGCAGCCCGCCTTCGTCGAGCGGCTCGATGCCTGGCAGCTCGCCGAGCAGTCGGGCATGGCGTTGCCGCCGATCATGATCTACGGCGACGACGTGAGCCACGTGCTGACCGAGGAGGGCATCGCCAACCTGCTGCTGTGCCGCGACGATGCCGAGCGCGAGCAGGCGATCCGCGGCGTGGCTGGCTACACCGCGGTGGGCCTCGGCCGCGACCGGCGCGTGGTGGAGAACCTGCGCGACCGCGGCGTGATCCGCCGGCCGCAGGACCTGGGCATCGACCCGCGCGACGCCACGCGCAACCTGCTGGCCGCGCGCAGCATGCGCGACCTCGTCAGGGCCTCCGGCGGGCTGTACCAGCCGCCGCGGCGATTCAGGAACTGGTAGGAGCGAAACAACATGAGCCATTCCGTGTCGAACCATTCGCGGGCCGCGCGCCGGGCCGCTCCCAAGCCGGCCCGCATCCCCCCGGGGGATCGGCCGGCGTATTCGTCGGACGAGGGGCGGTCATGAGCCTTACAGCGGGTCTGGAGACCCTCGACTTCTCATTTCCCGGGCAGCAGGCCGCGGGGTCCTTCGCGCCCGTGCTGGTCGGCGTGGTCGGCTCGGGCAACCTGGAGGTGATGCTCGAAGCCGTGCCCGGCGATGCGTGCAACGTGCGTGTCGAGACCTCGGCACGCGGCTTCGGGCCGATCTGGCAGGCGGTGCTGGGCGATTTCCATGCGCGCCATCCGTACGGCGGCCTGCGCATCTCGATCAACGACATGGGCGCCACGCCCGCCGTGGTGAGCCTGCGGCTCGACCAGGCCGTGGCCGACCTGCAGCAAGGAGCCACCCCATGACCACCAGCTACGCCGAATGCCCGGCGCGCGAGCGCCTCGCGCGGCTGTTCGATCCCGGCAGCTTCCACGAGTGGCTGCCGCCGGCCGAGCGGCTGACCAGCCCGCACCTCGCGCAGCTCGGCGTGCCCTCGTCGTTCGACGACGGCGTGGCCATCGGCCGCGCGCGGCTCGGCGGCCGGCCGGTGTTCGTCGCCGCGCAGGAGGGCGCGTTCATGGGCGGCGGCGTCGGCGAGGTGCACGGCGCCAAGCTCACGGGCCTGCTGCGGCGTGCGCTGCGCGACCGGCCGGACGCCGTGCTGCTGCTGGCCGAATCGGGCGGCGTTCGGCTGCACGAGGCCAATGCCGGGCTCATCGCGGTGTCGGAGGTGATGCGCGCGGTGCTCGACGTGCGGGCCGCCGGCATCCCGGTGATCGTGCTGATCGGCGGCGCCAACGGCTGCTTCGGCGGCATGGGCATCGTCGCGCGCTGCGCGGACCACATCGTGATGAGCGACATGGGCCGGCTGGCGATGTCCGGCCCCGAGGTCATCGAGGCCTCGCACGGCGTCGAGGAGTTCGATGCGCGCGACCGCGCCCTCGTGTGGCGCACCACCGGCGGCAAGCACCGCTGGCTCACCGGCGACTGCGACACGCTGGTCGAAGACGGCGTGCAGGCTTTCCGCGAGGCCGCCCTCGCGGCGTTGGACGGTGGCCGGCCTGTGACGCTGGACACGCTGGAGCAGGAGCACGCGCTGCTCGCCGAGCGACTGCAGGCGCTGCCGCCGCCGCAGGAGGACCGCGACGATGCCGTGGCCGTGTGGGAGCGCCTGGGCGTGCCCGACGCGGCCCGCGTGCCCGACCTGGACGTGGCCGCGCTGCATGCGCTGCGCGCCGCCTGAGGAGCAACGCCATGGAATGGAACACCCTTGCCACCCGCCTCTTCGGAGCCGGCCACGGCATCCGTGCCGACGGCGATTTCCTGCACGGCACCGCCGTGTTCGACGGCCAGACCATCGCCGTCGCCGGCACCACGAACCACGCCCCCATCGGTGTGGCGCTGGCCCTGGCGCAGGCCCGCGTGGTGCTCGACACCGTGCGCCTGCATCCCGGCCGGCCGCTGCTGCTGCTGATCGACACGCAAGGCCAGCAGCTGCGGCGGCGCGACGAGCTGCTGGGCATCAACCGCGCGATGGCGCACCTGGGCACCGCCATCGACCTGGCGCGCCGGCGGGGCCACCGCGTGCTCGGCCTGGTGTACGACCAGGCCTTGTCCGGCGGCTTCATCACCTCGGGGTTGATCGCCGATGCCTGCTACGCGCTGCCCGAGGCCGAGATCCGCGTGATGCGCATCCCCGCGATGGCGCGCGTGACCAAGCTGCCCGAGGCGATGCTGGCCACGCTGTCGCAGGCGAACCCGGTGTTCGCGCCCGGCGTCGGCAACTATGTCGCGATGGGCGGGGTGCGTGCGCTGTGGGAGGGCGACCTGCCTGCCGCGCTGCGGCAGGCACTGGCCGACACGCCCACCGAGGACCGCCGTGCGCAGGACGGCGCCGAGCGCGGCGGACGCCGGCTCGCTGCGGCGGTGGCGCAGCGCGTGCTCGACGCCGCCTGAGGGACGGGGCGATGACGCCGTTGCGACGCCACCAACTGGCCTACCTGTCGGCGGCCGGCTGGGCCGCGCTGCGGACGCTCGACGACACCCTGCAGGCCCAGGACTGCCTGGCGCACTGGCGCACGCAGCGGCTGCCGCTCGTGGTGGCGCGGCAGCCGGGGGCGCTGGACGCGGCCGGGGGGCGCATCACGCTCGGCCTGCCCGCGCCGCTCGCGTGGGGCCGCCGGCGCATCGGCGTGCAGGTGCCGCGCTCTGCGATCTGCTACTTCGACGAGTTCCCGCGTGCCGCCGATGTGGTGCGCCAGCTGCCGCGCACCGCGGCGCCGGCCTGGCGGCGGCTGGCGGCCGCGCTGGACGAAGGCGGGGCCCCGGCCCGCGTGTACGGCAGCCACGGCTGGCAGCGGCTGACGGGCCTGCCCTACCTGCGCCCCGGCTCCGACATCGACCTGTGGGTCGCGGTCCGCGGCGCCCGCCAGGCCGACGAGGCCGCGGCGCAGCTGCAGCGGTCCGCGGCGCAGGGGCTGCGGCTGGACGGCGAACTCGTCTTCGGCGACGGCGGCGCGGTGCAGTGGCGCGAATGGGCGGCCTGGCGTGCCGGCGAGGTCCGTGCCGTGCTGGTCAAGCGGCTGGCGGGTGCCGAGCTGGTCCACGATGCTTGCCGCTTCGAGGCCGAGGCGGAGGCCGCATGGGCCTGAGCCTGCCTCGTCGCACCGGCCTGCGCCGCGCGGTGCAGGCGCCGCGCACGGTGCTGCCCGGTCCGCAGCGCATCGGCCGCGCCGCCACGCTGGCGCTGCACGACGAACTCGCGCTCGCGCCCAAGCCGGGCCTGGTGTCCTTCGTCGACAGCGGCAGCCACGACGACATGGATGCCCACACCTTCATGCGCAGCCTGTTCGCGCTGCGGCACTACTTCGTGCAGATCGCCGCGCTGGGCGGGCAGGGGGCGCCGTTCGAAGCCCTGCAGCGTGCCGGCATCGAGGCCGAGGCGCGCATGGCGGCCGCCACCGGCGGCATCAACACGCACCGCGGCGCGATCTTCACGCTCGGCCTGCTGTGCGCTGCGGCCGGCGCGGCGGCACGCGCCGGCGATGCGTTGCAGCCGTCCACGCTGCGGGCCACGCTGCGGCAGCACTGGGGCGATGCGCTGCAGGCCCGCTGCCGGCGCACGCCGACGCTGCCCGGCGGCCTGGCCGCGCGCCGCCATGGGCTGCGCAGCGCCTCCCAGGAGGCGGCGCTCGGCTTCCCCGTGCTTTTCGAGACCGCCGTGCCGGCGCTGGCCGGCGGCCTGCGGCGCGGCCTGGGCGTACAACAGGCGCGTGTCGATGCGCTGTTTTCGGTGATGGCGGTGCTGGACGACTGCAACCTCGCGCACCGCGGCGGCATGGCCGGCCTGCGCCATGCGCAGCAGGCGGCGCGCGGCTTCCTGGCGCAGGGTGGGGCGGGGCGGCCGGGCGGGCTGGAGGCGGCGCAGGCGATCCACCGCGACTTCGTCGCGCGGCGCCTGTCGCCCGGCGGCGCCGCCGACATGCTGGCCGCTGCCTGCTGGGTGCTGCGCGTCGGCGCGGCAGGGCTGCGGTGAGCTACGCGCTGCTGTTCGCAGGGCAGGGACTGCAGCATCCCGGCATGCTGCCGTGGCTGGTGGAGGACGACGCCGTACGCCGTGTGCAGGCCGTGGTCGGTGCCGACTGGCGCACGCGCCTGGCCGATCGCGCCTGGGCGGGCCGCAACGCCCACGCGCAGCCGCTGCTCACCGGCCTGTCATTGGCCGCCTGGGCGCAGCTCGCGCCGCTGCTGCCCGCCGCCCCCGCCGCGATGGCGGGCTACAGCGTCGGCGAGCTGGCCGCCTTCGCGGCGGCCGGGGCTTTCGATGCCGCGACCGCGCTCGCGTTGTCGATCGAGCGTGCCGCGTGGATGGACCGGTGCGCCGCGTCGCAGTCCACGGGCCTGCTGGGCGTCAGCGGCTGGAGCGGCCCGGCCTTCGAGGCGTGGCTCCAGCGCTTCGGCCTGGTGGTGGCGATCCGCAACGGTGTCGACAGCGTGGTGGCCGGCGGACTGCAGTCCGTGCTGCCCGCCGCGGCCGAAGCGGCGCAGCAGCAGGGGGCGCACTGCACGCTGCTCAACGTGCAGGTGGCCTCGCACACACCGTGGATGGCCGAGGCTGCGCGCGGCTTTGCCAGGCTGATCGCGCCGATGGCCTTCAGCCCCGTGCGGGGCTGGCTGTTCAGCAACGCGGCGGGGCGGGTCGCCTCCGTGCCGCAGCTCAAGCAGGCGCTGGCCACGCAGATCGACCACACGGTGCGCTGGGACGAGTGCATGGATGCGATCGCCGGCCGCCAGGTGGCGTGCGTGCTCGAAGTCGGTCCGGGCCAAGCCCTGGCCCGGTTGTGGAGCCAGCGCCATCCCGGCATTCCGGCCCGCTCGGCCGATGACTTCCGCAGCGCACGCGCCGTCGCGGACTGGATCGCGCGGCACGGCGGTTGAACGCCGCCGGGCCGCCGGTCACGCCGGTTGAAGCTCGACCGCCTCGCTGGCAGGGGCCTGCGACGCCACGCGCCACAGCATGTTCGCAATGGCGGCAGGCATCATCGTCAGCCGCCGCGCGAAGGCGGCCTCGCCGGCCACGGCGCGCAACCGGCTTCCGGCGATGTAGAGGCGCTGGAGTTCCGCGGGCGAGGGCGACTGGATGCAGCCGTCCAGATGCACGAGCTTGCGGCCGATGGGTGCCAGCGCACTGTTGAACTCGGAGAAGGCGGCCAGCCGGGCGCACCGCGACATACCGTCGTCGGCCGCCACGTCGGGTACCGCACGGACGGGGGAGATGAGCTGGAGCGGACGGGTCGACATGGCTTTGAGCATAGCCACCGACCCAGCCCCGTGTTGTAGGACGAGGCCGCTGTTTGACTCGCTGCACCGAGACCTGCTGTTACACGTGGAATGCCGTTCTTTTCCCCGTTTTTGTAACCCGACAGGGGTCCGTTCGAGGTCCGAAGAAAGATGTTTTCGCAAGGGACTCTTGCTCGTCAAGTTCCCTAGACAAGCGTCGATACCGCAGCAGCCGCCAGAGCCCTGACGGAGCATGCCGGCATTGAGGCCGGTGCGAAAGGTAGCCTTGATACATCTCTCTGCGGCCCTTGCAGTGCGCCGCCTGATAGCGCTTCCCCTTCCTTCGACGCCTCCCTTCGCTGTGAAGCGCGCCTTGGCAGCCGCGCTGGGGCTTCTCACAGCGGCTGCCGGTGCTTCGGCACAGGACGCAGCCCGCGATGCCAGCCGCGGGCCGCTGCAGGATCAAAGGGCCGATGCCACCTTCCGGCAGCTTGCCGACCAGGAGCCGGCGCGCGCGGGCGACGTGGACTTCGACCTGGCCCTGGGCGTCGCGGCGCTCGATGCAGGGCAGGTCAGCCGCGCGATCTTCGCGCTCGAACGGGTCGTGGCAGCGGCACCGGACAACGGACCCGCCCGGGCCGAGCTGGCACGGGCCTACCTGGCAGCGGGCGAGGTGGACCGGGGCCGTGCGGAGCTGTTGAGGGTGCGCCGTGGCGAGCTGCCGCCGGAGGCCGCGAGGGCCATCGACCGGGTGCTCGGGGCGCTGGACCAGGCGGCGGACTCGGCACGCCGCACACGCATCAACGGCTACCTCGAGTTGGCCGCCGGCGACGACAGCAACGTCAACAGCGCGACGAACGTCGGGCAGTTCGCCCTGCCGGCCTTCGGCGGGCTGCTCTTCACCATGGCGCGCGAGACGCGTCGCCAGCACGACGCCTTCGCCACCGCGGCTGGCGGCCTTTCCGTGCAGCGGCCCCTGACCTCGACCTGGGACCTGGTCGCCGGCGCGAACCTGCGGACGACCGCGCCGCACCGCGTGCACGACATGAACACCACGGTGGCCGACGCGATGGTGGGCGCTGCCCGCAACGGCGCGACGAGCGTGCAGACGATCGCGCTGCAGGCCTCCGGCGCATGGGTGTCGTCCAGCCTGTACCGCACCGCGAACGGCGTGATGGCGCAGTGGCAGCAGCAGCTGGGGCCGGCCTCGCAGGCGAGCGGCTTCGCGCAGTTCTCGCGGCAGGAGTACGCCGGCCAGCACGAGCGCAACACCGATCGCACGGTGCTCGGCGCGGCCTTCGCCCGGGCCTTCCAGGACGGCGCCCGGCTGGCCTACGGCAGCGTGTACCACGTTGCCGAACATGCGCGTGCGGACGGCTTCGACGACGTCGGCCACCGGGGCTTCGGTGCGCGGCTGGGCGCCGAGCAGCTGGCCGGCTCGACCGTCCTCTTCGCCGAATGGCAGTTCGAGCGGCGCCGCTATGGCGGCAGGGAGCCGCTGTTCGACGTCAGCCGCAGCGACCACCAGAGCGACCTGCTCGCAGGCCTGCGCTGGACGTTCGCGCCGCACTGGCAGCTGGTGCCTCAGGTCCGGCGCACTGTCGCGCGCTCGAACGTCGTGCTCTACGACTACCACAAGACGGTGGTGCAGATCGCCCTGCGCCGGGAGTTCCCATGATGTCTCGATCCATCCTGCGCCGCCGCGGCGCCCCCATGCCCCTGTCGGCCGTCGCGTTGGCGGCCGGCCTGCTGCTCCCCGGCGCGCTGCGGGCCGAGCCCGCTGCCACGGTGCTGTTCGCTTCCGGTGAGGCACGCATCAGGTCGTCTCAGGGCGAGCTTCGCCAGCCCGCCAAGGGAGGGCTCGTGGATTCCGGCGACACCATCGAGACCGGTCGCGGCCGTGTGCAGCTGCGCATGATCGACGGCGCCATGATGTCCCTGAACGAGGAGACCGTGCTGCGGCTGGACGACTACCGCGCCGCCGGCACGGCGGGCGACGATGAACGCGGCTTCATGAGTCTCGTCAAGGGCGGGCTGAGGACGATCAGCGGCAGCATCGGCAAGGCGCGGCCCGAGCGCTACAAGCTCGATACCCCGGCGGGCACCATCGGCATCCGCGGCACCGAGTACTCGGCCGCCGTCGACCAGGGGCTGCACGTCAGCGTCTTCGGCGGCAGGGTGGCCGTGTGCAACGACGGCGGCTGCATCGACGTGCCGAAGGGCTTCGGTGCGTTCACGCCCGGCCGCGACATCCGGCCCGCTGTCAGCGCCAGGCTCGCGGTCGTGGTACCGCCGGCCTCGTCGTCGCAGGAGCAGGCATCGTCCTCCGGCGAGGCCGAGGCGGGCGGTCCGCCCACGGCCGCAGCAGCAGCGGCGGCGGCACCGGCCGCGCCGTCGACGGTCCCGGCCACCGCCGTGGCGCCGATCGAGGGCGAGCGCATCGCCCGTTATGTCGCCACGCTGCTGAGCCAGGGGCCGGAGGCCGTGCCGGCGCCTGACTCGCCGGCCGGCGACGACGTGCTGCCGGGCCTCGGCGGCGGTGCAGGCCAGCCTGTCAAGCCGCCCGGCAGCGGTGCGCCGGTGACGATCACGCCTGCACCACTGCCCGCGCCTGCGCCTGCGCCCCCCGCGGACCCGCCGTCGCCCAGCCCCGCGCCGGATGCTTCGCCGGCGCCATCACCCGCACCCGCTCCTGCACCCATCCCGGCGCCGGCGCCGTCTCCAACACCGGGGCCTTCGCCGTCCCCGGCGCCGGCGCCCCAGCCGTCCCCGCCGCCCGGGCCCCTCCCTCCACCGCCGCCGAAGCCATCACCTGCACCGGCCCCCACGCGCGCGCCGCTGCCCAACGGCGTGGGCGCCGTGGCGCTCGTGTGGACGACCGACAAGGGCGAGCTCGGCTCCGGCCTCACGTCGGGCGACCGCCGGTTCGGACCCGACACCGGCCTGACCGAGCTGGACGAAGCGGCCAAGCACAAGAAGATCATCGAGAAGGGCGTCGTGGCGGACCCGGGTGCGGACGGCATCGTCGCCTGGGGCCGGTGGATCGACGGGCAGTCCAAGGTCAACGACGCGGGCGGCAAGGGCAAGGGCAACCTGTCGTCGCTGCACTACGTCGCCTTCGTCGGGCAACCGAGCCTGCCGGCGATCGGTTCGTTCACGTCGTTCGCCTCGACCGCCCCGACCGTCGCTTCCGGCGGCCGGGTCGTCGCGACCGGCGTGGCCAACGCCGCGGGCGGCCGGGTGAACATCGCGCTGGCGGCTCCGCTCGGCGGCACGGCCACCTACAGCCTCACGGTCCCCGTCGCGGGGCAGACCTTCTCCTTGACCGGCACCGCGCTCCAGACCTCGACCTTCGGCTTCTCCGGCATCTCCCTGATCACCAGCAGCGGCTCCGGCTGCGCCAGCGGGTGCACCGGCACGCTCGGCAACGGCGTCTCGGTCCGAGGCATCGTCGGCGGGGCGGGCAACAGCCGCCTCGGTGTGACCTACGGCTTCGACAGCCGGCTCGGGGACGTCACGGGCGCCATCGTCTTCAAGCCCTGACGCCGATGAAGCCGTCCGAAGCGTTCCTTGCCGGGGCCGGCGCTGCAAGCGCCGGCCGCCATCCCGTGCCCGGCGCCTTGCAGGGCCGGGTGCTGCTGTTGAGCGACGGGCCGGTCGCCACGTCCGAACGGTTGATCCAGGGCCTGCGGCGGCACTGCTTCGTCGTCAGGCAGGGCCGCTTCGACGAGGCGCTCGCCTCGATCGAGGACGGGGCGTACGACGTCGCGCTGGTCCATGCCGAACATGCCGCTGCGGATGCCATGGCGTTCCTGCAGCAGTTGCAGCACCGCCGCCTGCCCGCCGGGCTGCCGTTGGTGCTGGTCGGGACGCAGGCGGTCACCGGCCGGTGCGCATCAATGCAGCTCGCCGGGGTCGACGAGTCGGTGGCGCTGCCCGCCGACGTGGCGGACCTGGCCGCCAAGCTCGGCCGGCTGGCCGCGCTGCACCGGTTGCGCCGGCTTCCCACGAGCTGGACCCCGCCAGGCGAAAGCCTGCTCGACGCCTTGATCGACACCGGGCTGAAGCTCGCGATGGAGCGCGACCGGGGCAAGCTGCTGCGCCACCTGCTGACGGAGGGCCAGAAGCTCCTGCACTGCGACGGCGCGACCATGTACATGGTCACCGAGGAGCGCACGCTGCGCTTCGAGATGCGCACCCGCGACGACGCGTTGCCGAGCCTGCAGATTCCGCTGCACGACCCGCTCACCGGCCAGCCGAACGAGAACTACGTGTCGGTCTACACGGCGATCCACAACCGCTCGGTGGTGATCGACGACGTCTATGCCGAGACCCGCTTCGACCTGAGCGGGACCCGGGCTTTCGACTGCCAGAGCGACTACCGCACCGTCTCCATGCTCACCGTGCCGATCTCGCCGCGGGGAGGCGAGGCGGTGGGGGTCCTGCAGTTCTTCAACGCGCTCGATCGCCAGTCCGGTGCGATCGTGCCGTTCGACGCAGGCATCGTGCACCTCGTGGAAGCGCTGGCCGCGCAGGCGGCGGTGGCGCTCGACAACCTCCAGCTCGTGGAGTCGCAGAGGCTGCTGATGGAGAGCCTCATCCGCCTGCTGGCGAACGCCATCGACGCGAAGAGCCCCTACACCGGCCGCCACTGCGAGCGTGTCCCGGAGCTCGGCATGATGCTGGCGCAGGCGGCCTGCGACGCGACCGAAGGGCCGCTGGGCGACTTCCGCTTCCGCAGCGAGGAGGAGTGGCAGGAGTTCCGTATCGGCGCCTGGCTGCATGACTGCGGCAAGGTGACGACGCCCGAGTACGTCATCGACAAGGCCACCAAGCTCGAGACCCTCTACAACCGCATCCACGAGGTGCGCATGCGCTTCGAAGTGCTGTGGCGCGACCTGGAGATCGAGCGGCTGCAGGCGTGCGCAGTGCGGCCGCTCGAGGCCTGCGAAGAAGCAACGTTCGAAGCGCGCCGCCGAGCGCTGCAGGATGATTTCGCCTTCATCGCCGCATGCAACATCGGCGGCGAAGCGATGCAGCCCGCCGATCTCGACCGGCTGCACCGGCTGGCCGGCATCAAGTGGACACGCCACTTCGACGACCGGCTGGGCCTGTCGGCCGCCGAACTCGACCGCCGCCGCGGCGTCCCGCAGGCCCCGCTGCCGGCGGTCGAGCG
Source organism: Aquincola agrisoli (assembly GCF_036621135.1). Lineage (NCBI taxonomy): Bacteria > Pseudomonadati > Pseudomonadota > Betaproteobacteria > Burkholderiales > Sphaerotilaceae > Aquincola > Aquincola agrisoli. Next base: position 39,817 of record NZ_JAZIBG010000058.1, read on the forward strand.
CCTGCTCGCCGACCGGCCGCACGACATCGTGCCGCGGCCCGCCGACCAGCAGCTCGATCCCGCCTTCGGCTTCCGCATGGACGTGCCCGAGCACCTTTATCACCACGGCGAGCTGCACAACCTCGGCGTGCACCGCGGCACGCTCACGCCGGAGGAGCGCTACAAGATCAACGAGCACATGGTGCACACGATCATGATGCTGGAACGCATGCCGTTTCCGAAGGAGCTTCGGCGCGTGCCCGAATACGCCGGCACGCACCATGAGCGCATGGACGGCAAGGGCTATCCGCGGGGGCTCGCCGCAGCGCAGCTGTCGGTGCCGTCGAGGATCATGGCCGTGGCCGATGTGTTCGAGGCGCTCACCGCATCCGACCGCCCCTACAAGAAGGCCAAGACGCTCTCCGAGGCGCTGAACGTGCTGCGCAGCATGGCCGGCGACCACATCGACCCCCACGTGTTCAACCTCTTCCTCACCTCGGGCGTGTTCCTCCGGTTCGCCCGCAAGCACCTGAAGCCCGCGCAGATCGACGTTGCCGACGGCACGCCGTTCCTGGTTCCCGTCTCCCACCGGGCCGAAGACCATGCGATCGCCTGAGGCTGCGATGGCCGTGTTGCCACGGCCGGTGCTCGTGCTGTTGCGGGCGCCGCTGAATCGGCCCTGCGAGGCGGTGGCAGCGGACCTGGTCGACGCCTTCGATGCGCTGTCCGCCACGCGGCTCAAGCTGCAGCTCGCATGGCGGGCGCTGAATGAGCCGCTGCACGGTGTCGCCGGCTGGTCTTGCGCACTGCATGCGGCGGGCGAAGCCCTGGCCGCATGGGCCGACGCGAACGCCCCCTACGTCGACCGGCATCCGTATCACAACCGCCAGCACCTGGCCGAGGTGCTCCTCACCGCGAGCCTCCTGGCGAGGCAGCACCGGCTGCCCACCTTCGCGGTCCAGCTTCTGCTGGTCGCGGCGCTGATGCACGACCTTGACCACGACGGTGCGCCGGCACGGGGCTTCGTGGCGGAACGGCGCAGCATGGCCTTCGCCCGGCCGTTCCTCGACGCCGCCGGCGTCAGCCCTGCGCAGTGCGCCCAGCTGGACGCGCTGGTGCTCGCCACCGAGCCGGCCGAGGGTGTCCGCACGGCGCTGGCGAGCGCCTCGCGGCGCACGCCGGCGGCCGTCAACCCTGCGCCGCCGCCCGCGGCGCCTGAGCTGCAGAGGCTGAACCACGATCCGCTGCTCGCGCTGCTGGCCCGCCTGCTGTGCGAAGCGGACGTGCTGCCCTCCATCGGGCTGACCCTCGCGCACGGCTTGCGCCTGCAGGCCCTGCTGGCCCAGGAGTGGGGCCGCCCCCTCGGCCCGACGGACAAGCTGCGCTTCATCGACGAATCCCTCTCCCTGGGCGTCGTCGGGGCGTTCTTCGAGCCCAACGTGCAGCGCCTGCGCAAGCTGCTGCTGGCCTCGCTCGACGACCATGCCGTCGCCTAGCAGGCTGGGCGCGCGCTGGACCTGGTGGGTCCCGCTGCTGGCCTGGGCGACGGTGTCGCTGCTGGCCTGGTGCGATCCCGGCCCCTTGCGCGGGCTGCGGCACGCCGTCTTCGACCAGTACCAGCGATGGTCGCCGCGGCCCTACGAGCCGGCACCGGTGCTGATCGTGGACATCGACGACGAGAGCCTGCGGCGGCACGGCCAATGGCCCTGGCCGCGCACGCGGGTGGCGGAGCTGCTGGTGCGGCTGCAGCGTTCGGAGCCGGCGGCGGTCGCGCTGGACATCGTCTTCGCAGAACCCGACCGGACGTCGCCCCGCGCGCTGCTGGCCCACACGGCGATGCCCCAGGCCGCGGCGCAGTGGCTGCAGGCGCTGCCGGACCATGACGATGCGCTGGCCGAGGTCCTCTCGCGCGGGCGGGTCGCGCTGGGCTTCGCGTTGACCGATGCCGCTGGCGCCGACGCAGGCGGGTGCGGCTCGCCGGCGCGGTTCGTGGTGGTCGGTGGACCGCCCGAGCCGGCGATGCATCCCTTCACGGGCTGCGTGCCGAGCATGCCCGTCCTGCGTCAGGCGGCTGCGGGCCATGGTGGCCTCAGCTTCGTGCCGGACGACGACGGTGTCGTCCGGCGCCTGCCCCTGCTCTTCAACCTCGAGGGCCGGCCCGCACCGTCGCTGGCCGCGGAGGCGCTGCGCATCGCGCTGGACGCCCGCAACTACACCGTGCGGTCCGCGGCCGGCGGCGGGGTCATCGACGTCGGCGTCGGCCGCCTGCGCCTGCCCACGGCGGCCGATGGTTCCGTGTGGGTGCACTACACCCGCCACCGGCCGGAGCGCTACGTGCCGGCGTGGAAGGTACTGGCCGGCCTCGTGCCGGCGGACGACTTGCGCGGCCGGATCGTGCTGGTCGGCACGTCGGCGCAGGGCTTGCTCGACTTGCGCTTCGGCCCGCTCGGCGGGGTCATTCCGGGCGTGGAGGTCCACGCACAGGCGCTGGAGCAGATGCTGCTGGGCCGGCCGCTGCAGCGCCCGGGATGGGCGCCGGGGCTCGAGCTGCTCGTGCTGGCTTTGGGGGGCCTGGCCGTCGGCCTCATCGCCATGGTGGCGGGCGCGGCCAGCTCGGTGCTGGCCTTCGCGACCTTGGCCTCGCTGCTGGCAGGGGCCGCCTGGTGGGCGTTCTCCCGCCAGGGCCTGCTGCTGGACCCCGTCGTGCCGTGCGGGACCATGCTCGCCGTCTTCCTGCCGGCCACGGTGGTGCGTTACGTCGCGACGGAGCGCCGCCAGCGCTGGGTGCGGCAGGCGTTTGCGCGGTACGTGTCGCCCAACCTCGTGGACTACCTGATCTCGCGGCCCCAGGCGCTCGAGCTCGGTGGGCGGCGGCAACGCTGCAGCTTCGTGTTCTCCGACCTCGCCGGCTTCACCTCGGTGATGGAACGCATGGACCCCGCGGCCGCCGTGGCCGTGCTGAACGAGTACCTCGACCGGATGATCGCCATCGCCTTCGAGCACGAGGGCACGCTGGACCGCATCGTCGGCGACTCGGTCGCCATCGTGTTCTCGGCGCCCGTGGAGCAGCACGACCACGAGGCGCGTGCGCTGCGCTGCGCCCTCGCGATGCAGCGGTTCGCGGCCGACTACCTCGCCGCACGCCGCGCCGAGGGCGTCGAGTTCTGCGAGACCCGCATCGGCGTGCACACCGGCGAGGTGATCGTCGGCAACTTCGGCGGCCGCACCATCTTCGACTACCGGGCGCTCGGCGATCCCGTCAACACCGCGTCGCGCCTCGAAGGGGCGAACAAGTACCTCGGCACGCAGCTGTGCGTCTCGAAGGAGACGCTGGACGGCTGCCCGGGCGTGCCGGCGCGCCCGATCGGCCGCGTGAGGCTCGCCGGGCGCTCGGCGCCGGTCATGGTGTACCAGCCGCTGGACCCGCCGGACGGCCAGAGCATCCAGGACGAGGCCTACGCCCAGGCCTACGCCGCGATGGTCGGCGGGCGCAGCGATGCGCTGCCCGCCTTCGAGAGGCTGCGGCAGCAGCGGCCGGACGACGCGCTCGTGCGGCTGCACGCCACGAGGCTTCAGGCGGGGGCGACGGACGACCTGATCGAGTTGGCCGGCAAGTAGAGGACGAGCGCGGCGGGCGGGCGCATCCGCCTAGGTCCGGCATCGCGCTGCGGCACCGCCTGCAGCGACCATCAGCACCCCCGCCACCCCGAACGTCATGTGCATGCCGCCCGCCACCGCTGCTGCCGGGGCGGTGGCGACGTCGGCCGCCGCCGATGCACGCTCGAACACCGCGCCCATCACCGCGGCGCCGGTGATCAGGCCCAGGTTGCGCGACAGGCCCAGCAGCCCGGACAAGACGCCCCGCTCGTCCGGCCGCACGCCGGCCATCACGGCGGTGTTGTTGGCAGCCTGGAACAGCGCGTAGCCGGCCGTGATGACGACGATGGGGACCAGGTAGCCGGCGATGCCCAGCGTGGCCGGCAGCATCGACAGCGCCGCCGCGCCGGCGCCGATGGCCGCCAGCCCCGCCAGCGTCATGCCGGGTGCGCCGAAGCGGTCCGCCAGGCGGCCCGCCGGCACGCCGGCCGCTGCGGCCACCATCGGGCCGACCGACAGCACCAGCCCCACGCCGGCCGCGCCGAGGCCGAGCGTTCGGGACAGGTAGAAGGGGCCCACCACCAGCGTCGCCATCATCACCGTGGCCACCAGCGCGTTCGTGACGAGGCTCTTGCGCAGCAGCCGATCCCGGAACATCGACAAGCGGACGAGCGGCGAGGCCGCCCGGGCCTCGGCCCGCACGAACAGGGCTGCGCCGGCCGCCGCGGCCAACAGCAGCGCGATGGTGAGCGCCCCGGCACGGCCGCCCCCCAGCGTCATCGCCAGCGCGTAGGCCGCCAGCGTCGAGGCCAGCAGCAGCGTGCCCGTGGGGTCGAGGCCCTGCCGGCCCGCGTGCGGCGCCTGGGGGTCGGCCGGCAGGTGGCGGCGCAGCAGCCACCAGGCCAGCAGCCCCAGGGGCGCGATGGCGGCGAACAAGGCCCGCCATCCCGGCCCGGCGAGCAGCAGCCCGCCGAGCGACGGGCCGAGCGCGGTGCCGACCGCGGATGCGGTCCCCAGCAACCCCATCGCGCTGCCGGTGCGGGCCCGGGGCACCGCCTGCCCGACGAAGGCCATCGTCAGCGCCAACATCGCGGCGGCACCCGCACCCTGCGCCGCCCGCGCCGCGACCAGCCAGCCCAGCGTGGGCGCGGCGCTGCACAGCGCGGAGGCTGCGGTGAACACTGCGACGCCGGCCAGCAGCAACCGCCTGCGGCCGACCACATCGCCCAGCCGGCCGGCGCCCACCACCAGCGTGGTGAGGGCGAGCAGGTAGGCGATGAGCACCCACTGCACCTGCGGGAAGGGCGCACCGAACGCCAGCGCCAGGTGCGGCAGGCCCACGGGCACGATGCTGGTGGCGAGCGACGACAGCAGCATGGACAACGACAGGCCGGCGAGGGCGGCCGCCTCGTGGCGTGGTGCGGCGATGGGGTTTGGCATGGAGGTGCTTGCGGAGTGGGCGCCCGGTGCCGGGCTGTGCTTTCAGCGTAGGCGGGCGCCCGGCGCGGCGGAAGGCGCGCCGCTTGCACGGTGTCCTTGCGCCGAACGCCATGCCACGATGCATGCCGCCTTGGTATGGTGGCCGCATGGCGATGCCCGATCTCAACCTGCTGGTGACCCTGGACGTGCTGCTTGCCGAAGGCAGCGTGGCGGGTGCCGCGCGGCGGCTGCAACTCAGCCCTTCGGCGATGAGCCGGGCGCTGGCGCGGCTGCGCGAGGCGACGGGCGATCCGCTGCTCGTGCGGGCCGGCCGCGCGCTGGTGCCCACGCCGCGCGCGCTCGAACTCCGCGAGCGGATCGGCCCCCTGGTGGAGGAGGGCGCCGCCATGTTGCGTCCCGTGCAGCGGCTCGATCTGCCGTCGCTCGCGCGCACCTTCACGCTGCGCGCGAGCGACGGCTTCGTGGAGACCTTCGGCCCCGCCCTGCTCGCCGGCATCGCCGAGGAGGCGCCCGGCGTGCGGCTGCGCTTCGTGCACAAGCCCGACAAGGACAGCACGCCGATGCGCGAAGGCAGCGTCGACCTGGAGACCGGCGTGGTGGGCCACGCGATGGGACCGGAGGTGCGCGTGCAGGCGCTGTTCCGCGACCGCTTCATCGGCGCCGTGCGGCCGGGCCACCCGTTGGCCGAGGGCGGGATGACCCCCGCGCGTTATGCGGCCGGCCGGCACGTCGGCGTCTCGCGCCGGGGCCGGGAGACGGGGCCGATCGACGACGCGCTGGCGCCGCTGGGGCTCGTGCGTGACATCGCCACCTTCGTCGACGGCTTCTCGGCCGCGCTGGCGCTGGCGCGCGCCACCGACCTGATCGCCAGCGTGCCCGAGCGGCATACCGCGGGACTGCGCGAAGGGCTGCATTGCTTCGTGCTGCCCTTCGAGATGCCGGCGATCACCGTGTCGCTGTGCTGGCATCCGCGCTTCGACGCGGAGCCGGCGCATCGGTGGCTGAGGGGGGTGGTGGCGAGGGTGTGCCGGGCCGGGCACGCCGGCCCGTCGCCCGGCGGCCCCCACGCGCTCACGGAACGATGACGAGGGACGGGACCACGCTGAACACGATGGCCGCCCCGGCGATCGCGGTGGCGCCCTGCGCGAAGCGAAAGCTCCAGCCCGGGAGCCGGCCGGCCTGGTGGCTGGCAGCGATGCGCATGAAGTGCACGCCCACGGCCGCCAGCGCGACCGCGGTCGCCACCCAGGCCGTTGCGTTGGCGGGCCAGCGGTCGGACCATATCTCCGTCGCGACCCAGCACACCATGAAGTGCACGAACCAGATCGCGAAAGCGGTGATGATCGGCGCCCAGACGGACGGCCTCGAGTGCGTCACAGGCCCCCCCAGGGTATCAACCGCGGCAGCAGCAGGCCGGCCGCTCCCTCCAATGCCGCGTAGATGAACAGGATGCGAAGCGCTTCCAGCGTCTTGTTGGCGGGCCGGGGCGCCAGGCCCCGCATCCAGCGCAGCAGGTAGTAGAACGCCGACAACACGACCGCCAGCACGACGCTGCCGTGCCACGCCATCATGGCGTAGACGGTGGCCCCCTGGCCGCTGGCGTCGCCGCGCAGGCCGGCGTGCCGCCAATCGGAGAGGTCCGTGGCCAGGGCGCCCGCCAGGCACACGGCGCTCAGCGCTATCAGGACCGCACTGGCGCCGCTGCCGCGCTCGAAGTTCGCCATCACCGGCCGGGCCATGTAGGCGGTCGCCAGCGACGTGCCGAGGAGCAGCAGGCCCGGCACCAGGGCGCCGGAGGGCGCGGCGATCCGCCAGGCGTCGGGATGGGCACCGTAGAGGTACAGGTAGCCGAACATGGCCATCGAGAAGATCATCCCGAGGACGATGGTGAGCAGGACGGCAGCCCACCAGCCATGAGCCTGCGGACCGGTCACGTACGTCGGCAGCAGGATGCCGGCGCCGACGTCGACCTGCTTCTGCGGAATGTGGCGATCGTTGCCCCAGACCCACCGCATCAGGCAGAAGACGGTGAGGACGCCGCAGGCGGCGCTCAGTGCCAGCGCCTTGACGGTGAGCAGCAGGAAGCAGCCTGCGGTGAAGAGCGCCGCGAGCAGGGGCCACCACGAAGGCCCCGGCATGATCTGCAGGTACTGCGGTTCGGCGCGCGCCGCGCTGGTGACCAGCGTTTCGCGCTCGCCCGTGGCGGTGTTCGGCAGGAAGTAGCGCCCGGCCTCGACGTCGCTGGCCATCCGCGGGTCGGCCCACAGCGGTTCGAGGTCGTTGACCACGGGAATGGAGCGCACGCCGTAGTTGCCCGCCGACAGCCACTCCAACGTGCCTGCGCCGAACACGTTGCGGGCCTCGCCGCCGCCCCCGCCCTGGCGGGCGTAACAACGCACGGCATCGATCAGGAACAGCAGCACGCCTGCGGCCATGATGAAGGCGCCCACCGTGGAGATCAGGTTGGTCGTGTCCCACCCGCGGTCGGGCAGGTAGGTGTTCACCCGCCGCGGCATGCCCATGAGCCCGGTCAGGTGCATCGGCAGGAAGCTGACATGGACGCCGACGAAACAGAGCCAGAACACCCACCGTCCCACCGCTTCCGACAGCCGCTGGCCGTTCATCATCGGCGTCCAGTAGTAGAAGCCGGCGAGGAGCGGGAACACCATGCCGCCGATCAGCACGTAGTGGAAATGCGCGACCACGAAGTAGGTGTCGTGCGCCTGCCCGTCGAACGCGACCATGCCCACCATCACGCCGGTCAGGCCGCCCATCACGAAGATGAGAATGCCCCCGACGAGGAACAGCGACGGCACGTTGCGCTGCACCCTGCCTGCGGCCAGCGTGCAGATCCAGGCGAAGACCTGTGCACCCGCAGGGATCGCGACCGCCATGGACGCGGCGGAGAAGTAACCCGCCGAGAGCCCCGGCAGACCGACGGTGAACATGTGGTGGGCCCAGACCCCGAAGCTGATGAAGCCGGTGGCGATCATCGCCAGCACCACGAGCTCGTGGCCGACCAGCCGCTTCTGCGCGACCGTGACGATCATGGTCGACACCATGGCCGAGGCCGGTATGAAGATGATGTAGACGTCGGGGTGGCCGAAGAACCAGAACAGGTGCTGGTAGAGCAGCGGGTCTCCGCCCCGGGTGGCGTCGAACAGTGGCCAGTTGAAGGCGCGCTCGAGTTCCAGCAGGAACGTCACCATGATCATGGCCGGGAAGGCCAGGATGATCATCACGCCGAAGATCAGCACGGCCCAGGCGTAGACGGGCATCTTGGCCAGGGTCATGCCGGGCGCGCGCGTGCGCAACACGCCGACGATGAGCTCGATGGCGCCTGCGATCGCGCTGATCTCGATGAAGCCGATGCCGAGCAGCCAGAAGTCGGCGTTGATGCCCTTCGAGTACACGCCCGAACTCAGCGGCGGGTACATGAACCATCCGTCGGACGGCGCCAGGCTGAAGAAGATGGAGCAGAAGAAGACGACGCCGCCGATCAGGTAGGCCCAGTACGAGTAGGCGGACAGCCGGGGGAAGGGCAGGTCGCGCGCCGCCAGCATCTGGGGCAGCAGCAGCACCGCGATCGCCTCGATCGCCGGGACCGCGAAGAGGAACATCATCACCGAGCCGTGCATCGTGAACAGCTGGTTGTAGGTCTCCTGGGGCACGACCTCGGCGAGCGGCGCGGCGAGCTGCACGCGCATCACGAGGGACAGGATGCCCGCGGCGATGAAGAAGCCGAAGGCGGTGACGATGAAGAGGAAGCCGATGAAGTTGTTGTTGACGGCGCTGAAGCTGCGCCAGCCGGCCGGGGTTTCCCAGACCTTCTTCAGCGCCTCGAATTCGCCCGCCGGCCTGCCGCCTTGTGTGGGGAAGCGTTCGTAGAGCGTCGTGTCGAAGCCGGTCTCCGACGGCTGCGCCGCGGCGTCCTGCACGGCCCCCGCGACCCCTGGGCTGGCGCCACGCGTCACTTCAAGGCCTCCATGTAGCTGGCGAGCGCATGGAGCTCTTCGGCCTTGAGCGAACGATAGGCCGGCATGCGGTTGTTCGGCTTGATCGACTGGCTGTCGCCGATCCAGCCGATCAGCGTCGCGCGGCTGTTGGGGAGGATGCCGGCGCCGAGCGACTGCCGCGCACCGACGAAGGTCAGGTCCGGGCCCGACAAGCCTTGCGCATCGGTGCCGCCGACACGGTGGCAAGCCGCGCAGCCGATCTCGTTGAACAGCTGTTTGCCACGCTGCGCATCGATGTCGAGCGGCGCCGCCGCCGTGGCCCGCTCGATGCGCCCATCGAGCCAGCGCTGCCAAGCGTCCGGCTCGTGCGCCACGACGACGAAGCCCATCAGCGCATGGGCGCCTCCGCAGAACTCGGCGCATTGCCCGCCGTAGGTGCCGGCCTTGTCGGCCTGCAGCTTGAGCCGGTTGGTTCGGCCGGGGATCATGTCCATCTTGCCGCCGAGCTTGGGCACCCAGAAGCTGTGGATCACGTCCTCGGAGACCATGTCGACGACGACGGGGCGGCCGACGGGGATGTGCAACTCGTTGGCATCGGCCAGGACCTCCTTGCCCGCCGCATCGAGGTAGGAGACGCGCCACCAGTAGATGTTGCCGGACACGCGCATGCGCAGCTCGTCACCCTGGATGGTCGTCAGTCCCCGCACCAGCAGCATGCCGCCCACCAGCAGCAGGAACAGCACGCCGGCCGGCAGGATCAGCCCGAACCACTTGACGACGCGCTCCCCGCCGAGCTTGGCGCGCAGCGCGTCGTTGCCGTACAGCGCGACCCACAGCGCCGCGCAGACCAGCACGAAGATCACGGTGACGAGGGCGAGAAGCACCCAGGCGAGCGTGCTGACCGTGTTCGAGAACGGGCCGTGCGGGTCCAGCACGGGGGGTGGCCATCCGCTCAACGCCTCAGCGAGGTTGGAGCTGGAGGAGGTAGGCTGTGACATCGCGAGCTTCCTGATCGGTCATTGGGATGGCCGGCATCGCCGTGCCGGGCACCTGGGCGGGTGCATTGCGGACGAACTGCATCAACACGCCCGGCTGGTTCGGTAATTGCCCCGCGATCAGGCCTTGCCGCCCAAAATCCTCGAGCGAGGGGCCGAGCCTGCCGCGCGGCCACTTCACGTCGGGGAAGGTGTGGCAGGCGACGCAGCCCTTGTCCGAGACGAGCTGCCGGCCGCGCGACACGTCGGCGTCGCCCACCGTCGGCGTGCGGTCCGGTGGCCCGTCGCACGCCACGAGGCCGGCGAGGGCCAGCACGCACCACCACCGGGTTATCAACGATGATTCACGCACCATGCCCAAGAACCTGACGCTTCGGCGATCCGCCCGACTGAACCTCGCTGCCGCAGGGCTCGCCATGGCCGCAGCCGCGATGACGGCAGGCTGTACCGATCGCATGTCGGCCACCGAGGACCGCTGGGGCCGGGCCGGAGAGCTCATCGCCATGAGCGGCGGCGAGGGCGGGGCACGCTACGCGTGCGTGACCTGTCATGGCGCGCGCGGCGAAGGCAATGGCTTCGACGCGCCGCGCCTGGCCGGGCTGCCGGCGGGCTACCTCCAGAAGCAGATGGAAGACTATGCCGCGGGCCTGAGGCCGCACGAGGTGATGCAGGACGTGGCGAGGTTCCTCGACAGCCACGAACGTGTGCGGGTCGCCGCCTATTACGCCGCCTTGCCTCCCGATGGTGTGCCGTCTGCGGCGCGCGAGGCCGTCGACGCCGGCACCCCGGCGCTGTATGCAGCGGCCTGCCAGCAGTGCCACGGTGCCGCCGCGGCGGGCACGCCGAGCGGGCCGCCGTTGAACGCCCAGCCGGCCTTCTACCTGGCCCAGCAGCTGCAGGATTGGCAGGTTTCGAAGAGGCGCAACGACGGCGATCATGCGATGTTGAAGGTGGCGCGGCAGCTCACGTCCGAGCAGGTCCGCCAGCTGAGCCTGTACCTGGCGCAGATCCCACTACACCCGGCGCCTGGGGCCCGTTGAGGTCCAGCATCGAGGGCAGGACGCGGTCGCGTTTGACGAGGTAGTGCAGTACCGCTGCCCCGGCGTGCCCCGGTATGGCCAGCGCCGTGATCCACACGATCCAGACGTGCGCCTTCGCGGCCCCCTGCATCAGCCGGTGCTGCAGGGCCTCGGACAGCTGGTCGAAGGGCAGGTTGGGAAACGGGATGACGCCGGCGATCGACAGCGGCAGGTCGTTGGGCAACGTGGACCACATGACCCACCCGCTGATCGGCAGCGCGAAGAAGCTGAAGTAGAACCAGAGCTCCATCAGGTGGCTGGCCCGTCCCGACAGCGACGCTTCGTCGACGGTGTCGGGCGTGCCGATCTGGCTGCGCCACAGGAAGCGCAGCGTGCCCAGCAGCATGATGGTCAATCCGATCTCGGTGTGCGTCTGGTAGCCGATGTACTTGTCGCCGCCCACCGGCTGCCAGCCCAGGTACCAGCCATAGCCCAGCTGCACGACCATGAGCCCGGCCATCACCCAGTGGAAGGCGACCCCGATGGGCGAGTAGAGGCCGCGGCGATGGTGGCCCTCGGCCCATTCGATGGCGGTGACGAGGTTCATGCCGGCCGGGTGCGCAGGGCGTCCGCACGTTCGGACCGCAGCCAGCGCCAGCCGATGCACATCGCCGCGACCAGGTAGGCCATGCTGCCCGGCGCCCACATCAGGAGGCCGGCCAGCTGCTGGTCTTCGAGGGGCGAGATGCCCCAGCTCAGCATCGACGCGAAGTGCGGGGCGTACAACGCACGGGCGGCAAACATGATGAGCGCGCCCAGCAGTCCCATCTGCACGGTCGTCGCCAGGATGGCGCCCATGGCGGCCGTGGGCTGGGATTGCCGCACACCGAGCCAGAAGGCCACTGCGCTGATCAACAAGGTGAGTTGCATCACGGCGTAGAGCGCGTCCGACGACAGGGCGGCCGCGTAGGGGGCTGGCGCATGCCAGACCCAAAATACCACCGTGGCCGCGGCGGTGGCGGTCCACAGCGGCACCCGCGCCCCGCGCAGCCACGGCGCCATGCCATGGGCGAGCAGCGGCGCGACGAGCAGCACCAGCGCGATGTGGTGGACCACGCGGACGGTGAAGAAGGTGGAGCTCAGCGCGCACAGTGGCGAGACATAGAGCAGCACCGTCAGGGCCCAGGCGCCGCCGAGGCTGCGCCGGCGCACGGGCGGCAATGCCCTGGCGGCGGGCGAGTGCAGCAGGGCCACGGCTGCCAGCAAGAGGAAGGCGCCAAGCACCGGGTCGAAGTTCCAGCGGCTCAGCCAGGCCTCCGGGCCCGGGGCTTCTCCACAGTAAGGAACCCAACGCACCGGGTCATCCACGTCATTCTCCTCCGACCTCGCGCCACATTCGTCCAGGGGCCGGCTCGTCCAACGAGCGGCGGCCAGCCGTCGGCCCTGCGGCACGTGGCGTGCCCGCGTTTCGGAACGCCACGATTCTGCGCCCGTGGCCGCCCGCGGTGCGAGGGACTCAGTCCTGCCGGCTCGACCCCGGACGCAGGTCCAGCGCCATGAAGAGCACGCCTTCCAGCGGATTGAACACGTAGGGCGCCGTCGGCTGGAAGCCCATCGAGCGGTAGAGCGATACGGCTTCTGCCAGGCGGGGGAGGGTGTCGAGGCAGACGTGGCTGTAACCTGCGTCGCGCGCCTCGCCGCAGATGCGCTCGGCCAGCAGGCGGCCCAGGCGCAGGCCGCGCGCGGCGGGCCGCACGAACAGGCGCTTCATCTCGCTGCGGCCGTCGCCGAGGGGGCGCAGCGCCACGCAGCCCAGCACCTCGCTGCCACGCCAGGCGAGCAGCAGCCGGCCCTCGGGCGCGGCGTATTTGCCGGGCAGGGCGGCCAATTCGTCTTCGAAGCCCTGGAAGGAGATGTCGACACCCAGGCCCGCGGCGTATTCGCGGAACAGGGTGCGGACGACGGGCAGGTCTTCGGGCAGGCGGGCGGGGCGGATCTCGATCATGGCCGGCAGGTTAGGCGAGCCGCCGGGCAGCGTCTTGTAAGAACGTTGCAGCCCGGGCTGCAAGAATGCCGGTGATGCGCGCCAACGTCCGCTACTGGCTGCTGCCCGGGCTCAGCCCGGTGGAGATGCTCGCCGCCGACTATTTCAACCAGCGCTTCTCCGCGCACTGGCACCTGGGCTACGCGGTGGGCGTGGTCACGCGCGGGGCGCAGCGCTTCCGCGCCGACGGCCTGGCATGGAGCGCTGGCCCGGGCGACGTCGTCACGCTCAACCCCGGGCAGGTGCATGACGGCGAGGCGCTGACGCCGGGCGGCTGGTCGGTGCGCATGGCGTATTTCCCCGGGCCGGCGCTGGCGGCGCTGCTGGGGGTGGGCGAACCGGGCGCCTTCGGCTGCCCGGTGGCGCGGCAGCCGGCGCTGGCGTCGGCCTTCCTCGACTGGCACGACGCGATGGAAACGGAACACGACCCGGTGCGGGCGCTGGCGGCCACCCGGGCCTTCGCCGCGCTCCTGCGGCCGTCGCTGCTGCCCGGGACGAAGGCGGGGGCGGCCGAGGCGGCCTTGCAGGCCGAGCGCCAGCGGCTGGTCGGCCTGGCCGACGTGGGTGCCGCGGCCGTCTCGGCGCTGGCCGAGCCCCGGGCACTGTCGCGCTTCACCGTGTGGCGCCAGTGCAAATCGGGCCTGGGCATCGCCCCCAAGCCGTTGATGACGCACCTGCGGCTCATCGCCGTCAAGCGCCTGCTGGTCGAAGGCCACCCGGTCGCGGACGCGGCGCTGGCCTGCGGCTTCCACGACCAGAGCCACCTGACGCGGCAGTTCGCGTCGGCCTACGGCATCACGCCGGCGCAGTTCAGGCGCGTGGCGGGCGGCGCGGCCGTGCCGGCCGGCCCCGGGTGACACGCGACGCTTGAGGGACGGTCCGGCCCGTCGCCCGCAGGGGCGGCCGGCCGCTGTGATGGTCCGGACGGACCATGCCGGTTCCCGCCGCATTCAACGCGACGACTTGCGCGCTTCCTACGCTTGCTCCTCCATCACCACACTGAGCAGGAGCTTCTTACATGCGCTTGTTTCAACGTCTGACCGCCCTGGCGTGGTGCGCGCTGGCGGCCGGGGCCGTCCACGCCGCCCCGGTCGGCTACGCCGGCACGCTCGGCTCGGGCACCTTCGTCGGCACCGTCGCCGCGGAAAGCGGCCCCTGGGGCGGGGCCGAGAACTGGTCGTTCTGGCAGTTCACGGTGCCGTTCCTCACCGAGGCGACGATCACCGTCACGCCGACGGATGCGGCGTTCGATCCGGTCATCGCCGCCTGGTACGGCGCGGAGGGCGACACCGCGGCATACGCCAACCTGTTCAGCGGCAGCGCCAACGGCGTGCTCGTGGCCGCGGCCGACGGCATTGGCCCGTACCTGCCCGGCGGCGCCGGCGAGCCGGCCTCGATCAGCTTCCAGAACCTCTACGGCAACGGCAGCTTCGTGCTGGCCATCGCCGACTACGCCGACGGCGTGGGTGCCGGTCCGCTCGGCTACACGATCACCGCCGCCGTGCCCGAGCCCGAGACCTGCGCGCTGATGCTGGCCGGCATCGGCCTCGTCGCCGCGATGGGGCGCCGCCGCCGCGGCTGAGCACCTCCCCCTTCCCCAGCACATCAACGCCAGGAGAAACCCAGATGACTTCCCGTGACGAACACATCGACGTGATGCGTGCCTTCGCCAAGGCCGACACCGCCCAGGACATGGACCCGCACTGGTCCTACGGCCGCCGCGGCTTCCTGCGCAGCGGCGTGGCCGCCGCCGCGGCCGTCGGCATGCCCTTCGGCATGCTCGGCTCCGGCGCCGCCCATGCCGTGAAGCTGCCCTACAGCCCCGACTACGGCCCGCTGGCCCCGGTGGCCGACCAGGCGACCGGCCTGCCGCTGCTGCAGCTGCCCGCCGGCTTCACCTACTGGTCGTTCGGCTGGACGGGCGATGTGATGAGCGACGGCATCGCCACGCCGGGCGCGCACGACGGCATGGCGGTGGTGGCCTCCGACGCCGACAAGCTCGTGCTGGTGCGCAACCACGAGCAAGGCAGCCGCACCGCCGGCTCCTACGCCTCGCCCAAGGTCACCTACGACCCGACCTGCAACGGCGGCACCACGAACCTGGTGTTCGCGCCCAAGCAGAAGAAGTTCACCTCGGCGTGGGCCACGCTGTCCGGCACGATCCGCAACTGCGCCGGCGGCCCGACCCCGTGGAACACCTGGATCACCTGCGAGGAGACCTCCGACGGCGTGCACAACGGCGCCACCAGGCAGCACGGCTACTGCTTCGACGTCCCGGCTGCCGGCGCGGCCAACCCCGTGCCGCTGGTCGACATGGGCTGCTTCAGCCACGAGGCCGTGGCGGTCGATCCGGTCACCGGCATCATTTACGAGACCGAGGATTCGACGCCCAGCGGCTTCTACCGCTTCATCCCCAACGTGGCCGGCCAGCCCGCCCGGGGCGGCAAGCTGCAGATGATGCGGCTGAAGACGCCCACCAACGCGAGCATCAACTACCTTGGGCAGAGCGTCGCGTACTTCAACACCGGCGCCGGCTTTGCCGACGGCACGAGCTGGGACGTGGAGTGGGTCGACATCGCCGAGCCGAACAAGCCGTTCATCTCGGGCACGAGCTACGGCGGCGTGGTGGCGCAGGGCCTGCTGCAGGGCGGCGCGAGCCTTGTGCGCGGCGAAGGCTGCTGGTACGGCAACGGCGTGATCTACGTCTGCGCGACCAGCGGCGGCACCGTGCGGGCCGGCCAGATCTTCGCGTACGACCCGCGCCGCGAGACCTTCACGCTGGTGTACGAGTCGCGCCGCGCGTCCGACGTGCACATGCCCGACAACATCGCGTGGAGCCCGCGCGGCAGCCTGATCCTCTGCGAGGACGGCAGCAACAACCCGCAGTCGCTGCGCGGCCTGACGCTCGACGGCTCGATCTTCCCGTTCTGCCACAACAACGTGAACTTCACGGCCACCGGCGCCTACACGCGCCCCTCGGGCCGCCGCTTCACGGGCGACCAGCGGGGCTCGGAGTTCTGCGGCGCGACCTTCCACAACGAGTGGCTGTTCGTGAACATCCAGTCGCCGGGCATCACCTTCGCGATCACCGGCCCGTGGGACGACGGCGCGCTCTGAGGTGAGGTGCGCGGGCCCGCGCCCTGGCGGCGCCGGGCCCGCGGCGGCGGCTTACTTGCCGCTGCGCAGCTTGGCCAGGGCGGCCTGGGTCTCGTTCCACAGGTCCATGCCCACCTGGGTGCCGATGCCGGCGTTCACGTGGGTGAGCTTGTCGCGCATGCGCGCGGCCTCGGCGGCCGGCAGCTCGTTGATCTGCATGCCCTTGGCCTTCAGGTCGGCCAGGGCCTTGGCGGCTTCCTCGCGGGTGTCCTTGCGCTCGAAGTCGCGGCTGGCGACGGCGGCGTCGCGCAGCACCTTCTGCTCGTCCTTCGACAGGCCGTCCCACCACTTCTTGCTCACCGTGACGATCCACGGGCTGTAGACGTGGTTGGTGATGCTCAGGTACTTCTGCACCTCGTAGAACTTGCTCGACAGCACCGTGTTGAACGGGTTCTCCTGGCCGTCGACGGTGTTGGTCTCCAGCGCGCTGAACAGCTCGGAGAAGGGCAGCGGGATGGCGTTGGCGCCCAGCATCTTGAAGCTGTCGAGGTAGACGTTGTTCTGCATCACGCGCAGCTTGATGCCGTTCAGGTCTTCCATCTTGGTGACCGGGCGCTTGCTGTTGGTGAGGTTGCGGAAGCCGTTCTCCCAGTACACCAGGCCGACGAGGCCCTTTTCCTGGAGCTTGTCCATCACCTTCTGGCCGATGGGGCCGTCGAGCACGGCATCGGCCTCCTTGACGTTGTTGAACAGGAAGGGCGTGTCCCACAGCGCCATTTCCTTGGTGATGCCCACCAGCGTGGCCGTGGAGCCGACCATCATCTCCTGCGCGCCGCCGATCAGCGCCTGCTGCATTTGCGTGTCGGGGCCGAGCGCGGCGGCGCCGATGGCGCGCACCTTCATCTTGCCGCCGGAACGCTTGTTGACCTCGTCGACGAAGACCTTGGCCGCGCGGCCCTGGTTGCTCTGTTCGTTCAGGCCGTAGCCGAAGCGGATGATGCGCGGCTTGATGTCCTGCGCCTGGGCGATGGCCGGCGCGAAGGCGGCAACGCAGGTGGCGGCGGCGGCCACGGCCAGCAGGGTGCGGCGGATGAGGTTCATGGGGGTGTCTCCTTCAGTGGACAACGGGGGTGCAAAAGGGGCTCAACGCATCCACGCGACGGGCGCGGTGACGATCTGCGGGAAGATGACGAACAGCACCAGCAGCAGCGTGTAGGTGATCAGGAAGGGGTTCACGCCCTTGATCACCTGGTGCAGCGGCAGCCTGCCGACGCCGGCCACCACGTTGAGCACGGTGCCCACGGGCGGCGTGATCAGGCCGATGGCGCCGTTGAGCACGAACATGAGCCCGAAGTACACCGGGTCGATGCCCGCCTTGACGGCGATGGGCAGCATCACCGGCGCGAAGATCAGGATGGTCGGGGTGAGGTCGAGCGCCGTGCCCACGAGCACCAGCACCACCATCATCACCGCCATCAGCAGGCGCGGGTTCTCGACCAGCGGGCCCAGCCAGCCGGTGAGCACGCCCGGCAGGTCGGCCAGCGTGATCATGTAGCTCGCCACCTGGGCGCCGGCGCACAGGAACATCACGATCGCGGTGGTCTTGGCGGCGCGCACCAGCACGCCGCGCAGCTCGGCCACCCGCATCTCGCGGTGCACCAGCAGCGCGACGGCCAGCGCATAGAACGCCGCCACCACCGCAGCCTCGGTCGGCGTGAACACGCCGCTCTTCATGCCGCCGATGATGATGACCGGCATCAGCAGCGCCCAGAAGGCCTTGCCGGTGGCGCGCAGGCGCTCGCGCATCGGCAGCGGCTCGCCGGCCGGCAGGTCGAGCTTGCGCAGCACGAGCTTCCACGCCACGATCAGCCCCACGCCCATCAGGATGCCCGGCACGATGCCGGAGATGAACAGTGCCGAGATCGAGGTGTTGGTCGTCACGCCGTAGATCACGAAGGGCATCGACGGCGGGATGATCGGCGCGATGATCCCGCCCGAGGCGATGAGGCCGGCCGAGGTGGGCAGCGGGTAGCCCTGGCGCTTCATCATCGGCAGCAGGATGGTCGCGAGCGCGGCGGTGTCGGCCAGTGCCGAGCCGCTCATGCTGGCCATCAGCACCGCGGCGCCGATGGCCACGTAGCCCAGCCCGCCGCGGATGTGGCCGACCCAGGCCTGCGCCATGTCGATGATGCGCCGGCTGATGCCGCCGGAGTTCATCAGCTCGCCCGCCAGGATGAAGAAGGGCACCGCCAGCAGCGCGAAGCTGTCGACGCCGCCCACCAGGTTCTGCGCCAGCAGCTGGGTGTCCCAGAACTCCAGCACCCAGGCCATGCCCGCGCCGGTGAGCACGAGCGCGAGCGCCATGTTCATGCCGATGCCCATCAGCACCAGCATGCCCCCGCAGAAGACGATGAAAGCCAGACCTTCGCTGCTCATGACGGCCACCTCACTCCGTGTCGCCGGCGTGCCCGAGGTCGAGCGGCTTGTGGCGTACCAGTTCAATCAGGGCCATCACGCCGATGGCGGTGGCGCACAGCAGGGCCGGCAGCGGCAGCAGCGCGACCGGGTAGCCGAGCACGACGGAGCGGCTGCCCATCCCGACGACGACCTGCTGCCATGCGCCCCAGCCCAGCATCACGCAGGCGGTGATCACCAGCACGCGGATGAGCACCGTCATCACCGCCATCGCCGCGGGCTTGTGCTGGAGCATCCCGACCAGGCTGGTGAAGGCCATGTGCTCGCCGGCCGGGTAGGCCGCGGCGGCGCCGATGAAGACCATCCACACGAAGAGCAGGCGGGAGAGTTCCTCGCTGGCGGGGATGCCGTCGCCGAAGCCGTAGCGCAGCACGACGTTGATGAACACGGCCAGGGCCATCACGCCCATGCAGGCGGCCATCAGGTTCTCGGTGAGGCGGTACAGGCCCCGGGAGCGTTCGGTGGGTGCGTTCATGCCGAGGCCTCCTGGCCGTGCAGCCATCCGCTGGCCTGCTGCTGCAGTTGTTCGAGCGGCAGCCGGGCGTCGAGCCGCAGCACGCCGGGCTCGCCGACCGGCGATTCGAGCGTCGCGAACTGGCTGTCGACCAGGCTGGCGGAGAAGAAGTGCGACGAGCGCCCGGCCACGCGGGCCAGTGCGTCGTCGCGGGTGATCTCGAGGAACGCGAAGCGCAGGCCCGGCGCGGCGGCGCGCAGCGTGTCGCGGTAGCGGCGCTTGAGCGCCGAGCAGGTGAGCACGATGCCCTGGGGCTGCGCCCGCAGCTGCTCGCCCAGCGTGGCGAGCCAGCCTTCGCGGTCCTCGTCGGTCAACGGGGTGCCGCGGCTCATCTTCTCGCGGCTGGCTGGGCTGTGGAAATGGTCGCCCTCGACCAGGGGCAGGCCCTCGGCCTGCGCGATGGCGGCACCGAGACTCGATTTGCCGCAGCCGGCCACGCCCATCACAACGATCGAACCGTTCATGCTGATTGGATAGCGCTATCCCGTTGGAATCATGAAAAGGCGGCTGCATCCGCATGCTCGCCGCCCTGGGCCACCAAAGTCTTGCGTCAGGGAGAAACCTGACTATCGCCTGGCTTGGATAGCGCTATCCTACGCAAGAATCGCCAGCGCACGCACCGTGTTTTCCCTGATCCCACCCTCCCGATGACGCCTCCCACCCGATCCCGCGCCACCGGCCGCGTCACGCTGGCCGACGTCGCCCAGGCCGCTGGCGTCAGCCCCATCACGGTGTCGCGCGCGCTGCGCGGCGAGCGCGCCGTGGCGCCCGAGCTCGTGGCGCGGGTGCAGTCCGCGGTGCAGAAGCTCGGCTACGTGCCCGATCCGGCCGCACGCGCGCTGGCGTCGCGCCACAGCACGCACGTGGCGGTGCTGATCCCGCTGCTGACCAACGCGCTGTTCGTCGACCTGCTGGAGGCGGTGCAGTTCCACCTGCGGCGCGCCGGCTACCAGACGCTGATCGGCATCACCCACTACGACCCGAGCGAGGAGGAGCAGCTGCTGCGCGAGCAGCTCGTGCACCGCCCGGCGGGCCTGATCGTCACCGGCCTTGACCGCAACGACAGCACGCGGGCGCTCATCGCGCAGAGCGGGGTGCCCTGCGTGCACGTGATGGAGATGTCGGATGCGGCGGGTGTCTACAGCGTGGGCCTGTCGCAGGCCGACGCGGGCGCGGCGCTGACGCGCCACCTGCTGGAGCGCGGGCGCCGGCGCATCGCCTTCGCCGGGGCGCAACTCGACCCGCGCGTGATGCAGCGGCTCGACGGCTGGCGCCGCGAGCTGCAGGCCGCGGGCCTCTACGACGCGCGGCTGGAGTGGCTGAACCCGTCGCCGTCCTCGCTGGCGCTCGGCGGGCGCATGTTCGAGCAGATCGTCGCGCACAAGCCGGCGGTCGATGCCATCTTCTTCTGCAACGACGACCTGGCGCAGGGCGCCCTGCTGGCGGCGGCACGCCACCGTATCGCGGTGCCCAAGCGCATCGCCATCGCCGGCTTCAACGACCTCACCGGCAGTGATCTCACGCTGCCCACGCTCACCACCGTGCGCACGCCGCGCGCGGCGATCGGCGCCGCCGCCGCGGCGATGCTGCTGAAGCTGATGCGCGGCGAGGGAGTGCACCCGGGGTGCATCGACGTCGGTTTTGAGCTGGTGGTGCGCGAGAGCACCTGACGCCGCGGCGAGGCGCATACTGGCGCATGGCCCTGCAACATGCTCGATCTGGCGAACCCCTCGACGTCCAGCCCTTCGGCGCCGCGCTGCCGGGGCAGAAGACGACGGCACTCTTCAAGTCGGCGCAGCTCGAGGTCATGCGGCTGGTGCTGATGGCCGGCAAGGCGCTCCCGCCCCACCAGATGCCGGGCGAGGTCACCATCCAGTGCATCGAGGGCGAGCTCGATGTGACCGTGGCCGGCGAGAGCCACCGCCTTGCCGCCGGGCAACTGCTGTTTCTCGAGGGCGGCACACCGCACGGCGTCGTCGCGCTGCGCGACGCCTCGGCGCTCGTGACCCTCGTCCTGCCGCAGCCCTGACCCCGTTCAGTCGGTGCCCGGCTGCCCTTCGCGGGCGAAGAACTTGCCTTGGCCGGCGGCCTTGAGATAGCGCGCCACGCTGCGCCGGTCCGCCAGCGCCACCACCGCGTCGTCGCTGCCGATGCCTGCCGCCTGGGCGAGCTGCTGGCCCGCGTCGTCGAGGCCGATCGCCTTCAGGTGCCGCCACGCGTCGCGCAGGAAGTCGAGTGCGGCCGGATGGGTGAGCCAGGGGGCGATGCCGTCCTCGCTGCCCAGCACCACGACCGCGCCGAACAGGCACGAGGGCGAGCCCGCCAGTGCACCGTCCGCGGGAAGCAGCGTGCCGTCGGAGAGGGTGACCCCGGAGATCTTGTCGGCGATCACCGAGACACGGGCGCGGGCCTTCTCCAGCGCGGTCTTGACGGTCTCCACGGTTTGCGCATCCGCGCCTTCGGCCACCAGCAGCGCGAGGTGACGGCCCTTGAGGCTGCCGCTGCGGCTGGCCACCTGGCTCAGCGCCGGCGAGGGTGGCAGGTTCTGCGGGGGCCGCGCCGGCGTGGCCGGCGTGATGCTGCCCGGCGGCAGGCCCAGCTTGTCCATCACGCCGCGGGCCAGGGCGTCGTCGATCAGCAGCAGGTGCGCCACCACGCGTTCGCGGACGGCCGGCGTCTCCACCTTGCCCAGTTCGAAACCCAGCGCCGAGATCATGTGGTACTGCTCGGGCGGCGTCATCGAGCGGAAGAACAGCCGTGCCTGCGAGTAGTGGTCGGCGAAGCTCTCCGGGCGCAGGCGCGCCTTGGGGCCGGTTTCCGACAGCGCCAGGCTGTTGAAGCCGCGCTGCGGCGATTCGCGCGGGCTGCTCGGATCGAGCGAGCTGGGCTCGTAGTTGACACGGCCCTTGGGCACCATCATCTGCATCTGCGCGTCGCGCTGCAGGTTGTGGAAGGGGCACTTGGGCGCGTTGATCGGCAGCTGGTGGAAGTTGGGCGTGCCCAGGCGCTTCAACTGCGTGTCGAGGTACGAGAACAGCCGGCCCTGCAGCAGCGGGTCGTTGCTGAAGTCGAAGCCCGGCACCAGGTGGCTGGGGCAGAAGGCGACCTGCTCGGTCTCGGCGAAGAAGTTGTCGGGGTTGCGGTCGAGCACCATGCGCCCGACGATCTCGATCGGCACCAGTTCCTCGGGGATCACCTTGGTCGGATCGAGCACGTCGAACGGCAGCCGGTCGGCGGTGGCCTGGTCGAAGACCTGGAAGCCCAGCTCCCACACGGGGAAGTCGCCGCGCTCGATCGATTCCCACAGGTCGCGGCGGTGGTAGTCGGGGTCGGCGCCGGCGATCTTCACGGCCTCGTCCCAGGTGGTCGATTCGACGCCCAGTGCGGCCCGCCAGTGGAACTTGACGAAGCGCCACTGGCCGGCCGCGTTCACCAGCCGGAAGGTGTGCACGCCGAAGCCGTCGATCATGCGCAGCGAGCGCGGGATGGCGCGGTCGCTCATCGCCCACATGATCATGTGCAGGCTCTCGGGCATCAGCGAGATGAAGTCCCAGAACGTGTCGTGCGCCGACGCGGCCTGCGGGAAGGCGCGGTCGGGCTCCATCTTCACCGAGTGGACCAGGTCGGGGAACTTCATCGCGTCCTGGATGAAGAACACTGGGATGTTGTTGCCGACCAGGTCGAAGTTGCCCTCGTCGGTGTAGAACTTGACCGCGAAGCCGCGCACGTCGCGCGGCGTATCGACCGAGCCGGCGCCGCCGGCCACGGTGGAAAAGCGCGTGAACACCGGCGTGCGCTTGCGGGGCTTGGAGAGGAAGCTGGCCTTCGTCCAGTCGGAGCAGTCGCGCAGGCACTCGAAGTAGCCGTGCGCCGCGGAGCCGCGGGCATGCACGATGCGCTCGGGAATGCGCTCGTGGTCGAAGTGCGTGATCTTCTCGCGCAGCAGGAAGTCTTCGAGCAGCGTGGGGCCGCGGTCGCCGCCGTGCAGCGAGTTCTGGTTGTCGGCCAGCACGACGCCCTGGTTGCTGGTGAGCAGCGCCTGCCCCGGGCCGGCCACCTGGTGCGTCTCTCCGCCCTGGCCCGTGCCGAGGCCGGACCCCGGGCCGGCGGCGAGCTTGCGTTGGCGGTTGGTGGCGGGCGGGACGGACTTGCGGCTGGCCATGGATGTCTTCCTCGTTGGTACAACCAGCAGGCTAATGCCGCCCGTGCTGCGCGCCCTGTCGGCCAGACGCGTGGCGCGGTGTAGGACGATGCCCGCTGCTCAACCCAGCAACGTGCGGCGGCCGGCCTCGCGCCGCGTCCACGCCGCCGGCGTGAGCCCCGACCATCGGCGGAAGGCGCGGGCGAAGACCTTGTCCGATTCATAGCCCGCCTCTTCCGCGATGCGGCTGACGGGCAGCACGCCGGCCTCGAGCCGCTGCGCGGCCAGCGCCATGCGGTGCGCGGTGAGGTAGCCGATGGGCGTGGCGCCCATCAGCGTGCGGAAGCGCTCGCTGAAGCGCGAGCGCGACATGCCCGCCTGCGCGGCCAGCGACTCGACCGTCCAGCCCTGCTGCGGTGCGCGGTGGATGGCCATGATGGCGCGCGCGATCGCCGGATCGCCCAGCCCGCGCAGCCAGCCTTCGCCGGTGCCGGCGGCCTTGCCCAGGTGCTCGCGCAGGAGGTTGATCAGCAGCAGCTCGCCCATGCGCGCGGCCGAGGCGCGCCAGCCGGGCCGCCGGTCGAGTGTTTCGGTGACCAGCGCCTCCATGGTGCTGGCCAGGCTGCCGGCGATGGGCAGCGCCGAGGCCCGGATGTGGACCAGCGGCGGCAGGAGGCCGAAGACCGCATGCCGGCAATAGGCCGAGAACCACACCAGTGCCGAGAACATGTCGGTGGCCGCGCCGCCGCCGCCGTGCGCGAACACCAGCGGGTTCTCGTCGAGCGGCCCGACGGCATGGCGGGCGATCATCGTGGCGAACGGCACCGGGCTCACACCCGGTGCGGAGGCGATGGTGTGCGCGGCGCCCAGCGGCAGCATCAGCAGGTCGCCGGGCTCGGCGCGCACGGGGCGGGCGCCGGCCAGCGTGATCCAGAACGGCGCGCCGCGGGCCATGCGGATCATCGCGCCCGACACGCCTTCGGAACGCAGCGCCCACGGCGCCGAGAGCTCGAATCGCGCGGTGACGGCCCCCTCCGATCGGCAGATGGAGAGCACTTCGCTCAGGACGTCCATGGATCGGCGGGGCGGGGCAGGCTGGGACGAATGGTGCCCAATGCGGGCGTCTCGGCGGTTGAGGGCCGGGTGGCGCCTGCAAACAATGCAGTCCATCTTATCGGCAGCCTTCACGGAGAACGGACATGGCGGCACTCAGGATCGGCATCGTCGGCGCGGGCATCGGCGGCCTGGCAGCGGCCAACGCGCTGCATCGCGGCGGGCATGACGTGACAGTGTTCGAGCAGAGCCAGCGGTTCCTGCGCGTGGGCGCCGACATCAACCTCACGCCCAACGCCGTGCGCGCGCTCGACGGCCTGGGCGAGGGCATCGCCCAGGCGGTGCGCGCCTCGGCCGCGCGGCCCACGCACCGCATCAGCCGCACCTGGGATACCGGCGAGGAAACCTCGCGCCTGCCGATGGGCGACCAGGCCGAGCGCCAGTACGGCGCGCCGCAGCTCACCATCCACCGCGCCGACCTGCTGGCCGCGCTGGCCGAGGCCTTCCCGGCGCAGCGGGTGCGTTTTGCCACGCGCGCGCAGCTGATCGAGCCGCAGGCCGGCGGCGTGGCCGTGCGCTTCGCCGACGACAGCGAGGCGACGCAGCTCGACGTGCTGGTGGGCGCCGACGGCATCCACTCGGTGGTGCGCAGCGCGATGTTCGGCGCCGAGCGCCCGCGCTTCACCGGCGTCGTGGCCTTCCGCGCCGTGGTGCCCACCGAGCGCGTGAAGCACCTGCCCGACATCGCGGCCTTCACCAAGTGGTGGGGCCCGAACCCCGAGAGCCAGATCGTCACCTTCCCGCTCAACCAGGGGCGCGACACGTTCATCTTCGCGACCACCGCGCAGGATTCTTGGCACGAGGAGTCGTGGACCACGCCGGGCAGCGTGGACGAGTTGCGCGGCTTCTATGCGGGCTTCCACCCCGATGCGCGCGCGCTGCTGGACGCGTGCGACACCGTGCTGAAGACCGCGCTGTACGAGCGCGACCCGCTGCCGCACTGGGCGCAGGGCCCCCTGGTGCTGCTGGGCGACGCCTGCCACCCGATGATGCCGTTCATGGCGCAGGGCGCCGGCACCGCGATCGAGGACGCCGTGGTGCTGTCGCGCTGCCTCGCCGGGCTCGCGTCGGCCGCCGAGGTGCCGGCCGCGCTGCGCCGCTACGAGGCGATGAGGCGGGAGCGCGCCAGCCAGATCCAGGTCGGCTCGCGCGGCAACAACTGGCTGCGTGCTGGCGGCAACGCCGACTGGGTGTACGGCTACGACGCCTGGGGCGTGCCCCTGCCGGCGGCGGCCTGAGGCAGGGCGGCGCACGCCGGCGCGGGGCGCGGCGCTTTCAGCGTGCGGCGGCCGGCGGCAGCTCGGCGCTGCGGAAGGCCTGCTGCGCGGCCGGCCGGTCCTTGCAGGCGATGCCCGCGGTTTCCACGCCGCCGTCGTCGCTGAGGATCTGGAGCCGGCCGTCGGGCCATGCGAACAGCGCCTCCGGCCGCAGGCCGGCCAGTGCGCTGCCGTCGGCGAGCACAGGCGCATCGCCAGGCTGGCCGCTCCAGCGGTAGAGCGAGAAGGCGCCGCGGTCGGCGGTGGGGCCGGCGACGATCCAGTACACATCGCCCACGCGCTCGATGCTGCGGACGCCGCGCTGGCGCAGGCCCAGCAGCAGCGGCTCGCCGATGCGGGCGGGGCGGCCGGCCAGCACGTCGTCGGGATTCAGCAGCGGCACCAGCAGCGCCTGGCCGTTGGGGATGGGGTTGCGCAGGCCGATCCACAGCCCGCCGCCGGGCCGCGCCGCCAGCCCCTCGATGTTGAGGCCGCCCGGCGCTTCGGGGGCGAGGCGTGCGGCCTCCGCGAGCTTGAAGCGCTGCAGGCCGGGCGCGGCCAGCAGGTCGTCGAGCAGGCCGAGGTAGGGCGCGCCCGCCGGCACCAGTGAGGGCGGGGCGGAAGCGGCCGATGCCGGGGGCGCCACGATGTCGGTGGCGAAGAAGCGGTGGCGGTCGGGCCGGGGCTTGCCGTCCTTGTTGCGGCCGTGGGAAGCGATCCAGTAGATGCGGCGGCCGACGACGGCCGCACCTTCGATGTCGGACTCCTTCTTGCCCGTGCCGAGGAAGCCGGCCATCGGCCACTGCGCGACGGCCTTCGGCTCGCCGCGGCGGAACACGCGCAGCGTGTTGTCCTCGTCCCCGGCCACGGCGAAGTGCCGTGCGTCGAGCGCCTCGGCGGCGGAGGCGTCGCAGAGGCCTTGGTAGGTGGCGGCAGCCTGGCCAGCCGCCGCGGCGAGCCCGGCGGCGCAGGTGAGGAGCGCCGCCGCGGAGCGTGCGGCCAGGCGGTGCGTTCGGGTTCGTGTCATGCCGATGTGCAGTGGGATGGACCCGCAGCGGACCGGGGGATCGGGCGGGGCGCCGCAAGGTCGGAGGCGTCAAGGATAGAGTGCCCGCCTCCATCCCACCTCATCGAACGAGAGGACGCGCCATGCACATCGACCTTCGCGGCAAGACCGCCATCGTCACCGGTTCCACGCTCGGCATCGGGCTCGCAGCGGCCAAGGGGCTCGCCGGCACGGGTGCGCGCGTCATCGTCAACGGGCGCAAGCAGCCCGCGGTCGACGAGGCGCTGGCCGCCATTCGGCAGGCGGTGCCGGGCGCCGACGTGGCCGGCTTCGCGGGCGACCTGGGCACGGCCGAGGGTTGCGAGGCGCTGGTGCAGGCGTATCCGCGCTGCGACATCCTCGTCAACAACCTCGGCATCTTCGGGCCGCAGGACTTCTTCGAGACGCCCGATGCCGAGTGGCAGCGCTTCTTCGAGGTCAACGTGATGTCGGGCGTGCGCCTGTCGCGCGCCTACCTGCCGGGCATGGCGGCACAAGGCTGGGGCCGCGTGGTGTTCCTGTCGTCGGAGTCGGGGCTGAACATCCCGGCCGACATGATCCATTACGGCTTCACGAAGACGGCCGTGTTGTCCATCGCGCGCGGCCTGGCCAAGCGCATGGCGGGCACGGGGGTGACGGTCAACTCGGTGCTGCCCGGCCCCACGCTGTCCGAGGGCGTGGCCGAGATGCTGAAGGAAGAAACCGCGAAGACCGGCAAGACGCTGGAGGAGGCCGGCGCCGATTTCGTGAAGGCGCACCGGCCCTCGTCCATCCTGCAGCGCGCGGCCACGGTGGAAGAAGTGGCGAACATGATCGTCTACGCCTGTTCGAAGCAGGCCTCGGCCACGACGGGCGCGGCGCTGCGGGTGGACGGGGGGGTGGTGGACAGTCTCTAGCCCGCGGGTCGAACGGGGGCAAGCGTCAGCCTTCGCTCTCCGTCTCCAGCCTGCCGGGTGTTTCGTCGGGGGCACCGGCAAGGAAGAGCTGAGCCAGCAAGTCCAGCTTTTGCCCGACCTCCGCTGGGATGCTGGCAAGTGGTGCGTGAACCACCAGACGATGCAGTTCGCCCTTCTTCAACAGCATAGGGCCGCCCAGCACAAGCACCAGTTGCCTGAAGAACGTCTCTGCAACGAGGCTCAGCTTGCGGCGCTCGGTCTTGGCTTCCCAGACCAGGCGTGCCGCGTCTGCTGGCAGGCCTTGCCATGCGCGGAAGTCGTCCTGGTTGCCATCGAACACCAACTCGCCGATGACTTCTGCCAGTACTTGGTCGATGGCGCCCTGTACCTGTTGCGTGAACAGATCCTCTGCGGGGTACTGACCGGCTGCATAGCTCCGGAGCAGGTCGGGGGTGATGAAGTAGTTTTCAGCCTCGTAACGTTTCCAGTAGCGGATGGCCAGCGCGCCTTCGTCCTTGTCTTGGCGGGCTTGGCCATCGTTGTCGAGAATGGCCAGGCCTTTCAGGTTCGGCAGCAAGTTGCGCAAGCCATTGAAGTGTTCGCGCGGTGTGATGCCGAAGCCGCCTTCCACACGTTCCAACTCGGCTGCGACATCCTGCAGAGGGTAGTTGTTCTGCACATAGAACGAGTTGATCCGCTCGTCCCAGAGCGCTGCCACTGGATGGCCCAAGCGCTCGGCGAGCGCCCGCAACATGTCCACATCCGTGCCGCCTTCTACGTACAGAACGTAGCCCCGCTCTCGGGCTTTGACGTAGTGTTCGGCACCGAAATGCTTAAGGCTATTCCGGATGTCCTTCTTCTGTGCCAGGTCGTCCGCGCGGCCTTCGAGGAGCAGCGTCAAGTTGTTGTCCAGCGCTTCGTCCAGGATGACTTCGGAGTGCGTCACCATCACAACCTGCGAGCCGTTCTCGCTGGCGATGTCGCGCAGCAGCACATACACCTGCTTTTGCCTGAGTATCTCCAGGTGGGCGTCCGGCTCATCCACCAGCAGCACGCTGCGCTTGTGAGAGTAGAGGTACGCGAACACCAGCAGCATCTGCAGAAATCCACGGCCGGCCGACGACACGTCAAGCATCTCCTTGACGCCCGGCTGCCTGTACTGCAAAGCAATGCTGCCGCGCGCCGTTTCGAGCGGTGTGTCCAGCTCGACGTTAAACAAGCGCCGCATCAGCGCCACGATACGGCGCCAGTCTTCGGCAGACGACTTCACGACGGAAAGGCACAGGTTGCGCAGCACGTCCGCCGTGCGTCCCTGGCCAAGCAGTACGTCCACGCGGCCGGGCTGCAGGATCGGTTCCTCGGTATCGAGGCCGGACATCGGGTATAGGAGTTCGACCTTCAGGCCGGCGGCATGCGCGATCAGATCGAGGTCGGTAGCTACGGCCGCATCGGGCGTGCAATACACCAGTTCGTCGCCCTGGTTGCGGAATCGCATGGGCAACGCCCGAATGTCCCCCCTGAACTCCACGCCTACGGTGATGACCAGGGGGATGTCCTTGTTGCCTCTGCGCACATTGGTGTTGTGCCAGAAGAAGCGGGTGCGCTGTACCGGCACAGCGACGATGTTCAGTCTGTTCAGCGAGGTGGCCGTCCGCTCCTTGGCGGACGAGTCGCGGCGCACGTCGAACCATGTTCGTACAGCCTGCGCCCACAACGCCAGGGCCTGGATGGCACTGGTCTTGCCGCAGTTGTTGGGGCCGATGAGCACTGCGGGGTGGTCCAGTTCGATGCGCTGCCGTTCGCCGAAGCGCTTGAAGTTTTCGATCTCAAGGTAGTGCAGGAGACGCATGGCTGTGTCTGCAGTTCGAACGGATGGCGAGAAGTCGGCGGAGATCGCCGTGGCAACCAGCCAGCAGCAGGCCACTGAAGACGTCGGCGCTGGCATCGGCGCCTGATTGTCTCGGATGTTGAGCCAGGGCCCAGCCTACAAATCCGTCCGCAGCCGCCAAAGCTCCGGGAACAGCACCACGTCGAGCATCTTGCGCAGGTAGCTCACGCCGCCGGTGCCGCCGGTGCCGCGCTTGAAGCCGATGACACGCTCGACCGTGGTGACGTGGCGGAAGCGCCAGAGGCGGAAGGCGTCTTCGAGGTCGGTGAGCTTCTCGCCGAGCTGGTACAGGTCCCAGTAATGCTCGGGGTCGCGGTAGACCGTGAGCCAGGCCTGCTCCACCTCGTCGCTCGCCTGGTAGGGCTGCGTCCAGTCGCGGTCGAGGTGGCCGGCAGGCACTGGCAGCCCGCGGCGGGCCAGCAGGCGCAGCGCCTCGTCGTACAGCGAAGGCGCCTGCCAGGCCGCTTCCACCATCGCCAGCAGCTCGGGCCGGTGCGCGTGCGGCTTGAGCATCGCGGCGTTCTTGTTGCCGAGCATGAACTCGATGCAGCGGTACTGCGCGCTCTGGAAGCCGCTGGATTGCGCCAGGTAAGGCCGCATGGCGGTGTACTCGGGCGGCGTCATCGTTGCCAGCACCGTCCAGGCGCTGACGAGCTGCTCCATGATGCGGCTCACCCGCGCCAGCATCTTGAAGGCTGGCGCCATGCGTTCCTCGGCGATGCAGCCCAACGCCGCGTGCAGCTCGTGCAGCATCAGCTTCATCCACAGCTCGCTGGTCTGGTGCTGCACGATGAAGAGCATCTCGTCGTGCGCGGGTGACAGCGGTTGCTGCGCATTCAGGATGCGGTCGAGCTGCAGGTAGTCGCCGTAGCTCATCGAGCGGCTGAAATCGAGCTGGGCGCCTTCCTCGGCGACGATGCGTTGGGTGTCTTGCATGGTGGTGCTGCGGTGAGCCCCGGGCCGGCCTGTTCGGGCGTCAGGCCACCCCGAGGCGTTGGGCGATCCAGCGGCACAGCGGGCTGGCCGGGTCCTCGAAACCGTGGATCGCGGAGAAGTGGTGCGCGCCGGGCTGCGAAAGCAGCTCGCCGGGGTTGCCGGCGCGCTGCCACGCCTCGGCGTACAGCCGCGACTGGCGTTCGAACTCGGGCGACTCCGCGCCGCCCCAGCTGATGAGCGCCGGCGTGGCGCAGGGCCGTACGTTGAAGGCGGGCGAGTTGCGGCGGATGACGCCGTCGTCGAGCTGGATCAGCGGCTGCAGGTAGCTGTAGCGCAGCGGCTGCAGGTCGAACAGGCCGCTGACCAGCACCGCACCCACGAAGGGATCGGTGGGCAGGCCGTAATCCTCGGCCCAGCGCGTCTGCAGGCTCATCGCGGTGAGGTGGCCGCCGGCCGAATGGCCGCCGATCGCCACGCGCGTGGGGTCGCCGCCATGTTCGCCGATGTGGCGCAGCACCCAGGCCAGCGCGGCGCGCGTTTGCCGCACCACCTCGTCCATCGACACGTAGGGGCACAGCTCGTAGTTCGTCACCACGGTGGTGATGCCCAGGGCTTGCAGCCCGAGCGCGACGCAGCTGAATTCCTTCGACGACAGCGCGCGCCAGTAGCCGCCGTGGATGAAGACGAACACCGGTGCGCCGGGCTGCGCGGCCGGGAAGATGTCGAGCGTTTCGGCCAGCGTGGGGCCGAAGGGCACGTCGAGGGTGCAGCGCAGCGTCTCACGCGCGAGGCGGCTGCGGTCGACGTAGTGCCGCAGCTCGGCGGCCGGGTCGGTGACGCCGGTGCTGGTGTTGTACTGGGCGTCGATCTCGGGCTGGGTGGCGAATTGGCGGTAGAGGGTCGAATGGGCCATGTCGGAAGCTCTGTGTAGCGGTGTACGGGAGGGTTCACGGGCCGGCACTTCTTGACCAGTGCCTCGTGATCGTAGCCGCCGCGTCGCTGCCGCTGCGGCAGGCGCCGTTGAGCAGCGACTGCGAGAGGTGGTCGAAGAAATGGCTGGAGCGCCATCCGCGGTTCGTCACTCCCGAGCCGTTCATCTGGACAGGGCAAAGCCGCCTTGGCGACCGCTGCGGGTTACGTACAGAACGGAGCGGCGCGCTGCACTAGCGACGTCCACGGCTGTCGCTCTAGCCTACAATGGATGCTCTCTGCGGGAGAGCGGGGCCGTAGCGCCTCCACCGAAGGCGCAAGCTCCCATCATCGCTCAGGTAGCAGGACCGCAGCAGAACATCGCCGACTGGAGAGCGGCCCGGCGCGTGACCTGCGCTCCGAGGCCCACCGAAGGGGCAAGCTGCATTGGCAGCTCAAACTCTCAGGTAAAAGGACAGGGGGAGAGGCGTTTTCGGCCGCGCGTCAGGCGCGGGCGACCCTGTCTGGATTTCCTGTGCTGTTCTTTCCACTCGCCTCTGGCGGCGCACCTTGCTCGTCACCATTTCAGGTGCAGGCATGTTGACGTTCATCTACCTCGTCGCCATCGTTGCCGAAGGCATGTCCGGAGCCCTGGCCGCTGGCCGGCGAAACATGGACGTTTTCGGTGTTGCTGTCATCGCATTCGTCACTGCGCTGGGGGGCGGCACGGTCAGAGACGTGATCTTGGGCCGCTTTCCAATTGGTTGGACTCAGCATCCAGAGTACGTCGGTCTTGTCATCGCCGCAGGCTTATTGACCACGTTGATTGCTCGGCACATGCACAAGCTTCGGCGCTTGTTTCTTGTGGTTGACGCGATGGGACTTGTCGCGTTTTCGCTGATCGGGTGTGAAGTCGCGTTGCGCCTGGGCTATTCAATACCTCTGGTCATCATGTCGGGAATGATCACCGGCATCTGTGGCGGGGTGCTGCGCGATGTGTTGTGCAACCACGTGCCCGTGGTGTTCCAACGCGAGCTCTATGCCAGCGTGTCGGTTGTTGTGTGTTGCCTGTTCTTGGGCCTCGATGCCCTCGGTCTTGGCGAGACGGTCAGTACCGTGTCGAGCTTCGCGGTGGGTCTGACGCTTCGAATGCTTGCGATAGGGAGAGGGTGGAGGCTGCCCACGTTCTCGTACCAGCAACGGTGGGAGTAAGTGTTGTCGCACCCCTACTGCCCTGCCTTGCGTTCTCGTCTCAAGTCCAGCCCGTTCCTGCGAGCGGCTGCCGGCGTTCTGCTTGGGGCCATGGTCAGCTTCAGCCTAGGCAGCGCTTACGTGTTGCACGGTCTATGGACGCAATTGCCCTCCGTTCTTCTTTTGGCCGACTACCAGCCGGCACTGCCTATGCGTATTTACGCACGTGACGGTTCGCTGTTGGCGGAGTACGGCCAGGAGCGCCGCGAACTGGTCGCCATCGAGGATATGCCGGCTCGATTAAAGCAGGCGCTGCTTGCAATCGAAGACGCTAATTTCTATGAGCATGGGGCGGTCGACTTCACCGGACTCACCCGCGCCATGCTCAGCAACTTTCGCGCTGGTGAGCACGCGCAGGGCGGCAGCACGATCACAATGCAAGTTGCTCGCCTCTTCTTTCTCAGCCGCGTGAAGACGTACTCGCGCAAGCTGACGGAGATCATGTTGGCGTACAAACTTGAGTCGACGTACAGCAAGGACAAGTTGCTGGAGTTGTACATGAATCAGGTTTACCTTGGTGAACGGGCCTACGGCTTTGCCGCCGCCTCGTCCGTGTACTTTGACAAGACCCTGGACCAACTGTCCGTCGCTGAAGCTGCCATGTTGGCTGGCCTGCCAAAGGCCCCGTCAGCTTACAACCCTGTGGCCAATCGGGAGCGCGCCACGGCGCGCCAGCATTACATCCTTCGGCGCATGCACGAACTCGGCCACCTCGACACGGCTGAACTTGAGGCGGCGCTTGCGGAGGATCTTGTCCTTCGGCCCAAATCCGAAGGCGCGAACGCAGACGCGGCGTTCGCCGTGGAGCAGGCGCGGAAGTTGATGGTGGATCGCTTCGGGGAGGACGCCTACGTCATCGGCCTGGACGTGGTGACAACCATCAGCCCCGAGGCACAACGCGCGGCCAATCGGGAGCTGCGTGCCGGCTTGCTTCGCGCGCAGGAAGCTCGAGGCTATGGCGGACCGGAAGGGCACATTGAACTGCCGCCACTCAACGAAGATGCCGGCACCCTGCGTCGCCTGCTCGCACCGTGGCCGGATAGCAAAGATTTGCGCGCAGCGGTAGTGGTGAGGGCGTCGCCGCAACGTGGCATTCACGCTCGCCTGCGTGACGGCAGCGACGTGCACGTGGAAACAAGGTCGCTTGATGCCAGTGCACGAGCCGCTCTACTGGGAACCACCTTCACAAAACGAAAAATCGCGCCCGGTGCCATCGTTCGTGTGACAGCGCGCGGCGATGGCGGATGGCGGCTGACCGAGGTTCCTGGAATGGAGGGGGCGTTGGTCTCCATGGACGTCAAGACAGGAGAGATTCTCGCGTTAACGGGCGGGTTCGATTTCGCGCGGAACAGGTTCGACCACGCTGTGCAAGCCGAAAGGCAGCCCGGCTCAACCTTCAAACCGTTCGTCTTTTCGGCGGCTCTGGAAAAGGGTTACTTTCCCGGGACCGCCGTCGACGATTCCCGGCGTGTGGTCACGCCGGAGGTACGTGGACGGAAGGCTTGGAGCCCGCGAAACTACGGTAACCACTACGAGGGCTTCATCGATGCGCGTCGCGGCTTAGTTCGCTCCAAGAATCTAGTCGCAGTCAACTTGATGGAGGCTGCTGGCGTAGGCTACGTCAGCGAGTTTTCAACGCGTTTCGGCTTCCTTCCCGAGCGCAACCCTTCGCGCCTTCCCCTTGCCTTGGGTGCGGGTTCTACAACGCCGCTTCAGCTCACGCAGGCTTACGCTGTGTTCGCTAACAGCGGCCACTGGGTGCCGCCAATACTCATCAGCTCGGTGACGGAGCGACATGGGGACACCCTCTATAAAGCGCGTCCCCAACCTGGCGTTGCAGTGATCTCACCGCGCAACGCATACGTCATGGACAGCTTGTTGCGAGACACCGTGCGTCATGGCACTGGCCGGCGCGCAGCGGTGCTGAACCGCCCAGACATAGCTGGCAAGACGGGCACCTCCAACGACGCTCGCGACGCGTGGTTTGCGGGCTACGCTGGTGGGGTGGCCTCGGTTGTGTGGGTGGGGTATGACCAACCGCGAAGCCTCGGGAGGCAGGCGACGGGTGGAACGCTTGCACTGCCAATCTGGACAAGCTACATGAAAGTGGCGGTGCGAGACAGGCCCCCGCAGAAGCAAGAGAAACCCAGGGGCTTGGCCATCTCGAACGGCGATCTCGTGTACGCCGAGTACCTGGAGGGAGCCTGCGTCGACAACAAGTCTCCGTTCGTTCGACCCGAATTTGCGTGCGCCACGCCACTGCGGGCGTTCGACGGCAATTTAGTCGATTAAGCTTGGCACCACAGCATGGCCACTGAACGCTCTGTCACTTGCCGGCGACACCGCTGGCCAGTGGTGCCATGGAGGTGGCTGCGCCGTGCGCCTGTGCAGAACGCCCATGCTGGATGCAGCACACCGCAACTGCTGCAACCACTGCCGGCAAGCCGATCGCTAGGAAGTTGCTCTCCAGCGGCAAGCCCATTGCCACCAAGCTGCCAATCATGATGGGTGCGAGGATGGCACCGCTGCGCCCGACGCCCGAGGCCCACCCGATGCCGGTGGAGCGCATCGCCATCGGATAGTACTGGCCCACGTAGGCGTAGGTCACGATCTGCGTGCCGATCGTTGACGCGCCTGCCAGGCCAACCAGCACGAACAGGGCGGGTTGTGGCATGGGGTAGCCAAGCAATGTGATCGACACCGCTGCCAGCAAGTACATACCCACCAGCACGTACTTGATGTGGAAGCCGTCAGCCAGCCAGCCGCCGCCGATGGCACCGAACATGCCGCCGAAGTTCAGCACCAGCACGAAGGTCAGCGCCGAGCCCAACGTATAGCCGGCACCGGCCATCAGCTTGGTGAGCCAGGAGCTGAGCGCGTAGACCATGAACAGGCACATGAAGAAGGCGATCCAGAACATGATGGTGCTGAAGCCCCGGCCGTGCTGGAACAGCTTTCCGATGGGCGCGCCCGCATCACGGTCCTGCTTCGCCAGGTCGAAGGAGTCACCCGGCTGCGGACGGTAGCTCGGGTCCAGCCGACCGGCGATGGTCTGCAACCTGGCGTTCTGCCCCGTCTTGATCAGGAAGGGCATGGACTCGGGCACGGACCTCAGGATTACCGGGATCAGCAACACCGGCAGGCCGGCGGCCAGGAACACCGACTGCCATCCGTAGCGTTCGAGCAAGCCCTTGCCCACCACGGCCGCCAGCATGCCGCCCACTGCATAGCCGCTGAACATCAGCGTGACCATGGTGCTGCGGATCTTGCGTGGCGAATACTCCGTCATCTGCGCGACCACGTTCGGCATCACGCCGCCGATGCCCAGCCCGGCCAGGAATCGCATGACGCTGAAGGTGACCGGGTCGCTCGTGAGTCCGGCCGCCGCGGTGAACAGGCTGAACAGCGCGATGCAGATCGCGATCGCGCGGCGGCGGCCGATGCGGTCGGCGATCGTGCCAAGGAAGATGGCGCCGAACATCATGCCGAACAACGCCGAACTGACCATGAAACCCGCGTTGGTGGGGCTCACGCCCATCTCCTTCATGATCGACGGCAAGGCGATGCCGGCGACGGCCAGGTCGTAGCCGTCGAAGATGATGATCAGGGCGCACCAGAGCAGGATGCCCCGATGGAAGCCGTTGAACCTGGCTTCGTCCGCCAGCTTGTGCAGGTCGATGTGCTTCATGTTTGTCTCCGTGGACTTGTCTGCTCAGCCCAGGTCGCCACCGGCAACTGCCAGCACCGAGCCGGTAACGTACGAGGACTCGTCGGACGCGAAGAACAGGATCGGGGCCACCTGCTCGGCTATCGTCCCGTAGCGGTGCATCAAGCTGGAATTCTTGGTCTGGTCGACGACGCCCTGGTACCAGGCCGTCTCGGTGGCGGTCGGTTGGCTCGCTGGCGCCTGGTTACGCGGCACGCGCCGCGGTGGCGCGTCGGTGCCACCGGGGGCCGTGGCGTTGATGCGGATGCCGTTGCGGGCGTGTTCCATGGCCAGCGACGCGGTCAGCGCGTTCACGCCGCCCTTGGCCGCCGAGTACGGCGCGCGGTGCACGCCGCGTGTGGCCACCGACGACACGTTGACGATCACACCACGCTGCCGCTCCACCATGTGCGGCAGCACCGCACGGCAGCACCACAGCGTGGGGAACAGCGAGCGACGGACCTCGGCCTCTATCTGCTGCTCTTCGTAGTGCTCGTAGGGCTTGGCCCAGATGGTGCCGCCCACGTTGTTGACCAGCACGTCGATGCGGCCGAACTGCGCCAGGCATTGCGCCACGGCGTGTTGCGCGCCGGCATAGGTTTCGAGATCGGCGTGCGCCGAAGCGGCTTCGCCACCGGCCTCGCGGATCTGTGCGACCACCTCGTCAACGATGTCCGAGCGGTCCACGGCCAGCACCTGGCCGCCTTCGGCCCCGATGCGCAGCGCCACACCTTGCCCGATGCCCTGGGCCGCGCCGGTCACCAGCACGACCTTGTCCTGAAAGCGTTGTGCGGTGCTCATGTGGCCACCGCCTGGTTGGGCGTGAACTTCTCGTAATGGAAGCTGGCAGGCGTGATGGCCTCTGCCTTGAAGTACTTCTGCACGGCGTCCACCATCGGCGGCGGGCCACACAGGTACACATCGACGTTGCCGCCGTGCAGTGCTTGCGCAGGCATGTGCTGGGTCACATAGCCCTGCTGCGGATGCGTGGTCTGCGGGTCGGCCACGCAGGTGCCGTAGGTGAAGCCGGGAATGCGGCGGGCGTACGCCGCCAGCCGGTCGACCATCACCAGATCCTGATCGCGCGTGACGCCGTAGATCAGGTGCACGGGCTGCTGCGTGCCTTGCTCTGCCAGCACTTCCAGCATGGACAGGAACGGTGCCAGCCCCGTGCCGCCCGCCAGGAACAGCAGCGGCCGTGTGACGGCCCGCAGGTAGAAGCTACCCAACGGGCCGGTCATCTGCAGCGGCTGACCGGCCGTGGCAGCGCCGAGCCAGCTGCTCATCAGCCCACCAGGCACCTGCTTGACCATGAACGTCATGCGCTTGTTGCCCGGCGCGGAGCTGAACGAGTAGGAGCGGTGCTGCCCGCTGCCCGGCACGTCGATGTTCACGTACTGGCCGGGCAGGAACACGGGGGCCTCCGCCGGAACATCCAGCACCAGCTCGTAGGCCGCGTCGGCGAACGCCGTCACCTCACCGACCGCGGCCGCGAAGTGCGCGGTGCCGGTCTTGCAGGCTGTCGACGGCACGGGGACCGAGATCACGCAGTCCGACTTGGGGATCATCTGGCAGGTCAGCACCAGGCCTTCGTCGGCCTCGTCCTGTGTCAGCGCGTCTTCGATGTAGTCGTCGCCGAGGTCGTAGCGGCCGGCCTCTGCGCGGCACTTGCAGGTGCCGCACACGCCGTCGGAGCAATCCATCGGCAGGTTGATGCGGTTGCGGAAGGCCGCGTCCAGCACCTTCTCGTTGGCGCCGCAGTCGACGAAGCGGGTCACGCCGTCTTCGAAGTTCAGGGCGATGCGGTACTTGTTCATCGTGTGTCTCCCCCAAATCTCAGAGGTGGTAGATGTCGACGACCTGGCTGATGTAGTCGTCCTTGAGGACGACCTTCTTGCGGGCGAACAGGTAGCCCGCGTCACCGCCCTTGCGCAGCGTGGCGAAGACGGTGCCGAAGTAGTGGTCGGTCTTCTTGTAGCGGTGGCTCAGCGTGTGGAAGTTGTAGCGGACGTCCACCTCGTCGCTGCGCTCGGCCAGCACTTCCACATTGGTCAGCATGTGGTTGGTACGCGGCTCGGGCATGGACGCGCTGGAGCGCTCGGTCTTGATGCGGAAAACGCGGTCTTCCAGCCCATTGCGGTTGGGGTAGTAGATGAGCGAGATCTGGCTGTGCGGGTCGTCGGTGAGCTGGTCGTCGTCGTCCCAGGCCGGCATCCAGTACTCGGCATCGAGCGCATAGAGCTGGAGCCATTGCTCGAACTCGCGGTCGTCCAGGTGGCGTACTTCGCGGTACAGGAAGGCGCAGATGGCGTCGTGGTTGGTGCTCATGCCTGCTCTCCTTTGCGTTCCTGCTGCACACCCTTGCGCATGGCCTTGGCCCAGTAGTCGTGCTGGCAGACGAACAGGCCTTCGTCTTCACTGCGCTCGCCGCTGATCAGGGGCTTCATGCCCATCTTCCTGGCGTTCTCGTCAGGCCCTTCGATCCACAGCGGCGCGCCACGGCTCAGGTCGTTCCAGGGCGCTGCCTTGCCGGCGTAACCGGTCTGGCAGGAACGGAACTCCTCCAGATCGTCGGCCGTGCCCATGCCGGACACGTTGAAGAAGTCCTCGTACTGGCGGATGCGCACGGCACGGTCTTCCGCGCTCTCGCCCTTGGGCGCGAAGCAGTAGATGGTGATCTCGGTCTTGTCCACGCTGATGGGCCGCGTCACGCGGATCTGCGTGGAGAACTGGTCCATCAGGTAGACGTTGGGGTACAGGCACAGGTTGCGCGTCTGGCTGACGATGAACTCGGCCTTGCTTTCGCCCAGTCGCTCCTTCAGCTCATCGCGGCGGCTGTAGACCGGGCGCACCTCGGGGTTCATCGTCTTGGTCCACAGGAGGATGTGGCCGTTCTCGAAGCCGTAGACACCGCCCACGCTCTTGCTCCAGCCGGCGGCGTCCACGGCCTTGGTCCCGCCGGCGGCGCGGCGGCCCATCGTGGCGGCGTAGTTCCAGTGCACGGAGCTGACGTGGTAGCCGTCGCTGCCGTTCTCCATCTGCAGCTTCCAGTTGCCGTCGTAGGTGTAGGTGGAGTTGCCACGCAGCACCTCCAGCCCGTCGGGTGCCTGGTCGACGATCTGGTCGATGATGACCTTGGTTTCGCCCAGGTACTCGTCGAGCGACTGCACGTCGGCATTGAGGCTGCCGAACAGGAAGCCCTTGTAGCTCTCGAAGCGCGCCACCTTCTTCAGGTCGTGCGAGCCTTCCTTGTTGAACTGGATGGGGTACTCGGAGGTCTTCTCGTCCTTGACCTTGAGCAGCTTGCCGCCGTTGTTGAACGTCCAGCCGTGGAACGGGCAGGTGAAGCTGCCCTTGTTGCCGTGCTTCTTGCGGCACAGCATGGCGCCGCGGTGGGCACAGGCGTTGATCACCGCGTTGAGCTTGCCGTCCTTGCTGCGCGTGATGACGATGGGCTGGCGGCCGATGGTGGTGGTGAAGTAGTCGTTGATCTCGGGGATCTGGCTCTCGTGCGCCAGGTAGACCCAGTTGCTCTCGAAGATGTGCTTCATCTCCAGCTCGAACAGCGCAGGGTCGGTGAAGATGTCGCGGCGGCAGCGGAAGACCCCGGCGGCCTTGTCGTCTTGCAAGGCGCTGTCCAGCAGTTGTTCGACGTCGCCATACTTGTCGGTGGTTGCGGTCGTGTTCATGGTGATGTTCCCTTCAGGGTGAGGTCATCCCCCACGACGCAAGTCGCGGTATGGAACCAGCGGGATGACGGGCTGACCAGGGCTGCGGCGGCCTGCGCTGCAGCACGCGGGCGCTCAGGCGGCCAGGCGTGGCCGGTCGACGATCTGGTTGTCGACGCCGTTGACCAGGGCGCTCAGCCGGATGTCGAACACAATCTCCGCGAACGGCCCGCTCAGCCCATGGGCCTGGATGCTGGCCGCGTCCGTGCGCTCGACCAGTGGCGGCACCAGCCCTTCGCGCGTGGCGTAGGCGAAGTCGTCGTACACCAACGGGTCGCCGTCGATGTTGATCTGCGTGGTCAGCTTGCGGTGCCCTTCGGCGGTCACGAAGAAGTGGATGTGCGCCGGGCGGTTGCCGTGGCGGCCCAGCTGGTTGAGCAGCGCCTGCGTCGGGCCATCGGGCGGGCAGCCGTAGCCGACGGGCACGATGCTCTGGAACTTGTAGCGGCCCTGTGCGTCGGTCACGATGGTGCGGCGCATGTTGAACGGCTGTTGTTCACCCGTGGGGTCGAAGTGCGAGTAGAAGCCCTTGGTGTTGGCATGCCACACCTCGACCTTGGCATCGGGTACCGGTTCGCCGTTGGCGCCATAGACCGTGCCGTGCATGACGAGGAGGTGGCCGGCCTTGTCGCTGCCGTCGTCCAGCCGCGCGAAGCCCTGCTCCACCGGCGCGCCCGCCACATACAGCGGACCTTCGATGGTGCGCGGCGTACCGTTCTCGATACCCAGTGCCGCGTCCTGTGCATCCATACGCATGTCGAAGTACCGGTCCAGGCCCAGGCCCGGCGACAGCAGGCCGGCCTCGCTGCGCGCGCCGAGTTGGTTGAAGTAGGCGATGCCGGCCCAGTACTCGTCGGAGGTGATGTCCAGGTCTTCGATGGCCTTGAACAGGTCGGTCAAGATCCGGTGGACGATCGTCTTGATCCGGGGACTACCCCCCTCCTGGTCCAGGCCGCTGGCCAGGCGCAGGAAGTCCTGCACTTCGGTGGTATTGAAGATGTGAACGCTCATGGCTGTCTCCGTAGGGTGGCTTGGCTGGAAGTGAATCTCTGCGGGTCGCACGGCGGCGTGGCCCCCGTCAGCTCAGTGAAGTCGCGACCGGCCCGACAGTCGTGCGGGTGCGGTCACGGCGGAAATGCTGGACACGGTCCTCGTCCAGCGTGATGCCCAGGCCGGGCAAGGCCGGCACGGTCAGGTGGAAGTCCCGGTAGTCGAGCGGCTGGGCCAGGATTTCCTCGGTCAGCAGCAGCGGGCCGAACAGCTCGGTGCCCCAACGCAATTCGCGGAAGGTCGAGAACGCATGGGCCGAAGCGATCGTGCCGACCGCCCCTTCCAGCATCGTGCCGCCGTACAACTCGATGCGCGCCGCATCCGCAATGGCCGCCACGCGCTGGGCGGCCTGCAGGCCGCCAGACTGTTCGGTCTTGATGGCGAACACGTTGGCGCCCGCCGCACGGGCCAACGCGAAGGCGCTCTCCGGTCCCACGAGGGACTCGTCGGCCATCACCGCGATCGGGTACTTGCCTGTGAGCCGCGCAAGCGCGTCGGCACGGGCTACCGGTTGCTCGACCAGCTCACAGCCGGCGTCCACCAGTCCGGCCAGCCCGTGTTGGGCTTCCAGTTCGCTCCAGGCCATGTTCACATCGACGCGCACCGAGGCGAGGTCGCCCAGCGCCTTCTTGATGGCGGCGACGTGCGCCACGTCTTCACGCACGGCACGGCGGCCGATCTTGAGCTTGAAAATCTGGTGTCGGCGCAGTTGCAGCATGCGCTGCGCTTCTTCGATGTCGCGGCCGGTATCGCCGGAAGCCAGGGTCCAGGCGACGGGCAGCCGATCACGCAACCGGCCACCCAGCAGCTCGGAAACAGGTAGGCCGGTGCGATGCCCCAGCGCGTCGAACAGCGCGGTTTCGACAGCGCACTTGGCGAAACGGTTGTCGCGGATGGCGTTGTTCAGGCGGCCCATCAGCGCGGGCACCCGGTTCGCATCCGCACCCACGAGCTGCGGCGCGAAGTAGGTGTCGATGGCCAGCTTCATCCCCTCAGGGGACTCGGCACCGTAGGCAAGGCCGCCGATCGTCGTGCCTTCGCCGATACCCACCGTGCCGTCCGAACAGCGGATGCGCACGAGCATCAACGTCTGGCCGTTCATGACGGCCATCGAGAGCTTGTGCGGACGGATCGTCGGCAAATCGACCAGCATCGTCTCGACGCGATCGATGACGACGGCGCCGGTGCCGGCTTGTTGGTAGGCAATATGTTGCATGGGTCGTATTGAACGACTGCAGCGGATTGCGAGCCAACACCGAATTCATCTGATGCAATACCCTGTAGGTATGCTTCGCTTGTTTTCCCCGGTAAAACAAGCACTTAGCGCTTAATCTGCGGTGGAAGGCATGGTTTTCCCTTATGGACCTGCGTCAACTCCGTTATTTCGTGGCGGTAGCCACAACCAGGAACTTCACGCGTGCGGCGGAGCAGATGCACATTGCTCAACCGCCGCTGAGTCGTCAGATCCAGATGCTGGAAGAGGAACTGGAAGTTCAGCTCATTCAGCGGAATACACGCCCGGTGCGCCTGACCGAGGCGGGCAGGCTGTTCTACGAACAGTCCTTGCAGGTGCTGCATCGGGTCGACCAGATGAAGAACACGGCGCGGCAGGCAGGCCGCAACCATAGGCAGTCCATCTCGATCGGCTACGTTCCTTCGACCCTGTATGGCGGGCTGCCGATGCTGGTCCGGACCTTCCGCCAGCGCTATCCCGACACCGACGTCCACCTGGTCGACTTGGGGTCTATCCAGCAGATCAGCGAACTCAAGTCCGGCCGAATCGACCTGGGGTTCGGACGCATCAGGAGCAACGACACCTCGGTGGCGCGCACCGTGCTGCGCGAGGAGCGGCTGGTGCTGGCCATCCCGCCTGGCTGGCCCTTGGCGGCGGACACAGGCCCGGTGAACCTGAAGGATCTCGATCAGCCTAAGCTGGTCGTGTTCCCCAAGGAGCCGCGCCCCAGCTTTGCGGACCATGTGGTCGGCCTGCTGCACGAACAGGGCGTGAAGCCGACCGAAGTCCACGAAGTGCGGGAACTGCATGCCGCGCTCGGCCTGGTGGCTGCGGAGGTGGGCTTGTGCATCGTGCCGGCCGCCGCGCGCCTGCGTTCGGATCTCGTGTATAGGCTGATCGCGGACGACAACGCCACTTCTCCCATCATCCTCAGCCACCGGCTGAATGACGACTCCTGGTACCTCGCGGCCATCAAGCAGTTGATCGCCGAGATGTACGCGCAGAACCCCCCGTGGCTGGACTTCCAGACCAACGCCTTTCCGTCCAACCCGGCCGCCACCGAAGCGTCAGGACCTGTCGACGAAGGTGCTGACTTGAAATCCAGTGCGGTGCGCGTGAAGTTATAGAACTTGTTGGCCCGGGCTGGAAAAGTGCGG
The DNA here is from genome assembly GCF_036621135.1 of Aquincola agrisoli. Taxonomy (NCBI): domain Bacteria; kingdom Pseudomonadati; phylum Pseudomonadota; class Betaproteobacteria; order Burkholderiales; family Sphaerotilaceae; genus Aquincola; species Aquincola agrisoli. The sequence continues at coordinate 83,242 of NZ_JAZIBG010000058.1, forward strand.
ATGGCCACCGAGATCCTGGCCAAGGTGAGCCGAGCCAAAGCCGTCTTGGCGACCGCTGCGGGATAGGTACAGAACAGAGCGGCGCGCTGCGGTAGTGCACCGCGCCGACGAAGGCCAGCGCGTGCGGCGCGGCGCCTTCGGTGGTGTACACGACGCGGTCGGTGTCGGCGCCGAGACGGAGATGATCAAGCCGGGCCAGGGCGACGACCTGCCGCTCATCAGCCGCAAGAAGATAAAGCAGCTCGGCAAGGACGTGCCGCCCGAGCTGGCCGGCTGCAACTGTTTCACCGAGTGATGCCCGGCATGCGGCGGCCTGGCCGTTCGCGGTGCAGTACCGTGTGGTGCGCGGCGTGCGCCCGGCCGATGCGATGGGCGCGCTGCCCGGTGCCGGTGGTCACCTCGAGCCTGCTGCAGGTGCCGTGGGTGCAGTCGCTGCTGCCGCCCGGGCGCACGGTGGGCATCCTGGCATCGAGCGCGCAGGCGCTGACGCTGGCGCACCTGCGCGCGGCGGGCATCGACGCGGACCGGCCCGCCGCTCATTTGGCGAACAGCTGGCCGATGTCGGCGAAGGCCTTGAACTCGAGTGCGTTGCCCGACGGGTCGAGGAAGAACATCGTGGCCTGCTCGCCCACCTCGCCCTTGAAGCGCACGTGCGGCTCGATCACGAAGCAGGTGCCGGCCGCGGTGAGCCGATCGGCCAGCGCCTGCCAGTCGGCCATCGGCAGCACCACGCCGAAGTGGCGCACCGGCACGGCATCGCCGTCCACCGCGCTGGTGGCCACGGCGCTGCATTCGTGCGGCGACAGGTGGGCGACGATCTGGTGGCCGTGCAGGTCGAAGTCGACCCAGGCTTCGGAGCTGCGCCCTTCGGGGCAGCCGAGCAGCTCGCCGTAGAAGCGGCGCGCGGCGGCGAGGTCGTGGACCGGGAAGGCGAGATGGAAGGGGGAGAGAACAGCCATGGCGTCTGGGGAGCGTGGGCAACCTGGGAACGCCGATGTTGCCAGACCGAAGCGCAGCGATTCCCTCGCGTGAAAAGGCTCTTGGCCGCTTGCTGCGCCGCGCCGTCAGGGCGTGATCGCCACCTTGAGCACCCCGTCGCGCTGGTGCGAGAACAACTCGTAGGCCGCCTCGATGTCATCCAGCTTGAAGCGGTGCGTGACCAGGGCGCCCAGGTCGGCCCGCCCGGCCTCGATGACCGTCATCAGCCTGCGCATGCGCTCCTTGCCGCCGGGGCACAGCGAGGTCACGATCTTGTGGTCGCCAAGGCCCGCGGCAAAGGCGCCGAGCGGGATCTTGAGGTCGGTGGAATACACGCCCAGGCTCGACAGGGTGCCGCCCGGCCGCAGCACGCGCAGCGCCGCCTCGAACGTGCCCTGCGTGCCCAGCGCCTCGATCGACGCGTCGACGCCGCGCCCGCCGGTGAGCTTGAGGATCTCGTCGACGGGGTCCGACTTGCTCGCGTCGATCACCACGTCGGCGCCCATGCGGCGCGCCATCTCCAGCCGGGCGGGCACGCGGTCGACGCCGATCACGAGCGTCGCGCCGCTCAGCTTGGCGCCCAGCGTGGCGCACAACCCGATGGGGCCCTGCGCGAACACCGCGACGCTGTCGCCGATGCGGATGCCCGCGCTCTCGGCGCCCGCGAAGCCGGTGGACATGATGTCGGGGCACATCAGCACCTGCTCGTCGGTCAACGCATCCGGCACGGGCGCGAGGTTGGCCATCGCGTCAGGCACGAGCAGGTACTCGGCCTGCGCGCCGTCGATCGTGTTGCCGAAGCGCCAGCCGCCCAGGGGCTTCCAGCCGTGCGTAGTTCCGGCGCCGTCCTGAGAGCCGCAGCCGCACAGGCAGGCGTTGCTCCAGCCGCTGGGCGTGATGGCGCCGGCGATCACGCGCTGGCCCTCGCGGTAGCCCTTGACGGCGGCACCGAGCTTCTCGATCACCCCGACGGGCTCGTGCCCGACGGTGAGCCCGCGCTCGACGGGGTACTCGCCCTTGAGGATGTGCACGTCGGTGCCGCAGATGGTGGTGGTGCTTACGCGGATCAGCGCGTCGAGCGGGCCGACGTCGGGCACGGGCTTGTCCTCGAGCACGATGCGGCCGGGTTCGACAAACACGGCGGCTTTCATCTTCGGCATCACGGGCCTCCTGGCAATTGAGGGAACATCGAGGGAACGTTTTTCAGCTTAGGCACTGCGCCGCAGGCCTGCCTTGACCTGGCGCAAGCCTCGGCGGCCGATGCCCACGGAACATCCGCCCATGCCCCGGTTTCTCTCTGCCCGTGCCGCGCTCGGCGGCGCGGCGCTCGCCTGCTGCTTGCTTCTTAACGCCTGCGCCACGCCCCAGCCGACCGCGGCCTGGGGACGTTCGTCGGCGTCGCTCTCGTTCGCGCCCGCGTTGCAGCGCGGCCTGCCGTGGACCATCGGCGTCTATGGCACCAGCGCCCGCGCGCAGCCCGCCGACGACGAGGAGCGTGCGGAGCCCTTCGCCCGCGACGACACGGGGCCCGATCCGGTCGACCCCGAAGGCCTGCTCGACGTGCGCATCGGCGCCGGCTTCTTCATTGACGGCGAGGGCCACGCCGTGACCGCCGCGCACGTGGTGCAGCACATGGCGCAGGTGGTGGTGCGCCTGCCGGACCAGCGGGTCGTCGAGGCCGAGCTGGTCGGGCTCGACGAGGAGGCCGACATCGCGCTGCTGCGGGTGCCCCAGGCGCCCGCGGGTCGCCCGACGCTGGGCCGCACGCCGCCGCTGCGGCCGGGCGACTGGGTGCTGGCCATCGGCGAGCCTTACGGCCTGAACCGCTCGGTCTCGGCCGGCGTCGTCGGCGGCAAGGACCGCCATTTCGGCGACGACCACGAGCTGCTGTTCATCCAGAGCGACCTCGCGCTGAACCCCGGCAACTCCGGCGGCCCGCTGCTCGACGCGAGCGGCGCGATCGTCGGCTTGAACCTGCGCACGATGGCCGGCGTGTTCGGCACGCCGGGCGTGAGCCTGTCGGTGCCGATCGAGATCGTGCAGCTGGTGGCGGCCGAGCTGAAGGTGGCGGGCGGCGTGCGCCGGCCGCGGCTGGGCGTGCAGTTCATCGACCTGGCGCCGCCGGCGGCGCACAGCCAGGGCCGGGGCTACGCACAGGGCGCCGTGATCGTCAGCGTCACCAGCGGCAGCCTGGGCGAGCGGGTCGGGCTGCGCACGGGTGACGTGGTGGTCGGCATGAACGGCCGGCCGGTGGGGCACAGCGCGGACTTCGCGCGCCTGCTGCTCACGTGGCGCGAGCCGCTGGGCACCCAGTTCGTCGTGCGGCGCGGCGCGCAGCTGCGCCGGCTCGACGTCGAGGCCGCCGCGCTCGAGTGACTTCTGCCTTTAATACGGCCTTAAGCCGGCCTCGACAGACTCCCGCAACGTTCGCTCGATCGGGAGGTGCGATGACGAGGGGAGATGCCGGGAGGCTCGGCCGCCACTGCTGCGCGATGGCCGCGGTGGCCGTGTTGAACCCGTACACGCTGTTCGGCCGGGACACCGGCACGTTCTGGCTCGCGGCCTTCGTGCTGCCGGTGCTGTTGAGTGCGGCCTACGCGATCGGGCGGCGCGGGCCGCGTGCGCCCACCTCGGCCGCGGCGAAACGGTTCGTGCAGGCGGGGCTGCCACTGGTGGCGGTGGTGCTGATGCTGCAATGGGCCGACGTGTAGCGCGGCGGCCCGCCTGCCGTGTTCAGCCGGCGTCCCGGGTCGCGATGCCGTAGCCGGCCCGGCCGGGGCGCAGTGTGGCCCAGGCCAGCACGACGGAGACGAGTGCGCCGCCGGCCATGCCGGCCACCATCGGCAGCGGCGTGCCGTCGGCGAACACGCCCACGATCATCATCACCAGGGCCCCCACCAGCATCTGCAGCGTGCCCATCAAGGCCGAGGCGGTGCCGGCGTTGGCACCGTGGTCTTCCAGCGCCAGCACGGCCGTCGTCGGGATGACGAGGCCCATCAGCGCGCTGGCGATGAAGTACAGGACGATCAGCACCGCCAGGCTGCCGCCGCCGCCCGCGAAATACAGCAGCATCGTGCACATCACCGCGCCGCAGGCGGTGACGGCGCCCTTGGCCACGGCCGCGAGCCCGAAGCGGTCGCCGAGGCTGCCGTTGAACTGCGAGGCCCCGAAGAAGGCCGCGGCATTGACGCCGAACGCGACGCTGTACATCGTGGGCGACAGGCCGTAGTGGTCGATCATCACGAACGACGAGTTGGCCAGGTAGGTGAAGAAGCCCGCCATCGCGAAGGCGCCGGTGAACACCAGGCCCAGGTAGCTGCGGTCCTTCAGCAGCAGCGCGTAGGCCGACAGCGCGCTGCCCAGGCCTGCACGGACCCGGTCGGCCGGCGGGCGCGTCTCGCGCAGCGAGGTGAGCATCAGCCCGATGCCGAACACGGCGGCCACGGCAACCGACCAGAACACGCTGCGCCAGCCGGCGAGGGCGATGGCCACGCTGCCGGCCAGCGGCGCGAGGATCGGGGACACGCTGAACACCAGCATGAGCAGCGACATCAGCCGCGCGGCGTCGGTGCCGGTGTGCACGTCGCGCACCACGGCGCGTGGAATCGCCATGCCGGCGGCCGCGCCGAGGCCCTGCACGAAACGCAGCGCGATGAGGGTCTGCACGTCGGTCGCGAGCGCGCAGCCCACGCTGGCCAGCGCGAACAGCACCAGCCCGAAGTACAGCGGGGGCTTGCGCCCCAGCATGTCGGACACGGGGCCGTAGGCCAGCTGCCCCACGCCGAGTGCGAGGAAGAACACGGTGAGGCTGGCCTGCACGGTGCCGATGTCGGCGCGCAGGCTGGCGCCGATCGCCGGCAGCGCGGGCAGGTACATGTCGATGGCGAAGGGGCCGATGGCCGACAGCAGGCCCAGGACGAGTGCGAGCTTGAAGTAGCGGGGGGAAGAGGGCATCCGGTCGATTCTGGCAGGCAGCTGCAGCCCCGGGGTGCATCGCCGACAATGCCCACAGCCGCGGCCCGCCCGTGTGTACCCGCGTCCCCGCCCATGCCGACCGACCCCTTCCGCGTGCTGTCCGTCATCCCGCCGATGACGCAGCTCAACACCCCGTACCCGTCCACCGCGTACCTCACGGGTTTCCTGCGCTCGCGCCAGATCGAGGCGGCCCAGGAGGACCTCGCGCTGGCGCTGGTGCTCGACCTGCTGTCGCCGCAGGGGCTCGAGCAGGTGCGCGCCTGCGCCGAGGCGCTGGCACCCGCGGCCCGCTCCGCGCAGGTGGCGGGTTTCCTGGCGGCCTTCGACGACTACCGCGCCACCATCGGCCCGACCATCCGCTTCCTGCAGGGCCGCGATGCCACCATCGCGCACCGCATCGCCGGCCGGCGATGGCTGCCGGAGGGCGCACGCTTTCGCACGCTGGACGTTTATGTCGACGACGAGGGCGGCGATCCGCTGGCCTGGGCCTTCGGCGCGTTGGGCCTGCAAGACCGCGCCCGCCACCTCGCCACGCTGTACCTCAACGACCTGGCCGACGTGCTGCGCGACGCGGTCGACGGCCGCTTCGAGTTCGTGCGCTATGCCGAGCAGCTCGCGGCCAGCCAGCCCAGCTTCGATCCGCTGGCCGAGGCGCTCGCCGCACCGCCCAACCTCGTCGACGAGCGGCTGGCCGCGCTGGCGCTGCAGGCGGTGGAGCGCCACCGGCCGAGCCTGCTGCTGCTGTCGGTGCCGTTCCCCGGCTCGATGTACGCGGCGCTGCGCATCGCGCAGGCGGTGAAGGCGCGCCACCCGCACATCGCCATCGCGCTCGGCGGCGGCTTCGTCAACACCGAGCTGCGCGAGCTGGCCGAGCCGCGGCTGTTCGACTTCGTCGACGCCGTGACGCTGGACGCCGGCGAGCGGCCGCTGCTGGCGCTGATCGAGCACCTGCAGGGCCGGCGTTCGCGCCAGCGCCTGGTGCGCAGCTTCGTGCGCGATCCCCAGGCCGGCACGGTGCGCTACGTCAACTTCCCCGAGCCCGACGTGCCCTTCGAGGACGTGGGCACGCCCACCTGGGACGGCCTGCCGCTCGACCGCTACCTGTCGTTGCTCGACATGCTCAACCCGATGAACCGGCTGTGGAGCGACGGGCGCTGGAACAAGCTCACCGTGGCGCACGGCTGCTACTGGAAGAAGTGCAGCTTCTGCGACGTCAGCCTCGACTACATCGCGCGCTACGAGCAGGCCTCGGCCGCCACGCTGGCCGATCGCATCGAGGCCATCGTGCAGGAGACCGGGCAGACCGGCTTCCACTTCGTCGACGAGGCCGCGCCGCCCAGCGCGCTGCGGGCGCTGGCGGCCGAGCTGCAGCGGCGGCGGCTCGACATCTCGTGGTGGGGCAACGTGCGCTTCGAGAAGACCTTCACCCCCGGGCTTTGCGAGGAGCTGGCCGCCAGCGGCTGCATCGCGATCTCGGGCGGCCTGGAGGTGGCTTCCGACCGGCTGCTGAAGCTGATGAAGAAGGGCGTGTCGGTCGAGCAGGTGGCCCGGGTGACGCGGGCGTTCTCCGATGCCGGCATCCTGGTGCACGCCTACCTGATGTACGGCTTCCCGACGCAGGATGCGCAGGACACGGTGGACGCGCTCGAGTACGTGCGCCAGCTCTTCGAGCAGGGCTGCATCCAGAGCGGTTTCTTCCACCGCTTCGCCTGCACCGTGCATTCGCCGGTGGGGCAGCGGCCCGAGGAGTACGGGATCACGCTGCTGCCATTGCCGCCGGGCCGCTTCGCGAAGAACGACGTCGGCTTCATCGACCCGACCGGCGCCGACCACGACGCCTACGGCCGCGCGTTGAAGAAGGCGGTCTACAACTACATGCACGGCATTGGCCTGGAGGCCGATGTGCGCAGCTGGTTTGACACCCGCGTGCCCAAGCCGACCGTGTCCCGCCACCGCATCGCACGCGCGCTCCAGGCAGCCTGACACGTCTGCGGTTATAATTCACGGCCAACCCGCGATTTGCTCTCTCACGCGGCAGTTGTCCCTGACACGGCTTCCGTCTCATCCCAGACGCACGCCATACCACCTCGACCGGCTCCCCGCTGGTCCCCGCGGTCGTCAGCCCCACCCAGCGGCGAGCCCATCGCCGGTCGATTCCCCTCCATCGGCCGGCCCCGTATCCAGCGACCTCTGTCGCTTCAGCGAACTTTCACGCGCGCGGCCGTCATCGGTCCGTGCGGCTTTGATGATCACGAAACACGAAAAGAACTTCTCCGTAGGCAAGTACCTTGTCTCTCCCCTGATCCGCAGGACGGATGCCGGCGCCTATGTGGCCGCCGTGTCGATCCGCAGCGGTCGCGGCAGCGGCACCCATGACCGCGTCTTCCGATTCGTCCCGAGCTTTCCCACGCGGGAAAGCGCCGCGCGCCATGCCGTCGAGCAGGGCGTGACCTGGATCCAGTCCCACGGCCACGCCTGAGCGCGCGGCCTTTCCCACCCCTTCAAGGAGTTTCATGAGCAAAGAAGAGCTGATCGAAATGCGCGGCAAGGTCGAGGAAGTGCTGCCCGACTCGCGTTTCCGCGTGCTGCTGGACAACGGCCACTCCCTCGTCGCCTACACGGCCGGCCGCATGCGCAAGCACCACATCCGCATCCTGGCCGGCGACAACGTGTCGCTGGAGATGTCGCCCTACGACCTCAGCAAGGGGCGCATCACCTTCCGGCACCTGGAAGCCCGGGCCGGCGGCGCGCCGCGCCCTGCGGCACGGCGCGTCGCCCGCTAGAAGCTGCCGTCGGCTTTCGCTTTCAGCACCTGCGTCGTGAGGCCCGGGTCTGCGAGCACCTCCTGCTCCGTGAAGCGGATGTCCAGGTAGTTGCCGGCGCTGTAGCGCCGGGTCTGGTCGGTGTGCAGCGGCGAGGTCGGGTCGTCGGACTGTCCCTGCACCTGGATCTGCTTGCCCACCGGCCCGCTCGCCCTCATCTCGACCCAGTAGATGAAGCTGCTGCCGCTCGTCGCACGCCAGCCGTCAGCGCCGGCGAACGGCGCGGTGTTCAGGCGCTGGAAGATGTTGCCGCCTGGCAGCGGAATGCGTTCGCTGCCGACCTGCCGGTACTGGTAGCCGCGCAGGCTGGCGTCGAGCGGGATGCCGCTGCCTGCCAGGTCGTTCATCGCGCCGTACAGCGCGTCGCGCACCGCCGTCGATCGATTCAGGCCACGCGGCGTGTTCAGCGGGTCTGCCGGATCGAACGGCACCGTGTAGCGGTCCGCACCGGTCCCGCTCCTTTCGACGAACCGGCGAAAGAGCACGGCGCCCGGGTCGTCGAGGTGGTAGGTGCCCTTCCATCCGGCGATGGCGGTACAGGCCTGGCCCAGCGAGGCGGGGGCACCCGCGGTGCCCGCCAACTGGTTGCAGTAGTCGACCAGGTCCGCCTGCCACAGGCGCGCGTACTCCCGCCCGTCGAACAGCTTGCTGACGAACAGGTCGAGCGTGAAGCCCTTGCCGGGTGCGCCATCGGTCCCGGCGATCCGCTCCTCGATGATCTGCAGGCCGGCACGCGTGCGGTGGCTCTGCACCGTGCGCTCCGGGCCGAAGAGCGACGGATAGCCTTCCAGCGGTTGATGCGGGTTCGAGATCCAGTGGGAGTCGTTCGCGTTGTACGTGTAGTCGTCGCGGAACTGGAAGGGCATCATCGACGGCGGGAAGACTCCCGGGAACGGCGCGGCCGCGTCCTGGATCGGCGCGCAGGCCTGGCGGCGGCCGTCGAGCACGCCGGCCGTGACGCTGCAATTCGCGATCATTTCGTCGGTCACGTACGGCAGCGGGGTCGGCATCGAGCGGTAGGCGCGGCCTTGGGTGTCGGCCGCCGTCGTGTTGATCCATGCCACGCCCATCGTCCGGCGGTCGGCCTGGTGGACATCGTCCACCGACTGCGCCTTGGCATACAGGTACCACATGTTCAGGCCCGAGACCTTCAGCGGGCTGTGCTTCCAGGTGTAGGCGTGCTCGGCGGTCCAGGGGCGGCTGGTGGAGACCGACACCGTGCCGAACATCGTCTCGTAGAAGGTGTGCGTGTACGGCTCGACGGCGCCCGAGGCGTTGCGGACCTGGACCGTCACCCGGGTCGGGACCATCTCGTGGCGCACGCCGTCCACGATGTAGCTGGTGGGCGAGCCGGGCACGAGCTGCAGCCGGTAGCGCACGCCGTTTGTCACCGCCGCACCGGCCGAGGTGTGCCCCCAGGCGACCTTGTCGTTGTGGCCGATGCCGATGACCGGGCTGGCGCCGAAGGTCATGCCGTTGACGTTGAGCAGGCCGGGCACCGTCATGTGGGCCGCGACCATGCCGTCGGCGGTGTTCCATTCCCAGTGCGGGTTGGAGAACAGCATGCCGTGGCCGCTCTGCGTCGCCCCCTTGCCGAGGGCGACCATGTTGCTGGCCGTCACCTTCGGGGCCGGCTCGTCGGCCTGCGCCGCCGCGGCCACCTGCGCCGGCGTCGCGGCGGCTCCGGGCGGCACGGCGGCCAGGTAGCCGGGCAGCTCGTTCCTCACCGCGGTGAGCATGTCGGCCCACCAGGTCGCGTTGAGGTAGACGTCGCGCTCGGTGATGGGCCGGATCCAGTCCGCACCCGCGCAGCGCGGGTCCGACAGGGTGTAGTCCACCTCCTTGAGGTAGCGGTTGTAGCCGGCCACGTAGCCGCGCACGAGCTCCCGGACCTCGGGCAGCACGCCGGTGGGCCCCTTGTCCTGCATCAGGCGGTCCAGCCAGCCCTCGGTGATGAGCTTCTGGATGTAGAGGTCGCTGGCGAGGTTGCCGTTGCGGGCGTCGAAGCTGAACGTCGGGCCGTCGCGCCCGAACCGCTGCGCGGCCTGCGCGCTGGTGGTGAGCCAGCGGCCGGACATCGTGCACGCATGGTCCTGCGCCCAGACGTAGCCCATGCCGTAGCCGGCGCTGGCGAGGTCGGTGCCCTTGACGTGCGGCACGCCGCCGGTGGTGCGCCGGATCTCGACGCTGTAGCCCTTGTCGTCGTCGCTGCCGCCGCACGCTGCCAGGAGCGCGCAGGCGCAGGCAGCCAGCGCTGCAGCGCTGCATCGAACGAACTGCTTCGAATGCCTCATGGGTTGTCTCCGTGTATCCCGCTTCTTGTCGCGGGCTGTTTTGACTACGTTGCCGGACGGCGGGCGATGCAAGCGGCCGTGTCAAGCAGCGCCCTCACGGGCGCGGCCGACCGCGTTGAATTCATTTACCGACCGTCCGGTAAACGAATCTAGCCGAGATCGCCGCAGCCCGCGCCCCGGGAAAAACCCCCGACATGTCAGGACCCGTATCCGCCGCTGGGCCGGCACAGCGCGGCGCCGTGAGGCGCGCGCGGGCGCGTCGATCTGCGATCATCCGCGCGCGCCCGACGGGCACGGCGCGGGGAGAGGAGCAGGATGGGACGGCCGAGGTCTGCCGGGTTCGATGATCACCGACGAGACATCCTGGATGCAGGCGCCGCCCTCTTTGCGAAGCACGGCTACCTCGGCACGTCGATGAACCAGGTCGCGGAAGCCTGCGGCATCACCAAGCCCGCGCTCTACCACTACTACCGCGACAAGGACGACCTGCTGCTGCAGATCGCCGACGGCCACGTGTCGGCCCTGGTGGACCTGGTGACGGCCGTCGAGCGCGACGCGGAACCCGGCGAGCCGCGGCTGCGGGCGCTGCTGGACCGCTTCCTGGTGGTGTACGCCGAATCGAAGGACAAGCACCGCGTCCTGACGGAGGACGTCAAGTACCTCCAGCCGGACGACCTCGCGCGTGTGCTGGCCAAGGAGCGGCTGGTGGTCGACGCGTTCGCCAACGCGATCGGCGAGCTGCGCCCGGACCTGCGTGAACACGGCCTGGTGAAGCCCGTGACGATGCTGCTGTTCGGGATGATCAACTGGCTGTTCACCTGGTGGCGCCCGGGCGGCAGGCTGGGGCTCGAGGCGCTCATCGTGTTGATCGACCAGTTCGCGATGGGCGGCCTGGCCGCCGTCAAGGGCCCGGCCGGCAGCGGGCCCCGCCCGGTCCTGTAGGAATTTGCCTGACAGGCCCCACGGAAGTAACGGGACTCAAGTCCTGGAAAAGGGCCACTGTTGGCCGCCTGTTCCGGCTTCTACAGTTCACTCCATCGCGGCGCAGGCCGCACAGGAAGAACCCAGGAGCCCGCCATGACCGCCGACCAGATCCTTGCCGAAATCCGCGAAGCCAACCTCAGCTACCTGATGCTGGCGCAGAGCCTGATCCGCGCGGACCGCGAGCAGGCCCTGTACCGCCTGGGCATCAGCGAGGACACCGCCACGCTCATCGGCACGCTGTCGGCTGCCCAGATCATGAAGATCGCCTCGGGCAACACCCTGCTGTGCCGCTTCCGCATGGACGACGAACTGGTGTGGAACCTGCTCACGAGCCACGGCAAGGCCTCCGCCAACGATGCGGTGAACCGCCTGCACGCCTCCATCCTGATGGCCGGCCGCCACCAGGAAGCGGCCTGACACGAGCCGGCGACGAACGGCACGGCAACCCACCAGGACGGAGCACACGACACCATGGCACGCAACAAGAGCATCCTGACCGAAGCCAAGCAGATCGAACGGGCGGTCACGCTGATCAAGCTCGGCGCCCGGCTGCAGGTCCTCGAATCGGAGACCGACCTGAGCTACGAGCGCCTGCTGCGCCTGTACAAGGAAGTCTCCGGCAAGAGCCCGAGCAAGGGCCAGCTGCCTTTCTCGACCGACTGGTTCATGACCTGGCAGCCGAACATCCATTCGAGCCTGTTCCTGAACATCCACGAGTACCTGAACAAGACCGCCGAGATGGACGAGATCGACGTCGTCATCAAGGCCTACCAGCTCTACCTGGAGCAGATCCACGCGCAGAACCTCGAGCCGCTGCTGTCCGTCACCCGCGCCTGGCGCCTGGTGAAGTTCGTCGACAACGGCATGCTCACCATGACCAAGTGCAACGCCTGCGGCGGCCACTTCGTGACGCATCCGCACGAGATCGCCCGCCACTACACCTGCGGCCTGTGCAACCCGCCCGCGCGCGCCGGCAAGGGCAAGGCCGCCGGCGGGCTCACGATGGCCAGCGCGTCTTCGCTGCCGGCCGACTGAAGGGCGCCCCGGCGCCGGTGCTTCCAAGCGGACCCCCTGCGGGTCCGTTTTTCATGGGCAAGGCGTTTGCTGGCGCTGGGTGTCCGTCAACCCGAGCGCGCATGCGCAGCCACGGAGGCCCCATGAGCAACACCCCCCCGACCGGCGCCGGCGCCACCGGCAGCACCCCGCCCGCCGCGGAACCCACGCTGCACCGCGTGATGGGGCCCTGGCTGCTGCTGCTGTTCATCGTCGGCGACGTGCTCGGCACCGGCATCTATGCGCTGACCGGGCAGGTGGCCAAGGAGGTCGGCGGCGTCGTGTGGCTGCCGTTCGTCGTCGCTTTTGCGGTGGCGGTCGTCACGGCCTTCAGCTACCTCGAGCTGGTGACCAAGTACCCGAAGGCCGCCGGGGCGGCGCTCTACGCGCACAAGGCCTTCGGCATCCACTTCGTGACCTTCATCGTCGCCTTCGCGGTGATGTGCTCGGGCATCACCTCGGCGTCCACCGCCTCGCGGGCCTTCGCGGCCAACCTCTCCCAGGCCTTCGACCTGGGCTTCGAAGGCGGGCTCGGCATCACGTTGGTCGGACTCGGCTTCATGGCGCTGGTGGCGGCGGTCAACTTCCGCGGCGTGAGCGAGAGCGTGAAGTTCAACGTGCTGCTGACCTGCGTGGAGCTGAGCGGCCTGCTGGTCATCATCTTCATCGGGATGTCGGCCATCCTCGGCGGGGAGGGCGACGTCTCGCGCATCACGCAGTTCAGTGCGGCGGGCGACCGCGGGGCGTTCTGGTCGGTGATCGCGGCCACCACGCTCGCGTTCTTCGCGATGGTCGGCTTCGAGGACTCGGTGAACATGGCCGAGGAGTGCAAGGATCCGGTGCGCCACTTCCCGAAGGTGCTGCTGGCGGGTCTGGTGATCACCGGGCTCATCTACGTGCTGGTCTCCATCTCGGCGATCACGCTGGTGGCGCCGGACAAGCTCGGCGAGGGCGAGACGCCGCTGCTGCAGGTCGTGCAGGCGGGCGCACCCGGCTTCCCGCTGGAGGTGTTCGGGGTGATCACCATGTTCGCCGTGGCCAACAGCGCGCTGATCAACATGCTGATGGCGAGCCGCCTGGTCTACGGCATGAGCCGCGAGCACGTGCTGCCGCCGGTGCTGGGCAAGGTGCACGCCGTGCGCCGCACCCCGTACTTCGCGATCGGCTTCACCACGCTGCTCGCCTTCGGGCTCATCACCTTCGTCGGCGAGGTGCCGGCGCTGGGCGGCACCACGGCGCTGCTGCTGCTGTGCGTCTTCACCGTGGTCAACGTCGCCGTGCTCGTGCTGCGGCGCGATCCCGTCGAGCACAAGCACTTCCGCACGCCCACCTGGCTGCCGGTGCTGGGCGCGCTGTCCTGCGGCTTCCTGGTCGGCCCCTGGACGGGCCGCGCCCTCGTGCAGTACCAGATCGCGGGCGTGCTGCTGGGCATCGGCGTCGTGCTGTGGATCGTCACGGTGCTGGTCAACCGTGCCGTCAAGGGAATGCCCGCGCCGGTTCGTCCGTAAGCAGCTTGTGCGGGCGACTCGGCCCGCACGCCCGAGCGGCCGCACGCCGATGCCGGCCGAGGGCGGCCTTTGCAGGAGCGAACCACATGATGCGTGACACGAGACGCTTGCTGTGCGGCCTGGCCGCCGCGGGGATGCCGCTGCTGGCCCAGGCGCTGGACGGCATCACCGACAGGCCGGGCGACTTCCTGGCCACCTTCGCCGGCAGCAGCACGAGCACGGACCTGGACGTGCTCAGCGCCACCGTCACCTACGACGCGTCGAGCGACCTCTTCATGCTCAGCAGCACGATGAGCGGCGCGATCGGCGGCACGCCCACGGGCTTTTACGTCTGGGGCGTGAACCGGGGTGCCGGCACCGCGGGGTTCGCGGCCAACGGCATCGACGGCGTACGCTTCGACCGCGTTGTGCTGCTGCGGCCCGACGGCACCGGCAGCGTGGGTGGCGCGGGCAACCTGCCGGCGGGGTCGGTCACGATCTCCGGCAACACCATCACCGGCATCGTCAGCGGCGCGCTGCTGCCCTCCACCGGCTTCGACAAGCGGGACTACACCTGGAACCTCTGGCCGCGCGACGGCAGCTTCTCCGGGTTCGCGGCCATCTCGGACTTCGCGCCCGACAACGCCAGCTTCACCAGCACGCCCGGCCCGGTGCCCGAGCCGTCGACCTACGCCTTGATGCTCGCGGGCATCGCAGCCGTCGGCTGGGCGGCACGCCGGCGGGGCACCCGCGCAGGCGCTTAGCAGGCCTCAGCCCAGCCAGCGCAGCGCGGCGAAGGCCACGCCGGCCAGCGCAGCCGCCGCGATGGCAGCGGCCAGCATCGGCCGCTGCCAGCCACGCGATGCCTGACGGGGCGCCGCCGCAGCAGCGGCGGGCGGATGCGGCCGCGCGGGCGGCGCGGCCGAGGCCTCGCGCGCCGCGGCCGGCCGCCGCGGCACCATGATGGTCTTCGGGAAGCTCGCCGTCAGCCGCTCGCGCAGCGCGGCCATCGACGGCGGACGGTCCTCGGGGCGCACGGCCAGGCCGGCGTCGATGGCCTCGAGCAGCTCGGGCCCGTAGCGGCCGGCGCCCAGCGTGGCGGCCGGCGGCATCTCGTCGCGCACCGCGCGGGCCACCGCCGAGGGCGGGCTGCGCAGCGCGATCGATGCGTACAGCACCGCCGACAGCGCATACACGTCCGTCCACGGCCCCTGGCGCGACGAGGCCTCGCCCTCGTACTGCTCGATCGGCGAGTAGCCCGTCTTCAGCAGCGCGGTCAGCGCCTGCGTGGCATCGCCGATCACGCGCCGCGCCGAGCCGAAGTCCAGCAGCATCGGCCGCGGGGGCTGCTCGGTCAGCGGGCCGGCGTCCGGCCCGTGCAGCAGCAGGATGTTGTCGGGCGCCACGTCGCGGTGCAGGCACTGCTGCGCATGCAGCACGCCCAGCGCATCGGTCAGCTCGGTGGCGAGCCGCCGCAGCCAGGGCTCGCCGGGCGGCACCTTGGCCCGGCGCAGCACCTCGTGCAGCGTCGTGCCTTCCAGCAGCGGCATCTGCATGTAGGCGGTGCCGTTGTCGGCCCACACGCGCTGCACCTTCACCAAGGCCGGGTGGTCGAAGGAGGCCAGCAGCCGCGCCTCGTCGAAGAAGCTGCGCAGCCCGTGGCGGAAGGTCGGCAGGTGCCGCGCCGAGCGTGCGTGCACCACGCCGTTGGCATCGCGCTGCGCGATGGTCGCGGGCATGTATTCCTTGACCGCCAGCAGGCGGCCGAGCTGCAGGTCGCGCACGCGGTAGACGATGCTGTAGCCGCCCGTGCCGATGACGCCCTCGATGCGCAGCTCCTGCAGCAGGTGCCCGACCGGCAGCGCCGCGTCGATGTCGCGCCGGGGGATCAACTGCGTGCGGTCGTCGGGCGGGGAGGCGTCGGTGGGCATCGAGGTACTGCGGTGGCGCCGCGCAAGTATCACCCCGATGCCCGCGCCGGCTACTTCAGCGTGAAGCGGGCCGTCGCCGCCGGCTTGCCCGGCCGGGTGACCACGACGACGGCCTTGGTGCCGGGCGCGAGCCGGAAGCTGCCCGCGGCTTCCAGCTTGCCGCCGGCGGGCCTGAGCACGGCCTCCTGCTTGTCGGTGCCGGTCAGCAGCGTGAGCCGGGCGCTGGCCTGCGAGACGTCGGCCGGCTTGCCGTGGTCGCGCAGGTGCAGCTGGACCGCTGCGGGCCGGGCGACGAGCTCGTAGTCGACATCCTTGACCTCGACCACCACGCCGCCGTGCAGCGGCTGGTGTTCATGGGCATGGTCGTGCTCGCCGGCGGCGAAGGCGGAGGCGGCCAGCGCGAGGGCGAGCGGGGCGAGCAGCGCGGGGGTCCTGTACATGGTTTGTCCTTTCATGGGAGGGGAGGTCGGGGAATCAAAGCGCCTGGGCGTCCTTGTCGTCCATCAGCCGCTCGGCCGGCCTGCGGCCGAACAGCCAGAACATCGCAGGGGTGAGGAAGGTGTCGAGCAGCGTGGCGCTGACGAGGCCGGAGAAGATCACCACCGCCACCGGGTGCAGCACCTCGGTGCCGGGCTGCTCGGCCTCGAACAGCAGCGGCGCCAGCGCGAAGGCGGTGACCAGCGCGGTCATCAGCACCGGGCTCAGGCGCTCCAGCGAGCCGCGCACGATCATCGGCAGGCCGAAGGCCTCGCCCTCGAAACGCATCAGGTTGACGTAGTGGCTGACCTTCAGGATGCCGTTGCGCACCGAGATGCCCGCCAGCGTGATGAAGCCCACCAGCGCCGCCACCGACAGCGGCTGGCCCGACCACCACAGCCCCAGCACCGCCCCCACCAGCGCCAGCGGGATGTTGGCCATGATGAGCACCGAGAGCACCGCCGAGCGGTAGCGGCTGTAGAGCACCACGAACATCAGCGTCAGCGAGACGATCGACAGCAGCCCGACCCGCCGCGAGGCCTCTTCCTGCGCCTGGAACTGCCCGCCGAGGGTGATGAAGTAGCCCTCGGGCAGGCGCGTGTCGGCCACCACCGCGCGGATGTCGGCCACGACGTCGGACAGCGGGCGGCCCGACGCGTTGGCCGACAGCACGATGCGCCGGCGGCCGTCGTCCCGGCTCACCTGGTTGGGTCCGTCGCCGTCCTCGATCGCGGCGATCTTCGACAGCGGGATGCTGCCGCCCGGCGTGTCGATCAGGATGCGGCCGAGGCCGTCGATCGACCGTGCCGTCTCCGGCAGCCGCAGCACCAGCGCGAAGCGCCGGCCGCCCTCGACGATCTGGGTGACCTTCTCGCCCTCCACCAGGCTCTGCAGCGTGGCCAGCACCTGCGGCGCCGGCACGCCGTACTGGGCGGCGGCGGCGTGGTCGATGCGCACCTTGACCTGCGGCGCCAGCACCTGCTTCTCGACCTCCAGGTCGGCGATGCCCGGGAGGGACGCGAGCCTCGCGCGCAGCGCGTCGGCCTGGCCCCGCAGGGTGTCGAGGTCCTCGCCGAAGACCTTGATCGCGATCTGCGAGCGCACGCCCGACAGCATGTGGTCGATGCGGTGCGAGATCGGCTGGCCGATGCCGATCGCCGCCGGCAGGTGCGCTAGCCGGGCGCGGAGGTCGGCGGTGATCTCCGCCATCGGCCGCGCCAGCTCGGCGGCGGGCTTCAGCCCCACGTCGAGCTCGCTCACGTGCACCCCCTCGGCATGTTCGTCCAGCTCGGCCCGGCCGCTGCGCCGGCCGACATGGATGACCTCCGGCACCTGCTTGACCAGCAGTTCCGCCTGGCGCGCCAGGGCCGCGGACTCCGACAGCGTCACGCCCGGGTTCAGCCGCAGGCCGATCAGCAGCGTGCCCTCGTTGAAGGGCGGCAGGAAGGTGGTGGGGAAGAACGGCACCGCCGCTGCCGCCGCGGCCGCCGCCACGCCCGCCGCCGCCAGCGCGGCCCTCGGCCGGCCGAGCACGGCCTGCAGCCCGACGCGGTAGCGCGCCTTCAGCCAGGCCAGCAGCCACGTGTCGCCGTGGTCCAGCGTCTTCATGCGCGGCAGCAGGTAGAAGCTCAGCACCGGCGTCACCGTGACCGAGACCGCCAGCGATGCCAGCGTCGACACGATGAACGCGATGCCCAGCGGCATGAAGAGGCGGCCTTCCAGCCCCGGCAGCGCAAACAGCGGGATGAAGACCAGCACGATGATCACCGTGGCGTAGAGGATGGCCGAGCGCACCTCCATCGACGCGCGGGCCACCAGCTCGATCGGGTGCAGCCGGTGCTGCGGATGCCGGGCCCGGTCCTCCTTCAGCCGCCGCATGATGTTCTCGACGTCGACCACCGCGTCGTCGACCAGCCCGCCGATGGCGATGGCCAGGCCGCCCAGCGTCATGGTGTTGATCGACAGCCCGAACCACCGGAAGACCAGCGCGGTGACGAAGATCGACACCGGTATCGCGGTGAGGGCGATCACGGTCGGCCGCAGCGTGCCGAGGAAGAAGAACAGGATCACCGCGACGAACACCGAGGCGCCGATCAGCTTGCCCTGCAGCGTGGTGATCGAGGCCTCGATGAAGCTGGCCTGCCGGAAGGTCACACGCGGCGCCTCCATGCCGGCAGGCAGCGCGCCCCGCAGCCCGGCCAGCGCCTCCTCGATCGCCAGCGTCAGCGCGATGGTGTCGGCGGTGGGCTGCTTCTGCACGCCCAGGATCACGGCCGGCCGGCCCTCGAAGCCCGCGTCGCCCCGCTTGGGGGCGGCGGCGAAGGCCACGTCTGCGACCTGGCGCAGCAGCACCGGCTGGCCGCCGCGGGCCGTCAGCGCGAGCTGCTGCAGGTCCTCGAGCCGCGACGTGCGGCCCAGGTGGCGGATCAGGTACTCGCGGCCGTTCAGTTCGAGGAAGCCGCCGGAGGTGTTGCCCGCGTAGCCGCGCAGCGCCGCCGACAGCTGCTCGTGCGTGATGCCCAGCGCCGCCATGCGCGCGGTGTCCGGCTGCACCTGGAACTGCCGCACCTCGCCGCCGATCGGGATGACCTGCGCCACCCCGGGCACCGACATCAGGCGGGGCCGCAGCACCCAGTCGGCGTATTCGCGCGCCGCCATCCGCCGGGCCGGATCGGCGGCCTCGATCGGGATGGCGATCTGCATGATCTCGCCCATCACCGAGCTGATCGGCCCCATGCGCGGCACCACGCCCGGCGGCAGGCCTTCCTCCATCGAGGACAGCCGCTCCGACACGAGCTGGCGGGCGCGGAAGATGTCGGTGCCCCAGTCGAAGGTGACGTAGAGGAAGGACAGCCCCGCCGACGAGGTCGACCGGATCGCCTCCACGCCGGGCAGGCCGTTCATCGCCGTCTCCAGCGGGAAGGTGATGAGCTGCTCCACCTCCTCGGCGGCCATGCCGCCGGCTTCGGTCATCAGCGTGACGGTGGGCTTGTTGAGGTCGGGGAACACGTCCACCGGCGTGCGCGAGAGCGTGAACCCGCCATAGGCCATCAGCACCACGGCGGTGACGATGACCAGCAGCCGGTTGGCGAGGCTGCGGTCGAGTAGCCACTTGAACATGTCAGCGCACCTGGTTGATCAGCGTCGCGCCCTGCACGGCGACGCGGTCGCCGGCGCGCAGCCCCGACGTCACGGCGGCGTGCAGGCCGTCCAGCGGCTCGGCCGTCACCGTGCGCGGCTCGAAGCGCTCGGGCGCCGTCTTGACCCACACGATGGCCTGGTTGGCCGGGTTCTTCATCAGCGCGGCGACCGGCACCGCGATCGCGGCGATGCGGCTGCGCGTCTGCACGAACACCTTCACCGGCTGCCCCACCGCCAGCCGCGAGAGCGCCGCGCCCTCGGCGCGGAAGCCCAGCGGCAGCGCCTGGTCGCGCAGGCTGCGCGCTGCGCCGGCAAAGACGAGCGGCACCCGCTCGCCTCCCAGGGCCAGCGTGGCGCCGCCGATGTCGGCGGCCAGCTCGGGGTCGTAGGCCAGCGCCTCGATGCGCAGCCGCGTGGGGTCGACGATCTCGAACACCAGCTCGCGCGCATCGACCACCTGGCCCGCCACCACGTTCGCCGAGGCGATCACGCCGGCCACCGGGGCGGCGAGGGCCTCGCGGTGCGACAGGCCCGTGCTCGCCGCCGCGCTGCGCTCCGCCAGGCTGGCGGCCTCGCTCTCGGCGGCCTCGATCTCCTTGCGCGGCACGGTGTCGGCCAGGGCCTGCAACCGGGCCACCCGCTTGTCGGCCAGGGCCTTCGCGGCGCGCAGCTCGGCCACCTGGGCGGCCTGGTTGGCGCGTTCGATCGGGGCGGCCGACGCCGCCACGTAGGCGAGCACCTCGCCCTTGCGCACGGCCTGCCCCGCGGAGGGCAGGCCGTGCGGGCCGGGTTCGATGCGGCCGGGGTTGAGCGGCTGCACCTTGCCGCCGGCGTTCGGGTCCATCACGACCCGGCCGCCCAGCTCGACCGTGCGCGGCAGCGCGCCCGCCTCGGCGACGAGCGTGCGCACGCCGAACTGGCGCTGCGCCGGCTTGGGGAGGAACACGCTGCCGTCGGGCTGGCGCTGCGGGCCGTTGGCGCGGGGCGCGGCGGGGGCGTCGCCATGGTCATGGCCTTCGCCGGCTTGGACGGCGGCCGCCAGCGGCAGCCAGAGGGCCAGCGCGAGCCCGGCCTTTTGGAGCGTGCGCTTCATGCCGCACCTCCGGCACGCAGGCTGCGGTGCGCCCTGCGGCGTGCGGCCCACAGCAGCGCACCCGCTGCCGCCAGCCCGGCGATCGCCCCGCCGGCCGCGCCGCGCCAGCCGCCGGCTGGCGGGGCCTCGTCCGCAGGGGCCGGCGCATGGATGTCGAGTTCACCGGCCAGCAGGTCGGCTTCGTCGCCGGCCACCACCGTCACGGTGACCGGCAGCACGCCCGGCGGCGGGGCCGCGGCCAGCAGGGCTTCGAATTCGCCGTCGCCGTGCGGGTCGGCAGCGACGGCGGTGCCGCCGATGTCGAGCTCGAGGCGCGCGCCCGTCACCGGGCTGTTGTCGTCGGGGCGGTCGAGGTAGAGCGTGAGGCGCCGGCCATCGAGCACGCCGACCAGCTCGAAGAGCTCGGATTCGGCGGTGAAGCGGGGCAGGGCGGCGGCGGCCGGCGCTGGCGCGTCGCCATGGTCGTGTCCATGGTCGTCGGCGGCGGGCACGGCCGTGGCCGCGAGGGCGCACAGGGCGAGGGCGCCGCCGCGGCGGGCGAGGGAGGCGGGGAGTTGCATGGGAGGGCGGGGTAAAGGTGGTCGGGAGGGGCGCGTCGTCACTGCGGCAGCAGGCCGAGCGCCTGGCGCCATGCGGAGATCGCCGCGGCGAGTTCGATGTGCTGGCGGGCGGCCTGCCGCCGGGCGTCGGCCGCTTCGGCCTCGATGCGCAGGCGCGTCGGGAGGTCTGTCTCACCGAGCCGGAACGACTTGTCGAAGAAGCCGCGCGAGGCTTCGGCCAGCTGCGCGCGGCGATCGGCCGCCGCGGCCTGGCGCCGGCCGGCGTCGACCCGCAGGCGGGCCGCGTCGCGGTCGGCGGCCAGGCGGGCCTGCTGGAGCACCAGCTCGGCCTGCGCCTGGGCGGCCTCGGCGCGGGCGGCGGCGGCCCGGGCCTCGGCGCGCGGGCCGCTGCCGAAGGGGATGCGCAGGCCCAGCGTGAGCGTCTGCGCGTAGCGCTCGCCGAATGCGCCGCGCTCGCGGGTCGCGGCGAGCGTCAGCTCGGGGTTGGCACGCGACTGCGTGGCGATCAGCGCGGCGGCACGCTCGGCCACGAGGGCCTGGTCGCGCAGCGCGGCGAGTGCCGCGTGCGGCTCGCCGGCGGCTGCGGGAGGCGGTTCGGGTTCCGGCTCGGGCGGGGCGTGCGGCCCCGCGGTATCGGCGGCGCCCGGCAGCGCGCTGCCGGGGCCGCCGATCGCCGCCTCCAGCAGCAGCCGCGCCGCGGCCAGCGTGGCATCCGCCTGGGCCATCGCCGATTCGGCGGCCGCGACGGCGGCGTCGGCCTGGTGGCGGTCGGCCAACGCCAGGTCGCCGGCGGCGAGGCGCCGTGCCACGTCGGCCGCGAGGCGCTGCGCGCTGCCGTGCTGGTCGCGGGCGATGCCGGCCTCGGCGCGGGCCCGCTGCCAGTCCCACCAGGCCTCGCGCACTGCCGCGGCCACGCGCGCCTGCGCCGCTGCCGTGCGGCTCTCGACCGAGCGGCCTTCCGCCTCGGCCAGCGCCGCGCTGCGCGCGCGCTCGCCCGGCAGCCAGATCGGCACGGCGATGCCGATCTCGTGCTCGCGTGCGCCGTCGTTGCGGTGCAGGCGGTCGGTCTTCGCGGCCAGCTCCAGCGCGGCCGGTTCGGGTGTCCAGGCCTCGGCGGCCTGCCGCCGTGCCTGGGCCGCATCGCGCCAGGCCTGCCGCGCCAGCGCCTCGGGCTGGCGGGACCAGGCTTCCTCGAAGGCCTGCTTCAGGGTCTGCGGCTGTGCCTGGGCGGCCAGCGCGCAGGCGGCGAGCGCCGCCAGGGCCCCGCCGCGCGCGCGGGCCCCTCGTCGTGTTCTTCGGTGCATCCGATGCTCCAGTGTTGAGAGACAACCCCACGGGAGATCGGCGAGCCGCGGCCATGCGGCCGCGCTGCAGCAAGCACCGTCATCGACGGTGCCGTGTCAGCTGCAAACGGTGTGTTGGGAGGAACGGACCGCCCCGCCGATCAGGCGAGGGTCGGCCACTGGGGGCGTTCGGGCCGGGGCGGGGCGTGCGCCGCCGCACGGCCGTCCGGCGCGGCCGGCGGGTGCGCGTGGGCGGGGACGCCGGACGCATCGGGCGCCCGGGGCAGCATCGCGCTGCCATGGCCGTGGCAATGGCCGCAGTCGTGGCCGGCTTCGCCGGAGGCGTCGCCGTCCGATGGCTGCGCATGCTCGTAGCCGTCGAACTGCAGGTCGTGGCCCGGCGCCGCGTGCGCCTCGTGCTCGCAGTAGGCGGCCACCGCGGCCCAGCTGATCTGGAGCGGCAGCAACACGAGCAGGAGGAGGGTGAACCAGCGACGCACGGGCGGCAGTGTAGCGACGGTCCGTGACCGTCAGCGCCAGGCGAAGGCGGGCTGCTCGAAATGCGCCACCCGCGTCGGCCGGCCCAGCAGGCAGACCTCGCGGAACTGGTACAGCACCGCCGCGGTGGGAGCCGCGATCCAGCTCTGCCCCACGGGCATGCGCAGCACCGGGTGCTCGCTGGAGCTCACGGCCTCCAGCCGCGGCGCATCGGCGCGCAGGAACTCCTCGACCGGGATGCGGTGGATGCTCGCCACCTCGCCCGGGTTGGGCACCAGGTGCCGGGCGGCGCCGGCCCATACGACGACGGGCGTGATGACGAAGCCGGAGCGGGTGACGAAGTCGTCGAGCCGGCCCATCACCGTGGCGGCATCGAGCTGCAGGCCCACCTCCTCGGCCAGTTCGCGCAGCGCGGCCTGCTCGGCCGTCTCCCCGGCATCGAGCCGGCCGCCGGGCAGCGCCCATTGGCCGGCATGGTGGCGCAGGCCGGCCGCGCGGCGGGTGAGCAGCAGCGCGGCGTCGTCCTGCCAGGGTGCGTGGCGGGGCAGGCCGCCCACCTCCGCGCCATGCCCCGCATCGACGATGGCCACCGCCACCGCGGCGCCGCGGTGCGCCGGATCGGCCTCGCCGGCGGCCCGGACATCGAAGGACTGCAGGTGGCCGAGCACCACGTCGCGGAGGGCGGGGGAGCGTTGCATGCCCCGGATCATCCCGCACCGGCGGAACTCTGCCGCGGGCTGCGGAACTACAAACCGGCATGCTGTGTGTGTGCAGGCGGCCCCGCGCCGCCGCAACGGCCCTCGACAAGACTGGACAAGGATGTTTTTCCGATGCGTTTGATCCCCTCCCTCCGCTCGATCCTGCTGAGCTGCGCCGTGGCGCTGCTGGTGTCCCCGATGGCGCATGCGCGCGAGATGGTCAGCGTCGCCAAGCAGGTGAACATGCGCTCGGGTGCGGGCACGCAGCACGACGCGTTGTGGCTGCTGGAGCCGGGCTACCCGCTGCAGGTGGTCGACCGCCGCGGCGCATGGCTGCGGGTGCGGGATTTCGAGAACGACAGGGGCTGGGTGTACCGGCCGCTGACGAACAAGGTGCGGCACCACGTCGTCAAGTCCAAGGCGGCCAACATCCGCCAGCGCCCCAGCACCCGTGCCCCCATCCTCGGCCGCGCCGTGTACGGGGAGGTGCTGAAGACGGTGGAACGCCGCGAGGGCTGGGTCAAGGTCCGCCAGAGCGGCGGCACGCAGGGCTGGGTCGCCAACCGCCTGCTCTGGGGCTGGTAGTCGCGCCCGTCAGGGTTCGATCGCCAGGCCGGCCAGCACCGCGCCGCCGGCCACGGTGCCGATGCGCGTGGCGCCGCCGGTCTTGAGATCAACGCGGTACAGCACGGTCGCCTTCGCGCCCGGGGCGGTGATCGCGGCATAGGCGTTGTTGCCGACGTCGCTGATGTCGAAGTGCACCTGGCCGATCGGCCCGGCGTTCAGCGGGCCCACCGTGAACAGCCGGCCGGTGTTCGGCGAGACTGCGGGCTGCACGCCTTCCGCGCTGCCCTGGCGCACCAGGGCACCCAGGCCGGCGTCGATCGCGAAGTTGGTCGTGATCTTGTCGTTGTCCTGGTTGTAGGTGTAGCCGGCGGCCGCGACCTTCGGCGTGCGGCCGGCGTTCCTGTCGGCCGCATCGTAGGCGAGCCGGCCGTCCAGCTGCAGGCCGGCCGCGTTCGGGTCGCCGTCGACGACGGCGCCGGTGTCGGGGTGCAGGCGCAGGTTCAGGCCCGCGTCGCTCACCACGCGGATGCGGTCGACGGTCGGGTTGAAGTCGAAGCCGAACTGCGTGCCTTCCAGGGTGGTGGCGATCGGGGCGCCGACCGGTGCGAGCGCCGCGGTGGCGGTGTCGATGCGGTAGAGCCGGCCGCTGCTGCCCAGCGCGAACAGCTGGCCCCGCGCGACGCGGTAGTCGATGCCCAGCAGGCGCTCGCCCGGTGCCAGGCCGGTCAGCGCGCGGTCGCTCAGCAGCTTCTGCGGCTGGCCGCCGTTGAAGCTGACGAGACGCTGCGACGCGGTGACGGCGAACACCGTCTCCTTGGCGGCCGGGCCGATGGTTTCAGGGGGCGGGGAAGCGCAGCCGGCGGCGATCAATACGGATGCGGCGAGGCTGGCGAGGCGAAACGACATGGGGGTGACTCCGTGGGCTGGCAGGGCGGCGCCCGGGTGGCGTGCCCTCGGCGAGTCTCGCCCGCGCCTGCGGCCCGCGAGCGGCGGATGAGCAGGGGAAAGCACGGCCTGTTGCGACCGACCGGGACGCACCCCGCAGCGCCGATACTTGCGTGCTGCCGGCCGCCGCGCCGGGCTTCTAGGAGGTACCGATTGGACCTGTCAGCGCTGCAGACCACCTTGCGCGAGTTCGCCGCCGAACGCAACTGGCAACCCTTCCACACGCCCAAGAACCTGGCCACGGCCCTGATGGTCGAGGCGGCGGAGCTGGCCGAGATCTTCCAGTGGATGACGCCCGAGCAGTCGCAGGTCGCGCACCACGACCAGGTGACGCAGGAGCGCATCGCCGACGAAGTGGCCGACGTGATGCTGTACCTGCTGCAGATGGCCGACCACAGCGCCGTTGACCTGAAGCGGGCGATCGGCCGCAAGCTCGTCAAGAACGCCAGGAAGTACCCGCCGGTCAAGCCGGGCGTGCCGGTCGGCCCGACCGCCGCGGCCGCGCCTCAGACACACGTGCTCGTCGACTGGGAGAACGTGCAGCCCAAGGACGCCGACATCCGCAGCCTGGTGCCCGATGTGACCGACGTGTGGCTCTTCCACGGCCCGAACCAGCGGCGCGTCGACAAGGACCAGGCCTCGTTTGGTGAACGCGTGACGCTGGTGCCCATCTCGCGGGCCGGCAAGAACGCGCTCGACTTCCACCTGTCGTTCTACATGGGCTACATCGCGTCGCGCAACCCGGCGGCGCGGTTTGTCGTGCTGTCGAACGACCAGGGCTATGCGCCGATGCTGGAGCATGCGCTGGGCCTGGGCTTCTCGGCGACGTTGGTGGGCTTCGGCCCCGGCCGGGGGCCGCGCGTGGCGGGCAAGAAGGCGGCGGCCAAGGCGCCGGCGCGCAAGGCGTCGACGGGCCGCCGGGCGGCAGCGCCAGCCAAGGCCGGGGCGCCCCGGCCGGGGGCGGCGCCTGCACCCGCGCCGAGGCCCGCACCCCAGCCG
>NZ_JAZIBG010000059.1:0-36440 GCF_036621135.1 Aquincola agrisoli
ATCAACAAGGACCCGGAGGCGCCGATCTTCTCGGTGGCCGACTACGGGCTGGAGGCGGACCTGTTCACGGCGGTGCCGGAGCTGGTGAAGGCGCTTTAGGCGCCTGCGAGGCCGGGCCCCGCCCGGCCCGCCCCTGCTCAACCTCGGCGGGCCTTCACCGCCTCGCTCAGCACGTCCAGCACCTGCAGCGAATCGTCCCAGCCCAGGCAGGCGTCGGTGATGCTCTGGCCGTACTCGAGCCGGGACGGATCGTCCTTGCCCGCGCTGAACTTCTGCGCGCCGGCCTTGAGGTGGCTCTCGACCATCACGCCGAAGATGCCGCGGCTGCCGTCGCGCAGCTGCTGCGCCACGTCGCGCGACACGTCGAGCTGTTTCTGGTGCTGCTTGCTGCTGTTGGCGTGGCTGCAGTCGACCATCAGCGTCGCGTCGAGCTGGGCGGCCTCCAGCTCCCGGCAGGCCGCGGCGACGTGTTCGGCGCCGTAGTTCGGCGCCTTGCCGCCGCGCAGGATCACGTGGCAGTCGCCGTTGCCGGAGGTCTCGACGATCGCGACCTGGCCGTTTTTGTGCACCGACAGGAAGTGGTGCGGGCGCGAGGCCGACTGGATCGCGTCGAGCGCGATCTTGATGTTGCCGTCGGTGCCGTTCTTGAAGCCGATGGGCGCCGACAGGCCCGAGGCCAGCTCGCGGTGCACCTGGCTCTCGGTGGTGCGCGCGCCGATCGCGCCCCACGCGATCAGGTCGCCGATGTACTGCGGCGAGATCACGTCGAGGAACTCGCTGCCCGCGGGCATGCCCAGGCGGTTGATGTCCAGCAGCAGCTGGCGCGCGATGCGCAGGCCCTCGTCGATGCGGTACGTCTCGTCGAGGTAGGGGTCGTTGATCAGCCCCTTCCAGCCCACCGTGGTGCGCGGCTTCTCGAAGTACACGCGCATCACGATCTCCAGCGTGCCGGCGTACTTCTCGCGCTGCACCTTCAGGCGCTTGGCGTAGTCGATCGCCGCCTCCGGATCGTGGATCGAACACGGGCCCATGATCACCAGCAGCCGGTCGTCCTGCCGGTGCAGGATGCGGCGGATGGCTGCCCGCGTGTCCGACACGAGCCGCTCCATCGGCGTGCCGCGGATCGGGAAGAAGCGAATCAGGTGTTCCGGGGGCGGGAGCGTCACGATGTCCTTGATGCGTTCGTCGTCGGTCTGGCTGGTGCGGTCGATGGGCGATTGCCAGCCTTCGCTGGCGGGGATGTAGGCGTTGGTCATGGCGGGGGCGGGTTGGGTGCGTGGAGAGGGCGGGACGAAAAAAAACCGCCGGGGGTCGCCCGGCGGTTTGTGGATTCGGTTTGCTCGTTTCTTTTTCAGCTACGCGCTTGCCTCTCCAACCGCTGGGCGGTGCGAGAACCAAAAGTAGCCAAAAAAGTAGCCGGCGAATTGCATAGGGAGCCGAATGTAGCCCTGGGCCGCGCGCGGCGTCAAGCGGTTCCGCCGACCGTGAGGCCGTCGATGCGCAGCGTGGGTTGGCCCACGCCGACCGGCACGCTCTGGCCTTCCTTGCCGCAGGTGCCGACGCCGGAGTCGAGCTGCATGTCGTTGCCGATCATGCTGACGCGCGTCAACGCATCGGGGCCGTTGCCGATCAGCGTCGCGCCCTTCACCGGGTACTGGATCTTGCCGTTCTCGACCCAGAAGGCCTCGCTCGCCGAGAACACGAACTTGCCGCTGGTGATGTCGACCTGGCCGCCGCCGAAGTTGGTCGCGTACAGGCCGCGGCGGATGCTGGCGACGATCTCTTCCTTCGACTTGTCGCCGCCGAGCATGTAGGTGTTGGTCATGCGCGGCATCGGCACGTGGGCGTAGCTTTCGCGGCGGCCGTTGCCGGTGGGCTTGACGCCCATCAGGCGCGCGTTCATCGCATCCTGGATGTAGCCGCGCAGGATGCCGTCCTCGATCAGTACGGTGCGCTGCGTCGCGTTGCCTTCGTCGTCGACGTTCAGGCTGCCGCGGCGGTCGGGCAGCGTGCCGTCGTCGAGCACCGTCACGCCCTTGGCGGCCACGCGCTTGCCGATGCGGCCGCTGAAGGCGCTGGAACCCTTGCGGTTGAAGTCGCCCTCCAGCCCGTGGCCAATCGCCTCGTGCAGCAGGATGCCGGGCCAGCCGGGGCCGAGCACCACGGTCATCTCGCCGGCGGGGGCCGGGCGCGACTCGAGGTTCACCAGCGCGGCGTTCACCGCCTGGTCGACGTACTGCTCGATCTGCGCGTCCTGGAAGTAGCCCAGGCCGAAGCGCCCGCCGCCGCCGCCGGAGCCCACTTCGCGGCGTACCACGCCGTTCACCGTCTGCTCGGCGATCACGGTGACCGACAGCCGCACCAGCGGCCGCACGTCGGCCGCGCGGGTGCCGTCGGCGCGCGCGACCATCACGACGTCGAATTCCGCCGCCAGGCCCGCCATCACCTGCACGATGCGCGGGTCCTTGCTGCGCGCGAGCTTTTCGGTCTTCTCGAGCAGCGCGACTTTCTGCGCGCTGTCGAGCGTGCCGATCGGGTCGGTCGGCGCGTACAGCACGCGGCTGCCGGCCACCTTGCCCTTGCCGGGCACCTTGACCGACACGCTCTGGCCGGCGGCGGCGATCGTGCGCACGGTGCGCGCCGCGTCGAGCAGCGAGGCCTCGGAGATGTCGTCGGAATAGGCGAACGCCGTCTTCTCGCCGGCGACCGCGCGCACGCCGACGCCCTGGTCGATCGAGAAGCTGCCGCTCTTCACGATGCCTTCCTCCAGGCTCCAGCCTTCGTGGCGGGTGGTCTGGAAGTAGAGGTCGGCGTCGTCGATGCGGTGCGCGCTGATCGTGCGCAAGGCCTTCGTCAACGTCGCTTCGGCGAGGCCGAAGGGTTCGAGCAGCAGGCCTTGCGCTTGCGCGAGGCGTTCGAGGGTGGGTTCGCGCGAGATCATGCGATCGAGTATAGGAGCCGGTATTCCCCGAGCGCCCAGCAGGGCCGCCGCCGCGCGGCGCGATGCCGCCGTCAGCCGCGCAGCGCCAGCGCCCGCTGGTACAGCGCATTGCGCGGCGCGCCGCTCAACGTGGCCGCGAGCGAGACGGCCTGCTTCAGCGGCAGCTCGGCCAGCAGGGTCTGCAGCGCCCGTTCGGCCTCGGCCGGCAGTGCGTCGGCGTCCGCCGCGGCGGACGGGGCCGGCGCGTGGAGCACCAGCACGAACTCGCCGCGCAGGCGGTTGGCGTCGGCGGCGATCCAGGCGGGCAGCTCGGCGGCGGGCAGCGTGACCACGGTCTCGAACTGCTTCGTCAGTTCACGGCCCAGCGTCACGCGGCGTTCCGGCGCGGCTTCGGCCAGCTCGCGCAGCAGCGCCTCGATGCGGTGCGGCGCCTCGAACAGCACCTGCGTCAGCGGCTGCGCCAGCAGCGCCTGCAGCGCGGCGCGCCGCTCGCCGGCCTTGGTCGGCAGGAAGCCGGCGAACGCGAAGCCGGGGCTGTCGCCGTCGCCCGCCACGCTCAGCGCGGCCAGCGCGCTGCTGGCGCCGGGCAGCGGCACCGTGCGGTGGCCGGCGGCCTGCACCGCCGCGACCAGCCGGGCGCCCGGGTCGGAGACCGCCGGCGTGCCGGCGTCGCTGACGTAGGCGATGCGCTCGCCGCGCGCCAGGCGCTCCACCAGCGTCGCCGAGGCCGCCTGCTCGTTGTGCTGGTGCAACGCGACCAGGGGTTTGTGCAGCCCGAGGTGGTTCAGCAGCCCGGCGGTCACCCGCGTGTCCTCGCAGGCCACCGCGTCGACGAGGCCCAGCACGTGCACCGCGCGCAGCGTGATGTCGGCCAGGTTGCCGATCGGCGTGGCGACGACGTACAGCGTGCCTGCGGGATACTGCTGCGCTCCGGCCGCCTCGGCGGCGGCCTGCACGAGGGTCAGGGCACTGGACATGTTCAAGCGGCGGTTGGGCGGCAATCCCGGCACATCGCCGGCCACCGGTGCGGCCGGCGCGCACGGCGAAGACCGCGCGCTGGCGCACCTGCAGCGCCAGGGGCTGGTGCTGGTGGAGCGCAATTATCGGGTGGCGCGCGGCCCCGGGCGCCGGGCCGGCGAGGTCGACCTGGTGATGCGCGACCGCGACGGCACGCTGGTGTTCGTCGAGGTGCGGCTGCGCCGCGGCACCGCCCACGGCGGCGCGGCCGCCAGCATCACCGGCGTCAAGCAGCGGCGCATCGTCTACGCCGCCCAGCACTACCTCCTGCGCTTCGACGCGCTGCCGCCCTGCCGCTTCGACGTGGTCAGCATCGAGGGCGACGCCCTGCAGTGGCTGGTCGCGGCCTTCGATGCGGGCTGAGCCGTTGCGGAACCGTCTTGGTGCATCGCTGTCATATCATTCACAGTCATGCTTGAACAGCGCATCCAGCAGCAGTTTTTCGAGTGCGCCGACCTGCAGGTGCAGGCCGCCGACGCCCTCGCGCGGCCCCTGACCGACGCCGTTCATGCGGTGCTCGGCTGCATCACCGCGGGCGGCAAGTTGATGGTGTGCGGCAGCGGTGCCGCCACCGCCGACGCCCAGCACCTGGCCGCGCAGTTCGTCGGCCGTTTCGAACGCGAGCGCCCCGGGCTGGCCGCGTTGGCGCTGGGCGCGGACGGCGTGCTGGCGAGCGCGCTGGCCCGCGAGCGTGGTGCCGATGTGCTGGCCAAGCAGGTCCTGGCGCTCGGCGCACCGGGCGACGTGCTGGTGGTGCTCGCACCGGTCGGCCCCGACGACAGCATCGTGGCGGCCGTGCAGGCCGCGCACGGCAAGGACATGACGGTGATCGCGTTCACCGGCCGTGCAGCCCCCGGGCTGTCGGCCGAGCTGACCGAGACCGACGTGCATCTGGCGGTGCCGCACGACCGTGCGGCCCGCATCCGCGAAGTCCACGTGCTGGCGCTGCACTGCCTGTGCGATGCCGTGGACGTGCAGCTCATGGGCGAACAGGAACCCACTTCATGAACGATTTCAAACCCACCCCGCGCCGCTCGGCCGCCCTGCTCGTGTCGCTGCTCGCAGCGAGCGCGGCGCTGAGCGCCTGCGCGCCGCTGCTGATTGGCGGCGCCGCCGTCGGCAGTGCGCTGGTCGTGACCGACCGCCGGACCACCGGCACCCAGGTCGACGACCAGAGCATCGAGCTCAAGGCCGCCAACCGCGTCTCGCAAGCGATCGGCGACCGCGGCCACGTCAACGCCACGAGCTACAACCGCGTCGTGCTGCTGACCGGCGAAGTGCCCGACGAAGCCGCCCGCCTCAAGGTGGAGCAGGCCGTCGCCGGCGTCGAGAACGTCAAGTCGGTGGTCAACGAACTGGCGGTGATGGGCAACAGCTCGCTCACCGCCCGCTCCAACGACGCGCTGCTGACCAGCAAGGTCAAGGCCACGCTGGTCGACGCCAAGGATGTGCAGGCCAACGCGATCAAGGTGGTGAGCGAGCGCGGCACCGTCTACCTGATGGGCCGCGTGACCGAACGCGAGGCGGGCCGTGCCTCCGACCTGACGCGCAGCGTCGGCGGCGTGCAGAAGGTCGTGCGCGTGTTCGAGGTCATCACTGAGGCGGAACTGGCCAACGTCACGCCGTCGCCGGTGGTCGAGAAGAAGCCCTGACGCCCGCCGGGGGCGCGCCGCCGGGGGCGGCCGTCCCTAGACGATGGTCAGGTGCTCGGTGCCGGCCGCCAGGTCGGCCCCGCGCGCGCGCTGGCTGTTGAGCTTGATCTGCAGGCGCAGGTCGTTGACCGAATCGGCGTTGCGCAGCGCGTCCTCGTAGCTCACAGCGTGGGCCTCGTAGAGGTCGAACAGCGCCTGGTCGAAGGTCTGCATGCCCAGTTCGCGCGAGCGCTTCATCAGCTCCTTCAGCTCGCCGACCTCGCCCTTGAAGATCATGTCCGACACCAGCGGGGTGTTGAGCAGGATCTCCACTGCCGCGATGCGGCCCTTGCCCTCCTGCAGCGGCAGCAGGCGCTGCGACACCAGCGCCTTCAGGTTCAGCGACAGGTCCATCAGCAGCTGCTGGCGCCGCTCTTCCGGGAAGAAGTTGATGATGCGGTCCAGCGCCTGGTTGGCGCTGTTGGCGTGCAGCGTCGCCATGCACAGGTGCCCGGTCTCGGCGAAGGCGACGGCGTGTTCCATCGTCTCGCGGTCGCGGATTTCGCCCATCAGGATCACGTCGGGCGCCTGGCGCAGCGTGTTCTTCAGCGCGATGTCCCAGCCGTCGGTGTCCAGGCCCACCTCGCGCTGGGTGACGATGCAGTTCTTGTGCGGATGCACGAACTCCACCGGATCCTCGATGGTGATGATGTGGCCGTGGGAGTGCTGGTTGCGGTGGTCAACCATCGCCGCCAGCGAGGTACTCTTGCCCGAGCCGGTGGCGCCGACCAGGATCACCAGCCCGCGCTTGGTCATCGTCACTTCCTTCAGCACGGGCGGCAGGTTCAGCCCGTCGATGGTCGGCAGCGTCTGGGGGATCGTGCGCAGCACCATGCCCACGTGGCCCTGCTGCAGGAAGGCGTTGCAGCGGAAACGGCCCACACCCTGCGGCGAGATCGCGAAGTTGCACTCCTTGGTGCGCTCGAACTCGGCCGACTGCTTGTCGTTCATCAGCGCGCGTGCCAGGGCCAGCGTGTGCTGGCCCGTCAACGGCTGGGGCGACACCTTGGTGATCTTGCCGTCGACCTTGATCGCCGGCGGGAATTCCGCCGTCAGGAAGAGGTCCGATCCGCCGCGCGCGACCATCAGCCGCAGCAGGTCGCTGACGAATTTGGCGGCCTGTTCTCTTTCCATGGTCTCGTCTCCTCGCAGGGGCGGTGTTCAGGTCGATGACAGCAACGCGCCGAGCCGGGCGCCGAGCTGCCGCACGCGCAGCGACAACCGGCGCGACAGCGCCGCCATCAGCGCCAGCGCGATGCGTGGTTCGTCGCGCATCATGCGCCGGAAGGGCTCGGCCTGCAGCACCGCCAGGCGGCTGGTCGAGAGGGTGGTGACGACGGAGAAGCGCGAGCCCGCATCGAGCAGCGACATCTCGCCGAGCATGTCGCCGGGCCGCGCCTCGGCCAGCCGCGTGCTGCCGCCGGCGGCGTTGCTGCGGGCGACGGCCAGCGTGCCTTCGAGCACCATCACCAGGTAGTCGCCGAACTCGTCCTGGCGGATCAGTGTGCGGCCGGGTGGCACCTCGACGAACTGCGCCCAGCGCGACAGCCGCGCCAGCTCCTCGGCATCGAGCGGCAGCACATGCGGCTCGCGGTGCCAGACCTCGGCGAACAGCGCCGCGCCTTCGGCCGGATCGATCGGACGGGCGCCGACCTCGGGCGCGCGCTCGGGCCAGCCGATGCAGCGCTGCGGCGGCGTGTCGTCGGCCGGGGCCGCGCCGGCCTGCGAGGCCGCGCTCGATGCGGAGGTGTCCATGGCGGGCTCCGTGCTCAGCCGGGAAAGTTTTCCGGCGTCTTGGCCTTGCTGCGTGCCTCGGCCGGCGTGATGACGTTGCGCCGCACCAGGTCGGCCAGGTTCTGGTCGAGCGTCTGCATGCCCAGGCCCTGGCCGGTCTGGATCGCCGAGTACATCTGGGCGATCTTGTTCTCGCGGATCAGGTTCTTGATGGCCGAGGTGGCGATCATGATCTCGTGCGCCGCGACGCGGCCGGAGCCGTCCTTGGTCTTGCACAGCGTCTGCGAGATCACCGCGACCAGCGATTCCGACAGCATCGCGCGCACCATGTCCTTCTCGGCGGCGGGGAACACGTCGACCACGCGGTCGATCGTCTTGGCGGCGCTGCTGGTGTGCAGCGTGCCGAAGACCAGGTGGCCGGTTTCCGCGGCCGTGAGCGCCAGGCGGATGGTTTCCAGGTCGCGCATTTCGCCGACGAGGATGGCGTCCGGGTCTTCGCGCAGCGCCGAGCGCAGCGCGTTGCTGAAGCTCAGCGTGTGCGGGCCGACCTCGCGCTGGTTGACCAGGCACTTCTTCGATTCGTGCACGAACTCGATCGGATCTTCCACCGTCAGCACGTGGCCGTACTCGTTTTCGTTCAGGTGGTTGACCATGCCGGCCAGCGTCGTGCTCTTGCCGGAGCCGGTGGGGCCGGTCACCAGCACCAGGCCGCGCGGGCGCAGTGCCAGGTCGGCGAAGACCTTGGGCGCATTGAGCTGCTCCAGCGTCAGGATCTTGCTCGGGATGGTGCGGAACACCGCGCCCGCGCCGCGGTTCTGGTTGAACGCGTTGACGCGGAAACGCGCCAGGCCCTGGATCTCGAACGAGAAATCGCACTCCAGCGTGTCCTCGTAGGCCTTGCGCTGGGCGTCGTTCATGATGTCGTACACCATGTCGTGCACGGTCTTGTGGTCGAGCGCCTCCACGTTGATGCGGCGCACGTCGCCGTGCACGCGGATCATGGGCGGCAGGCCCGATGACAGGTGCAGGTCCGATGCCTTGTTCTTGACCGAGAAGGCGAGCAGCTGGGTGATGTCCATCAGTGCAGGCCGCCGGGGGCGGCGGCTGGGTTAGGCTCGGGAATCATATGGTGAGCATTTCGACACGGTTGGAACAGGTTCGAACACGCATCGCGGCCGCCTGCACGGCCGCGCAGCGGCCCGCCGGCGACGTGACGCTGCTGGCCGTCAGCAAGACCTTCGGCGCCGATGCGGTGCGCGAAGCCCATGCCGCCGGCCAGCGGGCCTTCGGGGAGAACTACATCCAGGAGGCCCTGGCCAAGATCGAGTCGCTGGCGGATCTTCGCGCGCAACTCCACTGGCACCTTATCGGCCCGATCCAGAGCAACAAGAGCCGGGCGGTCGCGGAAAATTTTGACTGGGTGCACGCCGTCGACCGGCTGAAGATCGCCCAGCGCCTGTCCGACCAGCGGCCCGACCACCTGCCGCCGCTGCAGGTCTGCCTGCAGGTCAACATCAGCGGCGAGGCCAGCAAGAGCGGCCTGGCACCCGCCGAGGTCGCCGGCGTGGCCAAGGCCGTGGCGGCCCTGCCGCGCCTGCGGCTGCGCGGCCTGATGGCGATCCCCGAGCCGGCCGGCGATATCGAGGCCCAGCGCGTCCCCCACCGCGCGCTGCACGCGCTGTTCGAGCGGCTGCGCGCCGACGGGCTGCCGCTCGACACCCTGTCGATGGGCATGAGCGCCGACCTGGAGGCCGCGATCGCCGAGGGCGCGACCCTCGTGCGGGTCGGCACCGCGATCTTCGGCGGCCGCGGCTGAGGCGCCCGCCGCGTCCGGGGCTCCCCCGTCGGGCCTCCCCCATCGGGCGGAGGTGGTCGCTCGCTTGCTCGCCTATCTTGGAATGCAACCGCGACGCCGGGTCGCGGCGGCATCGGGCAGAGGAGTCGCACGATGAACGATCCGATCATGGCGGTGGCCGACCAGGCCCTGGTGCTGCAATGGCTCGTCGGCGCGCTGGTCGTCGTGCTGTACGCACGCGACCGTTTCCGCAACCCGCGCCCAATGCGGGCGAGCACGACCTTCTGGCGCTACTGGTCGGCCTGGTGCGGCTACGTGGCGGCGATGGTGATGCTGTTCATCGTGCTGGGCGGCGGCATCACCGCGATCGACCCGACGATGTTGTGGCGCCTCCTGCAGGTCGACGAGCAGACCACGGCGCTGCCGGGGCCGCTGCTGTCGGCGCTGCTGCTCACCTCGCTGCTGCCGCACTTCCCGCTGCTGGGCAAGCTCGACGAGGCGGTCAAGCAGTGGTTCCAGCGCGTGGGCAACATCCCGTTCGAGGTGCGCGAGCTGAGCGCGCACCTGCGCAGCGCGCGCTACGAGCCCGCCGCCGACACCATCGAGCAGATGCTGCCCGCCTTCAAGGCCCACGGCGTCGAGCCCGCCTGGCTGCAGGAGCCGCCGGACAGCCTGCGCCACCGCTGGGCGCGCAGCGTTGCGCTCTACACGCAGGTGCAGCACTGGGAGGATGCGCGCGGCTACGCGCGCTACGTCGAGGAGAACCGCCCGGCGTTGGCCGACGTGCGCAGCCGGCTGGCCGCGCAGGCCGAGATCCTCAGCGCCGCAACGCTGATCGAGCTCGACCGCGATACCGACTCGATCCTCGTGGCCTACATGCGCAAGAAGATCGTCGCCGACATGGCGGCCCTGCAGCGCGCGCTGTGCGACTTCGCCAGCGGCGGCGTGCTCAACCGCGGGTGGAACCAGGCGCAGCGGCGCATGGCGCTCGCGGAGCTGGGCTTCTCGCCGGTGCCCGAGGCGCGCGGCCCGCTCAACTCGCACGACCTGGTGCTGGTGACGGGCATCGTCTTCCTGGCGATGCTTTTCGTGCCGCTGATGACGCGGCGCATCTTCGATCCGACGCCGCTGCCGATGAGCCTGCGCGTGCTCGTGATGGTGCCCATCATCTATGCCATCGCGATCGTGGTGGCGGTCTACCCGAAGTCGGTGTGGGCCTTCGCGAGCCGCAAGGCCGGCGAGCGCAGGCCCGTCGCGGCCTACGCGTTGTCGGGCGCCATCGCGGCCGCGGCTGCGTTCCTGGTCTCGCTGCTCTTCCGCTTCGCGTTCGAGACGCCGGGCAACGTGCTGCAGGTGCTGGCCACGCCCGGCGCCTTCTCGCGCGCCTGGCACCTCACGGTGGAGCGCTGGCCCTGGCTGCTGATGACCTTCTTCGCGACCATCGCGATCGCCTGGGCGGCGGACGACCACCTGCCCGGCGAGGGCGTGCCGCCCCGCTGGCTGCGCTGGGTCGAGGCGGCGGCGCTGGCGGCGGTGTTCGGCCTGCTGCAGTGGACGGTGCTGCAGCTCTTCGCGGCGGTGATGCCGGCCGACCGGGTGGCCCGGCTGCTGGAAAGCACCGCGCGCATGATCTTCACCTCGGTGCTGATCGGCGGTGCGATCGGCTGGTACGTGCCGCACATGTGCCGCGCGCCGGGCCGCCGGCCGCGCAGCGCCGGCCGGCCCGCGGTGGCGCTCGACGCGGCCTGAGCGGCCGTCAGCGCCGCCCGGGCCAGCGGTGCAGGATCTCGCCCACCACGCCCCGGCGGAACGCCAGCACGCAGACGATGAAGATCAGCCCGGTCACCAGGCTCACCGATTCGCCCAGGCCGTTGAACCAGGCCACGCCGGTCAGGTCGGCCAGCGCCTTGCCGAAGTCGCCGATCTTGTTCTCGAGCGCGATGATGATCAGCGCGCCGACGATCGGCCCGAGCATCGTGCCCATGCCGCCCACCAGCGTCATGAGGATCACGGCGCCCGAGGTGGTCCACACCGCGTCCGTCAGCGTCGCGAAGCCAAGCACCAGGGTCTTGGTGGCGCCGGCGAGGCCGGCGAGGCCGGCTGAGAGCACGAAGGCGACGAGCTTGAAGCGGTCCACGTCGTAGCCGAGCGAGATGGCGCGGGCCTCGTTCTCCCGGATCGAGGTCAGCACCTGGCCGAACGGCGAATGCACCGTGCGGTAGATCAGCCAGAAGCCGAGCGCGAAGATGCCCAGCACCACGTAGTACAGCGTCAGGTCGCTCGACAGGTCCAGCCCCAGCAGGGTGCCGCGTGGTACCGACTGCAGCCCGTCCTCGCCGCCGGTGAAGGGGGCCTGCAGGAAGAAGAAGAACAGCATCTGCGCCAGCGCCAGCGTGATCATCGAGAAGTAGATGCCGCTGCGCCGGATGGCGAGCCAGCCGAAGGCGGCGCCGGCCAGCGCGGCCATCAGCACGCCGAACAGCACCCCCAGCGGCATCGGCAGCCCCCAGACCTTGAGCGCGTGGCCGGCCGCGTAGGCCGCGGCGCCCAGGAAGGCCGCGTGGCCGAAGCTCAGCAGCCCGGTGAAGCCGATCAGCAGGTTGAAGGCGCACGCGAAGAGCGCGTAGCACATCACCTTCATCACGAAGATGGGGTACGCGCCCAGGAAGGGCAGCGCCGCCACCACCGCGAAGAGGGCGGCGTAGCCCAGCAGCGGCGAGCGGCCGGCCGTGGGCGCGGGCACCGCGGTGGCGGCCGCCGGGGCCGTCGGGGATGTGCTCACGTCACTTCTCCTTGCCGAAGAGGCCGGCGGGGCGGATCAGCAGCACCACCGCCATGATGAGGAACACCACGGTGGCCGAGGCCTCCGGGTAGAACACCTTGGTCAGCCCCTCGATCACGCCGAGGCCGAGGCCGGTGAGGATGGAGCCGAGGATCGAGCCCATGCCGCCGATCACCACCACCGCGAACACGACGATGATCAGGTTGCTGCCCATCAGCGCGTTGACCTGCAGGATCGGCGCGGCCAGCACGCCGGCGAAGGCGGCGAGCGCGACGCCGCCGGCGTAGGTCAGCGTGATCATGCGCGGCACGTTGATGCCGAAGGCCTGCACCAGCTTCGGGTTCTCGGTGCCGGCGCGCAGCGTCGCGCCGATCGGCGTCTTCTCGATCAGTGCCCATACCGCCAGGCACACCACCACGGAGGCAATGACCACCCAGCCGCGGTAGTTGGGCATCACCATGAAGCCGAGGTTGGTGGCGCCCTGCAGCGCGTCGGGCACCGGGTAGGGCTGGCCCGACACGCCGTAGAACGAGCGGAAGATCCCCTCGGTGACCAGCGTGATGCCGAAGGTCAGCAGCAGGCCGTACAGGTGGTCGAGCTTGTACAGCCACTGCAGTAGCAGCCGCTCGATCAGGATGCCCAGCACGCCGACGACCAGCGGTGCCAGCAGCAGCATCGCCCAGTAGTTGAGCCCGAGGTACTCGAGCCCCATCCAGGCGACGAAGGCCCCCATCATGTACAGCGCGCCGTGCGCGAAGTTGATGATGTTGAGCATGCCGAAGATCACCGCCAGCCCCAGCGACAGCATCGCGTAGAACGAGCCGTTCACCAGGCCGAGCAGGAGCTGGCCGAGCAGCGCCGGCAGCGGGATGTCAAAGAGGTTCGACATGGGAGATCCTCGCTACCGGCCGCCGCAGGCGCCTCGGGGGCTCAAGCTCATTTCTTGACCAGCGGGCACTTGCTGTCGGCCAGCTTGGTGTAGGCCTCGTCGGCCGGGATGGTCTGCACCACCTTGTAGTAGTCCCAGGGTTCGGTCGAGTCCTTCTGCGACTTCACCTGCATCAGGTACATGTCGTAGCGCATCCGGCCGTCGGGGCCGATGGTGCCGTTCTTGGCGAAGAAGTCGTTGACCTTCGTCGCCTTCATCTGGGCCATGACCTTGTCGGCATCGTCGGTCTTGGTGGCCTCGATGGCCTTCAGGTAGTGCGTGGTGGCCGAGTAGTCGGCGGCCTGCAGCATCGAGGGCATGCGCTTCATCTTCTCGAAGAAGCGCTTCGCCCAGGCGCGCGACTCGGCGTTCTGGTTCCAGTACCAGCCGTCGGTCAGGTACATGCCTTCGGTCGCCTTGAGGCCGAGCGAGTGGATGTCGTTGATGAACATCAGCAGCCCGGCGAGCTTCATCGTCTTCGTGATGCCGAACTCGTTGGCCGCCTTGATCGAGTTGATCGTGTCGCCGCCGGCGTTCGCCAGGCCGAGGATCTGCGCCTTGCTGCTCTGCGCCTGCAGCAAGAAGGAGCTGAAGTCGCTCGCGCCCAGCGGCGCACGCACGCTGCCGACCACGTTGCCGCCCGCCTTCTGCACGACGTTGGTGGTGTCGGACTGCAGCGAGTGGCCGAACGCGTAGTCGGCGGTCAGGAAGAACCAGCTCTTGCCGCCGGCCTTCACCACCGCGTTGCCGGTGCCGTTGGCCAGCGCGACGGTGTCGTAGGCATAGTGCACGGTGTAGGGCGTGCAGTCCTCGTTGGTCAGGCGGGCGGTCGCGGCGCCGATCGAGATGAAGGGCTTCTTCTTCTCGGCGGCGATCTTCGCCATCGCGAGGTTGGTGCTGGAGTTGGTGCCGCCGATCAGCATGTCCACGCCCTGGGTGTCGAACCACTCGCGGGCCTTGCTGGCCGCGACGTCGGCCTTGTTCTGGTGGTCGGCGAACACCACCTCGATCTTTTTGCCGGCGACCGTGCCCTTGTGGTCGGCGATCGCCATCTTGATCGCCTCGACGCCGCCGGCGCCGTCGATGTCGGCGTACACGCTGGACATGTCGGTGATGATCCCGATGCGGACGACGTCGCCCGAGATCTGCGCCTGCGCGGCGGCAGTGAAGCCGCAGGCCATGGCCGCGGCGAGTGCGAGGCGTTTGAAGTGGAAGCTCATGCGGATCTCCTGTGTCGAGGGATGGAAGGGGCGATCGGTGGGGGTGGGCGGTTTCAGACGCTCAGCAGTTCGTCGAGCACGCGCTGCTTTTCCGGGAGCTGGGCCGCGGGGAAGGACTCGACGACCTGCCCGTGCTCGATCACGTGGAAGTGGTCGGCCAGCGGGGCGGCGAAGCGGAAGTTCTGCTCCACCATCACGATGGTGAAGCCCTGGGCCTTCAGCGAGGTGATCATGCGGGCCAGCGCCTGCACGATCACCGGCGCGAGGCCCTCGGAGATTTCGTCGAGCAGCAGGATGTCGGCGCCCGTGCGCAGGATGCGGGCCACCGCGAGCATCTGCTGCTCGCCGCCCGACAGCCGCGTGCCGGGGCTCTGGCGCCGCTCGCCGAGGTTGGGGAACATCTGGTACAGCTCGGCCTCGGTCATCGCCTTGCCGCGGCCGGCGGTGAGCTTGGGCGGCAGCCGCAGGTTCTCCTCGGCGGTCAGCGCGGCGAAGATGCCCCGCTCCTCGGGGCAGTAGCCGATGCCCAGGTGCGCGATGCGGTGCGTGGGCAGGCCGATGGTCTCGGTGCCGTGCACCTTGATCGACCCCTTGCGCAGCCCCGTCAGCCCCATGATGGCCCGCAGCGTGGTCGTGCGGCCGGCGCCGTTGCGGCCCAGCAGCGTGACCACCTGGCCGCTCTGCACGCTGAGGTCGATGCCGTGCAGGATGTGGCTTTCGCCGTACCAGGCGTTCAGGCCTTTGATTTCCAGCGCGGGGGTGGCCATCAATGGGCCCCCACCAGCTCGGTCGCTTCGCTGCCCATGTAGGCCTCCAGCACCGCGGGGTGCTTCGATACCTCGGCGTAGTTGCCTTCGGCCAGCACCGCGCCGCGGGCCAGCACCGTCAGCCGGTCGGCGATGCTGGAGACCACCTTCATGTTGTGCTCCACCATCAGCACGGTGCGCCCCTCGGCCACGCGCTTGATGAGGCGGGTGACGCGGTCGACGTCCTCGTGGCCCATGCCCTGCGTGGGCTCGTCCAGCAGCATCAGCTCGGGCTCCATCGCCATCGTGGTGGCGATCTCCAGCGCGCGTTTGCGGCCGTAGGGGAGGTCACCGGCGCGGGTGTCGGCCATGTCGCGCAGGTCGACCAGCTCCAGGAGCGCCAGCACCTTGGCATCGAGCCGGCGCAGACCGGTGAGCCCTTTCCAGAAGTGGAACGAGGTGCCCGTGAAGCGCTGCAGCCCGATGCGCACGTTCTCCAGCACCGTGAGGTGCGGGAACACCGCCGAGATCTGGAACGAGCGGATCACGCCCCGCCGGGCGATCTGCGCGGGCTTCTCGCCGGTGATGTCGGTGCCGTTGAAGAGGATGGTGCCGCGCGTGGGCGTGAGGAACTTCGTCAGCAGGTTGAAGCAGGTGGTCTTGCCCGCGCCGTTGGGGCCGATCAGCGCGTGGATGTGGCCGCGGCGCACCTGCAGGTTCACCCGGTCGACCGCGGTGAAGCCCTTGAACTCCTTGGTGAGATCGCGCGTCTCGAGGATGTAGTCGGTGCTCATGACAGCCTCTCGGCCAACGGGTACGTTGGATGATCCCCCGAGGGGAGAGACGGGCGCGGCTCCATGTCGGCCTGCGCCGGCATGGACGCCTGGAGCGCTAGCCGCGTCTCGCGGCTGGCTCGACCCGCCTTGGGGGCGGCCCGGCGGTCGGCCCGCAGAGGGGTTGACGCTAGTGGTTCCATTGATCTCGCTAGATGGGCAGCATGGACGTGCTCTTCACCTCTTCGACCACCGCGTAGGTGCGCGTCTCGCGCACGCCGGGCAGCGTCCAGATGCCGGAGCCGATGAACTCGCGGTAGGCCGCCATGTCGGCCACGCGGGTCTTCAGGAGGTAGTCGAACGCCCCGGCCACGAGGTGGCACTCGAGGATCTCGGGCCGGGCCATCACCTCGGCCTTGAACGCCTCGAGCTGGCGGGGCAGGGTGCGGTCGAGCAGCACCTCCACGAAGACCAGCAGCCCCGCGCCCAGCAGCTGCGGGTTCAGCCGAGCTTCGTAGCCGAGGATGAAGCCCTCGCGTGTCAGCCGCTTGACACGCTCCAGCACCGCCGTTGGGGAGAGCTGCACCACTTCGGCCAGCCGCAGGTTGGAAATGCGGCCGTCCGCCTGCAACGCACGCAGGATGTTGATGTCGATCTTGTCGAGCGATCTGCTGGCTGCTTGATCCATCTTGGTGCAGAACCCGTTCGATCCGCATTTGCGGCGGATTTCTGTCGGCGCTGCCTACGCAGCGTGGTGGATTCTGAGATCAAGACAGCAGCCCGCGCCTCCGAATGAACCCTTTGCGGGCAAACGCTAGGGGCGCGAAAAATCCCGTGTGGGTGCCGGGCCGAGCGTCCCGGCGCGGATCAGCTGGCGCGGGGCCGGCGCGCCATGCGCCGCGCCATGGCGCCGCCCCCGAAGAGGGCCGCCGTCATCGCCAGGAAGAGCGGCGCCATGCCCAGCGCCGTCCCGAGCAGACCGAACACCAGCGGCAGCGCCGTCTGGCTGGTGTTGATGAACATCGTGCGCAGGCCCACCGCCTCGCCGGCCCGGCCCTCGGGCGCGGCGTGGTGCAGCAGCGTCAGCACCATGGGGTGGGGCGCCCCCAGGCTGAGGCCCAGCATGAACATCGCCGCCATCAGCGCGCCCACGCCGTGGCTGAACGGGACGGCCGCGTAGCTCAGGCCCGCCACCATCATCGAGGCCGCGATCAGCGGCCAAGGCTGCACGCGGCGCGCGACCATCGGCATGACCAGCCGCGCGACGAAGGAGGCGGCGGCGAACGAACCCATCACGATGCCGATCTGCGAGGCGCTGAGGCCGATCTGCGTGCCGTAGACGGGCATCGCGAAGGTGTAGATGTCCCAGGCCACCGTCAGCACCGCGATCGCGATGAACAGGCGCCGCATGTACGGGTCGCGCAGCAGGTCGAACATCGCCGGGCGCTGCCCGCCGGCGCCGGCGGCCCGTTCGGAACGGGTCTCCGGCAGCGCGGCCAGGGCCAGCACGGCGGCCGGCAGCACCGTGAAGAGCCCCAGCACCGCGAAGCTGAAGCGGTGGCCCAGCTGGTCGATCGAGAGGCCGGTGAGCAGCGGCGCGATGAAGCTCGACGTGGAGAAGCCCAGCGCCATGAAGCTGAAGTTCGCGGTGCGCTGCTCGGGCACGCTGAGGAAGCCCACCGCGTGGTAGGCCGCCACGTTGATCAGCATGAACGACAGGCCGATGATCACGCTGGTGGCGTACAGCGCGGCGAGGTTCGGCAGCGCGAAGGCCAGCAGGCAGCCGATGCCCAGGCCGGCCGAGCCGATCAGCATCGGGCGCTGTGCCCCGATGCGGTCGACCCAGCGCCCCGCCGGCACCGCCAGCAGCGCCGGCAGCAAGGCGTAGGAGGCCATCAGCAGCCCGA
The DNA here is from genome assembly GCF_036621135.1 of Aquincola agrisoli. Classification (NCBI taxonomy): domain Bacteria; kingdom Pseudomonadati; phylum Pseudomonadota; class Betaproteobacteria; order Burkholderiales; family Sphaerotilaceae; genus Aquincola; species Aquincola agrisoli. The sequence goes on from NZ_JAZIBG010000059.1 coordinate 17,535, forward strand.
CGGTGAGCGCCGACGCCCCCTGGTGGATCGCCGTCAGCGAGACCGCAATCCGGCTGCCGTTGAACGCGACGTGGTCGAGGACCAGCAGGATGATGACGAGCGGCAGCGGTTGCATGGACGCGCCACTCTACTGCGCCGGCCCGTCGCAGGCCTGGGGCAGGGCCGCACCGGTTCCCAGGAGAAGGCGACGCACGGGACGCGGTTAATCGAGCTTCAGGCCGATCTTCTGGATCACCGCGCCCCAGCGCTTCATCTCTGCATCGACGACCTTGCGGAAGTCGGCCTGCGTGCCGCCGACGACCGTGAGGCCCTGGGCGTCCATCACCGACTTGATCTGTGCGTCGGCCAGCGCGGTGTTCACGTCGGCGTTGATCTTCTGCACGATGGCCTCGGGCGTGCCGGCTGCCACGAAGAGGCCATTCCACGCCAGCGACTCGACGCCCTTCACGCCGCCGTCGGCCAGCGTGGGCAGGCCCTTCAGGCTCTCGGGCACCTGCGCGGCGCTCACGGCCAGCAGGCGCACCTTGCCGGCCTTGACATGGTTGAGCAGCGCAGGCGCGGTGGTGAAGGTGGCGTCGGTGTCACCCTGCGCCACGGCCAGCGCGGCGGGCGGCGAGCCGTTGTAGGGCACGTGCGTGCCGGTGAGCCCCGTTTCGTTGAGCATCAACTCCATCGTCAGGTGGCTGGAGCTGCCCATGCCCAGCGACGAGTAGTTCATCTTGCCCGCGCGCTCCTTGGTCCAGGCCAGGAACTCCTGCGTCGTCTTGACCGGCAGGTTGGCGTTGACGGCCAGCACGTTGGGCTGCGAGGTCGTCATCACCACCGGGATCAGGTCCTTGCCCGGGTCGTACGGCATCTTGCGGTACATGAAGGGCGCGAAGGCGATGGGGCCGTTGAAGCCGAGGGCGATGGTGTAGCCGTCGGGCGGTGCCTTGGCGGCCACGTCGACGCCCAGCATGCCGCCGGCGCCGGCCTTGTTGTCGACCACCACGGCCTGGCCCCAGCGGTCTTTCAGCTTCTCGGACAGCAGGCGGGCGATGATGTCCAGCGAGCTGCCGGCCGGCGCCGGCACCACGATGTGCACGGCCTTGGACGGCCATTGCTGCGCCAGCGCGGCGGGGGCCGCGATGGCGGCGAGAAGGGAGCCCAGCAGGGCGGCGAGAAGGGTACGGCGTTGCGTCATCACGGCAAAGGGAAGCGGGCCTCGAAGGGCCCGCATCCTAGCTGCCGCGCCGCGATGGCGTCAGGGGGGTATCAGGGATAGAGCCCGCGTTCCTCGCGCGCCGTGAGGATGCGCTCGCAGGCCACCGCGAAGGTGGCAGTGCGCAGCGTGATCTTGTGCTTGTCGGCCGTGTCCCAGATCTTGCACAGCGCGTCGACCATGATCTTGTCGAGCCGCACGTTGATCTCCTCCTCCGTCCAGAAGAAGCTGGAAAAGTCCTGCACCCACTCGAAATAGCTGACGGTCACGCCGCCGGCGTTGCAGATCACGTCGGGCACCACCAGCACGCCGCGGTCGGCGAGGATGTCGTCGGCGGACGGCACGGTCGGGCCGTTGGCGCCCTCGAGCACCAGCTTGGCGGTGATGCGCTGGGCGCGCTCGGCGGTGACGACGCCTTCGAGGGCCGCCGGCACGAGGATGTCGCAGCGCACGTCCCAGAACTCCTCGTCGGCCATGCGCTCGGATCCGGCGAAGCCGGCGACGCCGCCGTTCTCCTTGACCCAGGCGGTCAGCGCGGCGACGTCCAAGCCCTGTTCGTTGACGATCGTGCCGGTGTGGTCCTGCACTGCGACGACCTTCGAGCCCGACTGTGCGAACAGCTCCGCCGCCGCCGAGCCGACGTTGCCGAAGCCCTGCACCGCGACGCGGGCGCCTTCGAGGTTCATGCCCAGGCGGCGCGCCGCCTCGCGGCCGGTGACGAACACCCCGCGGCCGGTCGACTTGACGCGCCCCAGCGAGCCGCCGAGGTGGATCGGCTTGCCGGTGACGACGCCGGTGGCGGTGCCGCCGACGTTCATCGAGTAGGTGTCCATCATCCAGGCCATGATCTGGCCGTTGGTGTTGACGTCGGGCGCGGGGATGTCCTGCTGCGGCCCGATGATGATGCCGATCTCGCTCGTGTAGCGCCGCGTCACGCGCTCGATCTCCTTGCGCGAGTACTGCTTCGGATCGATCCGGATGCCGCCCTTGGCGCCGCCGTAGGGCAGGTTGACCGCCGCGGTCTTCACCGTCATCCACGCCGACAGCGCCATCACTTCTTCCAGGGTCACGTCGGGGTGGTAGCGCACGCCGCCCTTGCCCGGGCCGCGAGACAGGTTGTGCTGCACGCGGAAGCCTTCGAAGTGCGCGACGCTGCCGTTGTCGAGCTCGATCGGGATGTCGACGATCAGCGCGCGCTTCGGGCGCTTGAGCGTCTCGATCCATCGCGCGAGGTGGCCGAGGTACGGCGCGACGCGGTCGACCTGCGACAGGTAGGTGCCCCAGGGGCTGTCGGGGGTGGGGTGGACGTAGGACAGTGCAGCTTGGCTCATGGCATCTCCTGGGCCGCGAGCGGCGGCCGTCTGGTGAAGGAACTGTAGTCAGCCGGGCCCGGCAAGGGGAGGGGACAACTATGCATGTTGCGCATAACCACGGGCTGCGCGTTGCCGGCGGCGCCTAAACTCCCGCCATGGCCGAGACAACCCTTGCAGGACATCCATCATCCATCGCCTTCATCGGCGGAGGCAACATGGCCAGCGCCATCGTCGGCGGGCTGCTGCGCGCCGGGCGCGATCCGGCGTCGATCCTCGTCGTCGATCCCGGCGAGGCGCAGCGCACGGCGCTGCAGGCCGAGCACGGCGTGCGCACCCTGGCCAAGGCCGATGCAACGCTGGCGGGCGCGGCGATGGTGGTCTGGGCCGTCAAGCCGCAGATCTTCCAGCAGGCGGCGGCGCCGTGCGCGGCGCATGTGTCGCGTGCACTGCAGCTGTCGGTGATGGCGGGCATCCGCACCGACGCCATCGCCCGCGCCACCGGCAGCCAGGCCGTGGTGCGCGCGATGCCGAACACGCCGGCGCTGATCGGCCAGGGCATGAGCGGCCTGTTCGCCCGCGACGGGGTCAGCGCCGCGCAGCGGTCGGCGGTCGAGCAGGTGCTGGCGCCCACCGGCCAGCTGCTGTGGGTGGCCGAGGAGCGTGCGCTGGACGCCGTCACCGCCCTGTCGGGCTCGGGGCCGGCCTACGTGTTCTACGTGCTCGAGGCGATGATGGCGGCCGCCGAGGCCATGGGCCTGTCGGCCGAGGAGGGCAAGGCGCTCGCGCTCGGCACCTTCGCCGGCGCCACCGCGCTGGCCCGGCAGAGCCCGGAGCCGCCGTCGGTGCTGCGCGAGCGGGTGACGTCCAAGGGCGGCACGACCTACGCGGCGCTCACCTCGCTGGAAGAAGACGGCGTCAAGGCGGCGTTCGTGAAGGCGCTGCAGGCGGCGCAGCGGCGCGCGGCGGAGCTGGGCGACGAGTTCGGCGCGGCCTGAACGCCGCCGGCGCCGCGCGCTTCAGCGCAGCGCCAGGTCGACCACGGTGCCCGCGAAGACCGCGAAGCCCACCCAATGGTTGAGCCGGAAGGCGGTGAAGCAGCCTTCCCGGGTGCGGTGGCGGATCAGCGTCCAGTGCCAGGCGACCTGCGCCGCCGCCGCGGCGATGCCGCCGAGGAACCACCCGCCCAGGCCGAGCGACCAGCCCACCACCGCCCACGACACGAGGTGGACCCCATAGAACGCCGTCACGCCGGCGACGTCGAAGCGGCCCAGCGTCAACGCCGAGGTGCGGATGCCGATGCGGATGTCGTCGTCGCGGTCGACCATCGCGTACTCGGTGTCGTAGGCCAGCACCCAGAAGAGGTTGCTGGCCAGCAGCCACCAGGCGTGCGGCGGCACCGCGTCGGCCACCGCGCGCCAGTGCCATTGCGCGCCGCCCAGCACCGCGCTGAAGGCCATCGGGATGCCGAAGCTGAACGCCACGCCCAGCACGGCCTGCGGCATCGAGACCAGGCGCTTGGCGTAGGGGTAGGCGATGGCGATCGCCAGCGCGGCGAAGGACAGCAGGATCGTCGGTGCGTTGGTGGTCAGCACCAGGCCGAACGCCAGCAGCGCCAGCACCGCGCCCAGCGCGAGGGCTTCCGGCACCGACACCGCGCCGGTGGTGACCGGGCGCTGCGCCGTGCGCTTGACGTGGCGGTCGAACTCGCGGTCGGCCACGTCGTTCACGCAGCAGCCGGCGCTGCGCATCAGCACGGTGCCGAGCGTGAACACCGCCAGCAGGTGCCAGCCCGGGAAGCCGTCGGCGGCGATCCACAGCGCCGACAGCGTCGGCCACAGCAGCAGGAGCCAGCCGGCGGGGCGGTTCCAGCGGATCAGGTCGAGGTACAGCCGCAGCCGCGGTGTCCCGGGACGGCCGGCTTCAGCCATCGATCTGGCGCTGGAACACCAGGCCCGCGTGCTCGCGCAGCGCATGGAACTTGATCTTCGGCCAGTTGGCCTCGATCGCGCGCAGCTCGGGCGCGTACTCGACGAGCACCGTCGGGGCGTTGACGGCGTCGTGGGCCACGCGGTGGGCGTTGCCGTCGATGAAGCGCTGCAGCTCCTTGGCGCCGCCGTCGGCCTCGTCGCAGGTCACCCAGCGCGCCACCTGGAAGCGGCTGGGCATCACGCGCGCCTTCACGCCGTATTCGTGCTCGAGCCGGTGCGCGACCACTTCGAACTGCAGCTGGCCGACCGCGCCGAGCAGCAGCACCGAGCCCATCACCGGCCGGAAGACCTGGATCGCGCCCTCCTCGCCGAGCTGCTGCAGGCCCGCCTTGAGCTGCTTGGTGCGCAGCGGGTCGGCCACTTCGACGCTGCGGAACATCTCGGGCGCGAAGAAGGGCAGGCCGGTGAACTGGAGCTGCTCGCCTTCGGTCAGCGTGTCGCCGAGCTGCAGCACGCCGTGGTTGGGGATGCCGATGATGTCGCCGGCGAAGGCCTCGTCGAGCAGCTCTCGCCGCTGCGACAGGAAGCTCACCACCGTGTTCGGCCGCAGCTCCTTGCCCGATCGCACCACCTTCAGCCGCATGCCGCGCTCGAAGTGGCCGCTGGCCACGCGCACGAACGCAATGCGGTCGCGGTGCGCCGGGTCCATGTTGGCCTGGATCTTGAAGACGACGCCGGTGAACTTGGGCTCGTCGGGCTTGACCTCGCGCTGCAGCGAACCGCGCGGGCCAGGCGGCGGCGCCAGGTCGACCAGCGCATCCAGCACTTCGCGCACGCCGAAGTTGTTGATCGCCGAGCCGAAGAACATCGGCGTCTGGCGGCCCGAGAGGAACTCGGCCTCGTCGAAGGCCGGCGCGGCCTCCTGCACCAGCTCGATGCCCTCGCGGGCATGCGCGTAGTCGGCGCCGAAGCGCTGCGGGTAGACCGGGTTGTCCAGCCCGTCGATGATCTCGTCGTCGTCGCGGTTGCGGTCTTCGCCCGGCGAGAACACGCGCATGCGCCGCTCGCGCAGGTCCATCACGCCGCCGAAGGTCTTGCCCATGCCCACCGGCCAGGTGAAGGGCACCACGGCCATGTTCAGCTCGCGCTCGATCTCGTCCATCAGCGCCAGCGGCTCCTGCACCTCGCGGTCCATCTTGTTGACGAAGGTGAGGATGGGCGTGTTGCGCGCACGGCAGACCTGCAGCAGCCGCCGCGTCTGCGGCTCCACCCCGTTGGCCGCGTCGATCACCATCAGCGCGGCATCGACCGCCGTCAGCACGCGGTAGGTGTCTTCGGAGAAGTCCTGGTGGCCCGGGGTGTCGAGCAGGTTGATGACGCAGTCGCGGTATTCCATCTGCATCACCGACGACGCGACCGAGATGCCCCGCTGCTTTTCGATCTCCATCCAGTCCGAGGTGGCGTGCCGGCTGGCCTTGCGCGCCTTCACCGAGCCGGCGATCTGGATGGCGCCGGAGAACAGCAGCAGTTTTTCCGTCAGCGTGGTCTTGCCCGCGTCGGGGTGGCTGATGATGGCGAAGGTGCGGCGGCGGCGCACCTGGGGGGTGAGGTCGGACATGGCACCGCGGTGCGCGCCGTCACCGGATGCACCGCCTTGGAGGATGGGGAGAAGCCCGCGATTATCGGGGCTCGGGCCGGCGGGCGGCCCCGGTCGCGTCAGCGCGCCGCGCCGCGCGCGGCGGCCAGCGGATTCGGCGTCGGCTCCGCCACCTTGGCCAGCCGGTTGCGGTCGGTGTGGTGGAACGGCTCGGCCAAGCCCTGGATCTGCAGCACGGTGTCTTCCTCGTAGCCCCAGGTGCCGTCGTCGTTGAACGCCACCTGGATGCGGAACGCGGTCGTCTTGAACGCGTGGTCGAGGAAGGGCGCCGAGCAGATGCCCCAGGTGTCGAGGCCCTGCGTGGCCACCAGTTCGAAGGTGTCCGCATCCGGGGCCGCCGTGCCGGCGGCCATCGCCGTCTGGCCGCGCGGGATCGTCAACGTGTGGATGACGGTGCCGGTGGCCGGCTCCCACAGCCAGTAGCCGACCTGCTCGTGGTAGGTCTTCACTTGGTCGGGCTTGGTGATGTGCGTGTGGTAGCGCAGGCCGTACAGCAGCTGCGGGCCGTTGGTCACCGGGTCGATCGGCTGCAGCTCGATGCGCTCGACGTAGGCCTGCTTGCGCGGGCCGTCGGCCTTGGGCTTGACGTCGAGGCCGCGCGTGCCCTGCCACACGCCGGCCATGCGCCGCAACGGGCCCAGGCAGGCCAGCGTGTCGACGTCGACGTCGGACGGCTCGGTGTAGATGTCGGCCGGGAAGCCGCCGCCGGCGGGCGGCTGGGCGGCCGTGCTCATTCCTCGAGCAGCGAGCGCAGCATCCACGCCGCCTGCTCGTGCACCGTCAGCCGCTGGGTCAGCAGGTCGGCGGTGGGCTCGTCGCTGGCACCGTCGGCCAGCGGGAAGATGCTGCGCGCGGTGCGGGCGACGGCTTCGTGGCCTTCGACCAGGATGCGCACCATCTCCATCGCCGCAGGGGGGGTGGACGGCGCGTCCTTCAGCGACGTGAGCGAGCCGTACTGCGCGTACGAGCCCGGCGCGGGATGGCCCAGCGAGCGGATGCGCTCGGCGATCGGGTCGACCGCGTTCCACAGCTCGGTGTACTGGGCCATGAACATCGCGTGCAGCGAGTTGAACATCGGCCCAGTCACGTTCCAGTGGAAGTTGTGCGTGGTGAGGTAGAGCGTGTAGGTGTCCGCCAGCAGCCGCGACAGGCCGCCGGCGATCGCGCTGCGGTCCTCGGCACTGATGCCGATGTGGATGGACGGGGCGCCCGCGGCGCCGGCGGGCTTCTGCTTGCTCTTGCTCTTGGCCATGACGGGCTCCTCTTGGTCAGTGCATCAGGGGAATCGGACCACTTTAGCGCAGCCCTTGCACAGGCCGGCTGCGCCAGCGCAAGGTTCTGCGGATCCGGCTCACGACAGGCGCAGCTTGCGCGCCGCGGCCGCGCCATAGGCCGGATCGGCCTTCGTGAAGTGGCCGAGCTGGCGCTGCTGGAGAGCCGCCGGTAGGGCCCTGACGATAGCCATCTGCATGAGCTTTCGCAATTGATATCGCTAAACAAATCGATTGAAACTATCGATCAGACGCGGGCGCGGCGGTGCGCCCGGCTGCGGGCTTCAGGCCGTCAGCCGCTCGACGCCGTCCAGCGTGCAGGCATACACCGCGTTGCGCAGTGCGGCGATGGCCTCGTAGCGCGTGAAGGTGCGCCGCCACGCCAGCACGACGCGGCGCGTGGGCACCGGCGCGGCGAAGGGGATGTAGCGCACCAGCGGCTGCTCTTCCTTCGGCACGGAGAGCTGCGGCACCACCGTCACGCCCATGCCGGAAGCGACCATGTGCTTGATCGTTTCGAGCGAGCTGCCCTCGAAGCTCTTGCGGATGCCTTCGGCGTCGCTCGAGAAGCGGGCGTACTCAGGGCAGACCTCCAGCACGTGGTCGCGGAAGCAGTGGCCGGTGCCCAGCAGCAGCATGGTCTCGCGCTTGAGCTCCTCGGCGGCCACCTGCTTGCGCTTGGCCAGCGCATGGTGCTTGGGCACGGCGATCACGAAGGGCTCGTCGTACAGCGGCGCGACGGCCAGGCCGGTGTCGGGGAAGGGCTCGGCCATGATGGCGCAGTCGAGCTCGCCGGTGCGCAGCATGTCGACCAGCTTGGCGGTGAAGTTCTCCTGCAGGATGAGCGGCATCTGCGGCGTCATCTCGATCGCGTGCCGCACCAGTTCGGGCAGCAGGTAGGGCCCGATCGTGTAGATGATGCCGAGCTTGAGCGGGCCGTCCAGCGGGTCCTTGCCGCGCTTGGCGATGTCCTTGATGGCCGCGGCCTGCTCGATCACCGACTGCGCCTGGCGCACGATGGCCTCGCCCAGCGGCGTGACGCTCACCTCGTTGGCGCCGCGCTCGAAGAGCTTGACGTCCAGCTCTTCCTCGAGCTTCTTGATCGCCACGGACAGCGTCGGCTGCGAGACGAAGCAGGCCTCGGCTGCGCGGCCGAAATGCTTCTCGCGGGCGACAGCGACGATGTAGCGCAGTTCGGTCAGGGTCATGGCGGGATTGTCGGCAAAGCCCCGGGTTTATGAAACGACCGTGCGCGGCGTCAGGCCTTGAGGTATTCCGCCCGCGTGGCCAGCCAGCGCTCCAGGTGGGCACGGGCCGCGGCCGGATGCCGCTCCATCAGCAGCGGCGCAACGCGGCGCGCGTGCTCCAGCAGCGGGGCGTCCTGCGAGAGGTCGGCGAAGCGCAGCAGCGCGTCGCCGCTCTGGCGCGCGCCCATGAACTCGCCGGGGCCGCGGATCTCGAGGTCGAGCCGTGCGATCTCGAAGCCGTCGTTGGTGTGCGCCATGGCCTTCATCCGGGCCTTGCCGCCGGCCGACAGCGGCGCCGTGTACAGCAGCACGCAGATGCTGGCCACCGCGCCGCGCCCCACGCGCCCGCGCAGCTGGTGCAGCTGCGACAGGCCGAAGCGCTCGGCATGCTCGATCACCATCAGGCTCGCATTCGGCACGTCGACGCCGACCTCGATGACCGTGGTGGCTACCAGCACCTGCAGGCGGCCGGCGGTGAACTCGGCCATCACCGCCGCCTTCTCGGCGGCGGCCATGCGGCCGTGCAGCAGCCCCACGCCGCGGCCCGGCAGCGCCGCGCACAGCTCGGCGTGCGTCTCGGTCGCGTTGCGCAGGTCGAGCGCCTCGGATTCCTCGATCAGCGGGCACACCCAGTACACCTGCCGGCCGTTCGCGACCTCGTCGGCGATGCGGCCGACGACCTCGTCGCGCCGGTCGTCGGCGAACACCTTGGTCAGCACCGGCGTGCGGCCGGGCGGCAGCTCGTCGATGGTGCTCACCGCCAGGTCGGCGAAGTACGTCATCGCCAGCGTGCGCGGGATCGGCGTGGCGCTCATCATCAGCAGGTGCGGCTCCAGCGTGCTGGCCTCGAGCTTCTCGCGCAGCGCCAGCCGCTGCGCCACGCCGAAGCGGTGCTGCTCGTCGACGATCGCCAGGCCCAGCCGGTGGAAGGCGACGTCGTCCTGGATCACCGCGTGCGTGCCGACCACCAGCCCCGCTTCGCCGGAGGCGACCATTTCCAGCATCTGCCTGCGGCCCTTGCCCTTGCGGCTGCCGCTGAGCCAGGCCACGCGCACGCCCAGCGGCTCCAGCCACTGCACCAGCTTGCGGAAATGCTGCTCGGCGAGGAGTTCGGTCGGGGCCATCAGCGCGCACTGCCAGCCGGCGCCGATCGCCACGGCGGCCGACAGCGCCGCGACGACCGTCTTGCCGGAGCCGACGTCGCCCTGCAGCAGCCGGTGCATCGGCTGCGGCCGCGCCAGGTCGGCGGCGATCTCGTTGCAGACCCGCTGCTGCGCACCCGTCAGCACGAAGGGCAGCGCGGCCAGCAGGCCCTCATGGAGGCCGCCCGGCCGGGGCGTCAGCACCGGGGCCTGCAGCCGTGCGCGCTCCCGCTTCGCCTCGAGCTGGCTGAGCTGCTGCGCCAGCAACTCCTCGAACTTCAGGCGCTCCCAGGCCGGGTGGCTGCGGTCCTCCAGCGCCGCGAGCGGCGTGTGCGGGGCGGGGTGGTGCAGCAGCTGCAGCGCCTCCTTCAGGCTGGGCAGGCCGGGCGGCAGCACCTCGGCCGGCAGCACCTCGGCGAGCGGCGCGCGCGCGAGCGCGCCGGCCACCGCCTTGCGCAGGTAGGCCTGGGGCAGCTGCGCGCTGGCCGGGTACACCGGCGTCAGCGCCTGGGCGAGCGGAGTGTCGGCCTCCACGGCCTTGACCGCCGGATGCACCATCTCCCGGCCGAAGAAGCCGATGCGCAGCTCGCCGCGCACGCGCACGCGCTGGCCGACCGGCATGGCCTTCTGCTGCGAGGGGTAGAAGTGCAGGAAGCGCAGCGTCAGCTCGCCGCTGTCGTCGGCGATGCGCACGACGAGCTGCCGGCGGGGATGCGTTTCGATGCGGTGCTCGCGCACGACGCCCTCGACCTGCACCGTGCCGCCCTCGCGCGCCTGCGCGATCGGCAGGTTGCGCGTCTCGTCTTCGTAGCGCAGCGGCAGGTGCAGCGCGAAGTCGATGTCGCGCACCAGGCCCAGCTTGCGCAGGGCACGCTGGGGCGCAGACAGCGCCACCGCCGCGCGCGGGGTCGTCTCTTTCGTCGCGCGGTCGGCGGCAGGGGGCATGGAACAATTGTGCCGCTCCGTACTCAGTACAGGCCGGTCCCGCCTGCTGCCCATGTCTGTCCCAGAACGCCGATACACCCTCAGCGATTTCGATTTCGAGCTGCCGCCCGAACTCGTCGCCCAGCACCCCGCCGCGCAACGCAGCGCTTCGCGCCTGCTGGACGGCACCGGCGTCGCGCCGGTCGACCGGGTGTTTCGCGACCTGCCCGGCCTGCTCCAGCCCGGGGACCTGCTGGTGTTCAACGACACCGCCGTCATCAAGGCGCGGCTGCTGGGTGTCAAGGACACGGGCGGCGCCGTCGAGGCCCTGGTGGAGCGCGTGCTGCCCGGCCACGAGGTGCTGGCCCACCTGCGCGCCAGCAAGTCGCCCAAGGCCGGCACGCGCGTGCGCTTCGCCGATGCCTTCGACGCGGACGTGCTGGGCCGCGGCGGCCCGGACAACTCGCTGTTCCACCTGCGGCTGCCCGCCGAACCGCTGGCGCTGCTCGCGGCGCACGGGCACGTGCCGCTGCCGCCGTACATCACCCATGCCGATGATGCGCAGGACGAACAGCGCTACCAGACGGTGTTCGCCAGCCGGCCCGGTGCGGTGGCGGCGCCCACGGCGTCGCTGCATTTCGACGATGCGGTGCTGGCGGCGCTGCAGGCGCGCGGCGTCGGCTCGGCGCGCGTCACGCTGCACGTGGGTGCCGGCACCTTCCAGCCGGTGCGCACCGACGACCTGTCCGAGCACCGCATGCACAGCGAATGGTTCGAGGTGAGCCAGTCCACCGTCGACGCCATCGCCGCGACGCGGGCGGTGGGCGGGCGCATCGTCGCGGCCGGCACGACCACGCTGCGCGCGCTCGAATCCGCGGCGCTCGGCGGCACGCTGCAGGCCGGGGCGCGCGAGACCGCGCTGTTCATCACGCCGGGCTTCCGCTTCCACGCGGTGGACGTGCTGCTGACCAACTTCCACCTGCCCAAGAGCACGCTGCTGATGCTGGTCAGCGCCTTTGCCGGCTACGAGCATGTGCGCGCCCTCTACCGCCATGCCATCGAGGCGCGGTACCGCTTCTTCAGCTACGGCGACGCGATGCTGCTGCAGCATCGCCCTAGCTGAGCGAAGGCCCAGCGGCCTCGGCGGCGGCCGGGCGGCTGCGACAATCCCTCGATGCTCCAGTTCGATCTCCTGGCCACCGAAGGCCACGCGCGGCGCGGCCGCCTGCGACTCAACCACGGCGTCGTCGAGACGCCGATCTTCATGCCGGTGGGCACCTACGGCACGGTCAAGGGCGTGAGTTCACGGTCGCTGCACGAGATGGGCGCGCAGATCATCCTCGGCAACACCTTCCACCTGTGGATGCGGCCAGGGCTGGACGTGATGTCGCAGTTCGGCGGCCTGCACCGCTTCGAGGGCTGGACCAAGCCGATCCTCACCGACAGCGGCGGCTTCCAGGTCTGGAGCCTGGGCGAGATGCGCAAGATCAGCGAGGAAGGCGTCAAGTTCGCGTCGCCGGTCAACGGCGACCGCCTCTTCCTGACGCCCGAGACGAGCATGCAGATCCAGACGACGCTGAACAGCGACATCGTCATGCAGTTCGACGAGTGCACGCCCTACGAGACCAAGGGCCACATCACAACCGAGGCGGAAGCGAAGTCGTCGATGGAGTTGAGCCTGCGCTGGGCGAAGCGTTGCCAGGCCGAGTTCGCGAAGCTGAACAATCCCAACGCACTCTTCGGCATCGTGCAGGGCGGCATGTTCGAGCACCTGCGCGAGGCCTCGCTCGACGCGCTGGTCGAGATGGACTTCCCCGGCTATGCCGTCGGCGGCGTCAGCGTCGGCGAGCCGAAGGACGAAATGCTGCGCATCATGGCGCACACGCCGCACCGCTTGCCGGCGCGCAAGCCGCGCTACCTGATGGGCGTGGGCACGCCGGAAGATCTGGTCGAGGGCGTGGCGCAGGGCGTCGACATGTTCGATTGCGTGATGCCGACCCGCAACGCGCGCAACGGCCACCTGTTCACCCGCTTCGGCGACCTGCGCATCCGCAATGCGCGCTACAAGACCGACGAGCAGCCGATCGACCCGAGCTGCCGCTGCATGGCCTGCGCGGGCGAGCCCGGCACCGGCACGGGCGCGGTGAGCCGCGCCTACCTGCACCACCTGGACCGTTGTGGCGAGATGCTGGGGCCGATGCTCACCACGATCCACAACCTGCACTACTACCTGAACCTGATGCAGGAGATCCGCGATGCGCTCGACGAAGGGCGCTTCGAGGCCTTCCGGGCGCAGTTCAAGTGGGATCGGGCGCGGGGCGTGTAGCGTCCGGCGTCAGGCGCAGGGGGCCGCATGCTGCTGCGCTGGATCAGGCATCTGCTGCAATGGGCGCTGGCGTTGCTGGTCCTGTTCGAGGAATGGGGCTGGGAGCCGCTGCAGCGTGCGCTCGCGCGGCTGGCGCGTTGGGGCTGGATCGCGGCGCTGGAACGGTGGGTCGCGTCCTTGACGCCCCACGGGGCGCTCGTGCTGTTCGTCGCACCGACCGCGCTGCTGCTGCCGGTGAAGCTGCTGGCGCTGGGACTCGCGGGCCGCGGCCATGTCGCTGCGGCGCTGGGCATCATCGTGCTGGCGAAGGTCGTCGGCACCGCCGTGGTGGCCCGGACCTTCCAGCTCGTGCGGCCGGCCCTGATGCGGCTGGCCTGGTTCGCCCGCGGCTATGCCGCCTGGGAGGGCTGGAAGACCCACTGGCTGGCGCGCGTCCGGCGCTCCTGGCCCTGGCGGGCAGCGGCGGTCGCGCGCCGCGCGGCGGCCCGGCGCCTCGCCCGCTGGCTCAAGGCGTGAGGCGCCAGCGCCCCGGGGCTCACCAGAACTGCCATTGCCCGGTACGCACAACCCAGATCCCCAGCACGCCGTTGGTCACGGCGTGGGCGATCACCGGCACCCAGAGCTTGCCGGTCCGCACGTACAACAAGGCATAGGCCAGCCCGGCCACGATCGCAGCAAGCCAGAGGGTGTGCGCCAGCATGAAGACGAAGGTCGACAGGACGACGGCCTTCAGCCCGGCACGGCGCGGGTCCACGGTCTCGAACTGCGGCTGGGCGATCCAGCGCATCAGGAACGAGCGCCAGAACAGTTCCTCCATCACCGGCACGAGCAGCGCGGCGCCGACCCACCGCACCGCGATCAAGGGCCAGTCCAAGGCGCCGTCCGCGCGCACGGGCACGAAGCCGGCGGTGGCCTCGCCGAGCGTCATCCATTCGGCGTCGAGCATGATCCACAGGCCGAACACCGCCAGCCCGACCCCCACGGCCAGCCCGGCTTCCGCGGCCGTCGGCCGGTTCTGCCGGGCCAGCTCACCGTAGTCGCGCCAGAACCAGAGCAGCAGGCCGCCGACCAGCACCACCGTCAGGCCGTAGATCCATCGTGGATCCATTCCCCAGGAACCGTCTGGCGGCACCGCACCGCGCAGGGCGAGCAGGAGCATGAAAAGCGCGAAGGGGGCGATGCGCAGGACGGCGGCGCGTTGGAGGGGCATGGGGGTTTATCGGGCTGGTAAGGCGGGAAACGAGGGAGTATGCGCAGTCAAATTGCGGCCACATGGCGGTCATGCCCGCGCGGCACACTGCAGACGTGCGTTCTGGAGATCAGAATCCCGAGGCAAAAACAGGGGTCTGACACCCGGATATTTGAAACGATATGTGTCAAAATTCACGCGATTAAGTTCCCTTAGAAGGGCTTGCGAACTGCATTTTCTCGTTGCATGGCGCGGGTCGGCACGCAGCGGGCGGACTTTGCGACGGGGGGCGAGGCACTCCCGGGTGTCGGGGCTCCTCAACTCTTGCTACAGCTTTCTGGCTGCGCGCAGGTCAAAATGAACTAACAAACCAATGTAGGGTGGGGGGTGAACTTGAGACCCGGCAGGACAGATGCGTCCAACACGATCATCGGAGCGACATTCGAGCCGCACCGCATGTCGGCGTCAGGCGGGGTTCCAGGAACCGAAACCGCCCGGCCCCGGCTGTTCAAGATCCGCGGTGCGGATTCCCATGGCCAGCGCAGCTCGGCCAACATATTGATCAAGCGCCGCTATGCATGGCGCGGCTACCAGAACGCAGGGCTGCCCGACCAGCAGACGCCCAACCGCATCACGCTGACGGCCACCGACCACGACGCCATCATCGGAACCATCACCGTGGGGCTCGACAGTCCCGAGGGGCTGCACGCGGAAGACACGTTTGCCGAAGAGATCGCCACGCTCCGGCGGGCGGGTAGGCGCATCTGCGAGTTCACCAAGCTGGCGATGGATCCTGTGTCTGGTGCGAAGCAGGTGCTCGCATCCCTGTTCCACGTCGCGTACATCGTCGCTTACCGCTTCAAGGGTTTCGACACACTTCTGATCGAGGTGAATCCGCGGCACGTGGGCTATTACACCCGCATGCTCGGCTGCACGGTGCTGGGGCAGGAGCGCCTGAACCGCCGCGTCAACGCGCCTGCGGTTTTGCTGCATCTGGATTTCAGTTATACATTGCAGCAGATTGGCCGGTTTGGCGGCAAACCTGAACTGGCATCTTCAGAGCGATCGTTGTATCCCTATTCTTTTTCCCTTTCAGAGGAAGCAGGGATCATCAGCCGGCTGCAGAAATCGAATTGGTCGACGGAGCGGCCCGCGATTTAAGTCGTCAGATATCGAAGCTGGAGCCTGCCGTCGCCTGGAGGGCCTGCTCGACCACGGAGCGCGCCAGCGGCGCCGCGAAGGTCTCGATGAAGGCATAAGTGTAGTCGCGCAGGAAGCTGCCGCGGCGCACCGCCAGCCGCGTCATGTTGGCCGCGAACAGGTGCCGTGCGTCCAGCGCCGTGAGATGGTGGTCGCGCTCCTCGTCGTAGGCGATGGCGGCCACGATGCCCACCCCCAGCCCGAGTTCCACGTAGGTCTTGATCACGTCCGCGTCCATCGCGGTCAGCACGATCTGCGGCGCCAGCCCGTGCCGGGCGAAGGCGTCGTCGATGTGGCCTCGGCCGGTGTAGCCCGCCTCGTAGGTCACGAGCGGATACTTCGCCAGCGCCTGCAGCGTCAACGAGGCTTCCTGCGTCAAGGGGTGGCCCGGCGGCACGACGACGGCGTGTGTCCATCGGTAGCACGGCAGCGCCACCAGTTCGTCGTAGTGGGTCAGCGCTTCCGTGGCGACGCCGATGTCGGCACTGCCGTCGAGCAGCATCTGCGCGACCTGCTGCGGGGAGCCCTGGTGCATGTGCAGCGTCACTTCCGGGTGCGTGATCCGGAAATCCCGCACCGCGGTCGGCAGGGCATAACGCGCCTGTGAATGCGTCGCGGCGATCGTGAGCGTGCCGCGGCCGGCACGCGCGAAATCGTCGCCCGCCCGCCGGAGGTTGTCGGCTTCCAGCAGCATGCGTTCGACGATCGGCAGCACCATCGCGCCCGGCGCGGTGAGGCCGGTCAGCCGCTTGCCGGCCCGCACGAACAGCTCGATGCCGAGCTCTTCCTCCAGTTCACGGATCTGCCGGCTGACCCCAGGCTGCGAGGTGTGCAACGCTTCGGCCACCGACGTCAGGTTGAATCCCTGACGAACGGTTTCCCGGACGGATCGCAGCTGCTGAAAGTTCAAGGCGTGAACCCTGCTTTATGAGGTCACCGCATTTTGAAAGCCGTTCTTATGTGGAAGAACTATTCATTGCGCTTAACCATAGTCGGGCAATGCATAAGGCTCAACCGGCCGCAGCGATGACGCCGCCGCCCAGGCAGATGTCGCCGTCGTAGAGCACGGCCGACTGGCCGGGGGTCACCGCCCATTGCGGCTCGTCGAAGCGCAGCCCGAAGCGTCCTTCGGCGCGCGCTTCGAACGCGCACGCGGCGTCGCTCTGGCGGTAGCGCGTCTTCGCGTGGCAGCGCAGGTCGGCCGGCGGGTGGCCGGCGATCCAGCTCGTGTCGTCGGCCACGAGGGTCAGCGATTGCAGCCAGGGATGCGCATGGCCCTGCACCACCACGAGCACGTTGCGCGCGAGGTCCTTGCGCGCAACGTACCAGGGGGCGTGCTCGCCTTGCGGGCCCTCGGTCGATTTGACCCCGCCGATCCCCAGCCCCTGGCGCTGGCCCAGCGTGTAGAAGCTGAGGCCGACGTGCCGGCCGAGCCGGCGTCCCTGCTCGTCCTCGATGGCGCCCGGCGCGTGGTTCAAGTAGCGGTTGAGGAACTCGCGGAACGGCCGCTCGCCGATGAAGCAGATGCCCGTCGAGTCCTTCTTCTTCGCGTTCGGCAGGCCGATCTCCTGCGCGATGCGGCGCACGTCGGTCTTGTGCAGCTCGCCGACGGGGAAGAGCGTCCGGCTCAGTTGCGCCTGCGTCAGGCGGTGCAGGAAGTAGCTCTGGTCCTTGCTCGGATCCAGCCCCTTGAGCAGTTCGAAGCGCCCGTCGCCTGGCCGCGCGTGCACTGGATCGAGCACGCCGCCCTGCGGCGCCACGCAGCGCACGCGCGCGTAATGTCCGGTGGCGATCTTCTCGGCGCCCAGCCGCATCGCGTGGTCGAGGAAGGCCTTGAACTTGATCTCCGCGTTGCACAGCACGTCCGGGTTGGGCGTGCGGCCGGCCGCGTACTCGCGCAAGAACTCGGCGAAGACGCGGTCCTTGTACTCGGCGGCGAAGTTGACGTGCTCGAGCTCGATGCCGATCACGTCGGCCACCGCGGCGGCGTCCAGGAAGTCCTGCCGCGAGCTGCAGTACTCGCTGTCGTCGTCGTCTTCCCAGTTCTTCATGAAGATGCCGACGACCTCGTGGCCGTGCTGCTTCAGCAGCCACGCGGTCACGGCCGAGTCGACGCCGCCCGACAGGCCGACGACCACCCGTTGCTTGTTCGCTGTTCCCATGCCCGGGATTGTCCCGCGCCGGGCACGCGGCCGCTCTGCTGCGCGCGAGCGGCCCCGGGCGGCGTCAGCGTTTGACTTCGGGTGCGAAGACGGTGGCGTCGACCGTCAGCATCTCCATCGGGTAGCGCTGCCCGCTCAGGTGATCTTCCAGGCAGCGCAGCACCAGCGGGCTGCGGTGGCGCGCGCGGCTGGCCCGGATCTCGTCCGCGGTCATCCACAGCGTGCGCAGGATGCCTTCGTCGAGCACCCAGCCCGGCGCCGGCTCGCTGGCCCGGCCGGCGAAGGCGATGCGCAGGTAGGTCACGTCCTCGCCCGTGGACGGACGGTTGAAGCGCGACAGGTAGATCCCGAGCACGTGTGAAGGCTCGAAGCTGCAGCCCGTTTCTTCCAGCGTTTCCCGGATGGCGCCCTGCATCGGCGATTCGCCCGGCTCGAGGTGGCCTGCAGGGTTGTTGAGGCGGATGCCTTCGGAGGTTTGCTCCTCGATCATCAGGTAGCGGCCCTCGTGCTCGATCACGGCAGCGACGGTCACGCTCAGCTTGCAGCGGTCGTTCGGCATCGCGGCATGGTAAAGCCGGCGGCGCGGCCTTGCTTGGCGTGAACCATGCGGCGGCGCGCGAAGGAACTTGTGTAAGCTCTACTGCAATACGCGCAAAAAACGCGCAACACATTCCATTGCATCGAGGAGGAGACCTCATGTTGATAGGCGTACCGCTCGAGACGGCGGCGGGGGAAACCCGTGTGGCCGTCACACCCGAGACGGCCAAGAAGCTCATCGCGCAAGGCCACGACGTGCATGTCCAGGCCGGTGCCGGCGTGGCGGCGAGCGCGACCGACGAGGCCTATGCGGCCGTCGGGGCGCTGGTCACCGATCGTGCGGGGGCCTTCGCGGCCGATCTGGTGCTCAAGGTGCGCAGCCCGGCGCCCGACGAACTGGCCTTGATGAAGCCGGGCACCGCGCTCGTCGGCATGCTCAATCCGTTCGACCGCGACGGGCTCGCCGCGCTGGCCGCGGCAGGGCTGACCAGCTTCGCGCTGGAAGCCGCGCCGCGCACCACGCGCGCCCAGAGCATGGACGTGCTCTCCAGCCAGGCCAACATCGCCGGCTACAAGGCCGTGATGATCGCGGCCGACAAGTACCAGCGCCTGTTCCCGATGCTGATGACCGCGGCCGGCACCATCAAGGCCGCGCGCGTGGTGATCCTCGGCGTGGGTGTGGCGGGGCTGCAGGCCATCGCCACGGCCAAGCGGCTGGGCGCGGTGATCGAGGCGAGCGACGTGCGGCCCTCGGTCAAGGAGCAGGTCGAGTCGCTGGGCGCCAAGTTCATCGACGTGCCGTACGAGAC
>NZ_JAZIBG010000060.1:0-4108 GCF_036621135.1 Aquincola agrisoli
CCGCGCGGCGGCTGATGCAGGCCATCGAGCAGGTGACCGCCAACCCGGCGCTGCACACGCGCGACCTCGGCGGCAAGGCCACCACCGCGCAGGTGACGCAGGCGATGTGCGAACTGGTGGCCGCCGGCGCCCAAGGCAAGGCCGCATGACCGCCATGCGGTGCCCGACGCCGCAGGCGGCTTCCGGGCCATCGTGATCGATGCGCCCCCCCTCCGGCCACCGATGAGGAGACAGAAGATGCAACGCCCCTGCAACGCCAAGATCGTCGCGACGCTCGGCCCCGCCAGCGCCGACCGCAGCACCATCGAGGCGCTGGTCCGTGCCGGTGCCGACGTGTTCCGGCTGAACTTCAGCCACGGCACGCATGCCGACCACCAGCAGCGGCTGGCGCTCATCCGTTCCATCGAGGCCGACGTGGGCCGGCCGATCGGCGTACTGCTCGACCTGCAGGGCCCCAAGCTGCGCGTCGGCACCTTCGCCGGCGGCCCGGTGAAGCTGGTCGAAGGCGCGGCCTTCCGCCTCGACCTCGACCGCGACAGGCCCGGCGACGCGACACGCGCGCCGCTGCCGCACCCGGAGATCTTCGCCGCGCTCGAACCGGGCGCGGAACTGCTGCTCGACGACGGCCGGCTGCGCCTGCGGGTGCGGCAGGCCGGCCCCGGCTTCGCGGAGACGGTCGTCGTCAACGGCGGCCTCTTGTCCGACCGCAAGGGCGTGAATGTGCCGGGTGTCGTGCTGCCGCTGTCGTCGCTGACCGCGAAGGACCGTGCCGACCTGGACTTCGGCCTCACGCTGGGCATCGACTGGGTGGCGCTCTCATTCGTGCAGCGCGCGGCCGACATCGCCGAAGTGCAGGCCCTCGTGCAGGGCCGGGCCGGCATCGTCGCCAAGCTGGAGAAGCCGGCGGCGATCGAGTGCCTCGAAGAGATCCTGGCGGTGACCGACGCGGTGATGGTGGCGCGCGGCGACCTGGGCGTGGAGATGCCGGCCGAGCAGGTGCCGGCGATCCAGAAGCGCATCGTGCGGGCGTGCCGCAGGCTGGGCAAGCCGGTGATCGTCGCGACGCAGATGCTGGAGTCGATGGTGAGCGCGCCGGTGCCCACGCGGGCCGAGGCGTCGGACGTGGCCACCGCCATCTACGACGGGGCCGATGCGGTGATGCTGTCGGCCGAATCGGCGTCAGGCAGGTTCCCGGTCGAGGCGGTCGCGATGATGGACCGCATCATCGCGCAGACCGAGGCCGATCCCCACTACAGGGCCGCCATCGAGGCGTCGCACACCCAGCCTGCGGCCAACACCGCCGACGCCATCGGCTGGGCCGCGCGCTCAGTGGCCGGGCTGCTCGATGTCGCGGCCATGGTCGCCTATACAAGTTCGGGTTCCTCGGCCTTGCGCATGGCGCGCGAACGGCCACGCGCACCCATCGTGGGCATGACGCCGAGGCGCGAGACCGCGCGCCGCCTGGCGCTGGCTTGGGGCGTCTATCCCGTGGTCTGTGCAGACGTGACCGACGTCGATGACATGACGGAGCGCGCCAAGGCCGCCGCCGTGAGCCTGCAGTTCGCGGCGCCGGGGCAGACCATCGTCATCGCGGCCGGCATGCCCTTCGGCACACCCGGCTCCACCAACCTGCTGCGCATCGCGCAGATCGACTGAGCAACCAACGGCGAGCTGGGCGCGGCAACGCATCACAGCTCAATGAAGCCCCCTGGAGACAACGATGAACGCTACGCACACCCTGAACCGCCGGCACCTGATCCAGGCCGTCGCGCTGGCCGCGGCCCTGGCCAGTGGCGGCGCGATGGCGCAGGCCTGGCCCAGCAAGCCGATCAGCCTGATCGTGCCGTTCCCGGCCGGCGGCACCACCGACGTGCTGGCGCGCGCGCTGGCCGACAAGCTCACCCAGAGCCTTGGCCAGACGGTCATCGTCGAGAGCAAGCCGGGTGCAGGCGCCACTTTGGGCGCCGACTACGTGGCCAAGGCCAGGCCCGACGGCTACACGCTGCTGGTGGGCGCGGTGCACCACACCATCGCCTCCAGCGTCTACAAGAAGCTGCCCTACGATTTCCAGAAGGACCTGGTGCCGGTCACCACGGTGGCGCTGGTGCCGAACGTGCTGGTCGTCAACGCCGGCACGCCGGCCCGGAACGTGGCCGAACTGGTGGCGCTGCTCAAGGCCAAGCCCGGCAGGTACGACTACGGCTCCAACGGCAACGGCACCGCGCAGCACCTGATCGGCACGCAGTTCCAGAACCTCACGGGCACCGACATCGCGCACATCCCCTACAAGGGCAGCGGCCCGCTGGCCACCGACCTGCTGGGCGGACAGATCACGATGTCGTTCGACACGGTGACGCCGGTGCTGCAGCACATCAAGAGCGGCAAGCTGCGCGCGCTGGCCGTCACCACGGCCAAGCGTTCGTCGGCCTTGCCCGACGTGCCCACGCTCGACGAAACCGGCCTCAAGGGCTTCAACATCGGCACCTGGTTCGGCGTGCTGGCGCCCGCGGCGACGCCCAAGGACCTGGTGGCGCGCCTCAACAGCGAGATGGTCGCGGTGATCAGGTCGCCCGAGTTCCGCAAGCGCATGGAAGAGATCGGCGCCGAGCCCATCGGCAACAGCCAGGAGCAGATGGCGGCGCAGGTCAAGAGCGAGACCGAGAAGTTCGCCAAGCTGGTGAAGGATGCGAAGGTGACGATCGAATAGGCGCGCGCTACGCATCCTCCGGCCACCCCTGCGCCCCCACCAGCGGCACGAAGCGTACCGGCGTCAGGACTTCTTCGTCGAAAGCCTGGGCCGAGCTGCGCGTGACCTTGACCAGCCGCTGCTCACCCTCGTCGCCGACGGGCATCACCAGCCGGCCGCCTTCGGCCAGCTGGGCCTTCAGGGCCGGGGGCACCTGCGGCGCCGCGGCCGAGACGATGATCACGTCGAACGACCGCGGCACCGGCCAGCCGAGCGACCCGTCGCCCTGCCGCAGGTCGACGTTGAAGCACCCCAGTGCCTGCAGCCGCTCGCGCGCGGCATCCACCAGCGCGGCGTGGCGCTCCACCGCGCACACCCGGTCGGCGATGAGCGACAGCACTGCCGTCGCGTAGCCCGAGCCCGCGCCCACCTCCAGCACCACGTCGCCGGCACGCACGTCGGCCGCCTCGATCATCGCGGCGACGATGTAGGGCTGGGAGATCGTCTGCCCCTGGGCAATCGGCAGCGGGGCGTCCTCGTACGCGACCGCCGCGTCCGCCTCGTCCACGAAGCGCTCGCGCGGCACGGTGCCCATGGCGTGCAGCACGGCGGGCGACTGGATGCCGCGCGCCGCGAGTTGACTGGCGACCATGTCGGCGCGGCGCTGCGTGGTGTCGTCCATGGTGACTCCTCCTGCTCATCCGCGTTCCGGCACGGCACGCGCGGCCGATGGGCGAAACTGCCGCAAGCAATACCGATCGCAGCAAGAACGCGCACCCGCGATTGTGCGCCGTCCCCCGCCCCAGGGGCAGCCCCATGGGGGCATGGCGCTTGCTGCCCGGCAGTCCGGCCGCATCGGGCGGCCCCCACGTCAGGAGACTGCATGAACCACGATGAGCACGTTCAGCACATCGAGGACGTCTATCGCCAGTTGGTGAAGGGCGTCGGCCGGGAACGCGTCACCGAGGCCAACGCCCCGGCCTTGATACGGCGCAGCGAGCAGGACGGCCACCATGTGCTGGCCGAGGAACTGCGGGAATGGCTGAATCCCGCGAAGCCGGGCAGGCCCGCGACGGGCGCCCCGACACGCGGCTTCAACAAGGACAACGCCAAGCACTAGGGCGCCGCCGACGCAGCCTTCAACGGTCCAGCGCGGGCCGCTTCGGATTGAAGGTCCAGCCCGGGTGCAGGTACTGCATGGCGGCTGCGTCGTCTCGCGCACCCAGCCCATGCTGCTTGTAGAGCTGGTGCGCCTTCTCCACCTCGGCCATGTCGAGTTCGATGCCCAGGCCCGGCACGGTGGGCACCTCGATGTGGCCGCTGGCGATCTGCAGCGGCGCCTTCGTCAGGCGCTGGCCGTCCTGCCAGATCCAGTGGGTGTCGATCGCGGTGACCTTGCCGGGCGCCGCGGCCGCGACGTGG